>CAZBCG010000008.1:77046-129939 GCA_964490705.1 uncultured Balneolaceae bacterium | reverse complement strand
ATACGTACCAACCCACGTCTGACCTTGATCATCGTGGGTGATAACATAACTAGTACTGCTATAACCCGGGGGCGTCATATCAAATACGTTTCCGTCCCGGATCACCTGGATTCTTGCTCCTGCCAGCCAGATTGAGCCGTCGGCAGCCGGTTCGATATGAGTGGTCCAGCCCATAAAACCGTCACTGGAATCAAAGGTAGTCCATGTTGAGCCATCCCATTTTTTAATGGCGCCTCCACTACTTATCCAGAGGTTTCCATTCGCATCAGAAGCCAATTCGCCGACTCCAACTCCAGTCTGCCCGTCAACAGCAAATTCTGACCAGCTGGAACCGTCGTACACAAGGGCCCCTGCATTGGTGGCTGCGTAGATATTACCGTTCGGACCTTCGCCAAAAGCAGTAACGTTGACACCAATTATACCATCGGTCTCATCAAAAACGGTAAAATTGGAGCCATCATATTTTAGAATTCCACCGGGGTTGTCTATATTTTTCCAATCAAAGGCCCCAAACCAAATATTTCCCTGACTGTCTTCAAATATTGCCTCTACATATTCGCCATATTGATCATATTCTGTAAAGCTCCCATCCTTGTACCGGGTAACTCCTGCCTCATCAGCTACACCAAACCAAACACTCCCGTCGGATGTCACCTCTACTTTCCAGGCATAGGTATCGCCCATGCCATCATACTCATTAAAATAGGTCCAGTCGGATCCGTCAAACATGGCGGCTCCATAAAAGCCGGAAACCCAAAGGTTACCTTCAGCATCAACATCAGCTCCGAAAACTACATTGCTGAATAGCCCATTGTCGGTGTAACTGGATATAAACTCCCAGCTTGAACCATCGTAAATCTGGAGCCCTCCTCCGACTAAATCTGCACCGGGATCGGCCCCGACAACAAGATTACCATCTCTATCTTCGGTAACAATTGTTACACCTCTAAGGGGAAAACGATCGTTGTCATTGGTAAAATGATTCCACGAGTTGTTTTCATACACCATCATGGAATCACCCGTACTGTAGTATATTTTGTCATCCGAAGCTGCATAAGTGTACCAAGCACCAGCTTGCGGAAGGCCGTCATCCTGATCAAAAAGCGTCCAGTTGGTTCCATCAAATCTCGTAACTCCGCCCATCGGATGATGTGCCGTTGGATAGTGCCCCATCCAAATATTGCCTTGGGAGTCTTCACTAAAATTATCTACTTCACTATGCGGTAAACCGCTATTGCTCTCCGTATAAGCCCAGGAAGAATCATTTGATGGTCGATAGACATAGATATAGCCTCCATTCCCCTGCTCATCGGGTGCTTGGGCTACCCATACATCCCCATTACTTCTTTGAATGATATCATTGGTATAAACGCCAAGGCTGTCGATCACCTGCTCATGTAAAATGGTAACTCCACCACCACCGGTACTTTCATGTCCTCGGTGGCCAACCCACAGCGAACCGTCATTTTCTATCCAAAGAGTGTTCACATCATTTGTTTTTAGATTTGAATTGCTTGTGGTGTACTTATTGATCAGCTGCAGTGAACTGCTAAGCTGATACAGCCCATTATAGGTACCAACCCACAAGTTACCACCGTTGTCTTCCACGATTTCGCGTACTCTAAATAGTTGTTCACCATTTACCATTACCGGCTGCCAATTAAATCCATTCCATACGAACAATCCCCCGGAATCAACAAAATACCGATTGCTGCTATCCACAAATACATAATTCCAATATCGCGGAAAGGCATATCCAAAGGTTTCTCCCCACGGCAGGTCTCCGGTATTGCTTGTTGTAAGATGTGACCAATACCCCTGTGGTCCAGTATTAGAATGCGACAAGGGAACTTCGAGAAGTGACGAATTCATTAAAGCTGCACCAGAATTTCCACTCCTTTCCCCCTGATTCAGGGTTTCAAGTTGTGGTTTTTCAGGTTTTTGCTGTGATATATCTTGTGCTGATATAACTGATGGACTTACTATTAATATTGCAATCAATAGCGAAGCCAACATCCCTTTTATCTCTCCGGCTCTTTCTGTAGAAATGCTCATACCGACTCCTGTTTTTATTTATTGGTTAATAAACGGTTTCTAAAATCATTGATCCATGTACAACCCGTGCATTTTGAGAACAACCTTATCATTTGATTTATCAAATGCACTACATGATTATGTGGTATTTACAGATGAGGAGATAGGTAATTTTTACTAGTTACAATAAAAACCCCGACGGACTCGTATCCATCGGGGCTCTATTGCTCTCTCTTGGGGTTTGGCTCCAGTAGCATTGTAACCACAGATCGAGAAGTATTACGGCTTAGGTAAGGAACTTAACCTGTAGTTACTGTTACTGACTCATCATCTAATCATGTTATCTATCGCTTCACCACTAGTAATCTATTGTACATCAAACAGTATTTCACCGCATAACCATGTATTATTTGGGGTACAATTAGATGAAATAGTTAAAACCATGCAGTGATTTTACCACATACCCGTTATTGGAGGGAACCGGTAAAGATCTGGAAAAGACCGACAGGTTTAATCGATATCATCGGGATTGATAAGGCGGCGGGAGATGCCCTTGGAAACCGCTTCGGACCGGGAATGAACCTGCAGCTTCTGGTAAATATTACGGATATGATATCGGACGCCATCCACCGAAAGAAAAACGGCCTTGCCGATGGCAGCATATGATTTTCCTTTGGCCAGTTGCTCCAAAATTTCCAGCTCACGGTCGTTCAGTTGATTCTCATCCTCTTTGGATGAAGGCTGGTGAAAGGTCTGGATCACTTTGCGCGCAATGTTGGGCGTCATGGGCGATCCCCCGTCCTGGGCATCGCGAATCGCCTTTTTGAGTTCTTCCGGGGATACTTTTTTCATCAAATATCCTACGGCACCGGCGCAAAGCGCATCAAACACATTCTGGTCATCATCAAAAACGGTAGCCATGATTACGGACAGATGCGCATGGTGCTGCTGGATATAGTCCACACCCTCAATGCCGGACATGCCCGGCAGCTCGATATCCATCAACACAATATCGGCTTTGTCCATCAAGTCACTGTCGAAAGCCTCTTCGCAAGACTCAAAAGCCTCGAGAACCACAAAGTCGGATTCGAAATCCAAAATCGTAGTCCATCCCTCCCGCATGTAGCGGTTGTCCTCTATGATGATGATTTTTATAAGTTCCTCTACGGTGTTTGACATATTTTAATGTATAAAATAAATATCTTCTTGGCACTACATAATCATGCAGTAATTGCTACCGGATTTTTAACGTCATGATCCATCTGGTGCCAATCTCGGCGTCGGTCTCGAGCTGCAGGTCGGCGCCAATTTGCTGTGCTCTTTTTTTGATATTCTTGATACCATGACCGCCCGATCTCTCCAGTGATTCGTCTATCCCGATGCCATTATCTTGTACCACCAGCTTCAGGGTATTGCTGTTCATCCCAAATTGGACTTCCACTTTATCGGCCTGCGAATGGCGCGCCGCATTTACAGCCATCTCTTTAAAAATAAGCCACAAGTGCTGGCGCAGCTCCAGGCCCAGCGGACGGTCGATGTCGGTGTCGATATGTAGTTCGTAATCCATGTTTTTACTTTCAAACAAGTCGGAGGCGAAACGGCGGCATTTCGAGAGCAGGTTCACCCAGTCGTCGTTGTCGGGATCGATCGACCAGATGATATCGGTAATTTTTTCTTTGGCGTCGGAGGCGCTTTCGGAGATCAGCTCTACAAAATGGCCTCTCCTTTTTCCACTCTTTACCTGGCGGATCGCCTCGGCAAAATAAGTGATGGAACTCAGCGATGCGCTCACCTCGTCATGCAGATCACTGGCAATACGGTTGCGAATGCGCTGCTCGCGCAGTATCCGGTTGATCCGCAACCGATGCAAACCATAAAGAATACCACCGATAATCAACAGGTATAATCCATAAGCCCAAATGGTTCGGTACCACGGCGGCAGTACACTAAAACGAAAAGTTCCAGCCTTGCTGATTTTGTTTTGGATGTTCCGAGCTCGAACCTTAAAAGTATAATTACCTTCGGGGATATTCGTATAGTCTTTTCGTGTTTCGGTCGTCCAATTGCTCCATCCTTTATCAAAACCTTCTAAAAAGATCTGATATTCAACATCATTTTTCCGAACAAAAGTGGGCGCTGCATAGCGAAAACGTAACTCATTCTCATTAAACTGCAACACATAGTTTTTTGAATTTTTGCGCGGTCCACTGTAAATCAGGGAATCGTTGTGTACTTTCACTTCCCGGACAAAAGCGTTGTAATCAACGGTGTAATCGTAGGGCGATTGAGGATCATAACGCAACAACCCCTCATCGGTTCCAAACCACACCATTCCCTGCGCATCGGGATAGATAAAATTATATTGATTACTCTGAATAAGGTTCAGATAGCTGGGTTGCTGTTTAAAATTTCCATCTTCCTGGCGAATCACTTTCATATTGATTTCCGCAGAACGAAGCCAGAAATGTTGATCATTACCTTTGGCCAACAAAAAAATACCGGGATTCGCATCATTAAAGAACTCTGTTTCCAGGCTGATGTTATCAACCAGTGAGTCGCGGTTAGCATCATATCTCATGAATGCTTCCTTAAAGCCGAATAAAATTTCATTTCCGATTTTAAAAACCTTGGGTCTATTTTTCTGCATTGCCCGCAATCGAAGATGGGGTTTTAAAAGTTGCTGGCTTGAATTATCCCACCAAAGCTGATAAATCCCCTTTGTTGGCACGCTCACCCACACATTGCCATCTGCATCTTCAGCCACTGAATTTACTTCTGATTCTATCCCTTCAATCTTTCCCAGCTTCGTAAATTCACCGGTATTTTCTCGAATTAAATACAGCCCATCTCTTGCACACAAATAATAAAATCCCGGATGAACCGAAGACTGAGTAATACATGAGGCGTAACGCTGCTGTAGTTTCTCTTCTGTTTGCCCCTCAATCAGCTGAAAAAGCCCCTTTGATGAAACAAAAAGCAACCGGCCATCAGACTTAACAAAATCTTGTGCCACCTTTTCATAATTATCAACTTTTTCAAATGGCATTCCATTTTTTCGCTGATAAAACCCATGCGTAGTCCCCACTAAAAAATCCTCTTCATCGGCATACATTGCCCGCGGCATTCCCTCGAGTCCATGACGTTTGTCAAAAACAGTAACGGGCGACATGATATTGATAACACTCAATCCCTGATCTTGTGATACCCACAAATTACCCTCTCGATCTTCAAAAAGATTATAGACCACATCATCCAGCATCCCGTTTTCTTCATTTATGATGTTCAAAATTTTTCCTCTTCGATTAATCCGGATGATGCCTTCCTGAACCGTTCCGAACACAAAAGTACCATCACTAAGCTTGATGCCGTTATATAATCGATGCTCTTCTAAGAAGGCATTGGCCTGGGATTGGAAATCCTGAACACTGCTGCCATCATATAACACAAGATCTTTATATCGAGTGGCCATCAGAATTTTCTTATTGCCATAGGATTCCATGGCATAAATGCCATCCTCAGCAAAAGTTTCCCCATTAGGCACCAGCTGCAACTGACCGTCAACCATCTTGTGGAGTCCCTTTTCACGAACGTTAATATAAAGTTCATTCCGCACATTAAATGCAAAATGGAAGCCAGTCTCTGCCTCCCAGCTATCAAGTGTTCCTTCCTGATATCTAAAAAGATATTGCCCGGTTCTAAAATAGACGCCGTGCTGCGTGGGAATAACCTGCCACACATCTCCAAAACCAGCATTCGATTTCGGAATTCTGTCGGTCAATGACCTGTACCGAATATGAGCAGAGTCCTGTTTCGGCGTATACAGGTAGCCAATCTCACTAACCCCACCCACAAAGACGGTATCATTGTGGACACCCACCGACAAAGCCGTGGTATTGGGCATTTCTATGGTGCGCCAACGTTCTCCGTCATACTCCAGCACACCTCCCAGGTTGGCAATATATATTATCCCGGAAGGATGCTGGGCTGCATTCCAGTTTTGAACACGGGCATTATATTCTTCCGGAGGGATATTCTGGATATGAGGAGTTCCTAACTGTGCCTGAAAAGCCCACAGCATAGAGGCATACATAAACAAAACAAGCACAGTTAGGAAAAGAACCCGAAAAAAACGCATTAGCTACATGAAAAATTAGTTTTTGAAAAAATACCTAATCTTCTATTGGTTCAATATCTGGCTCCTTCACCTCCACATCGTCATCATCGGGTTTTGGAGAACCATCATATGGGCCGGCCAAATTTTCAACTAGAAAAAGTATGCGATCCATCTGTGGATGGTCATCATCCTTTTTACGTGTAAATTTCTTGACCCCGTAAGTTTTTGCAAAATTGATGGTACAATACCGATTGCCCGGAATTTGAACTTCCAAGAAATATGAGCCACTTACTGTGGAATCCAATTCAAGTGATTCACCATTTTTTATGGTTCCTTCTTTAATTGGGTTACTACGGTCGTTTGTAAATTGTTTAACGTGTATTTCTTTTACATTGGGATGATCGTGCTTTACATATCGTGCCATAATATTTTCTGAAATTTAAAGGGTTGATGATTAGTGACTTATAAAATCTACAAATCGTTACCGTAGATTTTTTTTAATGAAAGAACCATAAGCCAGCTTTTCACCACATAATCATGTGGTAATTATTGTATGCCCCGATATCACAGCTTCACAGGATAATATTCAATCCATTATTATATACCATTTTTTTCAATAAGTGTAGTTTATTACTCCAAATAACGTAGTGGCTGGATTCCCATTCCAAAAAACTGACAATATTATTAGCCCATCCCGTTAAGCGTTAATTCCCACTTGGTCCCCTTGTTAGGCGTAGAGTACAGCGAAATTTCGGCCCCGATTGCTGCGGCCCTCCGTTTAATATTCCTGATTCCATTGCAATCCGACGGATAATCTTCCGGCAACCCAATTCCGTTGTCTTCCACTACAAGGGTAAGCTTATCATCGTATTCCAGACTGATTTGCACATGACTAGCCTGCGAATGGCGTGCAACATTAATAACCATCTCTTTATAGATAAGCCAAAGCTCTTTACGCAATTCCAGGGTGATAGGCGCATCAATTTCTTCAATAATATCCAGATCGTAGTCTATACCCTTGCTTTCGAACAGGTCGGAAGCATAACGGCGAAATCGGGCCAACAGGTCCACCCAATCGTCGTGATCAGGATCGATAGACCAAACGATATCGGATATTTTTTCTTTGGCATCGGTAGAACTGTCCAGAATCAAATCAAGATGACGAGAACCCGAAAGCTCGGGATTACTAACCCGCAGTGCTCGCGCAAAATAGGTTATCGAGCTCAATGTCGAGCTAATATCGTCGTGCAGATCGTTGGCAATGCGTCGCCGCGTGCGTTCGATCTCAAGCAAGGCGTTTACCCTATATTTATACCCCATTCGCAGCAATACGACCAATCCTGCCAGCACTAACAGGCGGAACCACCAGCTTTTCCAAAATGGAGGTGCAATTGAAATTGCCATGGCCACCTCATTCTGACCGGGAACTCCATCATAGCTTATCGCCTTTACCCGAAAAGTGTAATCGCCCGGCGGCAGTGCCGAATACCGAACCCTGTTTGTATTACCTGCATGTATCCATTTCCGGTCGATCCCCTCCATTTTATACTGATAATGTGCAAATTCTGCCGAAAAATAATCCAACAGCGAAAATTCCAGCGTCAGAAAGTTTTTGTCATGCGGCAGCATCAGTTTTTGGGGATGAACACTATCCAGCGGATACTCTTTGCCCATCACTTTTACGTTGGTCAGCAATAAGGGCAATCCCTCTCGCTGCTTCAAAAAATCCCGGGGATCAAAAAGCTGATATCCCTTTGAACCGGTGAGAATATAATCGTTCATATCAGCTGGAATAATATTATTCAGATTCACATTTGCCGATTGGCTGGGAATAGAGATCGGCACAAACTGCTCGGTATCGGGATTAAAGCGGACCAACCCGTTCTGAGTAGTTATCCAGAGATAGCCGGCCGAATCTTCGGTCAAATGTTTAACGGTATTATCGGGCAGACCATCTTTTTCGAGATATTTTTTGAATATCGCTTCCCCATCCTGATATACTAATCTATTGAGTCCACCGCCATAGGTTGTCACCCAAAATCGGCCGGCTGAATCCCGGAGCATATCCAATACTTTGTTTTTACCAATACTCTCAGGATCATCAGCGATGTAGCGATATTGTGTGACCCTGCCCGTTTTAATATTCAATTTATTTAAGCCTGTCGCAGAGGTTCCAATCCAAAGAGTATCTTCCTCCAGCATCAACGTGCCAATATTGGTACTGCTGAGCGATCGCCGGTTCTGCTCATGATGGTAGAACCGGTCGAGCACCTCCAGCTCGGCATTGAGTTTCCAAAGTCCGGTATTGGTCGAAAGCCAAACATTGTGTTCCGGATCCTCAACAATATCATAAACCCGGTCCACCGTGGCAATAGCCGACGTCAGCGACAGCGACTTTTTGATGAGTTTGGATCGGTCTTCATTCATCACATACAGTCCCACATTCGTACCTGCCAGAATTCTGCCATCCTGCAGTTGTGCAAGCACGTCAATCACTTTTGAACTTCCGTTGGGGGATAAAAAACGAGCATCATCCGAATCTTCTGTGCGATATAACAATCCCGAGGCGGTAGCCATCCAGAGGGTATCGTTTTGGTCGCGAAGGAAATCATTGAATGAGAGCGCATCTATTGATAAATCGGAGTTTAGAATCTCGGTATCCGGACGTTGGAAAAGCATATTCTTACGAAACATGGCAACACCAGAATTGTCGGTGGCTGCCCAAAGTACGCCGTGGTCATCCTGCATCACAGACAAAATGTAATTGTCGTTCAGCTGACCGGGCAGCGTCCCTTTTTTATAGGATGTAATCCGAAACGACCGGTCGGCAGCTGAGTTGTTGGCTGATATTTTATTGAGTCCTCCGCCGAAGGTGCCCGCCCAGATATCGCCTTCGCGATCTACAAATACCGGCCACACAAAATTGCTGCTGATGGAGTTGGGCTCACCCGGGCGGGGCTGAAACACCCGAAGATCATTCGTATCCAAATTGAGCAGCGACAATCCATGATATTTGGTGCCCGCCCAAAGCTGATTTTCGTGAATCGCCAGCGACATTACGTTGGATCCGCCAATGGGAAAATCAGAAGTAAAGGTTTCGTTTTTGATATCCATCCGATTGATCCCGCCGCCATACGTTGCAATCCACAGATATCCATCGCGGCGCTGTTCCAGGTCCATGATGCTGTTATTGCTGATACTCTTGGGATTATCGGGATCGGCTTTATAGTGCTCGAACTCTAACTCCAGTCCATTTGAATCCATTTTTCGCCGGATCACTTTATTCAACCCCTTGCTCTCCGTGCCCGCCCATATGGTTCCACTGGCATCTTCAAAAAGAGAAATAATGGTATTGCCGCTGATCGATTTCGGATCCTCCGGATCGTGCCGAAACCGGTAGAACTGCTGTTGATCGGGATCATAAACATTGAGTCCGCCACCGCCGGTACCAATCCAGATTAGCCCCTGCGAATCCTGGATTGTGAGCCAGATCATATTAGCAGAGAGTGAATTTGTATCGGTCGGTTGATGCTTAAAAACATTAAACTGCTGGCCGTTATACCTGTTAAGTCCATCCCGCGTGCTTATCCAGATTAATCCCTGCTCATCCTGCATCACATGATGAGCCGTAGCGTGGGAAAGACCATCGGGCACCGACAAACTTTTAAAGATCAGATCTGAATTTTGGCCCAAAGTTGATTTATTTAAACCTATAATCAACAATACTGAAATAAAACCAACCATCGATAATTGAGCACATACAGATCTACAGTAAAACGACCAAAAGCCTAAAGCCGTATCGGTAGATGTCATATGTTAAATGTCCCCTGTTAATCCACTGCCTCCTAATTATCAGGTAATTATTTACTAATACTTTTTATAAAAATCTATTTTAAAACTAAGAATTATAATTTCTCCGTATTTCTACTTAACTATTTTATATATATGTCAGTTGATGTAACTATAATTGGAGCAGGTCCAAATGGATTAGCGGCCGGAATTCGGCTGGCGCAAAAAGGGCTTTCCGTTACAATATTCGAAAAGGCTGATACTATCGGCGGCGGTACGCGTACGCAGGAACTTACATTGCCCGGCTTTCACCATGATGTGTGCTCGGCTATTCATCCGCTGGCCAAAGCCTCTCCGTTCTTGCGATCGCTACCCCTTGACAATTACGGACTCGAATGGATTCAACCCGAAGTGCCCGTTGCCCATCCCCTCAACGATCAGCCGGCGGCCGCCCTGTTCCGCTCACTGGATAAAACCATCGAACAGCTCGGAAAAGATGGTAGTATCTATCGCAAATTAGTCACACCTTTTATTGATTCATGGGATGATCTGCTCTCCGATATTTTGGCGCCCTTTTCGCCCATTCCCAATCATCCCATCTTAATGGCTCGTTTTGGATTCCAGGCACTTCGCTCGGCCAACGCCACTGCCAAAAAATTTGACACTGCACGCACCCGGGGCTTGTTTGCAGGATTGGCGGCCCACGGTATTATGCCCTTCGATAAAATGGGCACTACTGCCATCGGATTGGTCTTGGGGATTGCGGCCCATACCGTGGGTTGGCCCTATCCCAAAGGCGGCTCTCACAACCTGACCAAAGCGATGGCGCAATATTTTGAGTCGCTCGGCGGTACTATTGAAACGAATGTCGAAATCACTTCTACTGATCAGCTGCCGAAATCTGCAGCCGTACTTTTCAACAATACGCCCAGGCAGATACTCGATATTGTCGAAAATCAACTGCCCGATACGTACCGACAAAAATTACAGAGTTATAGCTATGGTTCAGGGGTATTTAAACTGGATCTGGCACTCAGTGAACCGATCCCCTGGGAAGATGAAGTCTGTCGTAAAGCGGGAACGGTGCATCTGGGCGGCACATTCGAGGAAATTGCCTCCTCTGAATATGAATCAGCTAACGGCACCCATCCCAAAAAACCGTATGTGCTATTAGCTCAACAAAGTCTGGAAGATGAAAGCCGGACTCCATCGGGCAAGCATACCTGCTGGGCCTATTGCCATGTTCCAAATGGCTCGACAACAGATATGACGCAGCCTATTTTAAATCAAATTGAACGTTTTGCGCCGGGCTTCCGCGATTGCATTCTGGGGCAGCATGCCATGAATACGCAAGCGATCGAGGCTTATAATCCTAACTATGTCGGCGGTGATATCAACGGCGGCCGACAGGATATCACGCAGCTGTTTACTCGTCCCGCAGGATTATTTGATCCTTATCATATCCCAAAAACGAATATGTATATCTGCTCATCGTCCACGCCGCCCGGTGGTGGTGTGCACGGCATGTGCGGCTTTCATGCGGCAGAATCAGTACTACGACGGGTTTAAATCCTACAAATCTAAGTATAGTTATATTACGTTAAATCAAATACTTAACATCCCTCCCCACCTTCGGTGGTACTCCCTTCAAAGGGAGAATAAATGTTTCATGTTTCACGGTTTTAATCCATTGGGGGTCTGGGGCGAATCGCGGGAAATTTGTTGGAAACAATTACTAATGCTTCAAAGCAACAGGTCAATTAATAATTTTCAACAGCACAAAATCTACGATTCCCCCAGCAGTTTTTTTCGTTCATTTTTTGCTGACAAAAAATGAACATCAACATTAGGATATATTGCTTGCCTATAAAAGCTTTTTATATCCCTGCTCAACCTCTCCCCTCCTTAACTTATTCGCCCACTGATGGGCCAACCGAGTTGTTCTGGGTAACTTATATTTTGTCAACGTGTTCATGATAACCGAATAGGCATCTTCAAAAGACGTTTTATATCCCGGGGAAATGTAGATGGGATTTACATTCGTCCGGCTGCGCAGCGCCATGCCGATCGTTTCTCCGTTTTCCTTCAATGATGAATACTCTCCTTTCTTATCGCCTAATGGTCCATGGCTGCCCGTCAGTATATTTTTGGCACAACCAACAGTAGGATAATCAATTTCTATCCCTAAATGCGTGGCAATGCCCATGCGACGTGGATGTGCAATGCCGTGCCCGTCGAGAATCAAGACATCCGGCTTCATCTCAAGCTGATCCCAGGCTTTAAACAATACCGGCAACTCCCTAAAAGCCAGCAGTCCGGGAATATAGGGGAACGATGTTTCATCCGAGATCAGCGACCGAGCAACAGGTTGCAAGTCCGGCAGTTGCAGTACAACAATAGCGGCATGCATCAAATCCGATCCGCGGTCAAAAGAGATATCGGCACCGGCAACTATTTTGACCTCTTTATCCAGCGGCGTGATTTCCACTTGGCTGCGAAGCCTGCCTTGCAGTTGTTTGGCATCTTGCGGAGAAATATTGCGGTACTTATCTAAATCCATAAAAGTAAACTAAAGGGAATTGTCGTTTTAAATCAGATTACACATCTTGGCTACAAATCCAAATCAGTTGATACCAATGCTGGAGAAATTTTTCAAATTAAGCAGCCATGATACTACTGTTGGGCACGAAGTTGTGGCGGGATTCACGACCTTCCTGACCATGGCCTATATCATCGCCGTAAATCCCAGCATTCTGGCCGAAGCCGGCATGAATAAAGATGCCCTGATTACCGCCACGGCCCTCTCGGCTGTTTTGGGCACCCTTCTGATGGGACTCTGGGTAAACGTGCCGCTGGCAATGGCTCCCGGTATGGGACTCAATGCCTTTTTTGCCTACACCCTCGTCATCGGTCAGGGTATCAGCTGGCAAACAGCGCTCGGAGTTGTCTTTATTTCCGGGATCTGTTTCTTAGCTCTCACCACTTTCGGCTTTCGGGAGAAAATTATAGCCGCTATTCCAAAATCGCTTCGTATTGCTATTCCGGGCGGTATCGGACTGTTTATCACCTTCATCGGCATGCAAAATATGGGACTTGTAGTCCATGATGAGGCAACCCTCGTCAAACTCGGATCGTTTGGACTTCCGGTCATATTTGGACTCATCGGCCTGGCCGCCATTTTTGTCCTGCAAGTACGAAAATGGAAAGGATCCATTCTCATCGGCATACTTTTTACCACCGTACTGGGCATTTTATTTGGGGATGTGAACCTGCCTGAATCAGCAGTTTCTGCCCCTCCTTCACTGGCTCCCATTGCCTTTAAACTAGATATCGCTGCCGCCCTGCAATGGGGATTATTGGGTGCTATTTTCTCCTTTATGTTTGTAGATCTGTTCGATTCAGTTGGAACAATGGTTGCCTGTTCATACGAAGCCGATCTTGTACAAGAAGACGGATCCATCAAACATATCAGCAAAATGCTAAGCAGTGATGCTGTAGCCACGGTCGGCGGTGCCCTGATGGGCACAAGCACCACCACAACCTATATCGAATCAGCATCGGGTATTGAAGATGGCGGGCGCACGGGACTTACAGCCGTTGTGGTAGCCCTGCTATTTTTGGCAACCTTAATTTTTACGCCCGTAATCAGCATCATCCCCAATTATGCTACGGCACCCGCACTTATTGTGGTAGGACTGCTGATGTTCAAAAACCTGCAGAATATCAACCTCAGCAAATTCCAAGACGCCGTACCCGCTTTTCTCACAATCATTCTAATGCCGCTGACATACAGCATCAGCATTGGACTCACCTTTGGATTTCTTTCCTTTATTCTTATTAAAATAGCCACCGGCCGTATCAACGAGATCTCACTGATTATGTGGATCATCGGCCTGCTTTCGGCACTCAACCTGATAATTACGATGTAACCGACGCAATGGATAACAAACAATTCCGCGACGAAGCCCACAAACTTGTAGATTGGATGGCCGACTATTTCGAGGAGGTCGAGAATTATCCCGTAAAACCAGACATCCAACCGGGTGATATTCTACAACAACTTCCCGATCGCGCTCCCGATGAAGGTGAGCCCTTCGAGGCCATGTTCAGGGATTTCAAAGAAATTATTATGCCCGGAATGACCCACTGGGAAAGCCCCAACTTTATGGGCTATTTCCCCGCCAACAAAAGCTATCCCTCGGTGCTGGCCGAAATGCTCACCGCTACGCTGGGTGCACAGTGCATGAGCTGGCTGACCTCCCCTGCGGCAACCGAGCTCGAAGAACAGGTGATGGAATGGCTTCGAGAACTCATCGGACTACCCGAACCCTTCACCGGAGTAATTGAAGATACGGCCTCCACCTCTACCCTCTGCGCCCTGCTGATGGCGCGCGAACAGATTACCGATTTCGGAGTCAATGAATCCGGATTCACCGGAGATCAAACCTTTACCGTCTATTGCTCGTCAGAAACGCACTCATCCATCGAAAAGGATGTGAAAATTGCCGGATTCGGACGTCAGAATTTGCGAAAAATTCCTGTGGATGAACACTATGCCATGCAACCCGAGGCATTGGAAGAAGCCATCCGCGAGGATTTAGAAAAAGGTCACCAGCCGGCGGCAGTTGTAGCAACGATCGGCACCACTGGATCTACGGCCATCGATCCGCTGGAGGCCATCGGGGAAATCTGTTCAAAGTATGAGGTATTTCTCCATGTAGATGCCGCCTATGCCGGAACGGCGCTGTTGCTGCCCGAAAAACGTTGGATGAATGAAGGTATCGAGCATGCGGATTCGTTTGTTTTTAATCCCCATAAATGGATGTT
Source organism: uncultured Balneolaceae bacterium (assembly GCA_964490705.1). Taxonomy (GTDB): domain Bacteria; phylum Bacteroidota; class Rhodothermia; order Balneolales; family Balneolaceae; genus Fodinibius. The sequence goes on along the minus strand of CAZBCG010000008.1, from coordinate 115,175 downwards.
CACCAACTTCGACTGCTCGGCATTTTATGTGAAGGATGAAGCTCTGCTGGTGCGGACGTTCGAAATCATGCCGGAATATCTTAAAACGCCCGAAGATGAGCGTGTCAAAAATTACCGCGACTGGGGCATTCCGCTGGGACGACGATTCCGGGCGCTCAAGTTATGGTTTGTACTGCGCAGTTTTGGCGTTGAGGGCTTGCAGCAAAAAATTCGTCATCATATTGAGCTGGCACAAGATCTCAAGAAGGAAATTGAACAATCCGAACATTTTGAACTGTTGGCGCCCGTGCCGTTGAACACGCTCTGTTTCCGCTTTCATCCCGATTATATTGATGATGAAGAAAAGCTTAATGAACTGAATGAAAAGCTACTCAATAAAATCCAGAAAAGCGGTAAGCTGTTTTTAACACACACCAAACTGGATGGAAAATTTACGATCCGAATAGTTTTGGGCAATACCAACTTGCAGAAAAAACATGTCGATAAGGCTTGGGAGTTAATCAAACAGAAAGCACTTAAACTTATTACATAAACTGTACCGCTAAGTTGCACTAAGAAGGCACGAAGAACCTCGAAGAAACCCTTTGTGTAACTTTGTGCACTCTTTGAGTCCCTTTGTGCTATAACTTCAACTTGTTTTCCGACTTCCTGCTATAAATATTGTACCTGACAACTAAGAATCTAAAACTAACAGAAAAAAGATTATGGACCTATCAAAAATTAACGCACTGGTTACCGGCGGAAGCTCCGGCATCGGAAAAGCAACTGCTAAAGCGATTATCGAAGCCGGTGGAAACGCAGTAATTGCGGCACGTGGAAAAGATCGTCTACAAAACACGGCCGATGAAATTGACGCCATCCCTGTTCAATGTGACGTAAGTAAAGAAGCAGAAGTCATCAACCTTATTGAACGCACCGTTGAAGAGCTCGATGACTACAACGTGCTCATCAACAATGCGGGATATGGCGAATTTTCGAAGCTAGTAAATCTCTCGGCCAAAGATTTTGAGGATCAGCTCCGCACCAACACTATCGGCGCCATGCTCGTGGCCCGGGAATCAGCCAAACATTTTATTCAGCAAGATTACGGGAATATCATCAATGTATCTTCTACGGCCGGCAAGCGCGGCTTTGAGGGCGGAACGGCATATGTGGCCAGCAAGTTTGCGCTCGGCGGTATGACCGAATGCTGGCGATCTGAGCTGCGGGAACACAATATCCGCGTGATGCAGATTAACCCCAGCGAAGTACAAACCCAATTCTCTGAAAATGCCGGTATGGGTGAGCGTGCTTTTAATGAAACCAAGCTTATTGCCGATGATATTGCCCAAACGATCTGCAGTATGCTTTCGCTTGCCGATCGCGGATTTATCCCCGAAACCAGCGTCTGGGCTACTAACCCCAAATAGCGTATGGATATTCAACAGCTGCCGGATATAACTCCCGAAAATCTCCAGCAGGAGCCGATAGAACGCGCCGAAACCATTCCCTCGAGCTGGTATCACTCGAAAGCAATGCTGGAGTTCGAAAAAGAAGTGCTGTTCTCGAAGTTCTGGCAGCTGGCTTGTCACAAAAGTGAACTGCCCGAAACCGGTGACATGCACACGCTGGAGATTGCCGATAATCCGCTGCTGCTGGTTCGAAATGATGAGGATCAGATCAACGCATTTTATAATGTTTGCAAGCATCGCGGCGGACCGGTGGCCGTCAAAAAAGGCACTACCTCGGTGCTGCAGTGTCAATATCACGGGTGGACTTATCTGCTTGACGGCTCGCTTCGGGGCGTCCCCCAGTTTCGAAAAGTGGATCTCTTTGACAAAAAGGATTTTGGTCTCGAGCCGGTCCGTTTTGGTGAGTGGGAAGATCTCATTTTTGTCTCTTTGGATAATGATATCGAACCGGTGGACAATTTTTTAGCCGGCATCAAAGAGCAGATTGCGCCCATCGACTTATCGTCACTTCAATTTGTAGAAAAGGAATCCTACATCATCGATTGTAATTGGAAGGTCTATGTGGATTACTTTCTGGAGAGCTATCACATCCCGATTGTGCATCCCGAGCTAGCCAAACTGCTCGACTATCGCGAATACAACACCGACACCGCAGACTGGTATTCCCTGCAACACAGCCCCATTCAAAACGGCAACAATCTCTACAAGTCGGAAAACGGGAAAGCCTATTACTATTTTATCTTTCCGAATATCATGCTGAATATCTTGCCGGGTCGGCTGCAGAGCAATGTAATTCGTCCCATCACTCCGGACAAAACCGAGGTCATCTTTAATTATTACTACGAAAATCCGGATGACTCAAAAATGATTGAAGAGGATATCGCCTACAGTGATGAGATTCAGCAGGAGGATATCGAAATCTGTGAGCTGGTTCAGAAAGGGCTAAAATCGAAAGCGTACGACAAGGGACGATTTTCGGTGGATCGCGAGCAAGGCGTCTATCATTTTCAGTCGCTACTCAAAAAAGAGTTGCAAAAAGCGCTGTAAGAATCACCGGTTTTACGCTTGCTCGGGATAACATTCCTCACACGGACACATCTCGCGCAGCGTGCCCCACTGGTACATCCCATTGCTGTGGCCGTCATTCCAAAAAATTTTGATCGCGTGATTTCCAATCTGCTTGATATCCTCGATCTCGAAATGCTGGGTGGGATCCACAAAAAACAGCGACCGGTCAAAGGTATTCATATTCCCGTGCCCGCCGCGACAAACCACACAGGGACAATTTTTGCGCAGGCCAAACAACGAATATTCCGAATGGTGTCCATCCGACCACTCAATCTCGAGAACCTGATCACTGTTCGAAACCTCAATACTTGTAGGTGTGCTGTCGCTTTGCATATCAATCTTTTGTTATATTAGAAGCTAAAGTAAGGCGATGCGAACAGGGAATCCAACCGTATTTTATCGGAGAAGTTGAAATGTATGTATTAATTAGCGTTTTAGCTCTGGGCTTTTTGCTCTCCTTTTGGATGGGCTACCGCCGAATGCTACGGCTCCAGCACCTGAGTCAGCGGAGAGTCATCAACGGATTTGTGGGAGCCATGATTATCCTCACCCTAATGTCTGCCGGCCAATGGATGGAGATCATCTCCCGGGATATCGCCCGGGAATTCACCATGCTGCTGTACTGCCTGGTAGCCGGGTTTTTCTTTGGATTTGCCCTCAAAATGCTGCTTCTGCGTCAGGAGATGAAAACCGTTGAATACGTCTATCGCTCATTCTGGACCGAAGCAGCGCCCCGAATACTTGCCGTGCTCATTATCTTTTTTGGGATTTATCAAACCGGCCTCATTAACCTAGGTCCTTACACCGGCATCGGTATTACATCGGGATTGTCACTGCTGGGATTCGGATGCTTCGGCATTGTAGTCAAAATAGTGCCCGAATTTCGTACGAAAGGCATTCTTATTTTGGATCAGTTTGTGCCCTGGAAAAGCGTTGTGGCCTATCAATGGGAATCAGAGCATGTACTGCAAATCGATTACTATCAAGATGAAAAGCTTACCGATTTTACGACCTACATCCCGGCGGAAGATCAACTGACGATTGAGCGACTGCTTGGCAAAAAACTAAAAGTGCATGAACAAGAGCGCAAAGAAAAGATGGGACAACCAACCTCGTAAAATCGCTTAAGCCATCGCCTTATCGTGCTGCACCATCATGCACTGATTTTCGACGTACTCAAAATCGTTGCTTTCGGCCAGTGATTTTGCCTCCGTCGAAGACACCGCCAGCTGCGTCCAAATCAACGGCTTTTGCCCCGTTTTCTTCGACCAGTCGATCACATCCCGAACCATATCGGCGGTGTATTCGGAATCACGAAAAATATCAACGGCATCGATTGCTAAATCATCCGGCAGATCATCCATCTTATCATAACAAGGTACACCCAGTATTTCCTTATAATTGGGGTTTATAGGAATAATCCGAATGCCATTTTCTTTCAAGTAATTGGCGATATGATAACTCGTGCGATATTTATTGGCCGAACAACCGATGATTGCTACTGTTCGAATATCGCGTAATTTCTGCTTGATGGTACTATCCATAATTCTTTACCCTCGGTTAAAAAGTCGCTTCGTTAACATACTAAATTACGACATTCAATTGATTTCATTTATTATTGACGCAGCAAATAATAGTCTAAGATAACAGTAAATGGTTTCAGCAGCCAAACGGTTTTTTCGGAGGCACAAAAAATACGCGCCGATCGTCTTTTTTATCGGTGGATTTATCTGGGACAGTCTCACGCTCGGGCGCATCGACGGCTGGTACAGCAATACAGTGTTATTGACCTACCTGCTTTTACTCACTATTTGCCTCTATATTTTTAATCTCACTGATGACGGCCGCTGGGAAAATACCTTTCTGGAGCCCTATGAAGAATACGCTCCGCTGGCTATCCAATTTTTTCTCGGTGGACTTTCGAGTGCCTATGTCATCTTCTTTTTTCAGAGCGTAACACTCACCAAAACGCTCGTATTTTTTCTGATTCTCCTCGTGTTGCTCTTTTCCAATGAGCTGCTTAAACACCGAATTTCGAATAAGTATCTTCAGTTCGGGGCTTACTTCCTTCTTTGTCAATTTCACCTTCTTCACCTTTTTTACGCCCGTCATTTTCGAAACGATGAACACCTTTCTGTTTATCATCTCGGGATTGGTCAGCCTTGGATGCACGCTTTTTTTAATCAAATATATTTACAACGTTAGTCCCTCGACCCGGAATGAAATTTCCCGCTGGAAAATCACGCTTCTCATTTTCTGTATTTACGGGGCTATCAACACCTGCTATTACTTTAATTTGATTCCACCCGTACCTCTCTCCCTGCAATCCGGGATGGTCGCCTACAACGTCGAAAAAGAAGACGGCACATTTTTTGTTTCCTACGAACAAACAGCCTTCTACGATATCTGGGAAACACACGACGAAACGTTCAATTATGCTCCCGGCGATACCGTTTTTGTATTCACCTCCATCTTTGCTCCCACAGATCTAAAGAAATCAATACAACACGAATGGAAATGGTATGATCCTGAAACGAAACAATGGAATTCCACCGATACTATTGCTTATGAGGTCTTAGGAGGGCGCAGGGGCGGATTCAGAGGTTATACCTACAAAACAAATATCTGGCCCGGTCAGTGGAGAGTCAACGTTACCACCGGAGAAGGCATGGTCCTGGGCGAAATAGATTTTACGATCATCCCCGACAGCACTTTTAACAGACAACAGTTGACCCGTCGAAAATTTGAGTAGTATTGTAGTCTTAATTCTCTCCAAAAAACCTTATATTCAAAAACATTCACGACAATTAGAAACAAACCAAAGTATTTTGTCTAAAGTAAAAGACGGTGACACCGTAAAAGTCCACTACACAGGAACCTTAACGGATGACGGAACAGTTTTTGACAGTTCTCGTGAGCGAGAGCCTCTTGAGTTCACACTGGGAGAAGGACAATTGATTCCCGGTTTTGAGAAGGCCGTTATCGGACTAGAAGAAGGCGACGACACGACCGTAGAACTTGATTCTGAAGATGCCTACGGACAGCGTCGCGAAGATCTGGAACTGGAAGTTTCAAAATCTGATCTGCCCGACAACATTGATCCGCAAGTTGGTATGCAGCTTCAGATGCAACAGCAAGAAGATGGCCAGGCTATCCCGGTTCAGATTACAGCTGTTGAAGATGAATACGTTCAGCTCGATGCCAACCACCCGCTGGCTGGTAAAGACCTGACGTTCGAAATTGAGCTCATTGAACTGGTTGACTAGTTCCCCAAAGCTCGATTATTGACTTTAGCCTGAATTCGATTCAATTCGGATTCAGGCTTTTTTATTTCTTACGGACGATCGTAACGCCATCACGAACGGTGAGCATCACCTGTTCTACCGAATCATCATCGCGGATCTGCTTGCTCATCCGATCAATAGCATGCGATTTTTCGGTGTTTGCTTCCAGCACTTCCCCATCCCAAAGCACATTGTCAATCACCATAAGTGCGCCCGGTTCCATACGCGGCAAAATCATATCATAATACTGGGGATAGTTGATCTTATCCGCATCCAGGAATACAAAATCAAAGGTACCCTCGATAGTAGGAATGGTTTCAAGTGCCTTTCCCATCAGCAAGGTAATTTTTGATCCTGCATCACTTTTATCAAAAAAGGTGCGTGCAATATCTTCGTAGCGCTTGTTGTATTCACAAGTGAACAATTCACCGTCTCCCGGTAAAGCCTCGGCCATCGTCAACGCGGAATAACCGGTAAAGGTACCGACTTCCAGCACGCGCCTTGCCCCCGATATTTTAATCAAAATCGCCAGCAGGCGTCCCACCTGTTTGCCGCTCAGCATATCGGTGAATTCCAAATCCTTTTCTGATATCTCGATGAGCTGTTGCACTATAGGGGAATCATCGGTAGTGTGTGCGAGGGCATATTCTTCGATCGCCTGTAAATCCATTTGTGTCAAACAATTGTAGTTAAAACTGGCAACTCTGATCAAGCCTAAAGATATTCAGGTCAGAAACGCTCAACAAATATTTTAACTGTGGATTTTATTCCCGCCAACGAATCACCGCTCTTTATCAAAGGATTTCGTTTATACACCTGGCTGTTATTCAAGCGCCGGTTTAAAAAGGTGTGGCTCAAGCAGGAATATTCGCCCTGCTCGGAGTGCAAAACCGTCTATTACCTCAACCATCACTCTTGGTGGGATGGGCTGATTCCCCTGCTGCTTAATGAATTTCGATTCCGGCAACAGGCACGGGCCATGATGGAAGACAAGCAGATGCAGCAGTATTCACTGTTTCAAAAAATCGGGGCTTTTTCTATTAATCGGGATGATGCCCGCAAGACCATTCGGTCGCTGCGGTACGCCGTCAAATCGTTCGAGCGCCCCCATTCAAGCTTGTTCATCTATCCTGAAGGCACCATTACTCCCCCCGGATCTGCAATGCATTTCGAGGGCGGACTGGCCTGGCTACACGATAATCTCGAACATGTGGATTTTGTTCCCGTCGGCATCTACATGCATACGATTCGACACGATAAACCGGAACTGCACCTGTATGTAGGACGCCCAACAAACCTCGAGACCTCATTATCACGCGAGAAGAAAACAGCCTATTTTGAAAAACAACTGGATGAAATTTTAGCTGAACTCAGAGAACAAGCGGGCTTTGACGATACGGAGTTTGAGCAGTTTTTATGACTAAACAAACATCCGAAGTTTCTAAAACTTCGGATGTTCTAAAAAGGCTTTTTTACCACGTCCAACGATACAGCATTTTTGACCGCTGCACCCAGTGCGGCTTTTCGGTTTTGTATCGGATGCGCATATTCACAAACGGCCAAAATACACGCGCATTAATGCGATCGGGATAAAGATATTCGCTGATGCCCTGCTGCTGTTCAACGATATTCGAATCGGGCACACGCAAAAAAGCATCACTGTGATACCGCTGGTAAAACGGTCCGTTATCAACAACTTGGCGGTGCTGCACTTGAATCTCAGCCTCATCAGAACGGAGTCCGATTTTGCGGTACGGCTGTAGTCCAAAAAGCGTAAATCCGTTGTCTGCAAGATCAACCTGATCAAAGGTGTGCAGCAGTTCTGCGTTGTTTTTACTAATCAGCCAGGCCTGATGCTGTTTCTCATCCTGATGGTTCATCACATAATAGACCAACGTGGCAGAATCGAAATGAAAGCGTCCCCAGTACCAATCGGTAAACTCTTTGTGCATGGGCTCCCGGCCGGTGTTATGATCGTGATATCCCCTGCCCTGGAATTGAATTTCGTTGGAAGAATCCCTAATACCCTGAATTGTAAACACTGCCTGTACATCCGCACGCGGCTGAACCAAATTCCAGGTGTGGCCGGCGCTAGTTTGCTGATCAGATTCAAGAATTGCTGACTGTGAACGAAGACTTTCAAAGGTTATGGTTCCCTCCAATTGATCACCGCTGGCAAGGGTTTCATCCAAATCCAGCTTGTAAATCAGCTTCTGATCATCCCCGATCTCTTCCATGCGGTGCGGACCAATTTCGACAAGCGGAGCCTCTTCGCTAAAGCTGCAATCCGATGAATCGAACTCCGTAAAGCTGTAATAGATCGGATTTCCATTCTCATAGACCGAAATACTTATCGCCGGATACTCCGCCGGCATAGCAGATTTACCATCCAAAAGCGCCCCGTTGTAGCGCGTAGAAAACGAATTGCCTTCATAAAAAATAATCACAAAGCTAAATCTTTCATCCAGCGAACGACCGTCAAAATACCACCACTCATAGCCGCCAGAGCTATGAGGTCGATGACGCACGTCTTGACTTGGATTTGATAACAAATTCATAGGCTGCCAATTAAATGGTTTGCGAACTCAGCTGCAACTGCTTCTTCAACCATTCGATTTGATCTTACTGCTCACACTACTACCTTTTAGCCATGACGATTTTGCTCTACATAGCGCTGGCCTATCTACTGATCACAAGCGGTATTTTGTATCTCAACAAACAGGATTTTAAACCTACTCAGCCTACGCCGCGCCACTATTTTGATGAACAGGCTCCCAGCGTAAGCATTTGCATTCCCGCCCGCAACGAAGCCAACTCCATTGAACGGTGCGTTCGTTCCGCAGTAGATCAACAATATCCGAACTTCGAGGTTATCGTGCTCAATGACGGATCTACCGACGGTACCTCTGATATTCTGGATAAATTGAGCGATCAATTTTCCAACACACTGACTATTATTTCCGGACAACCAAAACCCGACGACTGGCTCGGCAAATCGTGGGCCTGTCAGCAGTTGTCAGAAACGGCCAAAGGCAACATTCTTATTTTTACTGATGCCGATACCTGGCTGGAGCCACAAGCCACTGCCAAGGTCGTTCGGTCAATGGGACAAGATGTGGTCGATTTTGTGACCGTCTGGCCGATGCAAAAACTGGACTCGTTCTGGGAAAAGACCGTCATCCCCATTGTCTATTTTGGACTCCTTACCCTGCTGCCCTCGCGGTATGTGTATCGGGCACCAAAATGGATTCCAGCGTTCATCCGACAAGAAATGGGTGTTCTTTTTGCCGCCGCATGCGGACAATTTTTAGCCTTCAAACGATCGGCATATGAGGGCATAAATGGCCATAAATCCGTAAAAAATGAGATCGTCGAGGATGTAGCACTCGCTCAAAAAATTAAACGTGCAGGATACGCTATGAAAATGTATCACGGCGGGGGAACGGTCAGCTGTCGCATGTATGAATCGGGAGACGAATTGTGGGAAGGATTTCGAAAGAACTTTTTTGCGGGATTCAACCACAACCTCCTACTTTTTAGCGGGATGGCCCTGCTTCAATTTATCGTCTTTATCCTGCCCGCGCTGTCACTGCCATTTTTGCTGTTTTTTGGATCAGCAATACAGATTTTGCTTTGTTCTGCAGCGGTAGCCATCATGCTGGTGCAGCGTTTTATCATCGATCGGTGGTTTGGCTGGAGCACCAGCTATGGATTCTTACATCCCCTTGCCATTGGTTGGTTCGAAGCGCTGGGAGTTCGGGTGCTCAGAGATCATTTTTCGGATGAGTCCACACAGTGGAAAGACCGCGCTGTTTGATGCAGATGTTGGAAACTGGCCATTAAGTTACTGTTTATTTTTATCGGCAAAGTATCCATATTGCAGACAGATGAAGAACGCGATTGATAAATATCTACACTATTTAAAAATCGAGCGGAATGCCTCTCCGCACACCATCACTTCGTATGAAAATGATTTGACGCAATTCTTCAATTTCTGCACGGCCCATTTTGATGAGGGCGAAGATCAGTTGCATCTGGATCTCATCGAACGCATAACTATTCGGCTGTGGCTGGGCGAACTCTCGGAACGGGGATTGGCCAAAAGCTCGATTGCTCGCAAAGTAGCGGCCATCCGTTCATTCTTCAAATATTGCTTTAAGCGCGGAATGGTGGAACAAAATCCGGCGCATCTACTGGTCATCCCCAAAAAAGATAAGCCGTTGCCCAAAACCGTCAGTGAAGAAGACATCCATCGTATGATGGAACTGGCCGAGTGCAACACGCCTAAAACCACACAAAACCGTGCTATTTTGGAACTACTTTACGGCACGGGTATTCGATTAAGTGAACTGGTAAATTTGAATATCGAGGATCTGAATTTTAAGCTTAATCAGGTCAAAGTAATGGGCAAAGGAGCCAAACAGCGTATTGTTCCTTTTGGTGATCGAGCCAAAGAGGCTATGGAACAGCATCTGGAATCACGAAAAGAATTGTATGGAAATCGAACGGATGCCGATGCACAAAAAGCGGTATTTTTGGCCGCAAGCGGACAGCGCATTTATCCACGGGCTGTGCAACGTATCGTCAAGGATTATCTGCAGCGCGCCAGTGAAGTCACGCAAAAAAGTCCGCACGTACTGCGTCACAGTTTTGCCACCCACCTGCTTGACCAAGGGGCTGATATTCGCGTGATTAAGGAACTGTTGGGACACGCAAATTTAGCAGCAACGCAAGTTTATACACATACATCCGTTGAACGACTCAAAAACGTTTATGAATTAGCTCATCCACGAGCTAAAAATTAACATTAACCAAGAGGTTTCTATGAAAACTACATTCACAGCAAGACACTTCGACGCAAGTTCAAAACTTCATACTTATGCAGAAGATGCCGTACAAAAGCTGGATCAGTTTTATGATCGTATTTTAACCTGCGATATCATCCTACAACCGGTACCCAACGATGATAATCCACAGCAGGCCGAGCTGAATGTTAAAGTGCCTCAAAAATTATTAAATGCCAAGGAACAGGCGCCATCGTATGAGCAGGCGATAAATATGGTAATCGAAAACATCAGCCGTCAGCTCAAAAAATACAAACGAAAAACCTTACATCAACGGTAATCAACCATGGCTTTCGGTGACAACGAAACGATCCCCAAAACAGAACGAATAAGCGTTTCATACCTTGTTGAGCGCCTTAGCAAACGCGTTCAGGTGGAGCTCAATACTTTTGTCGCCGAAAGCGATGACGACCGGCGTTATGTGACCGAGGCGGAACTTCACCGCCCCGGTCTGGCGCTGGCCGGCTATGTGAAGTTATTTACCCATCAGCGAATTCAGGTAATTGGTAATACAGAAACGCGCTATTTGGAGAACCTTTCGAAGGAGGAACAAGTCGAGGCCTTTGAAAATCTGACACAATTTGAAATTCCGGTGCTCTTTATTACTGCCGGTAATGAGTTGCCCAACTATCTAAAGGATATGGCAAAAGAAGCCAATATCCCGGTATTTGGCACCCCGCTGGAAACGACGCGGTTTATGCATCAAGTGCGCGACTTTCTGGAGGATCAATTTGCGCTCCAAACGATGGTGCATGGCTCCATGGTAGATGTCTATGGCATTGGCATATTGATTGCAGGAAAATCGGGCATTGGCAAAAGCGAAGTGGCCCTTGACTTGGTTGAGCGCGGGCACCGGCTCGTGGCCGATGATGTGGTCATCCTCACCAAGAAAAACAACGTATTGATGACCTCCGCCACCGAAATGAACAAGCATTTTATGGAGATCCGGGGGCTGGGCATTATTGACATCATGTCGATGTTTGGCGTGCGTGCCATCCGGTATCAAAAACGGTTGGAAGTAGTACTCGAACTATCGCTCTGGGATGAATCCAAAGACATTGAACGCACCGGGCTCAACCGGGATACTACTTCTGTGATGGGGGTCGAAATTCCGATGATTAACCTGCCCATTACGCCCGGTAAAAACATTACTGTTATTGCCGAAGTCATCGCTATGAACTACCTGCTTCGCCATTACGGCTACGATGCCGCAGAAGCATTTCAAGATAAGGTCAAAACACATATTGCAGAAAAGGAAGACCCCCATGCCATGCCCAAACGGGCTATTGAGTATTTTGAAGGCGATATCGAGTAAGAAATAGTTCTAATTTTCGAAAATTTAGATTATTCCGTACTTTTTGCTTTTTGTAACAAACGGCGGCTTCTGTTCTCTTGCTTGTGGATCAGTTTGAATAAATAATCATTTATGGCTCTTAACAATTATTATTACTACGACGAACAAAATTGTGAATTTGTCCCCGTCGAGTACAATAGCTTAGAACGTGTTGTTTATACCGCGTGTGTTTGGATTTTGTGCGGTGTGGTGCTTTCGGGTATTGGTATTTCTATTCTCTCCTTTTCAGTCGGTACGCCCGCAGAAATTGCTCTCCAAGCAGAAAACCAAGAACTCATCAATCAGCTTGAAAAAACCAAGGAGACCATTCAAGATCTGGATCAAGAAGTTGACCAACTTGCCCAAACCGATAACGAGATGTACCGCTCGGTGTTGGGAATGGACGAAATTTCGTATGACGAGCGCCAGGCCGGGGCCGGTGGTGCTGATGTTTATTCCGAATATGATATTTATAGCCAGGAAACGGCAGATATTCTGAAATGGACGTCAAAAAATCTGGAAAATCTGGAGCGAAGCATCAATATCCAAAAACTTAGCTTTCAAGAAATCCAGAAGTATTACAACAAAAATCAGAAGAAGCTGAAACATATGCCGGCCATTAAACCCACAAAAGGCATTGTATTGAGTGGCTTTGGGATGCGTTTTCATCCCGTCTTGGGATATCGTACACCACATGAAGGACTTGATTTCAGGGCTAATATCGGCAGCAAAATTTTTGCAACAGGCGACGGTACCGTCAAATATGCCGACCTAAAAGGAACATACGGACGCTTGGTAGTCATCAATCACAAATATGGTTACGAAAGTTATTATGCTCACCTGTCATCATATGCCAAAGGCATCAAGCCCGGTACGAAAGTAAAGCGGGGCGATCTCATTGGATTCTCGGGGCAATCGGGACGAGTTGAAGGTCCGCACCTGCATTACGAAGTACATCAAAATGACAAACCGGTTGATCCGTTGAAATACATCTTTGCGGATACCACTCCCGAAGAATATATGATGTACAAAGATATTGTAGAGAATAATCATAAATCTATGGACTAGGATTTTTCCAAAAACCTGTAATCTCTTTAAAAGGCTGCTCATTGAGTAGCCTTTTTTTGTTGGGACATTTATGGTCTTTTTATTTCCCATATTTACTATCTATGCCACATAACAATCCTGAAAAACTATCACCCTTATGATGCCCCTTGCTAAAAAAGCACTGTTCTTATTTACGGTTTATTTTCTTGGAATAACGGCCCCAACCTTTGCACAATCCGACTCAACAAGTATAGATCTGAGCTCTTATCAGGATGAGGCGCAACAGCTTATTGATGCCGCACTCTCCGATGACAAAGCGTTTGAAACACTCACCTATTTTGTGGATAAGTTTGGGCATCGTTTTAGCGGATCAGAAAGCCTGGAACATTCAATCGACTGGATTTTACAGGAGATGAATCAACAGCCGTTCGACCGGGTAACCTCTCAAGAGGTGATGGTACCCCATTGGGTTCGCGGTGAAGAGTCAGCCACGCTAACTGCTCCGTATAAAAAAGAGCTACCCATGTTGGGACTCGGCGGAAGTATCGGCACCCCGGAAGAAGGCATCGAAGCAAAAGTGCTGGTTGTTGAAAGTTTTGAGGATCTAAAACAACATGCCGATGAAGCCGAGGGGAAAATTGTGGTTTACAATGTACCTTTCACTAGTTATGGCAAAACAGTGCGCTACCGCTATCAAGGAGCAATCGAAGCGGCAAAAGTAGGAGCCGTGGCCAGCCTCATTCGTTCTGTGGGTCCCTATTCTATGCAAACACCTCACACTGGTAATTCCGCATACGAAGATGACATCAAAAAAATTCCGCAGGCTGCCATTACTATGGAACACGCCATGTTGTTAAACCGACTGCAGAAAATGGGCGAATCGATCAAAATTAAGCTCTCGATGAATGCCAAAACACTGCCTGATGTACCCTCTCGGAACATTATTGCCGAGATCAAGGGATCCGAAAAACCAGAGGAAATTGTGGTGGTCGGCGGACACATCGACTCTTGGGATGTCGGTCAGGGAGCGATGGATGATGCCGGCGGATGTTTTGCCGCATGGGAAGCGGTGATGCTGATGAAAAAGTTGGGCCTTAAACCTAAGCGTACCGTTCGAGTGGTGATGTGGACAAACGAGGAAAACGGCCTGCGCGGCGCAACTGCTTATCGAGATATGCTGCAAGAAAATGGCACGCTCAAAAATCATGTGCTGGCTATTGAATCTGACGGCGGTGTTTTTGAACCCAAGGGATTTGGCTTCGGCGGATCTGATAACGCCTATAAAATGGTATCAGCAATTGGAGATCTGCTGAGCCCTATCAATGCCGGTACCATAAATCGCGGAGGCGGCGGGGCCGACATCGGTCCAATTATGCGCGAAGGCGTACCGGGCATGGACTTGCTGGTGGATAGCTCACGCTACTTTTGGTATCATCATACGGCCGCTGATACCATCGATAAACTAGACGAAGAGGAGTATCAAAAATGTATTGCTGCCATGGCGGTGATGGCCTATGTGACTGCCGATTTGCCGCAGCGCATTCCGTTTGGAGGGTAGTTTTTGGGGTGCTGGGTGCTGGAAAATCGTATTTTCTGACTGATCAAAATCGATTATACCTCTTTTTCGTTTAAAAACCGTTCTTCCAGTTTATCCGCAGCCCGGACTGATTTCTTAACCCACTCAAGCCGCAAATCCAGCTTTTCATTATCGGTCAACGACCACTGTTGATCTCCTTTTCGCAATCGGGTTGACAGGTCGTACAGGCACAGGGCTGCACCCACCGAAATATTAAAACTTTCGCTGAATCCCACCATGGGTATTTGCGCATAACCATCGGCATGCTCCATGGCATAATCTGAAAGGCCGGTCAGCTCCGCCCCGAAAACGAGTGCGGTCGGCTGATCCAGTGATACCTTATCAATATCAATAGTAACATCAGCGTGATGGGGTGTGGTGGCGATAATTTGATAGCCCTCCTCTTTCAGATGCCGAAAACAACGTTCAGTGTTATTTTTTCCTGACTCATCATATTGGTAATAAGATATCCATTTGTCGGCGCCAATCGTCACTCCCTGATTGGGATTAAATTCATTTTTGTTTTCGATAATGTGCACATCCTGAATTCCAAAACCATCACAACTGCGCAATACTGCACTGGCATTGTGCGGCTGATAGATATCTTCGAGTACTACCGTCAAATACCGAGTTCGTGCATCGAGCACGTTATTAATGGTGGTCCATCGGTCTTCGGTGATAAACTGCTTGAGGTAGCTCAGCAGTTGTAATTTGAGCGACTTATCCATAAAATTGTTTGTAGTCAGTGTTTTAATCCCAAAGATATATTATAATAGTACTAGTGATCTGATCTTTCCAATCAAAAAAGGAGGTCTTATGCTTGTGCGTGATATCTTAAAAAACAAGGGACATGAAGTCTATTCTGTAGAACCAACACAAACAGTATATGAGGCCATCGCCAAAATGGATAAACTCGATATAGGAGCGTTGGTTGTGATGAGTGGCGAAACGTTAAATGGAATTTTAAGTGAGCGTGACTATCGGAGCAAAGTAATTTTAAAGGGACGAAGTTCAAAAAATACAGCAGTTCGTGAAATCATGTCTCCCGATGTATATTGCGTAAGTCCCTCCGATTCGGTTAAAGGATGTATGTCGATTATGACGGATAAAAAGATTCGTCACCTCCCGGTAATGGAACAAGATAAGGTTGTTGGGGTGATTTCTATCGGGGATCTGGTGAAATCAATTATCTCAAAACAGAAGAATGAAATCAGTAACCTGCGTCACTATATACAGGGAGAAGGCTCGTATCCCGGCTAGCAATTATTTATCCTCGCAGCGGATGATAAATCCTTTTTTGCGTACGGTATCAATGTATTCATCTTCGGAATGACTGCGGATTTTTTTTCTCAGATAACTGATATACACATTGATGTAATTGGTCTGGGTATCGAAATGAATATCCCACACGTTTTCGGCAATTTCTTCCTGCGTAACGATCTTATTTTTCTTTTTCAAAAGATACACTAACAGGTTAAACTCGTTGTTGGTGAGATCTACTTTTGTGCCATTTACGGTAAATTCGCGCTCCAGCATATTCACTTCCAGTTCGCCGCATTGAAGCACGCGGTCACCATTGGCTTCGGTACTTCGACGGCTGATCGCCTCAATTCGGGCCATCAACTCTTCGGTATCGAACGGTTTGGTAATGTAGTCATCGGCCCCTACCCGGAGGCATTTAATTTTTACATCGGTTTCTTGTTCGGCCGAAAGGATAAGCACCGGTGTGGTAATATCATCATCACGCATACTTTTACACAAATCAAAACCATCACCATCGGGCAAACCGAGATCCAAAATAATGATGTCATAAGCATTTTCTAATGCCTGCGCCTCACCATTTTCGGCAGTTTCTGCAATATCTACTTCATGATCATTCTTCTCCAGCACAGCTTTTACCAACGTTCGAACTGAAGGATCATCCTCGATGACTAATACATTCATAGTAAGTTTCTTCCTTCCCTAATTGAAACCCGTAATTAGATTTAACGGATTATAATCAACTGAGTATAAATATGCTAAGTTTATATTAGAAAACGTAAAAAATCTAGTGGTAACCGAGCCCAAATAGCCATTCTTTGATTTCATGAATAAATAAACTACTCAGTGCATGAGATTGTTCCAATTCTTTAAAGGTTACATTGGCTCCCCACCGCTCCAATTGTTTACAACTTTTTTTCTGAGGATTACTTTTGACGCTCTCATCCTGTTTGCCGTGCAGTGCCAGCACATTCATATGTTCGTACCTACCCGAACGATCTTCAAAGACTTCGGTTTTAATTCGTCCACCCACTACAACCAGATCGTTCACATGCTTCCATCGTGAAAATCCAAAATATCCGGCAAGGTAGCCGCCCATAGAATACCCCACTACTGCCAGCCGAGTTACAGAAATCTGTTTCAGAATTTTGTCAATGATCTGCTGTAGAAACTCAGAGGATAACTCCAGAGATTCCACAAACTGATCCTGTTTCCCGTCATACAAATACCAAGCCCGTCCCCAGTTTTTTACCTCTTTTTCTCTGCTTCGGTCGTAAATAGGATACGGTCCCTGCACAAAAAGATGATAGGCTTCTATCGACAACAAATCGCCAACCAGCTTCTCAAACTGGGCAATATTCTGCTTAAATCCATGCAGATATACAATCAGCGGTTTTTCTTCGGCATCCCCGACTTCAATCAACTTATAGGGCACCTCAATATTAAACGATGTTTTTCCTGAAATAAGAACTTCTGCCATGACTTTAATTCATACCTATAAGTTTCGTGATATTAGCTTGCCTTTTTCTAACTGCTTGTAGCTATAGACCTAATTATATGATTGCTAATATAAAAAATTATGCTATGCCAAAGGGATGCTTTTTAGGGAGATATCCAAAATGAGAACTATACCTGATATTACAATAGCTATACATTTTTGATTGGGATTTGCGATTCATCACTATTACTTTTGGACAAATTGAACTTTAGATTGAAGAAATTACAGACTCATGGCTAACCTGCGAACCGATTGGACCAAAGACGAAATTTCTGACATTTATCACACTCCATTAATGGAACTCATCTATCGTGCCGCAACGGTACACCGCGAGCACCAGGAAACGGGTGAGGTTCAGGTTTGTACACTGCTTTCGATCAAGACGGGCGGATGTCCCGAGGACTGTGCCTACTGCCCCCAATCGGCCCACCATGACACCGACGTTGAAGCACAAGAAATGCTCGACGAAGAAGAGATTTTATCTGCTGCAAAAAAAGCCAAAGAAGCGGGAAGCACCCGATTTTGTATGGGAGCGGCCTGGCGATGTGGTCGCGAAACCAAAGATTTTGATACGGTTCTCGATATGGTCAGCGAGATCACCGATATGGATATGGAGGTCTGTTGTACACTGGGGATGCTCACGGATGAACAGGCCGCCAAACTCAAAGAAGCGGGATTATATGCTTACAATCACAATCTCGACAGCAGCGAAGATTTTTATAATCGCATTATCTCTACCCGCAAATACCAAGATCGACTGGATACCATTCA
Source organism: uncultured Balneolaceae bacterium (assembly GCA_964490705.1). Taxonomy (GTDB): domain Bacteria; phylum Bacteroidota; class Rhodothermia; order Balneolales; family Balneolaceae; genus Fodinibius. The sequence continues at coordinate 97,043 of CAZBCG010000008.1, read as the reverse complement.
AAAGGTACGAGATAACAACATCAGCGTTTGCTCGGGCGGTATTATCGGGATGGGAGAAACAGATAACGATCGCATTGAGCTGATCCACAACCTTGCGACCATGCCAGAGCATCCCGAATCGGTACCGGTAAATGCTCTGATTGCCGTAGAAGGCACGCCGCTCGAAGATCAACCTAAAGTGCCCTGGCACGACATGGCGCGGATGATTGCCACCGCCCGCATCACCATGCCCGACTCGATGGTTCGCCTTTCGGCTGGCCGTGTGGACATGAGCATGGAAGAGCAGGCACTCTGTTTTATGGCCGGTGCCAATTCCATTTTTACTGGCGAAAAGTTGCTAACGACCGATAACAACGAGCTCGAAGAAGATATGCGAATGTTTGATATCCTCGGATTAACACCCCGCGAAGCGTTTAAGGATGCTAAAGAAGAGCACATTCCCGAAGGAGCTGAAGCTGCAGAATAGCACTAGCGCAATTATATCCTAGAGCCAGTGCCTTTATTCTCTATTTTAAACTGGAGCAACTTTTAAAAATATTCCAGCTACTCCAGCGTATTTGTTTCTTAGCATAAAAAAGACAAAACCAATATTGTTATCTTTTAACGCAGGTGATAGTATGAGTTGACCGCATAGGAAACCACCAAAAACGTATTTACAGGAGTGTTTAGGCTCAATTAAATAACTTGACTAACAGAATGATGTGGCTAACATTTTCGCTGAACCCATGCACCTCTAACTGATTAAATAAATGCTGTTGCTTAAAAAACTGTTAGGCAACAAATGCAGTATCAGTCAACACGATATCATATGAAAAAGGGATTGTGGTTATTGGGCTGGATTTTGGTTTGCAGTCTGGCCGGCATCTTTGGCGCCCAGTTTGAGCCCGGTACGTGGTATAACCTCCTGGAAAAACCAAGCTGGACACCGCCAAATGTCATATTCCCAATCGTCTGGCCCATTTTATATATCATGATGGGCGTGGCCGCATGGCTAATGTGGCAAATGAAAGAAGTATCTATAACGGGACCGGAATTTCGATGGTTTTTTGTGCAACTCATCCTCAATGCCGTCTGGTCGTGGATTTTCTTTGGAATGCATCTTATCGCCACGGGTTTAGCAGAAATTTTACTACTTTGGGTTGCCGTCGCATTCAGCGTCATGCTTTTTTGGAGCAGAAACAAAATTGCAGGCGCACTCTTGATCCCCTATTGGCTGTGGATCAGCTATGCCTCGGCACTTAATTTTGCGATATGGCAATTAAATTAACAGCATCAAATACTAACACCGGAACAGATTGGCAACAGATTACGATTATATCATTGCGGGAGCAGGCGCTGCAGGACTTTCCCTGGCATGGCAGATGTTGCAGTCACAGCTAAAAGATCAAAAGATCCTTATTGTAGATGCCGACCTGCAACCAAAAAATGACAAAACCTGGTGCTTCTGGGATACTCAGTCTCCGCCTTTCGAAGATATTCTTCATAAAAGCTGGCAATCAGTCGAGGTGAGTTCCTTTGGCAAGCGATCTACCCAATTGCTTAACCGATACAGTTACCACTGTCTTCGAAGTGTAGATTTCGCACAAAAAATCCTCGGACAACTTGCCACTCATTCCCAATTTGAACTGCTTGAAGCCGAGATAAAACGGCTCTCTCCGTTGGTCGATTCCGCCACTTTACACACAAACGATAATGTATATGAGGCCTCCTACATTTTCCAAAGCTGTTTTGAACCTGATGAGTGGAATCAGAATCCACCTGACTACCCGCTGCTGCAACATTTTTTGGGATGGAAAATTCAAACACAGAACCCTGTCTTCGAGGATTCTACATTTACCCTCATGGATTTTGATGACACTTTCTCGGATGGCTTAGCCTTCATGTATTTACTGCCATGGTCCGAAAAATCAGGACTTGTCGAATACACTGTTTTTTCTCATGAATTGCTGGATCGGGAACAATATGAAGAGAAAATTTCGCTCTATTTGAATAACCGTTTTGATTTAACGCCCATCAACTATGAGATACAACGGCAGGAAATCGGCCAAATTCCGATGCAAGACCGTCCTGAAAATCCCTGGTACAAACCACACATTTTAAACCTTGGCACGGTGGGCGGACTTACCAAGCCATCCACCGGTTATACTTTTCGACGGATTCAAGAACACAGTCATGCTATCGTTAAGGAATTGCTTGGCGATGGTCATCCACCGGAGCATTCACTCTCTAAAAAGCGATTCAAAGCCTACGATCTTTGGCTGCTGCAGATTATTCACGACCATCCCGCCGACGCTCAACGAGTCTTTCATCATCTGTTGAACAACAATTCGATGGATGAACTATTTCGGTTTTTGGGCGAAGAATCAAATTTGCTGCAAGACATCAAGATCATGAGCAGCGTGCCCTACTGGCCGTTTATCCGGGCAATATGGAAAACAATGGGGCGATTGCCTGCCATCTGATTGTTACTCTTCACCGGATGGTTCAGCAATGTTATATTCGGTGCGATTTCCAAACAGATAGCCGTACGGTTTCAGGGCTTCCACCTGATCAAAAATACACTTCAAGATTCCCAGAAAAGGAACGAATAAAATCATCCCCGAAATACCCCATAATTGTCCACCGATGAGCAGGGCTAATAATGCCATAAAGGGATTGATGCTAACGCGCGATCCCACCACATTGGGGGTGATAAAATTGCCCTCTAAAAATTGGACGACAGCAAACACCGCCATCACAGCTACGGGATTTAACAGTGAATCGGTGAACAAGAGCGCAAAGATAATGGCGGGCAGACTGCCGATTATAATCCCGATATAGGGTATGATGGCAAGAATTGCGGCAAAGACGGCAAAAAAGAGTGCGTGCTCGATCCCGACAATCCAAAGACCGATAGCATTGAGAATGGCCAGCAACGTGATCACGGTCATCATCCCGACGATATAGTTTTGCGTTACATCCTGAATACTATCGATTACTGAGTCAATAGCTTTGTTATTTCCCTCAATAGCGCGATGCAAAAACGTGCGATACATCTTCTTGTAATACATCATAAAAAACACAAAGAATGGCAGCAGTCCCATGGTGGTAAACACGCTGGTCGTAGCCCCCATCGCCGTGCTTATATACTGTCCGCTTTTATTGACAACAGTTTCTAGTCCTTGCTCGAGAAATTCAATCTGTCGATTGGGAGAAAGATTAAATTTCGCTTCAAAAAACTGGATGAGATCATTGCTGACGGCCTGTATTTTTTGATTGGCTTCTGGCAGGCGATCGGCAAATTGAACTAACTGAATAGAAAGCAATGATACAATTCCACTGAGTAACAAAAACAACAGCAACATGCTAACCAAAATGGCAGCAATACGGGGTATCTTATATCGCTGCAACCAATTGTTAATTGGTTGCAAAAGCATGGCAATTAGTGCCGAAAAGGCCAGCGGCATGAGAATGAATTTGCCGTAGCTGAGCAACGCAAACATGAGACATATACCAAGCAGAATGGTCGTCCCTTTAAGCCAAAGTGGGTAGGATTTTGTCATTATTTACCTCGTTGTTGATCTGCTGTGCCAGCCAACTATTAATTTTTCAGCTTATCACCGAGATCCGACAACGGCGGATCAAAATCTTCTTGAAAAATTTCAAACGGTACGCGCAGGCCTACCTCTTCTTTCACGTTGCTCTCCTCAATTACCTGCTGATAGGTTTCGTAGCAATCAAGGGCATCCAAAAACTTTTGATAATCGTCATCGGATGCATCTACCCAGCAATCAATATCTTCTTGCTTCGAGGATGTCAGGTTAAACTTTCCCTCACCCTGATCTTCACTAAAATGAGTATATAATGCCAGTCGCTTGGGATAGGTTTTGCCCTCGCGCTGCATATCACAATATACGCTTTTTACCACCGCGTGACTAACCAGATGATCTTCGAACCCACTTATCCCGTGTACCGCATAGGTCACCAGCACATCCGGCTGAATTTCATCAACATGATCTCGGATGACCTGCTCAATCTCAGCGGGATCCATCTCCTTGAGTCCACTGTCGGGCAGATCCAGCACCGTCATGCCCGACAAATCAAGCACTTTACTTACACACTGCATCTCCTTAAACCGGATTTCTCCCATCTCCTCTTTGCTCACTCCCAATCGAAAGCGCTGCTTAGTCGCCTCCCCTTTGGTAAGGGTAAGCAGATATACTTCGTGACCCTTTCGACGTTGGGCAGCAATCGCCGGGGCCGGACCAAATGATTCATCATCGGGATGGGGAAAAACGTAAAGTATCTTCATATTCTGTCGCTTTAGGAGTTTGGCTTCAACAACATCCCGATTTTAACCATATTTTTTGCAACAAAAAACCGGGAATATATTAACGGCGGGAGCAAAATCCGAGAATAAACAGTTATGCCGTAGCATTGGGGATGACAACTTCGACCCCTTCTAACTCGGGGCTTTCTACATTCACATCACTTTCTATTTTACCATCCCGCAGGCGAATAATGCGACGAGCGTGTTCAGCAATTTCGGGTTCATGGGTAACAACAATAATCGTATTACCCGACCGGTAAAGCTCTTCGAAAAGCATCATAATCTCTTCGCCCGTCTGTGTATCCAGGTTACCGGTGGGTTCATCCGCAAGCAAAATAGATGGGTTGTTAACCAGCGCCCGGGCAATAGCCACACGCTGTCGCTGACCGCCCGAAAGCTCATTGGGCTTATGATCTATACGATCCCCCAGCCCAACCCTTCGCAATGTTTCCGAAGCGCGTTCGTGGCGTTCAGCTGTTTTGATCCCCGAATAGATAAGCGGCAGCTCCACATTCGATAAACAATCGGTGCGGGGCAACAGATTAAACGTCTGAAATACGAACCCAATTTCACGGTTGCGCACTTCGGCCAGTTCAGCATCTTCGAGCTCACTCACATCCTGATTGTTTAGAATATATGTGCCGGAAGATGGCGTATCGAGACAACCAATGAGATTCATAAGCGTCGATTTTCCCGATCCCGACGGACCCATAATAGCAATATATTCGTTCGGTTGCACGTCAAAAGAAACGCCGTTGAGCGCCCGAACCTCCTGCGTTCCCATCTGATAAATTTTGGTCAGATTACTGACCTGGATAATCGAATTCGACATGAGCGTACCCTAGTTTGATGTCAGCTCGCTGTACATCTGATTGTTTATTTTTACCTTATCTCCATCCGAAAGGGTTTTCGATAGTGTACGATAGCTGCCGATCACGATCTCCTCTCCGGCACTAACACCATTCAAAATCTGGATATGTGTATTATCGCTGATGCCTGTCTCCACCTCCCGGCGATGGGCAACACCATCTTCCACAACAAAGACTACTTTGCGCAGATCTTCTTCCGGGATAATCATATTTTTGTCTGTTGATGCGGTGTCTGCCTCTGCTGAATCGGCGGGCGATTCCTCTGGTTCATCATCCGCAAAATCACGTACTGTTACCGCCTGGATGGGAACCGAAACCACATTGCGAGCCGTTTCGGTCTGTACATCCACCGTAGCCGACATCCCGGGCTTAAAGGAAGGCGTAAACATACCTTCGGGCATTTCTTGCGATGCCTGCTGTACAATTTGCTCGGTGCCCGCCATATCGAGGTTGTGAGGCGTAAGCACACGGATTTTCACTTCGTAATTGGTAACCTGTTCGGCCGTACCTTCGCCGCTCACCTCAGCAGAGTTGGCAATCTCGGTAACAATACCCTTGAAGGTACGCTCGGGATACGCATCCACCTCGATATTGGCCGTATCTTCAACCGTCACATTGACAATATCGTTTTCATTAACCTGGATCTGTACTTCCATTTGATCCATCTTGGCAATTCGTAGCAGCTCAGTACCAATCGCCTGCGTATTGCCGAGCACACGTTCTCCTACTTCAACAGCTAACTTGCTGATAGTTCCCTTGCGCGGAGCCCGAATGATTGTTTTCTGCAGCTCCTCCTTGGCTTGTTCCAGCTGGGCCTCAATACTTTGCACCTGATATTTAGCCGCGTCAAAATTGGCTTTTTGTGCTTCGTAGTTCGTTTTCGACTGGATATATTCTGCTTCCGATATCGCTTCCGATTCGTACAGTTTCTTGTTTTGGTCATAAACCGATTTCGCTTCAAGCAATGTAGCTCGGGCCTGTTCCAACCGTGCTTTTTGCGTCAGCAGTGAGGCGTTGGTTTCATCAATGCGTGCCTGGTAAATATCCGGCTTGATGCAAACCAGCAGGTTTCCTTTTGCGACATAGTCGCCCTCTTTGATGGGAAGCTCAATAATTTCGCCCGAGACTTCGGGTCGCAAAATTACTTCCACTTCGGGCTGGATTTTCCCTGATGCGGATACCATCTGGGTAATGGTTTTGAGCTTGGCGTCAGCTGTTTCTACTTCCACCTCTGCTGCACTGCCCCCCATCCATCCCATGGATTTGGCTACCACAACACCCAATCCAAATACAATTATGAGTCCGCCCACGACATACAGCAGCTTTTTCGTGGCCGATGTTTTCTTTTTTGCCATTGTTTATTTTGCTCTCAGGATTAGTTCAAAGAAATATTTCGATCCATATTACCGATGTAGTACTCCAGAAGCTTCTGCTGGAATATGACTCGAAACAGTGCCTGTGCTCTGCTGGCTTGCGCCTCTACATATTGTGCGTTTGCATCACTGAGTTCAATTAGTGTTCCTGAACCAACTTCATAACGCTGTTTCTGGGTTTGATATGATCTTTCTGCAGCTGTTAATGCTTTTTGTGATGACTCTAATTGCTTAACGTACGATTTGTAATCATTATACGCCTGATTGACTTCCTGGATAATTTGCAGCTCTGTATCCTCAAGACTCAGTTTCGCATTTTTGTAATTGATCATCTGCGACTGCACGTTCGTCCGCCTGTTTAAGTTATTGAAGATGGGAATTGAGATTGAAAGGCCATAACTCCGTTGAATATTCTGATCAAAAAACTGATCATTAAATCCAATTGGCAATCCGTCAGAATACCTACTTGAAAGAGAAGCACTGAAGCTTAATGAGGGATATAAACTACCTTTAGTTGCCCTTAACTGGTGCCTGATAGACTGTATATTCAGCTTTTCGCTTTGTAGATCAGATCGATTCTCTAACGCGGTAGAAACCAACTCATCTAAGTCATAGTCAGCAGCCGCAACAGTTTGTGAATCGATGGCCGGAGTTGCAAATTCGTATTCTTTACGAGGATCGATCTGCAATGTTTGAATAAGCTGTAATCGACTAGACTCAAGCGCATTTTCAGAATTTACTACGGCTAACTCATTATTGGCAACGGTTGCCTCCTGATTATACAAATCAACACGGGGTCGAGACCCAACCTCAACCTGTGCTCGAACCTGCTCGAGCGTTTTTCTGGATGCCGCTAAGTTTTCTCGATCAATCTCGAGAAATTTCTTATCCAAGATAAATTGCAGATAATTACTGGCCGTATTAAAAATCACATCTTCACGAACCCGTTGCAGATCCTGCTTACTCGAGCGCTTGTCGAATTGACTACTTTTTAGGGAATGTAAATTTTCAAAACCGCTGAATATCGGCAGGTCAGCACCTATTCTACCTCCAAAAGAATTCGTCGTTTGTGTCACAATGCTACCTATATCTTGATTAAAACTTCGACCAATACTTTTGGAACCCGAGGCGCTAGCGCTAAGCGAGGGCAAATAATCAGCTTTTTCGCCCCGTACCTGATCCTCTACTAACTCTAAATTATTCGAGGCCTGCTTAAGCTGATAATTATTTTCGAGAGCGATATCAATAGCATCTTGCAGCGATATTTTTTCAACATCTTGCGCCTGCAGTGTAGCCGTAACACACAGACTTATGAAGAGTAAGAGAATCCCTTTTCGCATATCTTTGGAGTAATTAATTGTTGATTTGTGATTCGTGCATGTACACGAAAGAGTATAATAATTGTTACAGTTGGAAGAGACTTTTATACGTTAAAACATTAAAAAAGAGCAGCAGCTACTCTTCCTCCTTTCCGTTTGAGCCAGACAAATGCTTGTCTGCTTTTTCTTCCAGCAAGTCTTCCACATAATCCGTTGCAAAAGAGATTGCCTTTCGCGTGGCCAGCTTTTTTAGCTCAGATAACAATGCTCCGCTAAACTCTCGTTTTGTAGAAGATTGTTTTTGGGATGATCCGCCGCTGTGCCCCAACAGAAATCCCACCAGTGCCGCTGTTCCCACAATGGGCAGCGGATGCTTTTTGATGATCGCTTTGGGATCCAGTTTGGTGCTCACATCATCACGGACCCGATCAATTGAATTGTCCAATTCGTCCTGGATCTGTCGCAGTTCTTCTTCCAGTTCCTGCTTCTTTTTTTCAAGTTCGTCAAGCTCTTTCTTAGCCATAATATTAGTTGCCCTTCTCGGTATTTGGTCGCTTCGATTCCAATTTCTTCTGCTTTGCTTCACCGTTTTGATTGATCGCTTTAATTACTTCCGACTCAAAAGACTCTTGAAGGCGCTCGAAAAGCCTTTCTGGTTTCAGATAAACAAACAGAGAGCCGGCTAACAACAACGGCAGCGAAACCAGCACATATCCCAAGCTTTCATTGCCTAAAAGATCTCCCAAATAAATTGCCAGCGCAACAAGTAAAAAACAGACGCCGCCCAGCAACAGTAATACACCGGCCGCGCGATATACGGATGCCGCCATCCATCCGGAAATCTGTTCCCCGGTGTTCAACATCATAAGCTCCAACCGCTTTTCAATGTACAGCTTCAGGTCAGCCGTGATGCTGCGGAGCCGTTGCCCCAACTGATCGCTGCTTTTTTTGTTTGCCATAGCGTTAATCGTCTGAACTCAAAAGTTTTCCGATGATGTATCCCGCCAATAGTCCGCCGGCTACACTTTTTACGGGATGCTTCCGGATCAGGTTTTCGGCACGTAGCTTTAGATGATCAACACGTTCAACCAGTTCTTCATCCTCCACAATACGCCGACCGCGATCCAGCGCTTCATCCAAGCGCTCATTTAGATTTTCAAGTATCTCTTCATCCATAATGTCTATTTTTTTAGTAGCTCCGTTGGTTTAATATATTATAAGGAAATCTCGGGAGATAAAATACATACAACTCAACCGTTATTTTTCACCTCAATCCAGCGCGACATATACTCAGTACTGGCCATTGAATGGTGTAACAGCATCTGTCCCATAAAATTATGAAGACGATGCTCATCTAGCTGCTCCCTGATAGCATTAACTCTTTCAAGCAGCTCATCAGCAAACCCGGAATCTGTAAATCGCCCATTAATAATACGAATACCATTCTCCTGCGCACTGCTCCAATCCGATTTATTGATATACAGCTCCACCGCAGCAGCGGCTATCTTTTCAGGATTATTTTCGATGCGACCACTCCACTCTAAGGTCCCGTTAAGACCTTCCGCTCCAATATCAGTAGTAACGCTTGGCGTCCCGCACTGCATAGCTTCTACTAACTTGCCTTTGAGACCCGCTCCAAACCGCAGCGGAGCCAAACTTACCCTGGCCTGCCGAATAACCTCTTTGGCCTCGGGTGCTCGACCTTCGATGAAAAATCCATCTTCGGGATTATGCAGCTGTTGTGCTTTTTTCGTGACATACGAACCGTAAATATGCAGTTCGGCATCGGGAAGTTCTTTTTTTATCAGCGGCCAAATCTGCTGCTTTAAATATAATACCGCATCCCAATTGGGCGGATGACGAAAGTTGCCAATTGTTACAAAGTGATTGCGCTCTGAAAATGAGGGCCAGTTCTCCGTGTCCTGCTCTCCGATGGAATCCAAAAGAAACGGGATGTAGCACAGCAAATTCTCGTCAATATTGAAAAAGTCGGTAAGCAGATTCATCTCAAATTCCGAGATCATCAGCGATAGGTCACAACGGTATATGCTGGCTATTTCGCGTTTTGTCGTCTCTTCGCGTAACAGATCTTCGTTATCGAATGGTCGGCCTTCTTTCACTGCTGTCTTACGGACCCGCCGTAAAAAATGGAGGTCTTCGGTATCCAGTAGTCGAACTGCATCGGGACACTGCTCTGCTACCCGCCACCCGAACTGCTCTTCGGTTACAAATCGATCAAAGAGCACTGCATCCGGCTCCAGCTCCCGGACAAAATCATCAAAATCAGAATTATTTACCTGAATTTCGGCAGTCTCAATTCCTATGGTTTCCAAGTCCACGGCATGTTCACTGTGGGCGGCCGAACTGGCAAAGGTGATATTCCAGCCATTAGACTGGAATATTTCAATGAGATCCATCATGCGTCGGCCGGCAGCAGAAGATTGAGGCTCCGGCCAAACATAACCGATAATTAGTAAGTGTTGATTCTCTTCCATCATCCCGGAATATACCAGATACCAAGTTTCATAAAAAAGGAAGCGGCAGTCAGTTGGCGGTAGGCAGTCTAGAGTAAAATCTCATTTAAAATATATAATTAGGCAGGACTAATATTGTCTCCTGCCACTGCTTACTGCCAACTGAACTCATTCGTATCGAAGACTTTCGATAGGATCGAGCTGGGCGGCTTTATAAGCGGGATATACTCCAAAAAGCAATCCGATCACAAACATCCCAAAGAAGCCCATCAGCACGGCCCAGATGGGAACAACGGGATCAGTTTCGATCCACAGGGCCATACCGTTACCGGCCAAAACTCCCAGCGCAATACCGATCAATCCTCCCATCTGACAAATGAAGACCGTCTCCGTTAAAAATTGGGATACGATAGCTTTTTTCGTAGCTCCAACGGCTTTTCGGATACCGATTTCGCGCGTCCGCTCGGTTACCGACACCAGCATAATGTTCATCACTCCAATACCCGCTCCAAAAAGCGTGATCCCACCAATCACAAATCCCACAGCATAAAGAATAAACGTAAACTGATCGAAGGTACCGGCCAGCGAATCGTTGGTCTCAATTTCAAAATCATTTTCCATCCCGGGCGCCACTTTGCGGGCCACCCGCATAATACCCGTCACTTCATCAATGGTAGCATCAATAAGTTCCATGGCCGGAGCCTTCACCTGGATATCAATATTTCGATTGCCGCCATACACATTCAGCGCAGTCGTATAAGGTATAATCACCATCTCATCCATCGACTGTCCAAAAATACTTCCTTTCGATTCGAGCGCTCCAATAATCTGATATCTTCGTCCTGCAATTCGGATATTCTTGCCAACCGGAAATTCGGTCTGGAAAAGTTCATCTCTCACATCTTTTCCGATAATCGCATACGGACGCCCATATTGTACATCTTCTGATGAGAAATTTCGTCCGTCTTGCAGCTCGTAGGCATTATTCTCCAGATAGTATTGATTGCTGCCTACAATACGAACTGTGGGGTCGGTTTCCTGATCACCATACAGTACTTTTGTGCGATCAAAGGTTTCATCGGGACTAATATTTTCGGCCATGCGGATCTGTTCTTGCAGCTCCTCGGCCGTCTCAAACGTAATATCCTGTCGATTCCGATCGCTTCGATTATCATTGCCGATCTGCACTGAGGCATTTCGGGAAACGTTCACCACATCACCGCCCATGAAGCTCATCGTATCCTGGAAAAAATTATCCAGCACCGCCACGGCCGTAGTTGATACAATCACAGAAAATACACCTACCACCAAGGCCAGCAACGTTAAAAATGAACGCAATTTGTTGGCCCACAGCGAATCGAAAGCCTGCTTGAAAACTTCTTTAATATTCATGCTATTCGTACCTCAGTGATTCTATGGGATCTGATTTTGCCGCCTTATATGCGGGGATAAATCCAAAAATAAGTCCAACGAGCGAACACAATATAAAAGCGGCAACGACTACGCTGAGATCAATGCTGGCAATAAAAATCTGATTAAGCAGCAAGCTCAGCGGATAGGCAATACCCAGTCCCACAAGGCCGCCCAGCAAACACATGACCACAGCCTCTATCAAAAACTGGTATAAGATTTCCCACGCTTTGGCGCCCACTGCCTTGCGGATACCAATCTCTTTGGTTCGCTCGCGCACCGACACAAACATGATATTCATCACCCCAATACCGCCGATGATCAGCGAAAGTGCCGTAAGCGCACCGCCAACCATATATAGTCCAGCCTTAAAAGATTCCAGTTGTGGCTTAAAAGCCTGCGGCTTATTGATTTCAAAATCATTGTCCTCAGTCGCTTCCAGCCCGCGAATACGACGCATAATGCCCTCAATCTCGTATTCGCCCTCTTCCATAACTTTCTCATTTGGGAATTTTACCGCCAGTTGAATATTCCCGCGCAGACTAAAAATTTGTCCATAGGCCGTAATCGGAGCAATCGCTCTGCGATCCATATCCGCCAACCCAAGAAATTTGCCCTGCTTTTCCAGAATACCAATCACTCTGAACTTCTGTCCCTCAACCCGAATATCTTTACCTAACGGATTTTCCTGATCAAAGAGTTTATCAGCAATTGTAGCTCCCAGCACGGTTACCTTTGCACCGCGACGGACTTCTTCAGCGGTAAATACCCGACCTACTTCTACATCCAATCCGGCGGTATCAAAATATTTATCCGTTACCCCCGCCAGAAATACACCTTCGGCACTCACGTCTTCAAACCTGATGGAAGTCCCCCGCGATGCAGCTGCCGAAACATCCGATGCCAGACGACTGGATTCCCGAATTTGATCCACATACTCCAGCTTCATATCGCGGCGACTGCGATACTCCCACCACTTGTAATCGGGACCGCGATTCCAGGGTTGTGTCTCCACATAAACGACATTCTGCCCCATCATGGCCATACTTTTATCAAACTCAGCATCCATCCCATTGCTGACCGCATTCATCAACGTCACCATCACGATACCGATAATGATACAAAGCATGGTAAGAATAGATCGCGTTTTGTTGATGCCCAACGCACTGAGGGAAATTTTGAATCCCTCCCAGGTGCTATTTAAAAATCGACTAAATTCAGACATGCCCGTAATTGTTTTTGATCATAGTGCCTCTGGTACGAAATAAAATGGATATCGTTGCAAAAAATGAAGTTGGGCAAATTTTTAACGATCCCCGAATTTTCACCTATATTATACTGCAAAATTAACCAACTTCTTGATATGAAACTCGACGTTCTAGCGCTTTCTGCCCATCCCGACGATACTGAACTTTGCTGCGGCGGCACGCTTGCTGCTCTTGTTAATCAGGGAAAAAAAGTGGGAGTGATAGATTTTACGCGTGGTGAGATGGGCAGTCGCGGTACCCCGGAACAGCGCCTCGGCGAAGCTTCTGATGCTGCTGACATCATCGGCTTGGAAGTCCGCGAAAACCTGGGATTACCTGATACCAAATTGGAAAGCACCCGGGAATATCAGAAGAAAATCATCCAAAAAATTCGTGCCTATCGGCCGCATGTATGCTTAGTTGGTGCGCCATCGGATCGCCATCCCGATCACGGGAATGCCACCCAACTGGCGCTGGATGCTATCTTTTTCAGCGGATTGACGAAAATTGAGACCAAAGATTCCAACGACAATCCCCAAGAACGGTGGCGGCCGTCGCACGTACTTCACTTTATGCAGGACCGTCCCTTTGAACCAGATCTCGTATTCGATATTTCTGATACGTTCGAAATCAAAAAAGAGGCAATTCTGGCTTTCAAAACCCAGTTTAACGTCAGTGATACAGGGGATGAACCCGAAACCTATATTTCTAGCGAAGAATTTTTTAACGGCATCGAGGCTCGGGCACGTCACTATGGACATTTAATCGGCGCCAAATACGGAGAGCCGTTCAAGTATCACAATGGACCTATTCCGATGGGATCGTTTGATGCACTTTTTGAGACGGGACCACAGAGGTGAAACGGCAGACGTGAGATGCGAAAGAGATTTGTCTCACGTTTGACGTCTCACATTTATTTCTTCTTCATCAAAATAATTGCCAATCTCTTCCAGCAGAAAGTCATGGATTGCTGAATTTCCGGCAACGATACGCTTCCCAAACAGCCAGTCATCACTGCCCTGCCAATCCGATATCACGCCCCCGGCCTCTTGCACGATCAGCGCTGCAGCTCCCACATCCCAGGGATTGAGCGCGTATTCATAAAAGCCGTCAAATCGTCCGCAAGCTACGCAACACAGATCATACGAAGCAGCACCAGGACGACGAATAGCTTGAATATTGCCCATCAGCATGCGGAAAAACTTCAGGTAGTTATCCACCAGGCTCAGATCATTATACGGGAAACCGGTACCGATCAATGCTTTTTTCGGACTCTCCACCCTGGATACGGTAATCGGATTTCCATCCAAATAAGCGCCTTTGCCGGCCAGCGCAGTAAAACATTCGTTTCGAGAAACTTCGAGCACTAATCCTATTTTCGGCTGGCGATTTTCCCAAAGCGCAATGGAAACACAATACACCGGGAAACCGTGTGCAAAATTGGTGGTTCCGTCAATGGGATCGATAAGCCACGTGCGTCCCTGAGGCAAAGTTGCCATTTCGGCGGTCTCCTCGGCAAGAATATCATCCTCCGGAAATGCCTTTTGAATGATGGATACAATCTCATCCTCGGCCGCCACATCCGCTTCGGTCACCAGATCATTTTTGCCTTTGTAATCAACCGAAAAGTTGCGTTCACGCTGATATTTGGAAATAATTTGGGATGCAGCCTTCGCTGCCTTTTTGGCAACGTTTAGTTCGATAGTAAAATCAGCCATTCTATAATAGATACAGTGAGTTATAGGAAATTTTTGTAGCTGCTAAGCAATGAATAATGAGTAACAAGTAATGCCATCAATACTCCTTACTTATCACTCATTACTCTCCCGCTCATGCTTCATTTTATACCTAAACACTTTTTCGGATACTTTTTCAGCGGCCTCCGAATCGGGATCGGGAAATAGTTCATCAATGGGCGACTGCTGTAACCGCGTGCGCTGGCGGCCAGCCTCCTTCATCTGCTTCATTACATTTTTGCGCTCCTCTTCATCAGCCGCCTGATATCGCTCATACAACTCCACCTGCAGGCGATCGAGATAGTGAATCTTTAATGCCTTCAACGCACCTTTGGCCGTGCGATAGGGATTCTTATCCTTCTTAAACTGGATACCCACTTTTTCGTGATGACGCTCGCTCACCGAATGCTCCTCGAGCACCACCTCTCCCACCAATTTGGGATACGGATGCTCGCGATCGGCATACGCTTCCACAGATACTTCCTTTTCTTCTTTGTAACGTTCGATGATATCCTCATAAAAATTGCGAAGCTGTTCATCCTCAAACTGCTGGCCATTACACTGCGAGCCGATATAGTCGATCATGTCGCGCTCGTACATCAGCATCAGACGAATGAGCTCCTTTTCATAATTCGGGCGTTTGCCCTGCGGTTCCGGTGCTCTTTGCTTTTGCTGATCGGCTTCCACCTGTTCATTGAATCCAACACTATGCGGCCGCGGTGCCTGTGGACGATTATCCCGCTGCTGATTTTGTTTCTTGCGTGCTTCGCGTTCACGGCGACGTTTTTCGCGCTGCTTGGCTTTTTTACGTTCCTCTTTCACCCGCTTGCGAATTTTTCCGAGCTCATCAAACAGCGCCCGATCACCGATCTTCGAAATTTTATTCAGCTTTTGTACTTCCACTTCCTGCTTAATCTGATCGGGAATATGGGCGATAGATTCGAGGATCTCGGTGACAACTTTATCTTTCTCCTCATTCCAGCGGCCTTCATTACGCGCCTTGTGCACCAGGTAATCCAGAAAGCCTTCGGCCTCTTCCTGCTTCATTTCTTGGAATGCCTCTTTCCCAAACTGACGAACAAACGAATCGGGATCTTCGCCTTCGGGCAGCTCAAGCAGCTTCACATCCATGCCCTCGCGTAGCGCAATATTGATGCCCCGCTTCATCGCCCGCTGACCGGCGGAATCAGAATCATAAATCATGGTAATCGTATCGCCGTAGCGGTGCAGTAGATTCATTTGTCGCAGAGTGAGTGACGTACCACTTGACGCTGCCACGTTATCGATGCCATACTGCTGCAGCGAAATAACATCGGTATAGCCTTCTACCAAAATCACTTCGTTGGTCTTGCGGATTTCATTTTTCGCAAAGTTGATGCCGTACAGCACCGAGCTCTTGTCATATACTTTGGTCTGCGGAGAATTGATATATTTCGCTGATTTCTCGTTCCCCAGCACGCGTCCCGCATAAGCGATTACTTTGCCCGAGGGATTGAAAATCGGGAACATCAACCGCCCCCGGAATGCATCATAAAATCCGTCATCGCGCTTGCTGGGCTTTATCAGTCCCGCCTCCAACAAATACTCTTCGTTGATACCCGAATCGATAGCCGTTTTATACAACTTCGATCCTTTGGCGGGAGCATATCCCAAACCGTATTTTTTGATAATCGAGCGATCGTAGCCTCTTTTTTTGAGATAATCGCGGGCTTTCTGGGCTTCATCGGTTTCCATTAGGTGACGAAAAAAGAACACTCCCGCATATTTTAAGGCGTGATAAATGCCTTCGCGCAGATTGTGTTCTTCGCTGAGTTCCCCGTCGTCTTTTTCGGGCAGTGACACGCCATAGCGGTCGGCCAGCGAGCGCATCGCTTCCACAAAACCGACGCCCTCCATCTCCATCACAAAGTTAAACACATCGCCCGATTCGCCACACCCAAAACACTTGTAAATTCCGAGATCGGGCGTAACATGAAAAGAAGCCGTTTTCTCATCGTGGAACGGGCAGAGCCCTTTCCAGCTGCGGCCGGATCGCTTGAGTTTGACGTAGTCTTCGACCACCTCGACGATATCCGCCGCGCCGCGTACTTCTTCTTTTTTGTCGTCAGGAATCATGGTTGCCATGGCAATGAAATGATAAGAATATAATTAGGAATTATGAATTAGGAATTGGAAATGATTGGGATGTAAAATTTTTAATTCATAATTCCTAATTCTCAATTCTCATCTTTGCCAAATCATGATGATGTGGGTATATTCCGTCCGACTTACGAAAATCATTTAACTTAATTAAGGAAAGTTCATGAGCGTACTTGTAGGTAATGATACTCGACTCGTTGTACAGGGAATTACAGGCAGTGAAGGCAGCTTTCATGCCGAGCAGATGATTGAATACGGCACCAATGTGGTGGCCGGCGTTACGCCCGGAAAAGGCGGACAAACGCACCACGATCTGCCGGTTTATAATACGGTATCCGATGCTGTTGAAAAGGAAAATGCCAACACCTCGGTCATTTTTGTACCCCCTGCTTTTGCTGGGGATGCAATCTCAGAAGCCGCTTTTGCCGGAATTGAGGTAATCATCTGTATCACCGAAGGTATTCCCGTCAAAGATATGATTACCGCTAAGCAGATTGTAAACAGTCACGGTGCTACGCTCATCGGTCCGAATTGCCCCGGTGTAATTACCCCCGGTGAAGCCAAGATCGGCATTATGCCCGGCAGTATTTTTACGCCCGGCAAAGTAGGACTGATTTCCCGATCCGGAACATTAACCTACGAAGCAGTTGACCAACTGACCAAAGCCGGACTTGGACAAAGCACAGCCATCGGTATTGGCGGTGACCCGGTTATTGGAACAACGCACACCGATGCGGTCAAACTTTTTGAGCAAGATAACGATACCGAAGCCATTGTACTGATCGGTGAAATCGGCGGTACCGCTGAGGAAGAAGCCGCAGCCTACATCGAAGAAAATGTGGATAAGCCGGTCGTAGCGTTTATTGCAGGTAGCACGGCCCCTCCCGGCCGACGCATGGGGCATGCCGGCGCCATTATTTCTGGCGGAACCGGCGGAGCCGATGCCAAAAAACAAGCACTGCGCAATGCGGGCGTTACCGTTGTTGACAGCCCCGCTGAAATCGGCATTACGCTAAAAGAATTGCTGGCAACAGCATAGTTTCATTTAGTACAAAAGCTCATTCGATGTTCTTCGATCGGATGAGCTTTTTTTGATCAATTTAGTTGGGACTTGATATTAGTTTCGGAATCTCAGTATTTAGATCCTGAAACTCCGAATGGACGGAGCGCGGCAAGTTCAGGATGACATTTTAATGATAATCCAGCTTATATTATGGAGTACCTTATTTTTGGATTAGCGACCGGTACTTTTGTTTGTGGATTAATTGAGCATTTCCACAAATCCGAAGAAGCCAGCTGGATTCAACCCTCCTACCTATTTGGACTCAGCGGATTCGGCTTTCTGCTGTTCATCTACCTTGCCTGGCCTCTCCTCGTTCAAGTATTTTCTTGATGAACCCAATTTTCAAAATTAGCATGACTTTGTAATAATTTCATAGAGGCAAAATATCCGTTCGGATCTGAGCAAATCCACGGCTAATATCATACAATCCGATCCGGATCACTGAAATCCGGCACTTCGCCTCGATACCCAAAAATTTTCTTCATCAACTTCACCTGCCACTCCGACTGATTTTTGATATACCACTGATCGGCTGCTCGTCTTGCGCCCAACCCGTATGATGGATACGGATGAATGGTATCCGCCAGATTGCGCAGGGTGACTCCATTTTTCATCGCCACCGCATATTCGGATATCAATTCCCCGGCGTGCGCTCCCAAAATACTAACGCCATAAATTTTGCCATCCCACTTTCGCGAATGAATTTTGATTAGGCCTTCGGCTTCTGAGTCAGTCAATGCCCGGTCAATTTTTGAATAGGGAAATCGATAGGTTTCGTAACTTGTGCCCTGTTCGTTGAGTTGCGCTTCCGTAGCCCCCACATGACCCAATTCAGGATCGGTATAAGTTACCCACGGCACGTGATCCTCATCAATTTTCATAGGAAATTTGAGCAGCGCATTGGTCGTCGCTACTTTGGCCATATGCTCACTCATATGCGTAAACTGGTAGCGTCCAGTGATATCTCCACAGGCATAAATATGCGACTGACTGGTGCGGCATTTTTTGTTCACTTCTATACCCTGTGAAGAATAGTTAATATTTGCCTCGTCGAGTCCCAAATCATCCACATTTGCGCGCCGCCCCGTTGCTATGAACAGCCGATCAGAAACAATCTGCTTTTCGTTCCCATCTACATCAACAGTTACGGTGATACCATTTTCCCTGCGGACATGCTTTACCTGGGCACCAAGCTCATAGCTGATGCCCTCCTGTTCCAGCTGCTCTCTGAGCATCGACGTCAGCTCGGGATCATCATTCGTCATAATCCGGTCGGCGATATCAACAACGGTTACATTTGATCCCAGCCGATGCATCGCCTGCGCCATCTCGGTACCAATAGGTCCGGCTCCAATAATCGTCAATTTTTTAGGCAGATCTTCAATTTCAAAAAGGGACTCATTCGTCAGATACGGCACGCTGTCAATGCCCTCGATGGACGGCACAAACGCACTGGCCCCGGCACAGATAAAGAAATACCGCGATGAGATTTTGCGGTTGGATCCATCGTTGCTTTTTATTTCGACGGTATGTTCATCAAGAAATGTTGCAGAACCAGCGACCACTTCGATCCCCATATCCTCAAAAATTTCGGGGCGGTCGGCATCCTCATAAATTTCCTGGCGCGTTTGATGCACATGCTCAATAACCTTCTGAAAATTGATCTCCGGCTCTTGGTCAATCAGTCCGTATTTAGCACCCTCACGCATTTGCTGCGCAACTTTCCCGGCTTTGAGCAGTACTTTGCTGGGTACACAGCCGGTCCATGTGCAATCACCGCCCAACCGATCTTTTTCGATCATCATGGTTTTGGCACCAAAATTAGCTGCAATTCCGGAGGCCGTCAGTCCTGCCGCGCCACCGCCAATTACCACTGCATCAAAATCGTAGTTACTCATCTATACTTTGTTTATCATTAATATTCCGAATGCGCTTCTTCGCTTTTTGATAGGTGGAATATACGCCATAAACTACCATCGCTATTACTACGGTATATACCCACCACGGCACATTCTGTCCCACAATAATTAAATAGAGATAAGCGGAAATAAAAAAGAA
>CAZBCG010000008.1:0-76946 GCA_964490705.1 uncultured Balneolaceae bacterium | reverse complement strand
ACGGCACATTCTGTCCCACAATAATTAAATAGAGATAAGCGGAAATAAAAAAGAAGGTTGCCAATAAAGAAGGCAGCACAATTGATTTATCCAATCGATAATTTCTGATAAGCCAACCGAGGCTTAACGAAAAGAACGGGATAGCACCTACGTAAATACTTCCAAAAATAAGAGGATTGACGCCATATTGGTCTCCCAATCCCCAAAACCATATTTTTGCTGTTTCAAACAGTTCTGCCATTGACTGAATCCTTACCTTTTTTGTTTTCAAATATCCAAAAAAGAACAATAGCGATTATATATTTTTACGTTCGTCAGCTTGTGAGAAATACATTTAAACAGTAGATTTAATTCATTTCATGAGCAAGCGAAAATTATATACCGTCTTGAGTTTTGCCATCATGCTCGTCATGAGCATGAATCTGGTAATTTCTACGCTTCACTCTCATGAACATTTCGAATGGAATCATCCGGATGATTTTACGGATACCGGACACTGCCTGACTACAGATACCGCACGGTGTCCCATTTCTGGTTATCTTTTGCAGGGAAATATTACCCCATCTGTTGATGTAGAGCAGCATTTCAATCGTACTGCTTACGTCCCTTCTATTCAGATATCCACGATTCCCAATCGTTACTTCTTCCCGGTCTTAGGTCGTTCCCCTCCGACTCTGGCTTAGTTTCCAGTCGTTTTATACAAACTAATTTCTAAGCCCATCCGTGTGGAAAATTATTTTCTTTCCGGATAACTGAACCTATGATCCATGAAAAAAATTAACACTGTCTTTTTGGTACTATTTCTATCTGCCGTGTACACTTTTTCAGCAACACAATGTGTACAGGCACAAGATAGCACCTCCACCGATTCAATCTCTGTTGAGCAGATACGACAACAGATGCAACAGCAAGAGGAAGAATCCGGTCAAGATGACTCGGATAACCAATCTGTGCAACAGTCGCAGTCGGTTCGCGCCACGGCAAGTAATCGAAATCCCGATATTAGCGCCATCGGCGATTTTCGAAGTCTCTATACCAGTGAAGGCGATCGCAACTGGGATGCTTACGTACAGGGTGTGGAACTCAATTTTAGCTCAGCTATCGATCCCTATGCGCAGGCGGAATTCTATCCTGTTTTTGAAGGGGAAGGCGGCCAGCTCAATGCAAAAATCGAGGAAGTCTATCTGGAAACACTGAGCCTGCCGTTCAACCTACAGCTCAAAGCGGGTAAGTTTCGCCAGGCATTTGGGCGCATCAATCCCATTCACAAGCATGCGCTGCCTGTCATCGATATGCCGGTAGCTTATGAAAATTTCTTTGGCGAAGCGATGATTGATCAGGGAGCTTCGCTGAGCTGGCTCATCCCCAACCCTGCGTTTTACCAAGAGCTGATTATCGAAATCACGCGCGGTCCGGATGAAAGTCCACTTTTTGCCCGAAGCAACGAAAATGTGCCCATGAAACTGGCCCATCTCAAAAACTTCTGGTCGCTATCCGATAATTCAACGCTGGAACTGGGGTTATCAGCAGCATCCGGAAGAAACGAAAATGGACTCACCTCCACCCTGGCCGGTGCAGACTTAACCTACATCTGGAAGCCAATCCAATACAACACCTACAAATCATTTGAATGGCAAAATGAATTTTATTTCAGCGATGTAGAAACTCCAACCAACAGCAGCGTTCAAGCCTGGGGTATGTACTCCTGGATGAAGTATCAGCTGAGTCGCCGCTGGTTTGTCACCGGACAGTACAGCTATGCCGAAGATCCTATGACACCAGAGATGGACGAGCAAGCCATTTCCGCAACTTTTGGCTGGTATGCCACGGAATTCCAAAAGCTCGAAATCGGTCCAAAAATAAGTACCAATACCGGCTTTTCTGATTCAGCCTTTTCGGGACTTTTTCGCTGGGTTTTTGTGATCGGTGAACACGGTGCCCACCAATATTAATGAATGCTCGCTAACCAATTTTTCATCGTTTTAATCCTACTGATATGAATACGATTAACACCCTTAAAAAATCGATTGTGATGCTAGTTCTGATCCTCACGGGATTCAGCGCTATCGCATCAGCACAAGTTAACGTTGTAACCACCCTGCCCGACCTGGCCAGCATTACGCGATACGTGGGCGGTGACCATGTGGATGTCTTTTCCATCGCCAAGGGCTATCAAAATCCGCACTTTGTGGATCCTAAACCCAGTTTTATCGTCAAACTTTCTCGTGCCGATATGTTTGTAACCGTCGGTCTCGATTTGGAAAAAGGATGGGCGCCACAGCTGGTCGAAAGTTCACGAAATGGAGATATCCAGCGCGGAAATCCCGGTTATGTGGATGCCTCAGAAGGTATTTCTCTGCTACAGGTGCCTTCGCAAATTAATCCCGAAGAGGGCGATATCCACATCTACGGGAATCCCCACTACTGGCTCGACCCGCTGCGCGGTAAGAAGATTGCCGAAAATATCTATAATCATCTTGCCGAAATCGCCCCCGAAAATGAAGCCGATTTTGCTGCCAACCTGGAAGAGTTTAAGAGCACCATCGACAAAAAAATGGAAGAATGGCAGAACAAAATAGCTCCTTATGAAGGGACTAAAATCATCGCTTACCACAATGAGTGGGTCTATTTTGAAGAGCGATTTGGTCTCGAAATTGCGGGATTCCTGGAGCCCAAGCCCGGCATTCCACCTACACCCTCACAGCTGGTAAATGTGATAGAGAAAGTAAAATCACAAAATATTCCGGCACTGATCAATTCACCCTATTTCAGTATGAAATCGCCCAAAGTTGTGGCGCGTAATGCTACTATCGAGTTGGCCAAGCTTTCGACGATGACGGGCGGCTACGACGAAATTGACAACTATATTGATCTTTTTGATTACAACATTAATACACTTGTCGAAGCTTTGGAAAAGCAACAGGCAAACTAACGTACTATGACGGACCTCTGCGCTGAGTCAATTGAAGCGTGGAGGCTTAACGAAACACATTCTTAAATATCGGGAGATCCTGAAAGAGATACTGAGATAAACTCAGCACATGGTTCAGGATGACAGTTAATTCTTTCAAGATAAATTTTTCAATAAAAACCAGATCACTATGTTTGAGATGTTTCAACTGGATTTTATGACCCAAGCTTTTATCGCCGCTGTAATTATGGGACTGTTGCTCTCTTACCTTGGTGTTCATGTTGTGAGACGAGGTATCGTCTTCGTTGATCTTGCCCTTGGGCAGATCTCATCCCTCGGCGTAGCCATTGCCGCCTATCTTGGTGGCGGCAACACCTGGATTCCCATCATTGCAACACTGGTAGGGGCTTTCTTGCTGTCGCTCATCAAAATCAAGGACAAGCGGTTAAAACAGGAAGCCGTCATCGGCATTATTTACGCTATCTGTTCTGCGGTAACGGTATTACTAATTTCAAAGTCGGCCCACGGCGATTCCGATATCCAGGAAGTCCTCTTTGGTAACATTCTGGCCGTCAGCTGGGAACAGATCACAACAATGGCCATCATATTTGGCATTCTCGGGATCTCCCACATCATATTTCGCAATCAATTCTTCGAGCTCACCCGCAAATACGAAGATAACCACGGCGATGAAGTCGGTATTTTTGATTTCTGGAACTTTCTGTTTTATATCTCCATCGGTCTGGCCATTGTATTTGCCGTCGAAATTGGCGGAGTAATCCCCGTATTTTCTTTTCTGATTATCCCAAGCGTTTGCGGCATTATGCTGTCCAAATCCAAAATTGTAGTCATTAGCTCAGCGATGACATTGAGCGTGCTCGGTGGATTTTTCGGGCTCAATCTGTCTTTTAATTATGATTTCCCGGCCGGATCGTCAATTGTTGCATTGCTGGGTGTTCTATTTGTTATCGTATCATCCTATAACCTGCTGACAAGCGCTGCGGATGAAAAAACGGAGGTGCCGGCTGAAGCAGGATGATATCATTTTGACTTTTTTTGCTCCTTTGAGGCAGCGGTTTTTATCTCGGTTTGCAAGAATTTATCCAAGAATATTGCCCTGCTTTTGAGAATCCCTTGCAAGAAATTACATCCCCGAAAAAGTAGAACTTCGTAGTGGTAGTCCGTAATTTTCCGCTTATAACAAATAAATAAAGCGGCAATGGACAAGATCCAACACTACGAAATCCAACACGAACTGGGATCGGGACAGCACGGTACGGTCTATTATGCGACCGACACCAAACTGATGCGACCGGTGGTTATTAAGATTGTACACCCCGAGCGCGCATCGGAGAAGCAGATTCGCGAGCGTATCCTCGAAGAAGCGCGCATTGCGTCGGCTATTCAGCACCCCAATGTAAGTGCCATTTACGAAGTGGGCGAATACGACAAGCGTCCCTATATCGTGATGCAGTACGTGCCCGGCCGCACGCTTAATGAGCTGCTCGAAAATGGAGCACTTAACCTGCAGTTTGCGCTTTCTATCAGCATACAAATTGCCGACGGACTGGCCGAAGCTCACAAGCTGGATATTCTCCACCGCGATCTGAAACCGGCCAACATTATGGTTACCGACGGCGGACTGGTGAAAATTCTGGACTTCGGGCTGGCCAAGCGACGGGAATCCCCAACGCTGGAAGATATCCCAGAAAGTGATGACGAAACCAATGGCAATCAACAGTCGAGCCGGTTTGGGACCACCGCATATATGGCTCCTGAACAATTCGTAACGCTGCGCAGCAGCAAACAGTCCGATATTTTTGCACTCGGTATCATCTTCTATGAAATTATTACCGGTCAGCATCCCTTTCTATCAACAAGGAAACTTGATGAGCACAAACTTATCCGGGCTATCCGTTCGATTAAACCTACGCCGCCCAAAAAGCTTAACCCGGATATCCCCGATACATTTAATGATCTGATCCTTAAAGCACTGGACAAACAACCGACCAATAGATTTACATCTGTGGCGGACCTGCACGGCGCACTTAAAACACTGATGAAAACCATGGATTTTGAAAAGGGGATGATTCCCGGCGAAAGTTCGGCCTTGCTTCCATCACCGTCGGTGGGATCGGCCCAACAAAAACAATCGCAAAAAGAGAAAGAGGAAAATGACCGTCCGGGCGTTTTTTCGATGCTTACGGAATTCTTTTTGCAAAAAAGCAGCGATGATGTCCCTGAGAATTCGATAGCCGTACTTCCCTTCAAGCAGGCCAACGAAAATGGGAAAACGCGCTATTTTGGATTGGCCATGGCCGATGCCATTGCAACACGATTATCCCAAAACGCCTCGGTTACCATACGTCCGCCAGGCGCGTTTTTATCGCTGTCGGATCAATCCATCGACGAAATTGAAGCTGGTCACAAGTTGCAAACCCAGTATGTGCTGACAGGTAGTTTTTTTAGCGCCGAAGAAGGATTTACGCTCACCTGGCAGCTGCTCGAGATTGCGACCAAAACCATCTTTGCCGGTGATACTATATCGGTGCCCTCTTTTGATTTAGTGCAAGTACAAAGCGAAATCACAGACGATATTTTTGAAACCCTGTTCAACCTTGGCAAACTCGAAGAAAAACAGGAAAAAACGCCACTCGACAGCCTGCCGATTGATTTATCGGAGCAGTATTTAGAAGCACAGGCCCTGCTATCACGATTTCTATGGGGATCCAACAATCCGAAAGACCTTGAAGAAGGCAAAAACAAATTTGAGGAAGTACTGGAAAAAGCGCCCCAATTTGCCGCAGCTCATGCGGGGCTGGGCCGCACTCATCTCAATTATGTAGTCAATGGTTACGGCGGACAGACGCATTTTATGACGGCACAACGTCATCTGGAAAAAGCCCTGGAACTGGATCCCGAAAATATAGAAGCAAAAATACAACGGGCCTATACCTATCTGTGGCGGGGCGAAAAAGAAAAAGCGCGGCGCGATATGCAATACCTGCTCAACAATACCAACCACAATTCAGAAGTCTTTTTGGGCGCGGGCATTATCGTACAGCTCGATGGATTACACAAAGAAGCGCTTCGCTTGTTTGGGATGGCTCTGCAGGACAATCCCGCTGCGGCAACACAAATCTACAATCGGCGGGCACGGGTAAATCACTATCTCGGTCAGCTCGATCTGGCCTGGCTGGAGGTTGATAAGGGCTTAACCCTCGAACCCAATCACTCGCTACTGCGTACAACCAAGGGATACCTCTTTTTTCGGGAAGGCGGTTATGAAAAGGCGATCCCCATTTTGGAATCCGTCATTGAAGAAGATCCCAACCGCCGAGTGACCTACCCCACGCTGGCCATGTGTTACGTGCGGAACGGCGACCCCGAAAAAGCGTCTGAACTTATTACCGATGAACTGCTCTCTATTGCAGCTACCGATTGTGAGATGGCCCACCGGCTGGCGACCTATTTTGTAGTTGAAGGTAATTCTACCGAAGCCCTGCACTGGCTGCGAAAAGCAATTTACCTGGGATACGAAAATTATCCCTGGGTCGCTGACAACCCCATCTGGCAACCCATGCACGACAATCCCGATTTTGAGGATATTCTTTCGGATCTGGAGCGCGTCTATCAGAAAAACCGCAACCGCTGGGAGAAATTTCTGGACGACTATTGGGAATAAATTTGGGACTTGTGCCAGTAGTCATCCTTCTCTAGCCGAAGTCACAGACTTGCCCCAGGGAGAGGGAATAAAAAGGCCTCTAAAGGCCTTTTTATTCCGGAATCTTAATGCCATAGGCCGCTTTACTCCCCACATTTACCATATACCCGTCTCCAACGCCCAGCGAGGATATAAACACATCGAAGGAATCATTCTCGAAGTTCGGCGGTAACTCATCATAGATAATTGACCCGTCATCAGTATTTAGGATCAAATTGTTTCCACCACCGGTGACAGTCATAAAAAACCGGCCATTTTGGACCGTTGGAATGCTATAATTTGAAGCCCCAATATCGGTTCGCCAGAGTTCTTCTCCGGTTTGTAAATTTAGCTTATGGGCATAACTACCCACCGAAGCAACATAAATAAAATTATCAGTTATGGCTAGGCCAACGTTGAACCCACTTTGGGGAAAGTAATTATCCCAAAATTTCTGTCCATTGGTTCGGCTAATAGAAACAACAGACATCCCCATAAGTCCAACCACAGCATTATCAGTAAGTTCGGCATCATATATTGGGGCATCCGCAATTAAGGAGTCATCGGGTGCTTCAGTAGAAGTATCTGCAATTTTGATGGTAACGGGGTTCACCCACAACTGTTCTCCAGAATTAGCATCAAATGCATACAAATAGGTACCGTATCGGTCACTAATAGGTATATCATCAGATTCAGTATCGTAGTAATAGGCCGGCACGTAGAGGATATCTTCTTCCGAGGCAATCAGCGGTTCTGTTGCACCAATAGGCGTGTCGTTGGGACCTCCCACTCCCAGCGGAAAACGATGGATTATTTGTCCATCGCCCTTCCGAATTTTGAGCACATAGCCTTTTCGTCCGGCATACAGGTAGGTCTCATCTTGGCTCATCACGGGTGATCCCAACCCGGAGGTTTCATTGGGGACATCGGTAATGGGAGTGTGCCAGATTTCTTGGCCGGTCTCCATACTAAAGGCCTGCATGTCATAGCCCTGATCAACAAACACATAGTTTCCGTCCTGGAGCAATGACCTGCTGTAACCAAAAGCGCCCAACTGCTGGTAGGTTTGGGTAGCCCAATTGCGATTGCCAGTTTTAACCTCATAGGACTTTAACGAGTTATCCTGCAGAAAATAGACATCGCCATCGGTTATAACCGGTTTCGTTTTTACCAATCGATCAGTGGTGTTTGAAACCGACCAAATTTCTTTGCCCTTTTCAGTTGGTTTGTTTTCACTTCCAAAGATATCACAGGAAGTAAAAATCGTAATTAAAAGCAATGAATATGTTGAGACACAAAATAATTTCATAAGAAAGAATTATCAGTCGGTGAATAACCACCGACTGATAGTTAATTTAATTGCAAATCATTTGGTTTTGCCCATCGTCACAAGGGTCTATAGGATCAACGGGATCGTCGCCACCGCCCCCACCTCCTCCGGTATCAGGAACATTCTCATTTTCAAATATATCAGATAGTATCGTTTCTACACTTGGATGTGCCGTTTCTTCTAGGTGATTCGCATTCCTAGCTTCTATTGTTCGGTCATAAAT
Source organism: uncultured Balneolaceae bacterium (assembly GCA_964490705.1). Lineage (GTDB taxonomy): Bacteria > Bacteroidota > Rhodothermia > Balneolales > Balneolaceae > Fodinibius. Next base: position 68,779 of record CAZBCG010000008.1, on the reverse strand, counting down.
ATCACCTGTAACTTGAAAGAAAGATGGTGCCTGCGTGTATTCGGTCAAAAGACCATCAGTAATATCTTTACATACCTCACTTTGCGGGCATGGCGCACCCTTATAATAAGTTACACCTGCAACATTTTCATTCCATTCGCGTGCTTGGTCAAACGCAAGTGAAGTAAATCCTCGCAACCACTGAGCCGCCAAATCAGCAAAGTATTCAATTTGGTCTAGTAATACATGATATAGCGGATCATTTATATCATAATTCTGTATTTCAAACGTAAGTCTTGCTGAAATGCCAGCATAAAATGCACTGGTCCCAAGATATAGGGCAGTAATTACTTCATGTGTATCAGCAAAAGTACCGTCTTCAACAGGAGATTGCCTTGACTGACTAGCAGATTCATTTCCATAAATTGCATATCTAGATATTGGGAATAGTATTCTGTGGATTTGAATTTAATGTATTTAAAAAAGAACTCCCAGGTATCATTTGATCAACAGAAACCTGTGTACCATATCTTAAAAGAAGCTGGTTATGTAATAATCCTTGATCGCCATTTAGGATGAGACCCAGATTAGCTAATACATTCTGTGCTAATAAATTTAAATTTACCGTTCCATCAGGACCAGCAGATAATTCTTGAATCCATTCTGAAAATATATCTGATATTTCTCCATTTTGAATATTTTCAGCTGCAGGCGCTCCATAATGTGGCGTCCCTACCGTAATCAATGATTGGAAATCATTGATGTTATTATTACCATTCCTAATATATTCTCTGGCAAGCAATCCCCCTAAACTATGGGCAACTACAATTGCATCATCTCCTATTGTAATATTATCAGCCGTTGAGCCAATTGCATTATCCGTATTATATGAAACATCATTGCGATTAAAAGAAAAGTTATTATCTAAATAATCAGACATAGGGTTCCAAACAGTGGGCGAATCACCAAGTCCATGTATAAATGTCACGTTTGATTGAGCTTGTGTTGTATATCCGGCAAATATCAAAAATATAAATAGTAGGTAAAAGTTCTTCATAATAGACTCCTCGATTCTTAGTTATTTTTTTTGTTTTTCACTTCAAGCATCAAATAACTATTATCACTTCTTTTTATCTTACTCTTGAATTTATCTTTTGCTTTATTCATAAAATGGGATGTTTTCCTTTTCCCGTTATGACTAGTAGAAAAAGTTTGTTCCCTTTCCAAAGTATTAGCATTGAATATGCTAACAATTCTGGTGTGACCAGCCCGATAATCTTTTTTTATTTTTCTGATCAGCTTAAATCTTCTATTTCCCAATTTTTTTACTTTATAACCAATGTCTTTAAACCATTTTTTTATCTCCTTATCTGACATGGCTTGAAATTTTGCGGATGTACTAGAAGACGTAGATTGTGATGCTATTCCAAACTGAGAACCGCCACCTCCTGAATTATCAATATAAGAGGCAGCTTCATCCATATCTTGCTGTACGGAGTTTATTATATCCGCTTGCTCTGAACTTAACTGTGTGCTATAAGTTTGGCCATCAATGGTATATGACATATTACCATTACCATCAAAAGAAATGTTAGAAGGGGTATTTTTATAAGTATAATATCGGTGATTGATTTTAGATGAACCTATATATTCATTTTCAGCAGGTACACTCACTTGTAATGGACTAGTTACACTTAATCGGTCGTTAGTACTTACATTGTATGAGTATTGCTCTCCAGATTCTGGATACTCTGCATCTAGATCTACATCTTGGCTATAAGTACCTGCTTCTATTGTTAACTCTGCAGGAGAAGTTGAACTAGTTGAGCTCGTCGTAGCCATTGAGTTTGATGGCTCGGCTGAACTATTAGTACTTGTAATAGATGGTTCAGAATTAAGATTTGAAGAATCACACCCTGATAAAAAAAGTAAATATCGAAATTATAGCAATAGCTATAAATTTATCTCTATGATAATTCATGATAGTCGGTTTTTTAATTAATTGGGAACGCTCAAGCATGTATTTAATAACGTTCCTCTCTTAGTTTCAAGAGTAAAACCCTAGTAATTTGTTACAAAGTATTTCAAAAAAATTATCTGCATACTATCAGCTCGTTTTATATCGGCAACCAAAAAAGCAACATAACCCCAGATAGTCCGCAACAGTTTTCCCAACAAATCGGGAACGTTTTTGCGGAGCTATCCTTTTTAACGATTTGAATATAATACTCTGAATAAACAGCAACTTATCTCTTCTTCGAATAAGCCTTCGGTACTTCACGACTTAAACCTCTATGTTATATTCGGGATTACGCTTTCCGCCGTGATGGGCGTAGCCAGCATTGCTCCTGCCCTCCCGAAAATGGCCAACGTGCTGGACGTATCGAATGAACGAATCGGCCTGTTGATTACCGCATTCACCGTGCCCGGTATGTTCCTGACCCCGTTCCTCGGCGTCTTTGCTGATCGCATCGGACGCAAGGTTATTCTGGTGCCCTCGCTGTTTATTTTCGGGATCGCCGGAACGGCTTGCGCCTTTGCCACAGATTTCACCTGGCTCTTAATTCTGCGATTTATCCAGGGTATTGGCGGAGCCTCACTGGGTGCCCTCAATATTACGCTTATCGGGGATCTCTATGAAGGCAACCGCCGGGCTACAGCCATGGGATACAACGGAAGTGTGCTTAGCGTGGGAACAGCTTCTTATCCCGCAATCGGCGGCGGACTGGCACTCTTGGGATGGTTTTATCCCTTTTACCTATCCCTGCTGGCCATTCCGGTAGGCTTGTTTGTAATCGTTGGGCTGGACAATCCCGAGCCTGACAATCTCAAAGATTTACGATCATACGTTGGGGATGTGCTACAATCACTCAAATCAAAAAAAGTGATCGGACTCTTTGCCGCTAACTTCCTCACTTTTATCATACTCTACGGCGGCTATCTTACTTTCTTCCCCATCTTGCTGGATGAACAGTTCGGGCAGTCGTCATTTATCATCGGCATTATGCTGTCCGGTTCATCCGTGATTACCGCTTTTGCCTCATCGCAACTGGGCAACCTGACAAAACGGTTTAAAGAGTCAAACCTTATTCTAACGGCCGCTGTTCTGTACCTGGCCGTATTCTTTAGCATCCCTTTTATAGAAAATATTTGGCTCTTTAGCCTGCCGATTATCGTCTTTGGGTTTGCGCAAGGCATCAACATCCCCAGTATTCTAAACCTGCTAACCTACCAGGCGCCAACCGAATACCGGGCAGCTTTTCTGTCGGTCAACTGGACGGTTTTGCGAAGCGGGCAGGCACTCGGTCCATTTTTACTGGGATTGGTTTACGGCATATTGGGACTTGCCGGCACATTCTGGGCATCGTGTTTGGCGGCAATCTGTTTTATCGGAGTAACACTTCTCATGATCCGGGAATAGATCATAATTATTGTCCATAACAACCGGATGATTTTAACCGCAGCAAACGCAGAGTAAGATTACAGGTTAGAAAATTCAACTTTCCACGCTTAGAATCTAACAATAATCGTACCGGCATTCGTTGGGGGGGACCACGTTCATCCCACAAAATGATTGCTAGCGGAACCTGATTTTTCTTTTTTCTTAAATTCGATCTCATATCTGGTTCCCGTTTCTTCGTCGCTCTGAACATCAATTTCTCCATCCAGTTGTTTAACGAGCTGGCTGACAAGGCGATGTCCGAGTGATTTCTCCGCCATCGCATCAAAATTATCCGGCAGTCCGGAACCGTTATCTCTGACAACTATGGCAATATCCTGTCCGTTACTTTTAAAGCTAACTTCAAGCTCTCCGCCTTGCTGATCCTCAAATGCATACTTAAAAGAGTTGGTCACCAGCTCATTAATAATTAGCGCACAGGGCAAGGCCTGATTGATGTTGAGAATGACATCATCACAATCGACAGCTATGTTCACCCCATTTTCATGACCCTGCATACTGTCTAATATTGTTTCCACAAGCTCTGAGATATAATCTTCGAGGTTGAGATTCGCAAAATCAGTGGACTTGTACAGTTTTTCATGAACCTTTGCCATCGAGTGGATGCGCAGTTTGCTCTGCATTAATACTTTACTCACAATGGTATCATCATCCCAGTTCATCGCCTCCAGAAGCAACAGACCAGAAATAATAGCCAGGTTATTTTTAACCCTGTGATGGATCTCTGACAGCAATACCTCTTTTTCCTTCAGGGAATCTTTCAGGTTTTGTTCGGTCTTTCTCAACTTTGTAATATCTGTATAGATCCCGAAAGCAGCGATGGGTTCCCCTTCTAAAACAACCGGCAACGCCCCCACAAGCAGATCTTTGGTTTCACCATTTTTTGTGATGCGCTGGTCTTCGTAATATTTAGAACGTCCCTCTTCTGCAAAGACATGCTCGTAGATTTCGTCAATTTCATCATATCGATCTTCCGGCAGCTGATGCTTTAGCAAATCTTTTCCTACCAGTTCGTCTTCCGAATAGTCAAACAGTTCCTCAAAACTGCTATTCAATTTTTGCACTTTGCCGTCCACGTCAATCATCGCAATAGCTACCGGTGAATTGAGGAAGAGACTTTCGAAAAGCTCTTTATTCCGCTTCAACTCATCCTGAGCTTTCTTTTGCGACGTTACATCCTGCAATACACCGGATAATTGTACCATTTCACCATCACTGTTAAATACGCTCTGGGCCCGGCACTTTGTATGGATGATTGCACCGTCGGGCCTCACAATACGAAGCATATAATCAAGGGCATCAGTGGCTTGCCGGGCGTGACTCATTACATCTTCAAATTTTTCCCGGTCCTCGGGATGCACCAGTTCATAGAAGGTTTCGAAAGTACCTTCAAACTCCTGCTCCTCGACGCCCATAATATCAAAAAGAACATCGGACCAAATGACCCGGTTGTCTTTTACCTCGTAACTCCACCATCCTATTCGAGCCAGTCTTTGGGCGCGTTTCAACCGCTTTTGTTCGGCCTCGAGCTCTTTTTTGACTTCCTTCTGCTCAGTTAAGTCGCGTAATATCGCCTGGAGATAGGTGTCTTCGCCTAATTCTATTTTATTCAGGCTTACTTCTACCTCAATTGGGTTACCCTCAACCGTATGATGTCGCCATTCAAACACCTGCGGTTCCCCATTATTGACCCGCTCCATCTTTTCCCGGGCCTTTTCCGAAGACAGTCGGCCGTCCGGCTGTACTTCGGGGGAAAAATCCAGGGGCGTCTTTCCAATAACTTCCTCTTTTGACCCTCCGAAAATCTCCGTTATCCGTTCATTGCAATCAACAAACGTCAAGTCATTCATCACAAAAATTCCGTCGTTAGCTTCCTCGAACAAGCGGTGAAATTTCCGTTCCCTTTTCGCCAACTGTCGCTCATAATCTTTTTGTTCAGTAATATTTTCAATGAAGGCCAATACTGATTTCAAATCACCATCAGAATTTCGCAATGCTGAAGCGTGAATCTTCACTTCCATACGTTCGCCATTCTTCAACCTGACCCTGGTTTCAAACCGGTCTTTATCTTTATCTCCGGATGAAATATCAAGCATCCGCTCTTTCACGAAATCAGCTTCCTGTGCATCGAAAAAATCCATTTCAAAAGCAGAAGTGCCAAGTACTTCATCTTTGGAATAGCCGGTCTTTTCTTCAGCCCGTTTTGACCACTCAACCACCCTGAAATTCTTGTCATACTTGACCATGCCCAGGGGATTATTGTCAATATGCTGGCGCTGATCTCTATAGGCCTCTTCTACCTCTTGCTTCACTTCAATCGTCTCTGTAAGATCGTGTATATGAATAATTCGGGCATTTCGCTGACTTGCCGGAAAAACCTGGGATGTTATTTGAACATACAGTATTTGACCACTTTTTGTCCGGTGACGAAAGGTACCTAAATCTGAAATTTTGGATCCATCCTCTAACTTTTTTACTACCTTGCGGAATTCCGGTATATCTTCCGGTGGACGAATATCTTCGATCGAAAGCTGGAGAAACTCTTCCCGCGAAAACCCGTACTTTTCTATTGCGCTCTCGTTGACTTCCAAAATCTCTAACGTATTAGTGTCAAAAATGAGCATCGGGTTGGGATGATCCTCAAAAAACAGGGTAGGTAATTCCATATCATCTCTCTTTTTTTGAAAAAGGCCGTTAAAGCCCATTGCAAAAAACTTATCCTTGGCTATAGGCCTTGAAAGACTTTTCCAAGTTAAATAACTCGTACACTAGTTTGAAACTATACAGCTACTGAACTTTCTATACTTAAACCTAAGTGTTTTAACCTATATTAAAAATTCTTAATATAGGTGTAAAGTATTATTTTAAGACTTAACTGCTGTAAATAATATCAGGATTTGCATGCAAAACCTTAGCTGTTCGAGTAAGGCTAATGATTAACTTGTCTCTTGTTTAAACCCCTTTCGCACAATTTTACCCCAGCTTTTATTGCCTTTGAAAAAGTCGATAAGTCCGGTTAACTGCCACCATCCATGAATTTGCCGATAGCCCAGGTTTTCCAGAAAAGAATAAAAACTGAGCACGAGGATATCCTTAAAGCTGCTGTAGGTTTTGAATGCGATCTCTTCGGCCAAGACAGAAATAAGTGACACAACCATGCCATAAAGAATCGATACTGTCAGGAATAATATCAGAAACGATGGGTTTAACAGTCCCGGAATAAAAAATAATGCTACTAAATAAACATAGCTGCCAACCTGAATGACCGGGCCGAGCAGCTCAAAAAACAGGAAAAACGGCAGCACCAACATCCCCATATAACCGTAATATGGATTGAAAATCATTTTACAGTGTCGCCACAACGAATCGGCCAGCCCGCGATGCCAGCGGTTACGTTGATTCCGCAAACTTTTGTAATCAGTAGGCACTTCGGTCCAGCAGATCGGTTCCGGCAAAAATCGTATTCGGTAGTCGTTATTTTCACGCAAGTTATAGCGATGGAGCCGCATAATTAATTCGATATCTTCTCCAACAGTATCCGTAAGATACCCACCGACCTCCAGCACTGCTTTTCGATCGAAAATGCCAAAAGCCCCTGAAATAATCATCAGGCTGTTGAGATAATCCCACCCCACCCGGCCAAACAGAAACGCCCTGATGTATTCAACCGATTGCAGGCGTCCCAAAAAACTTTTAGGAACATGGATTTCATCAATTTCTCTGTTTTTAATTTTACAGCCGTTAACGACCCGTACGATGCCCCCGGCGGCAACTGTATTTTTGTGCTGTATAAATGTTTGGATCAGTTTTTTAAGCACGTCTTTTTCCAATATTGAATCCGCATCAATCGAACAAATCAGATCGCTTTCAGAAATATTGAGTCCCGCATTGAGGGAATCGGCTTTGCCGCCGTTTTCCTTATCAACGACGGTAAGTGGCGGTAATTCGGGCGTCTTGTAAATACCCCGTATGGACTGGTGATCAATAGTCTCTTTGTAGTAGAGTTCTGTTTCATCAAGGTTGAAATATGATATAAGTTGCTCGAGCGTATCATCATTGCTTCCGTCATTAATCACGATGATATCATACTCAGGATATTCCAGCTTTAGCAACGATTCTATAGACTCAATAATATTTCCCGACTCATTATACGCGGGCACCAGGATACTTATGGTTTTGTAAAGGTTGGATTTAAAAAGTCCGCTGGGTTTAACGACTTCGCTCTTTAACATCTGCTTGCGAACATACAGTAATGCGCTGATAACCAGTAGCAAATATACGCTATTGAAGATCAGGAAATAGCTGATTATGAACCACTCGATAATATTGATCATCTCGAAATCAAGCATTACCTGCTGCTACCTTCTTCTGCGACAACATTATGCGTATGCCTAAAACAGTATCGTAAATTCTGTGAATCAATGGGGATAAATCATCAGGATATTCCTGTTGATCTTCATATCTCTCAATCATTTGAAGGTTGGCTGTCATAAAGTTCGTGAGAAGCCGAAGGCCCCATTTACTATTGCTGGCCACCATTTCGAGTATAGATTTACGCACAGAAAAATCAACGGTTAAAAGCTGCTGTGTTAAGTAAACTAAATTTTCTTTTCCTCCTAATTTGCCGAGCGACCATACACAAGCAAGTTGTAGTTCTTCGTTGTCAAGCTCAAAATAATCTCGAATGATAGCACCGGCCTCTTCAACCTGGAGATGTCCCAACGCTTTAATCAGACCAATAATAAGCGGAGCTTTGGCTTGGCTGTATTGCAATCGGTTAAGGTAATCCAGCAGGAACTCTCCCTGTTCATAAAAATTCTTACCGGCCAGAAAAAGAACAACGATTTTCTTTTTCGAAGCATCAATATCCGATTTTACCAATATATTTTTAAGTCCTTTTGCAATTGTTTCTTGGCTTCTTTCCCCATCCCCATAAAAAGAGTTCAAGAGTTCGCCGACCATCAAATCCGAAATATCGGGGCGTTTTAAAAAGCGAATGAGCGCATTCCGCCGCACAACCGATTCTTTTGATGATTGCAATCCTTTTGCTGCGGCATAGGCCAATTGTAATCTGCGGGATTTGCTTATGCTCATCAATCTGGCGGCTACACGAGATCCAATTGTACTTATCTTTTCGAAATACAGGCACGCCATGAGCTGCTTTTGTGCCGAGAACGAAAATAGGCCGGCCCGGTAATAATCATAAAATATTTCATGCTCAATAAGAACATCCAATTTCTTTCGTTCATCCCCTTTTAGCAAGTCGCGCATCTCTTCCAGCAGCTCCAGGAAAAATGAAATATCGCGACCGAATTTCGAAAGTTTTTTTATAAGCGTGTCAGCTTCTGCATGACCGCCGTTACCTTCAATAAAATCAAAGATAAGAGGAGAGTAATGATCGCGGAACTTCTGCCTGTATTGCTGCCAGTACTGTTTTTTGATCCGGGTCCAGAGGGTGTATCCCAACAAAAAAAGGAAGATCACCAACAGAACCCCCGCCAGCACAAGAACGGTATTAAATGCGATATTGTACGAGACCATCGGCTATTGGGCAAAGAAATTAATGTAAGAGCTTGCGTATGCGAGCGAGAAATTCTTTGGGTTGAAAGGGTTTGGTCAAATATTCGTCGGCTTTGAGATCGAATCCCCGCTCAATATCTTCGGATCGCGATTTTGCCGATACCAGAATTACTTTTGTTTCTTCGAGCTTGTTATCTTTGCGCAGTGTTTTTAATATCTCAAACCCATTCATCCCCGGAAGCATCAGATCAAGTACAATTAAGTCCGGATAATTGTTTTGGGCATATTCCAATCCTTCCAAACCGTTGACAAAGGTGGTAACTTCGACATCAAATTCCCGCTCCAACAGCCGTTGTATAAGTTTGCGCGTTAATTCATCATCGTCAATGATGAGTACATTGATTTCATTTTCTGTTTCCTCATTCATGACATGGATGCCCAATTAACATCGCTTCATATCCGCGATTAGATTCAAAAAATCAAACCCTGTGTTCATATTCAAGCATTGCGGCAGATATGTAAACTCATGCTAAAAACTTAGGACAGGAATTGTAATATTTACGCATTCCTGTTTTAACAACAATGTTATTATAGCTTGCCAACACTGATGTGGAAATCATCACTAAAACACATAATGCCTCAACTCAAAGAACTTGCCTCCATTCTGTTGACAGTGTATTTCGTATTTCTGATCAGCAGATGCTATGAATGGGCACTTATTGGTTATTACCACGGCACACAGCTTATCGAAGCTTCATATATCGGCCCTGCATTACTATACGATTTCGGTATCGCCTTGGTTTGGGCGCTCGGTTTGTGGATACTTTTCGAAGCCTTTAAAAACATTGCTGCCAACTTCGCCATTCCCATCACAGCAGCACTTATTGCACTGGTCGGCCTGTCTAACATACTACTCATCAGCTATTTTAGTGCTACGTTAGTGCCATTGGGACCCGAATTTTGGGCCTATTCCTTTTCTGAGATGAGCGAAACCGTGATTGCGTCGAACCACCTCACGGTGTGGAGCAGTTTATTCGTAATTCTTTTCGGAATCCTGCTTTATCTCGGGAGCTACAAACTTATTGACAGGGGGATATCTGACGTCTCCAGGCTGATTTATCCCGGAATAGCGATTGCATGTATTGCCATTGCAGGCATCACCGGCAGTTTGGTGATCTCCGGCCAAACGCCTTACTCCTTCACGTCTAATAAACTTACTTATTTTGTAAATCAGAGTATTCAAAACAGTACTGTTTTTGGGGATTCCTCCCCGTCGTTCGACTATAAAAATCAGGAATATCCATTTTTGCACAAAGCGGATCACAAGAATGTACTGGACGCTTATTTTCAAGAGGCCGAGTCGCCTCCCAATATCGTATTTCTGATGGTTGAAAGCCTCGGCGGAGAATTTGTCGGAGATTCCGGTCAGTGGACGGGCTTTGCTCCTTTTCTTGATTCGCTGGCCCAAGAGGGGCTGTATTGGAAGAATGGCCTCAGCCTATCGGGACGAACATTTGGGCTGGTGCCTTCACTCCTGGGGTCACTGCCACCGGTCAAAAATGGGTTTATGGATTGGGGTCCCTCTTACCCGAATCACCAAACCTTGTTCAGCCTCCTCGAAAAAAACGGATATCATACTTCTTTCTTCAGCGGATACGACACCTACTTCGATAACCTCGAATACTTTTTATCCTTTCAGGGCACAGACTTTGTCCTCAACAAACAGCTGATCGAATCGAAGCATCTGTCCTCCTCACAAAGCGGACAAAATTACTGGGGCGTCGATGATAAAACCATGTTTGGGACTGCTTCCGGCATATTAGATACTCTTCCATCCTCTCCGCGACTCGAAATTTATCACACGCTGCAAAGCCATTCCCCGTTTACAGTTCCCCGGGCTGAACGCTACAGCCAAAAATTTAATCGCCGATTGCAAAACCTGGAGCTATCGGATGCCAGAAAAGAAGCATACCGCCGCTATGAATCAGAATTAACGACCCTGTTTTACACCGATGATGCCATTCAGCAGTTTATGGAATCGTATCGCCAGCGTGATGAATATCAGCGCACAATTTTTGTTATCACCGGCGATCACTGGCTGATTCCCGTTCCCCAAACCAGCGAAATATCTCGTTACCACGTCCCCATTATTATATATTCGCCGCTACTGAAAAAGAATAAGCAATTTAATGCTGTCAATACACACGCCAATATCGTACCAACCCTTACATCATATTTAAATCAGTTCTCGTCTATCAGTATGCCCGATTCCGTGCACTGGATTAGCTCTGAGCTGGATACGACACAAAATTTTCGGAATGTGCAGTCCACACCACTGATGAAAAACAAAAATCAGCTCACCGATTATTTGCACAACGGCTACTATCTTGGCAATAATCGACTTTATAAGCTTACTGATAATTTGGAGTTACGACCCACAAAAAATGATTCCATTTCTCAGAAATTAAGCAACAAACTCAATCAGTTTAAGGCGAAAAGCCAGTATGCAGTTGCCCAAAATAAGCTGTTTCCTGCAAGTGGGCCGGGGTTACAATCACCACGCCAATATGATTTTATGGTGCGCTACGACTCTGTATTTCAAAAAATGAAGGAGCAGAATTTTACGATTGACCAGCAGTTTGAGCAAGCCCGCCAGTATGCCTTTGACGGTCGATTTGAAGTGGCACGAGCTATTGCGCGACGCATTTTATTGCAGTATCCCAATTATCATGATGTACGTATTTTGATGGGTCGCACCCATGCATGGGAGGGGAATTATGAACAGGCGCGCACCATCTTCCAAAACGTTCTGGAACGTGATCCCTCGTATTATGATACCTACAACGCCCTGTTTGATACTGAATTTTGGGCCGGCAACTACAACAAGGCGCTGCATGTTATCAACGATGGACTTGCATATCATCCAACCCACAAACAATTATTGGAGAAAAAAGTCCGCATCCTGGTAACATTGAATCGGCAAAACGAAGCCGGTAAAATATTTGAGACATATAAAACAGAATATCCACAGGGGGAAGCATTACCCAGGTTGAAACAGCTTTTGTCAAACTAAACTTTTTAGCATTACTTGGTACTAATCAGCAATGGATTCTAAGGAAAATAACATTATGCGCAGGTATCACTTGCTGTTATATCTGCTAAGCGCAGTTTTATTTTTTCCCATCTTGGTAACAGCGCAAGAAAACCTTACGGTGGATGAACAATTCAAAAAAGCACGTGAAATTGCTTTTGATAAGGGCGATTATCAGCAAGCACGAACTGTTGCTTACCAGGCCCTCGAACGCAGTCCCAATTATCACGGCATCCGGATTTTTATTGCCAACCTCTACGCCTGGCAAGAGCAATATAATAAGGCCCGAAAAGAACTGAAGTATGTGCTGGATAAAGCACCCGACAATCAACGCGGGTTGCTTGCCATTATTAATGTTGAATCATGGTCAGGGCATTACAAAAAAGCTCTAAAGTGGGCCAACAGAGGACTTGAACATCACCCCGAAGACGAAGAATTGATGCTGGCCAAAGCCGCAGCGCTACACCACTTAGAACGTTATTCGGCAGCTAAAAATGTCTATCAATCAGCGATAACAATTCACCAAAGCAGTACAGCCAGAAAAGCGTTAGTGGCCCTCCGGGTAGAACAGATAAAATCCAGCGTAAGTCTCTCGTACCGCCACGACCGCTTTAGCCAAATCTTTGATCCCTGGAACTTTCTGGAAGTACAATTCAGTCGCAGTACGCCCATTGGTTCTATCATCGGACGGGTGCAATATGCCAACCGTTTTTCCACCAGTGGATTACAATTTAATTTTGATGCCTATCCCAGTATTACTGATGGGCTGTATGCCTATGTCAGCGGTGGATATTCCGGTTCTTCGATCTATCCCGATTACCGATTGGGGTTGTCATTGTACAAATCGCTTCCCAAAGCTTTTGAGGCAGAAGCCGGCATCCGCTATCTGCAATTCGGCTCATCAAAAACGACTATTTATACCCTGTCGCTAAGCAAATATTTAGGCAATTATCTGTTTACGGTGCGCACCTATCGCGTACCTTCCTCAGAAGGTACCTCTCAATCGTATAACCTTATGGCTCGGCGATACTTTGGCGGTGCACGAACGTATGTCGATATATCCGGAGGATTCGGCTCGGCTTCGTCAAATCTCCAGTTTGCAGAAGATATTCAACGGCTCGACTCTTGGTCGGTAGGAATTTCCGGGCAATATCCCATAAGCACACAACTTACGATAGGCGGCAGTGTTGGATACGACTCCGAAGAATTTCCCAATTACGAGCGTAAGCGGTACAGCTTTAATATCTCCGTATCGTACCGTTTTTAATTTGAGAACTGCCTAAGATCCATCAAAAAAGAAAGGACCTCAGAAGTATCAGTTCTGAGGTCCCGTGCTTTAGGTTTCAGCATTTAGGAGTGACTAGTTGACTAACTAGTAGGGTCTAGAGAGACAATAATAGTGCGTTCTGTTTTCAAGAGTATTGGCAGACCAATTTGTTACAAAAAAATTTTATATTTCTTTAAATCGCTGTTAATTATCCTTTATGACCTATTTTTTCGATTCTCCCATCGGCTGGCTGGAACTTTCGGCCTCAAAAAGCGCTTTAAAGCAAATCCGCTTTCACAAAAAGAGGCCGGATGGTTCTAAAAACGAATCAAATAGCATTATTGAGCAAACAATTCGCGAACTATCAGAATATTTTAAGGGGATGCGGACGCACTTCTCGATTCCCGTGAATGCAGAGGGTACCAAATTTCAGCAGGCGGTTTGGCGCCTCCTTCGCAAGATTCCCTATGGCACAACCATTAACTACGGCGAATTGGCTCAAAAAATGGGTGATGCCAATAAAGTGCGCGCCGTAGGCAAAGCCAACGGACAAAATCCCGTGCCCATCATCATTCCCTGCCACCGAGTCATTGGGGCTAATAATAACCTTGTTGGATACGCCGGTGGCATCAGCCGCAAAAAGTATTTACTTAAACACGAAGGGGCGCTGCTTTTATAATGCAATTGGTTATTTTCATTCGTCCCAAAAATGATGCTATTTAGTTTCAAGCATGTATGAACGTTTGAAACAGCTACACTTAATCAATTTCACGGTTTTCTTATACCGCATAAAATATTGTACGAAGGACAACGGGGACCAAGATAATTTATGCCAGGAATGTACTCCAAAACATCTACTCAACGCGATGAATCATCAAAATTATCCCACCGCCCTATTATTGTTTCCCGCCTTTTGGCTTGACCCAAAAGGCTCGTAAAAACTCAAGAAGAATTTAACTCCTCAGTACTGACATCATTAGTCAACGCTGATTCAGTTTTTTAACAGCACTTCGTCAAATAGAAATTCTTCTGGTTTTAATTTTGACACTCTTATCCAATCAAGCAATATATAGGAAAACCTTTATTTCTTACTTCAAATCATCAAACAGCTTCACGATTTTTCGCAGTTGGGGGTCTGGGGGAATCGGCTGGAAAACTGAATTGAATACAATTACTAATGACTTAGAACTATTCCTGATTTTATATACTTTAATCAGTCCAAAATCTACGATTCCCACCAGCAGTTTTTTCGTCCATTTTTTGCTGACAAAAAATGGGCATCACATCCCCCTTTTATTCAACACTTTAGACAAAAGTGCTTGGATCTTCATTTGTAAAAAATATATAAACAGATGACAATAATCCCTGACTTTATTTTATTGACATAGACAAATTTATTCCTACTTAAATCATACTCTTGAAAGAGTTACAAATTATGGCTAAGCGTACACTCCTCTTTTTCAGCGCCGTGTTCTGTTTTTTCATCATTTCTACAACAGTACTTGCCCAAGTACAAGAAGCCCCCGATCGAACTATGGGTGAAGGCCCGTACGAACGGTTGATCATCCGTGGCGTAACATTGGTTGACGGCACCGGTTCTCCGCCCCGCGGCCCTGTTGACGTGGTCGTCGAAGGAAACAAAATTGCTGCCGTACAATCGGTGGGATATCCCAATGTACCCATTAATGAGGACCGGCGTCCCAAGGCCGGTCCCGACACCCGCGAAATTGACGCCGGCAATATGTACCTGCTGCCCGGCTTTATCGACATGCATGCCCATACCGGAGGATCAGCACAGGGAACCCCCGCCGAATACGTTTATAAACTGTGGATGGCCCACGGCATCACTACCGTGCGGGAACCGGGCTCGTTTAACGGAATGGACTGGACGCTCCGTCAAAAAGAACGCAGTACTAATAACGAAATTACCGCTCCGCGCATCCACTCCTATATTGGCTTCGGAATGGGGCATGACGAACCGATTACCACTCCCAAGCAAGCACGCCAGTGGGTACAGATGATTGCCGATAATGGTGCCGACGGCATCAAGTTTTTTGGTGCAAGTAAACCGGTATATGCCGCTGCCATTGATGAAGCCAATAAACTGGGCCTGGGCACGATGACCCATCACGCTCAAACGCGCGTGGTTTATAACAATGCGCTGGAATCGGCTCGATTGGGGCTCGAAAGCATCACGCACTGGTATGGCATCCCCGAAGCTCTGTTCACCGACCAGGTGATCCAGGATTACCCGCTGGACTACAATTACAACAACGAGCAGCACCGTTTTGAGGAGGCCGGCAAACTCTGGAAACAGGCCGCCGATCCCCACAGCAAAAAGTGGAACAGCGTAATGAACGAGATGCTCGAGCTGGATATCACGCTCAACCCCACCTTTACGATTTACGAAGCCAGCCGCGATTTGAGTGCCCAGCGCCGCGCCGAGTGGCACAAAAAATATACGTTGCCCTCGCTCTGGGAGTTCTACAAACCCAGCCGCATATCGCACGGCTCGTACTGGATCAATTGGGGAACTGAGCAAGAGGTGGATTGGAAAGAAAATTTTGACCTCTGGTTCGAATTTGTCAACGAGTTTAAAAGTCGCGGCGGACGCGTGACACTGGGCTCCGATGCCGGTTATATCTACAAGTTATACGGCTTTGGATATATCCAAGAGATGGAACTTTTTCGGGAGGCCGGTTTTCATCCGCTGGAAATCTTTCAGTCGGCCTCGCTCAATGCTGCGGAAGTCCTCGGTGTGGATGACCAACTCGGCACCATCGAGGTGGGCAAGCTGGCTGATATGGTGCTGGTGGATGCCAATCCCCTTAAAAACCTGAAGACGTTATACGGTACGGGAGCTATTCATGTAAATAAAGAGAACAAGGTAGAGCGCATCGGCGGCATCGAATACACCATCAAAGACGGCATTGTGTATGACGCCGAAAAATTGCTGCAAGACGTGGCCAAGATGGTTGAGAAGGCGAAATCCGACAAAAATTACGAGATAACACAACCCGGACTGGATTATTAGAATTGCCCGTGATTCCGGAAAAATGGAAAAAGTGTTAGGAAATAATCCCGGCATAACCTAACATTGAGGCGAAGATATTTAGTTAACTGCAGAAGACTTTGCAGTTCAACATTTTGACTTCGTTACTATCACACAACCAACCTATTCCGATCATGAAAAAATCCATCTTCATTATTCTGTTTTGCGGATCACTGCTGATCTTGGGACAGTCTGTACAGGCTCAAGAGGCTACTTTTGGTATCGGTGCAATCATCAACAGCCCAACCGGGGTAAGCGTTAAAGCATTTGTCAGCGAAGATATTGCCATCGATGGCGCCCTGTCATTTTCGCTGGAGCAAAATTTTTCGCAGGTGTATTTGCATGCTGATGTCTTGCAACACGGCGATGCGATCGAATCAGACATCCTGCAACTGTATTACGGGCTGGGCATTCGTCTTATTTGGAATGATCTGACCGATGATCTCAATGCCGGACTTCGGGGCCCCATCGGCACTGAATATGCATTTGAAGGGACTAACCTGAGGAGCTTTTTAGAAATCGTACCCACGCTTGACTTTAGTCCTGATGCGCGCTTTTTCTTTGCCGGTGCCGTGGGGATGAGGATTTACCTGAATTGATCACTGGTCATAATACGGATAAAACGCTCAACAAGAAGTAGCCAAAGATTGAAAATATTGACACTTCAATTATACCAGTGAGCTGGAAGACCCTTTGATCTCTTGTCTTTTAAATGAAAATGAAATGGTCGTTCCATTCTTATTCTTCACTTCAAAATCGGCATTAAGCTGTTTTATCAAGGTTTTTATAATTGTAAACCCCATTGACTGTTCTTGCTTTTCATCAAATGTGGATGGCAGACCTTTACCGTTATCACTGATGCGAACATGTATTGTTTCATCACTTTCTTTTAGTGAAATATTGACCGTTCCCTCCTTTTGATCAGTAAAAGCATGTTCGTAGGCATTGGAGATGATCTCATTTAAGATAAGCGCACATGGTACCGCCTGATTTACATTCAGATTAAAAGAATCATATTCAAGATCGATTCCAATTTCTTCGTTGGCAGAAGATACTGTCTGTACATTTCGTATCAGATCTTCTACATATACACCGAAATCAATATTTGAAAGCGATTCAGATTGATACAGCTTCTCATGGATCAACGCCATGGTTTGAATACGCTTTTGGCTGTCGCCCAGCAGGCTTTGGACTGTCTTATCTTCCGTGTTAAACACCTGTAGCTGCAACATACCCGATACCACAGCTAAATTATTTTTTACACGATGATGCACTTCTTGCAGCAGCGTTTCCTTCTCTTTAAGCGATTCTTTCAATTCGCGCTCATACTCCACACGATCGGTCACATCCGAAGCTACCTGTTGTAGCCCCCTCTCTCCGTTATCCAGCGTAATTGGCACGGCCTGCGATTCCAGGTACAGCAATTTGCCGTTAGAATCTCTGATCTTGAAGATATGCGACTCAATTTCATTGCCATCTAGCACGTTTTTAATTCGTTGATTAGTAAACTGCTTTTTGTCTTCCTCGAGAACAATCAGATCAAAATAGTTTTTGCCGATAATCTCGTCGGGATCGTCGAAACCCAACATATTGGCCCCCGCTTGGTTGATAAATTTGATATTGCCTTCGTCATCCAGTGTCTGGATAAGATCAGGATCATTTTTAACGAGACTCTCCCAACGTTTTTCGCTCTGTTTGAGTCGCTCCTGGGCAAATATTCGATCAATCTTAGAGGACAACTTTTCTAAAATACTGTTGATTAGTTGTTGTTCTTCATCCAAAAACGGTCCTTTATCAGCATCGGGCTTCTGCTGGGTATAGACAACCTCAATTTGCAGTGGTTTTTCTTCAATTTTTTGGCTCACAGCCGATAGTTTCCACTCGGTATCGCGGTATTGCTCCGTTTTATAACTCTCCCCGTCAAAATGAATTGCCGCTTCTGTAACATCAGTATACTGCCAGCCCTGGGGAATCAATTCAACAGCTTTTTCCAGCAGATCGGCAACGGTCTGTTTCTGTTCAGTCAGTTTCGAAATCTCATACAGGCACCGCTGCTCTTTTATCCGTTCCTGTAACTGATTAGTAGCCTTCTTAAGATCGGTAATGTCAGTAGA
This sequence comes from uncultured Balneolaceae bacterium, assembly GCA_964490705.1. Classification (GTDB taxonomy): domain Bacteria; phylum Bacteroidota; class Rhodothermia; order Balneolales; family Balneolaceae; genus Fodinibius. Next base: position 50,296 of record CAZBCG010000008.1, on the reverse strand, counting down.
AATACCGCACAGACAATTCTCGTAGCCGGGCACTCCTTTTAACGGATATTTTATAGAGTGATAGTAACGGGTTTCTCCACGGACCGGAATAGCTTCTTCGGTTTCAATGGTTTTGCCATACTTCAATACCGCATTGTCATTCTCCTTAACCTGCTTGTAGAATTCGCGGCCGTGCAGCTCACGACTTGTTTTACCAAGAATATTCTCACGATCACGATCAAAAAGATCTACAAAGCTCTCGTTGACCAGTCTATACTTCTTGTCCTGATCTTTTACATAGATAATTGATTTTGTCTGATTGATTATAGCATCCAACAATTGACGGTGCTGTTCCAGCTCATACTGGGTCTCTTTTATCTCGGATAGATTGATACACGATCCAACGATAAATCTCTTTTCTCCTCTTTGGAAAGAATTGGCCGTCACATAATAGGGAATAATTTCACCGTCCTTTGCCTGCATCTGCACCTCGGCCTCGGCATTTCCGGTTCCAAAGGCTTCTTCAATTTTTGAGATAATAAAGGAGTGATCTTCTTTTTTGTAGAAATCCAGGGGATCCATCTCGGGAATTTCTTCATCGGTATAGCCCAGCTCACGCTCTATATTATTCCACTTTACAAAATTCTGATCCTCATCTATTAGAAAAAACAGTTCGGGCAAACTTTGTATGGACTTGTCTATAAACTCTTTCTCTTCTTCGAGCTCATGCTCATATTTCTTGCGAGCTGAGATATCTCGTGTCCCCGCCTGGATCTCTGTAACTTCTCCGGTATCCTCGTCCCTAATTGGTCGCATGGTAGATTCCACCCACTTGTATCCTCCATCTTTTATCCCTTTCCGAAATGTAACTCGAATAATCTCATTGTCAGCAAAAGGTTCTTCCGCCTCCAACAATGGCTCTTGGTCCTCCGGGTGGATATTATCAAACGCATTTTTCCCTACAAGCTCTTCGGGAGTATAGCCAATGAGCTCTTCCGATGCGGGCGAAACATACAAGTACGTCCCATCAGGCTTATGCACCGAGATCATATCGGTCGAATTATCAGTAAGCAGTTGGTACTTTTCTTTTTCCTCCTTAAGCTCTTTATTTGCCTGTTCCAGCTGCCGACTTTTTTCTTCCAGCTTCAGGGAATACTCGCGCTGTTTTAACAGAAGGCTAATACGCGATTGCAACAACTTGGGTGAGGCGGGAATATACACCACATCATCAGCGAACTCTAAAACGGTAGCATTGTTTCTGATTGCCTTCTGATTTGGTGACAACAACAAGAAAGGCAAAAAAATCGGGGCGGCCTCATCTTTTAACTCCTGCAAGGACTGCTTATTGGCATCAAACGATGGGTAATCCAGGATACAAAGATCAAAATCCCGACCGGCTATACCATCCCTGCTGGTTTCTATAGCCATAGAATCGGGCAGAAACTGCTTTATCAGCTTCCGATCCTTAACGTTATGGACCGACAATAAAAGCACCGGCTGACCTTCTGTACTCAATTCCGGGATATCATATGTCAAGCCCATAGTGTCCATTTTAACCAATCCATTGAAAGCTACTTTTCAAGCTCTGGTGTACCAGATAAAATTCCACTTATATTTTCCAGTTTATCTCCAACTTTAATACCTTCGGAGGTGATTTGAAATTCACGAATTGATTTTTCGAAATCACTCATTCTCTTCTTCAATACTCCGATGGCTTTTCTTATTTGCCCACTTACTTCCAGGTACCGCAGAAAGACAATGTTGTCAGCCAGATAGCTTGCATTCATATTCGTAGTAGAAAATGCGCCCGTCACATTTTTTGTCTCATTCAACAACAGAGTAGTAACACCCATATTCTGCAAGTAAACAGTGAGTGCATGCAGCCGTTCCAGGGTATTTTTGCCGCGCACAGCCATATTATATCCGCCGATGGCATCAATCATGACAATGGAAGTGCCATTTTCCTCCACATCCCTGCGGACGATTTTCGCAAATTCATCCGGGGAATAGGAAAGCGGTTCTACCGACATAATTTTAAGATAATCTCCCTCAAGCATCTTTCGAATGGGAGTATTAATCATTTCGGACCGCTGGGTAATAAGCTCTTTCGATTCTTCGAAGGTATACACCGCTGATCGCTCACCACGTATAGCAGCTTCTTTAATAAACTGAAGTCCAAGATTTGTCTTTCCAACTCCCGTGGGACCAACAATCAGGCTGGTTGTTCCCTTTTCAACACCTCCGTTAAGCAGCTTGTCAACCCCTTCTACGCCAGAGGATAATGTGTCTTTTTCGAAGGTTCGGCTATAATTATTGGGACGCAACCGCGGATAAATCACAAGCCCATTCCCTGTTATTTTAAAAGCATGCTCGCCACTCATATGATCAGATCCTCTTAATTTCGTGACGCTTAAGTTTCTCCAGTCAGACTCATTTTCCAGTTTTACGATACCGTCAACCCAGTAAGCCGCGTCATCATCCGGGCTATTACCCAGCTCAGAGGTCATCATCATCGTGGCACCGCGGTTTGTAACATAATTTACCAGCGACAGGGTCAGCTTCCGCATTTGATAGGGATCCTGATTCAGCAGCCGCAACATCGTAAAGGAGTCAATCAGTATGCGGCTGGGCGAATGCTCATCTACCGCCTTCGTCACAGCTTCCATAATCGGCCCCTGCTCCACATCGGCCGGAGAGAACACACTGTACTGTTCATTATTTTTACTCAGATCCTCAGCCGGACTTAAATCCAGGGCAACTACACCAGAAAGATCAATGCCAAACTGTTTGGCATTTTGAAGAAGACTCTCTTTCGACTCAACCATGGTAATACACAGGGCGTCTTCACCCTTATCCAGGGCCTGCTTTAAAAAGTGAAAGCCCAATGTTGATTTACCGGTCCCCGGCCCCCCTTGTACCAAATAGGCTTTTTGGGGAATTAATCCACCGTGTAGAATCTCATCTAATCCTTCTAAGCCCGTTGATATTTTGTCAATATCACTCATATTAAGCTATTTGAGATTTAATAGAATTTTTTGTGATGGAGCACCTGAAAGATATCTCAATCCCTGAATTTAATACATCACCAAAGTAAAGGATTGCAAACAGAACTTGTTGACGTAAAAGGCTTATTTTAAAATATGGGTATTTACACCTACAAAAGAGTGAGAAAAAGGCGTAATTATTTTATAAATACCAACGATAATGGGCGAAGGGAAGGTTATTTCTCATCAAGCTGAGAAACAGTATGCAACAGTTCTTCAGTATCGGAATCAATAGAAAGACAATGATTCGCACCGGCTTCTATTAACGGCTCACTATATTCACTAAAACCGTCTTCGCAAAGTGCAACGAAGTATTTAGCTATTTTTTTCTCGCGAATATCTCGCATGTACTCATCTGGTTTATAGGGCGATGAAACGAAATCTATTAACGAAATCTGGTATTTTCTACCTATGGATATGCCCTCTTGAAACTGGTGATGTGTTATACGCTCAACTTCCCAATCGTCTCTTGAATTAAGTATTGATTTGATAGCATCATTCTGTATTGATTGGTTACCTATCAGTAAGATCCGCATATGAAGAGGATTTAAAATTTATACCCTGTTCATATAGCGGTTAACCTTTTTAGAAACGGAGGGGGCTTCAAAAAACTGCTAAAACATCATATCAACAAAGGAATTGTCCGAAAATTATAGTACGGCTTAAGTAAGCCAAAGTAAAACAGTTATTTATTTGACCTTATTTACAGGTTAATCAGATTATTTTTTATTGCAAATTTTACCAGTCCGGCCGTGTTTTTAACCCCTGTTTTTTGTAACAGGTTACGGCGGTGAGAATCTACGGTACGGACACTAATACCCAACTCCTCAGCAATTTCGCGATTTATTTGTTCTCTGCATATTAATTGCAGCACCTGTAGTTCTCGCTTGGTTAGGTCGGCAACCCGATCACTGGTGGACTGTACCTGTTCCCCTTCAATTAAAAAAGCTATAGAATCATTGCAGAGAAACTGATTCCCAGAATAAACTTCCTTAATAGCTTTGATAAGCTCTTCGGCTCCCCGTTTTTTTAAAATGTATCCCGAAGCACCAGCCTGCATTACATCTTTTATCTGCTGTAGATCTTCATTATCACTCATAGCCAGAATATGAGTATTGGGATGATCCTGCAAAATTCTTGTCACTGTATTCAATGAATCCAACTCCGGGATATCTATATCAAGCACTACAACATCTATCTTATCTCCTTTGGAATCATAGGGACAAAGCTCCTCTTTGTTTTTAGCCGTACCAATTACGTTAATATTGGCCTCTTCGGACAAAATTTTTGTAATACCATCTCGAACAATCTTGTGGTGTACTGCAATAAGAACGTTCAAAAGTTTCATTAATAATGATATCCGAATTTGATTGCAAGGGGTATTTAATCTGCGCCATGCAGATGTCTTTATTTATCTACATACAACGAACAATGTTCCCAATTATTTCTTCAAAAACACGGTCAAATGTGGAGCTCAGCCTCTTATCCTAATTAATTTTCCGCCTCAGAAAATACATCAAAATAAGTGAATTAGAATAACTTATTTGCCGGAATATTTATATAGGCTAATATACTTAATTTACTTGTTAAGCAATTTAATTTAGGTAAAAATACTTACCTATGCCTGTTTAGCTGACCGACCCCTGATCTATTTTGCAAAAACCTGCAGTTCAAAGATATTCATAGTTTTGGCAAAAATTTAACCATACAGGAAGAACTGCAACTGGATGAAAAAAACACCAAAACAGGACTTTATGATTGCGGTATATAATCCCTAAATTCAGCATTATTTCTAAGAGCAATAATACTTTTTAAATGAATAAACGCGTACGCAAAAAAGCAGAAGAACTGCATGTCGATAAAATTCAGCGCCACATTTTCCTCTGTGCTGATCAAACAAAACCCAAATGCTGTAAGAAAGAGATCGGTCTCAAAAGCTGGAAATTTCTCAAAAAGCGGCTCAAAGAATTAGATCTGGACGGCAAAGGCGGCATCTACCGAACCAAGGCCAACTGCCTGCGCATCTGTAAAAAAGGTCCGGTGGCGGTCGTCTATCCCGAAGGCATCTGGTATCACTCCTGTAAGCCCGAAGTGTTAGAGCAAATCATCCAGGAGCACCTTATCGGCGGCGAACCGGTCGAAGAATATATGTTTGTGGAGCAGCCGCTGGAACCATAGGAATTGATGTTAGCAACTGAATAATTTTTCTCCTTAGATCCTGAAAGAGATACTGAGACGAGCTCAGTACAATGGTTCAGGATGACATGATTTTGAAGTTCTCTAAAATAGAAAAGCCCGACAACTTTTAGACTGCCAGGCTTTAGTAAAAAAATTATTGCAAATCTACATATCGTGAAGTAGCATCACCGCATTTTGCATCATCCGTGCGGGACCGACCCAGAACATGCGATACTGCGTATTATCCAACAGGAATACCACCTTACCGGAGCCTGCCTCCTGAACGCCGGCAAAGCCTTTCCCGGCCGCGTGCTCTCTATTTTCCCGGGATGCGTATCCGGCTGCCATCACTGATTGTGGATTACGATCGTAATAACCTACCAGCTGCCAATCGGTGGACGGCTGCAGCGCTTCATCACTGAATTTTAGAGAATACAGGCGATCCGGAATACCAAATGCCAGCGGATTCGTATTGTCGATATGTCCCTTGAATGCTGATCCGGGAATCCGCTTTAATCCCGATGTATCTTCCCGCGCCGCATAGGTGGTAAAAGCTTCGGGATCTACTTCATCAGATGCCTTTTCCTCCTCTTTATTTTCCTCATCTACCAACGCTACGGATGTTAGTCCCGATTGGTCTTTGGTGGCAAACTCGGCGGCATCTTCGGTCGCTACCAGCGTCCCGCCCTGGCGGACCCATCCTTTTAAACGATCCACTGCTGCCGAATCCAATACGGATGAATAGCCGCCCCACGCACCGGGCAACACCAGCACATCATATTCGGATAGATCAAGATACGAGAGTGCATCGCTGCGGATGCGCGAAATACCAAACTCGGTCCACTGATCGAACAAGAACCAAATTTGTCCCGCGGTATATGAGCTAAAGGGACTATCGACCATCAGTGCCACCTTCGGTTTCTCAACAGGAACACTGCTGTCCGAAGCCAGATCGATACCGCTGGCCATGCGTCCGGTATCAAAACCTTGCACCTGCACATTTGCTTCTTTGGCAATACGCTGCATATCGGCCGCAATTTGATCTTTCTTCTCATAATTACGCCCAATCAGTACGATTAAACTTCCCCTACTGTACATTTTGCCGCTGAGTGAAAATTCTTTCTCGGCACTGCGTACACGATACTCGGCATTCCAGAGCTTCGCCAATGCGTTGGGAGCATACCGCTGATTCCAATCGATCACATAGGCATAGCCGGCATCGGCATTATCAACGCCTTTGGCATACGACGGCGATTCGGTGACCGGGTTTTGAGCAACATCAACCGAGCGCGTAGTCCAGGCGGCATCTAAATTGTAGGCCATCGGGGCCGACCATGTGGCCATGTCGTACATCACCGAATCTTTGATCGCCAACTGCCGCTTCATAAGGGTATTGATAAAAATATGTCGCGGCTGATCGGTGGAAATGATAAAACTGCCTTCTTCAAATGAGCGGCGGCCGGATTCCCCATCCCAATAGCTGTAAGCATCGCGCTGGCGGAAATCCTCTTCTGCCCTGGAAATTTCTACCCCGTGCTGGAGCATAATATCCACAAACTCATAGGTATAATCGCGGCCGTTATCCGGCAAGATAAAAGCTTCGGCGTTGCCTTTTCGGGCTTCATCAGAAAAAGCATTATGAAAATAGCTAAGCAGCGGCTCCCGATTTTCAATGGCCGTCCGCACGGTAGCAATAGAGTTTGTATAGTGATCAAAAATGCGCTGCTTCAAAGTCAATACATAGCCATCATCCGTTTCTACGGCCCGGCCGCCACGGCTGTGTCCGCCCTGCTCAGCCAGCATCCCAATAGCACCCATATTACTGGGATACGATGATCCGTAACCCGGATAGAAAAAGTCGAAAGATTCGCGCGTAGCAAAGTTGATGTTGTGCTTATCAAACTCTTCAATCACACCGCGTCCAAATACATCGGCCCATTTTTTGTAGTCATCGGGCAGCTCGTGATTGCGGGGCGTGGTGCCGGGCATCGTAAAATAGTTGTCGTTAAAACCCTGCTCATGGAGATCGAGATGCACCTGCGGCATCCACTGTTGATAGACGTCGATGCGTCCGCGTGATTCGGGATGCACCAACCACGTCCAATCTCTATTCAGATCAAACCAGTAGTGATTTGTACGTCCACCCGGCCAGATCTCATCGTGTTCCAAATCCCGGGGATCCTCATTAAGCACACTGCTGCGTGCCGATTTGTACCAGTTGACATAGCGGTCTCGTCCATCGGGATTCAGCATCGGATCAATAATAGTGATGGCCTCCTCGCGCATGCGCTGGGTTTCGGCATCCATACCTGCCACCAATCGATAGGCCGACTGCATAGCCGACTCACTGCTGGACGGCTCGTTGCCGTGCACATTGTAACTGAGCCAAACCGTAATCGGCTGCTCACTCATAATGTCCCGAGCCGCCGAACCACTAACAGAAGCAGGTTTGGTCAGCTGTAGATTCTTTTTCCGAAGATTGTCAATATTGGACATGTTTTGCCCGGATGAAATCACCGCATAATAAAGGCCGCGTCCTTCGTATGTTTCGGCATATTTATGAAAATCCAGGCGCTCAGAATTTTCCGACAGATATTCAAAGTATCGGACAACATCAGAATGAAAGGTGAATTCGGATCCCAGTTCGTATCCCAAAAACTCGGCGGGTGACGATATTTCTGTATCATAGTTTATGTTTGGATCAAACTGGAAACGCTCATTCTGCGCTTGCAACAACGTTGTGGTCATCAACGGGATAACCAAGGAGATCAAAAGGAAACGAAGTCGAAAATTAGCCATAGCTTTCAATTCTTTATTTACATTCAGTACATTGGAACGCTTATAATAGTACAAAAAGTGAAAGTAAAATTGCGTTAAAAAATGCAGTCAAAACGGCATAGGCGCTACACAAATTCGCATTCGTAAAAAGCTGTTCTTCTTTCTTCAATCTTACGGGGTATGAAACGCTATCAAAAAATTCTGTTGGGCTCCATTTTGGGGATTGTAATCTTAATGGGCGGCATCCAGATCTATTTTAGCTTTTTCCTGGATCGTCAACTTAAGCAAACAATGGTCAATCGGTTCCACGATGCCACCAATGATGCCTATAATCTCAATATCGGCGATTTCGATCTCGAACTGCTGGGGCGCCAGCTGACCATCTCGGACGTTGCCGTAGCCAAAAAGAGTGATTCTACCAACACTGATATCCACATCACCCTTGATCGCTTAGCAATCTCGGGTATTGAGTTTACCAACTTTTTCTTCAATCAAGAGCTTAGCCTACAACAAATTCAACTCATCAATCCTGCTATTTTAATAACAACGTCGCCGCAGGAATCTGAATCGGAACAGCCTGCCCAATGGAATAGCCTTTCGCATCAGCTTTCGGATATTGCGCTACAGGTCCTGGATCAAATTACAATTCCAATACTTAGTATTCGCGGATTATCAGTGAATTACAATCGCTCCGATCTGCCGGTCAATCCCTATCTGGCTTTTCGCAACAGTGATATTCACCTGTATGATATTTCGATTGACTCAGCCTCGCTTACCGGTGATCGTATTATCCCATCAGATAATATTACTACCGCCTTTCGAGATATCCACTACCAAACCAAAGACGGTATGTATGATGTGAGCGCCGATCAGCTGGCCTTTTCGTCACTCGATGGCAAGATGAGTATCAATTCGCTAGAACTACAACCCCGGTTTGATAAAGATACTTTTGCTGATAAGTTCAATCACGAAATAGATCGCATCAGCCTGGAAATTGAGGAGATAAATACGCGTGACATAAATACGCAACAACTGAATCGCGCAAAAGGATTAACCGCCCAACGCATTACCCTTTCCAATCCCGATGTGGATATCTATCGCGACAAGCGACCACCCTTTCCACCCAATAACCGACCGCCCCTGCCTCAGCAAATGATTCGCAACGTCCCTTTTCCCATCAATATTGACAGCCTTACGCTTTCGGATGGAAATATCCGATACAGCGAACGTGTGCCCAAAGCTGAGGAGTCAGGACATATCACATTCACCAATCTTTTTGCCACACTCAAAAATTTGACCAACATCGAAGAACAGTGGTCTAATACCACCCCTACTCTAACTGCCAAAACAAATATTATGGATGCGGCAGAACTCAACGCTCAATTCCGTTTCCCGATGGATTCCCAAAAGCAGCATATTTCCGGCAGCCTTACCGCCATGCAGATGCAGCCACTCAATCAGGCCCTGGTACCACTGGCGTTCGTCCGCATTGATGACGGACAAATTCTGGGAATGGACTTTGAAATGGATCTCAGCGAACACCATGCAAGCGGTAACATGACATTTCAATATCAGAACCTTAACATTTCACTGCTCGATAAAGAGAAAAACGAACAAACCTTCGGGAATAAGATGAAATCGCTGCTGGCTAATACGTTTAAAGTGAAGTCCGATAATACCGGTGATAACCCGCGAACGGCTACCATTGACTTTGAGCGCGAAATCAATAAATCCGTTTTCAATTACTGGTGGAAAAGCCTGCTATCGGGACTCAAATCAAGTATTGGCTTATAATTTGTAACGGCAATACACAATCATTTTTATGGACATACCAACATTTGAAAACGTAAAAACGGCATATCTGAAAATTCGGGATAAGGTGCACCGAACCCCGGTATTGAGCAGTCAAAAAGTGAATGAACGGGCCGGTGGTGAACTCGTATTCAAATGCGAAAATTTTCAAAAAGTGGGCGCTTTTAAGTTTCGGGGTGCCACTCACGCCGTCGGAGAACTCTCCAATGACGAAGCAAAAAATGGAGTTGCCACGCACTCCTCGGGAAACCATGCGCAAGCCGTGGCTCTGGCGGCCAAACTTCGCGGTATTCCTGCCCATATTGTGATGCCCGAAAATGCCCCCAGCGTAAAGGTCAATGCCGTTCGGGATTACGGTGCACATATTACGTTTAGTGAACCCACGCAGCAAGGCCGGGAATCCACGCTCCAAGAAGTGGTCGATAAGACCGGGGCCACCTTCATTCATCCCTATGACAACCCCAATATTATTATGGGACAAGCCAGCGCCGGAATGGAGCTGCTCGAAGATCATCCCGATCTGGATATCATCCTAGCCCCCATTGGCGGTGGTGGACTCATGAGCGGAACGGCTATTGCGACATCAGGATTATCACCCTCAACCAAAATTATTGGTACCGAACCTGAAGTCGCCAATGACGCTTATCTGTCATTTAAAACCGGAGAACTCCATCCCGTTCAAAGCACTAATACCGTAGCTGACGGACTGCGCACCTCCCTCAGCGAGCTGACTTTCGCTTGTATCCAACAGCATGTCGATGAAATTGTAACGGTCAGCGAGCAAGAAATTATCGACGCCATGCGATTTATCTGGGAGCGGATGAAAATTATCATCGAACCATCCTGCGCCGTACCCGTGGCGGCTGTTTTTGGTGATCAAATAGACCTAAAAGACAAAAAAGCAGGCATTATTATTACCGGCGGCAATATCGATCTGGATCAACTGCCCTGGCAGAGGAATTAAGAATTAGGAATTGGGAATTTAGAATTACGAGTTCAATGTCGAACAATATTATTGTAATCGGCGGTGGGGTATCGGGCGTAACAACGGCCCTGACGCTACAACTTTTGGGATACGAAACAAAAATCTATGCTGCCCGAACTGTGGATCAAGTCGATGATCCCAATAATCAGCCGGCCTTTGCCAGCCAATTTCCCTCGGCTTCTATCATCCCGCATTCGGTCTATTCCGATCAGCTTCAATCGCTGTTTCAACATTCGCAATCAACGTTTTATGAGCTGCGGAAACTAATGTTTCCAGGCATGACAACCCACAAGCATTTTGAGGTTTTCGAGTTCGATCCCGGTCAGCCGGAGTACTGCAACTGGATGCTAAATCTACAGTCGATTGCCAATCTTGATTCCGATGCCATCCCAAAACGGCCTGATACTAACAATCTGCACGGCTGGGTATTCAACTGCCTGTTCGCCGATTGGCCGCTCTATTTTCCCGCGTTGATGCAGCTCTATAAAACTTGCGGAGGCAAGATCATCAATAAAAAATTATGTGCAGATGAGATCAGCGAGCTACCGGCCGACACGATCATCAATTGCAGCGGTGCAGGAAGTCCGGCACTGTTTGATGATCCCGTTAAAAAGCAGCTTGTACTGCGCGGACATCTGCTCCACAAAACAGAGGCGCCACTGATCACCAACAGCGAAAATGAAATCATTTCTTACAATTATACTCCGGATGCCTCGGTCTATGCCGACTCAGATGGAAATGCCTGTGATGTTTATTGCTATCCCCGCAAAGACGGATGGATTGTGGGCGGCAGCCGCCAATCGGGGCAGTTGAATCAGGAACAATGGGATGAACAGTTAGCAGAATCTGCCTCATCCACGATAGACGGTATTTCTTTTCCATCTCAAATTATTGCTCTCAATAATCAAATCCTCGATTCAACATTTGGTTATACGCTCAACACCTCTGATGAACTAACTCCGCTGGTCGGTTATCGCTATATCCGAAGCACCGACAATGGACTGCGGTTGGAATCACAAACATTGGGCAGCAAGAAAATCTATCACAATTACGGGCATGGCGGGGCGGGCGTCACGCTCTCTTGGGGATGCGCACTGCACCTTGCCAGTGCTATTCACGCTGAACAAATCTCCGAAATTCAATCAATCGTCATAGAAAAACTGGAAGAGATTGAATTTTCTGGTTAATTATGTTTAACCCTCAAGAAATCGAACATAATCATGGATAAATATCCTCTTGCGCTACGATATTTAATTCGATTGTTGCTGGCGTTTTCAATTATTGCCACATTGATTATTACCCGGCAGTTATTAGTTCCTCTCTTTTTGTCCATCCTGTTTGCCTATATGTTATTCCCCACTGCCCAAAAAATGGAGCAGTGGCGCATTCCCCGCATTGCCACCAACCTGATTCTTATTATCGGGGCCTTTGCTGTCGTCTCGGGCATTACCTATGGCATCATTTTGCTGGTTTCAGCTTTTACGGATGATCTGCCCGTCATCCAAGAACAGATCGATACCAATATTACGCGCTTTCGGTGGGCATTGGGACGAACCTTTGGTATAACCGCCCAGCAACTCGATTCTATTGTGGAAAGCATTAAAGGATCGGGGCAGTATATCGCGCAATTTTTCACCGGTACTGCTAACACCCTTTTAACCATTGGACTTATCCCCGTTTATACCTTTTTGCTTCTCTTTTACCGAAATAAATTTCGCAACTTCGTATCCATGTTGATTCCAGATGAGCAGGAAGAGACAACCCAAAATATTATCGACCAGGCTGCCGAAGTTGTACCCAGTTATCTTAAAGGATTAATTGTTGTCTGCGTTATTCTCGTTGGACTCAACACGCTCGGGTTTTATCTGATTGGCGTAGAATATGCCCTGCTGGTGGGATTAATTGCCGCAATCTTCAACCTCATCCCATACCTCGGAACCGTCATCGGCTATGGCATCGCAACGTTATTTGTATTGGCAACACAGTCACCCACGCTGGCGCTTGCGGTTGTTGCCCAATTTTTGGTCGTACAATTTATCGAGAATAATATTCTCACACCCAACATCACGGGATCGTACGTGCAAATTAATCCGCTGGTGACTATTCTCTCACTCATTGCCGGGGGCATGATCTGGGGACTGCCCGGCATGTTTATGGTGATTCCCTACTTGGCCATGTTCAAAATTGTGTGCGAAAATATTGAAAGTCTGCAACCGATCGGCTATCTGCTGGGCAATCGCGGAACAGAAAAATATTCGATTACCTTCAGTGCAATCAGGCAAAAGTTTGGATCAGAAAAAGAAAAGTAGAACAGATTCTCAGCTGTAAATCTGCTTTTCAGCACAATCGGGGCAGTCCAGCCAGTTTTCGGTCGGCATCGACGGCAATGCTTTGGGACTGCTCCCCTTCTCAAACACAGGCCGATATAGTACATCGCCTTCTTCATGGGATTCTCCGCAACCGTGGCAACTTACTTCTCCGTCAATCTCTTTGGGTGTATATCCCGCAATCACCCACCCTTCATGACCGGCGTGGACGGCCAGACTTTCTAGTGCCGCACGAACGGTTTGTGATTTATTTCCGCCGTAGTATGTGCTGGATAACTCCTCCAGCAGTGCTACCGTATCATCATCGAGCGTAAAATTTAATCGTTTCATAATCTTTCTGTTGGTCCTTATACAGTTATAAATTCCCGTTATACTCGAAATAACTAATACGCTAAATACCATGCTGCAAATACAAGCAATCCTCCAATGAAAGTATTTAGCACAGCCCATTGGCGGTATCTATCCAGCTTGTGATGCTCATCATGATCCAGCTTGGTATCTCTATGAATATTTCCCCCTACCTCACATTCTGGTAAAAAGTCGATAGCAACATGAAAAAAAATACCAGTAGCAAATCCGAAGATAAGTGCATTAGCAATCGCATTTGCCGGAATATTTATCAAGCTTACAGGAAGGGCTGCAAGACCGATTGCAGAAGCTGGCAGGAGTAACAACAATGCCGATTCTCCCTGCATTACTAAGCGGCGTGAAGCGGCATATCCAGCCGGACCTTTATGAGATACAATAGCAATTCCGAGTAGCAAACCTATCTCTGGCATTGCTGCATACACCATTCCAATGATTACCCCCGCTGCAAGGGCGTGGGATGTCAATTCCAACACCACGGGATGGACGGGAAAGGAAGTATGCGTTAACCCGTGGTTGAGCGTATGGATAGCAAAACCCGCCATGATTCCTGCTGCAATTCCTAGTCCCCCATATATCGGATCGTGGTTAATTGCCGTAGGAACTAAAAAGATAGCTGCACTAGTAATCATTGCCCCGCTTGCCAACCCATAGCCCGCAATAAGATGATTGAGCCTGGTTTTGCCAGCAGCTTTAATTCCCATCGGAATAGCCAGGGCCATAGCTCCAAATGCAATCCACGATATGCCGACGATTTTCCAGCTTGACCCCAACATGGCGAACACCGTAAATATGCATAAAATAGCAACGGTACCGTAAGCAATAACTTTATCAGACATATCAGATTAATCTTATTTCAAATTGGGATTCCTGAGACCAGAACAGGCTCGCAGATAATGATTTTTGTAGTTCATCCAGTGACCGGCGATCAAGAAAATACTCCCTGTTATTGTAATAGCCGACTCAGCCCACAGCCCGATCTCACCGTGCAATCCCCAAGCCAACGCAATAACCGTCAAACCTATGAAAAGTAATTGTGGGATATGATCAGGGATATCGGAATCTCGAACGACATAGTAAACCGCAGGCGCAATAAGCAAAAACAGGATGGGATGCATCCAAAAGTGAATAGTATCAGCAACCGGCCAAAGTGGCAATAACACGATCATCACTGGAAAAAACAGGCAATGAACGACACATAATCCCGAAAGACTGATGCCCAAGCGATCCCAAAAAGACTTTGTAAACAAAAGATCTGAATAGATGAAAATTAGTGTGTATTAAAATACACACTTTTGATTTTAAAGACAACATATTGACCAAATTAAAAAGGCTCCGGCAAATGCCGGAGCCTCTAAACAAGAAGGAGCGAAATCGCTTAGCCAGCTTTTTTCTTCGCTTTAAAGCGATTAATTACACCACCGTGTAACACAGCTTCTTTTTGTCGATCACTGAAGGTGTGTTTTACAGTGTATTTCTTTCCTTTCGTCTTGTTGTGAATAACAACCTCGTTTCCATTTTTAATAGCTTCACGAATGTCATTCACCTCAAGAACATCGCCCTGGTCGATATCTTCGTAATCCGCATCGTTTGCAAATTCTAGCGGCGGAATTCCAAAGTTGATCAGGTTTTGCCAGCCGATACGAGCATAGCTTTTTGCAATAACGGCACGCTGCCCCAAGTAACGAGGTGCAATAGCCGCATGTTCACGGCTAGAGCCCTGCGCATAATTTTCGCCCGCAATTACCACATGTCCGCCGTGTTCCTCTTTGGCCTCCATGGCACGGTCGTGGAAATTATCATCCACAACATCAAGCGTAAACTTGCTGATTTCCGGGATGTTACTGCGGAACGGCAGTACTTCAGCACCGGCTCGCAGAATCTCATCCGTTGAAATATCATCACCCATTTTCAATAGAACGGGAACATCAAAATCTTCCAGCTCATCAAAGTTGGGCATCGTTGAAATATTGGGTCCTTTCTTGATTTCGCCGCGCTCTTCTTTCGGCTTTGGCTCGGTCAGCATCTCAGTATTCACAACCAGCTTCTCTGGGTGTTCGTACTTGGGATACTCCATATTGTACAGATCTTCGAGATCGCGTGGATCGGTAATTTTGCCGGTCAGTGCAGAGGCTGCGGCTGTTTCCGGACTTACCAGAAAGACTGAATCTTCGGGCGTTCCTGAACGGTCGGGGAAGTTACGCGGCACGGTGCGCAGGCTGTTTTGTCCTGACGCCGGCGCCTGCCCCATCCCAATACAACCGTTACAACCGGCTTGGTGAATGCGTGCACCGGATTGTACAAGATTGTACATCACGTCATTCTTGACCATATTCTCAATGATCTGGCGCGATGTCGGGTTAATGTCGTACGATACGTTATCGTTTACGGTTTTACCTTTTACAATCTCAGAAGCCATCCAGAAATCGCGGTAGCCGGGATTGGCAGAAGAACCTACATACGCTTGGTAAATATCTTTGCCTTCCACTTCTCGAACAGGCACAACATTACCCGGACTACTGGGAAGCGCAATCAACGGCTCAATATCGTCCAGCACAAGCTCTTCATATTTATCGTACTCGGCACCTTCGTCAGCGACAAGCTCAACAAATTCGTCACCGCGTCCCTGTGATTCCATGAAGCGGTGGATTTCACCGTCAGCAGGAAATACCGTACTAGTTGCTCCCATCTCGGTACCCATGTTCGCAATTACATGGCGGTCCATGGTTGAGAGATTCTTGAGCCCCTCACCGAAATATTCAATAACGTAACCGGTAGCACCGTCAACATCGTAGCGACGCAGCATCTCGAGCACTACATCCTTGGCACTCACCCAGTCAGGCAGTTCACCTTTAATTTCTACGCCCAGCACTTTCGGCATTTTGATGTAAAGCGGTTCTCCGGCAATCGCAAATGCGACGTCCAATCCGCCTGAACCAATTGCGAGCATGCCCATACATCCAGAGGCTGGTGTATGGCTGTCGGATCCGGCCAGCGTCTTGCCGGGAATCGCAAAACGTTCGGTTTCGATGGGATGGCTTACCCCATTCCCCGGACGGCTAAACCACATGCCAAATCGTTCGGCGGCAGATTTCAGAAATACGTGGTCATCCGGATTTTTAAAATCGGTCTGTATCAAGTTGTGATCTACATACTGGCACGACATTTCGGTCTGGGCTTCGTCTAGCTCCATGGCTTCGAGCTCCAGCATCACCATCGTTCCGGTGGCATCCTGCGTTAATGTTTGATCAATTTTTAGGCCGATCTCTTCGCCCGGAGTCATCTCTCCTTCTACGAGATGACTTTTGATAAGCTTTTCGGTTACGTTTAGTGGTTGACTCATAAATAAATTTATCCGTTTTGGTTTCCGCTATATTCTTATTTATCTAACATTTAACTTCTTAAAAATCGTTTCTTAAAATACCACAGCATCGCCCTATTCATCAAGTTTATACTCCAAAAAACCCTATTTATACATATTCTAAGCTACAAGACAATCGAAACTTAGTTTTTAAATGTTTTTTTCTTAATTAAAGGTAAATCAATGCTTAAAATTTAAATTCAAGCGACTAACAACATGAACACTAGTGATGTGGTCGAAGCGCTTGCGAATAATTGGGATATGACCCAGGCCGAAACACGTGAACTATTGGATACTATCATCCAAACGTTCAATGATAACCTGGCCGGAGGTAATGCTTTTACCATTCCCGAGCTTGGTACGTTTGGTACCAATACACGTGGTGAGCGCGATTCGTACAACCCGCATTACGAACAGTTCATGAAGTTACCGCCCAAGCGTGTTGTGGATTTTACCCCTAGCAAGGGCTTAAAAGAAGATCTAAAACAAGTGGAGCCGGATAATGAGTGAGAAAGTAACATTTCGGGAACTCATTGAGTCGATTGCTGAGGAGAGTGACAATTCCAAGCAATTTACTCACGATTTCCTCAAGGATTTTGTGGATGTCATCAATGGTGGGCTTGAACAGGACGGGAACGTCAACATTGCGGGTTTTGGTAAGTTTGAGCTACGCCGTGTCGATGAACGTGAGGGATACAATCCCCAGACCGAAGAAAAGATGACCATTCCCGCGCACAACAAGATTATTTTTAAACCTTATAAGGATGTTCGCGAACTGGTCAACGCCCCATATGCACACCTCGAACCCGAGCTGATCGAAGAAGAGGATGGCGAACAAGAAGATAACAATGGAACGTCTTCTACCGAGGAAGATGCTCCACAAGATGATTTTTTGCCCACTGCTCCCCCCACGGAACATGAATCAAAAGAGAAATCAGAACCACCAAAGGAGAAACACGAAGATCCGTTTGGGTTTGATGATGCCGAGACAAAATCTTCATCGAGTTTTACACTGGAAGATGAGGATACATCTATGGAATCGGAACAAGAAGATGAGGATGACGTCGTAGAATTCCAGGGTGATGCTTCCGCCGAAGAAGAAGGCACTGCCAACCAAGAACTGAGTGAATTTATCGGAGAGACAGAATCATCCGAAGACGAAACAGAAACTGAAAACGGGCAAACAAAATCGGACAGTGATACAGGACAAGAAACTTCTGAAGAAGAGGAAATAACAGCATCCGAAGAAGATGAGCAAGAAGAGCCTGCCTCTCCTTATGCACCAAATGCTGAGCAGGATGAAGACTCATCAGCCAAAGACACTGACGGGGATCAAAGCGAAGAAGAAACAGCTCCCAAAGCTCCTGCATTCGATCAAAATTTGCCCAGCCGCAACAGGAATTCCTCACTACCCTTGGTGGCCGCAGCAGCAGGTATTTTGCTATTGTTGGCAGCCGGAGCATGGTATTTTGGATTCTTCTCATCCGGTGAATCACCGCAGATGGCATCCCAAGAACAAGTGACTTCATCGGAAGCTCCGCAACAAAATAATACCCAACAGCAACAGAATTCAGCGACTGATACGAAGAACAACCAGCAACAGCAATCTTCGCAGCAACCGAACCAACAAGCGAAATCGCAGTCCCAACCGCAACAAAACGTGCAGTCTGATCCCAAAACGACTGCCGACGAAGGCAACACAGAAGAGCACGCAATCGCAGAGGGACAAACGCTCTGGAGTATCGCTGAAGACAAATACGGCAATCCGCGGCTTTGGCCGTGGATTTACGGCAAAAACGGATCGTTAAATAATCCAAATATCATTATCGCCGGTAAATCGCTGGATGTTCCCCTGCCCTCGGGACCGCAAAATCGCTTAAATGCTTCCGACTCGGTGGGAGTGGCAAAGGGATATTTGGCCACATATCAGTGGTACAAAAACAACGGTTCTTCCAAGGCAAAAAACCACCTTTGGGGAGCCAAACTGTATCACAATAACATACGGGATCTGGCTGACATCCAGATTGACAAGGCCGACCTTTCATACGCTAATAACGCCCGTTGAGGGGTACATCAAAAAATCGGAAATCAACTTTTTAAATTTAACTTGCAATAAAAGCACACTTACAGGAGAAATATTTATGATTCGTCATGTAGTTATGTGGAAATTAAAGGATGAAGCAGAAGGAGCTCCAAAGGAAAAGAATGCCGAAAAGATGAAGCTGATTCTGGAAGGGCTCAAAACGAATATTGATGAAATTAAAAATGTAGAAGTCGGAATCAATATCAGTGAAGATGACGAGGAGGCAGGATCACCGCACGATGTAGTGCTTATTTCTGATTTTGAAACCGAACTCGA
Organism: uncultured Balneolaceae bacterium; assembly: GCA_964490705.1. Taxonomy (GTDB): domain Bacteria; phylum Bacteroidota; class Rhodothermia; order Balneolales; family Balneolaceae; genus Fodinibius. Next base: position 31,107 of record CAZBCG010000008.1, on the reverse strand, counting down.
CTACAAGATGTACACGCGTAACGATCATCATAAAAAGGCCGTGAAATTTATTAACTCCGTAATCGAAGATCGCCACTTTGTTGATTATAAAGTGGATACGTAAATCACCAACATATCTATTACTTAAACCTGACAGGTTTCTAAAACCTGTCAGGTTTTTCTTTTATCAGACCTTTGTAAAACCGGCATGTCATCCTGAATCTTTAGTCCTGAACTCGTCTCAGGATCACTTCAGGATCTTGAGTTAAATGCTAATAATTGCATATAGATTCTGATCCGCCGGCTGGCGGACAGAATGACATAGTTGAGATGGTTTTGCAAAGCCTCTTATCCTAACTATGATTACGGGCTTGCTCTACAAGTACTTTAAATAACTGTCGCTGCGATGGAATTTGCGGCAAATACTCGGGATGCCACTGCACGCCAATCACAAATGGGCGCTCGGCATGCTCAATCGCCTGCACAATACCCGTTTCTTCGCGCGCCGTAATCATTATATTTTCTCCCAACTCATCCACCGCCTGATGATGCATCGCATTCACCCAAACGGTATCAAAATTAAGGATCTCAAATAGCGTGCTCTCCGGATCAATCTGTACCTTCTTTTTGGGCCACACGCTATTTACTTTGGGCACTTCGGTGTAGTAGTTCTCGATATCCTGGTGCAACGTACCCCCAAAATGAATATTGATAAGCTGCGCGCCCCGGCAAATTCCCAGTACTGGAATACCTTTGTCAATGGCACGGTGCAGCAGATCAAACTCCAGCTCATCACGAGCATTGTCAATACCGGTAGCAGATGTCGAAAATAATTTTCGAAGCAGATAGATAACCGGGAAAAAGAGAATCGTGGCCAACCGCAGAAGAAACTGCCGAACTCCTGAAATCTCTTCATCCTCCGCAAACAGATCTCTAATCTCCGACCCTCCATATCGCTGGGGATTGATGTCTGCCCCTCCCCCGATAATCAATCCATGGATATCGGCCTCTGGGATACCATCTTTGGGCCGGATATGGATTGGGCGTCCGCCGTGAATAACAACGGCAAACCAAGTAAACCACCAAGCCGCCGTTCCACCCTTGTCGGGACCGGTGACACCAATATTTGGTCGTTTGCTACTCATCCAGATCCATCAAGATTGTTACAGTCTGTGCCCATTCTTTGCGGAACGAAATAACAGCTTGTTCTTTCCGCACCAGATATAACTGACTCAGCTTGCCTAACATTTCCTGATCTTCCGCAAGCTGCTCCACTGCCAGCCAGTGATTCCATTCGGTCTCAAAGGTCCATTCGGGATTGTCGATACGGCTGTTCGGCAACCGGTAGTGAAAAGTCGGACGCGGATCGTTCTTTTCGCCCTCCATCACCGGTTCAGTCAGCTCGGGTTTTAGCATCCCAAAAATCGGCATCATATCTATCGGTCGGTTGCGCGTGGGATTATGCTCGATATAATCGTCAACAAACTGCTGTTCATCGGGATGGTAATCCGAATCTAAGATAGTGCGTACATAATCATCGGGAAACGGATCAACAAAAGGTGATACGCGACGAGAGATATCAATATCAAGCACCTCCATCAGCCAGGGATACAAAATTACAAACGACTGCAGATAAGTATGTAGCGTTTCTACATCCAGATCCGGTGACTCAATATTCATGTGCATCCCAAAAGCATGAACTAGCGAAGCGTGTGTGCCCTCGGCCTTATTTTCCTGCAGCGCCTTGCGAAGCTCTTCCAGCGTTGAAAGCTCGTTGGTTGGCAGTGGCGGCATCACGATTTCCAGCGGCACTACCGATCGGGCCATCTTATCAATCACATCCTCGATAGATTTGCGGATGGAATCTTCGGTAAGGCTGATGCCCAGCTTGTCAAAAATATTTTGTCCCGCCATTTTCTGCAGAATACGTGCATCCAATTCTACGCGAAAATCTCCGAGATCGGTATCCAAAATCTGGATATGATAGCGATGCTCTTCTTCAATGGTTCCGCCGTAAAGTGATTGGATAATTTCGGCGGCTTTTTGAGGTTCAATGCCGGCAAACTCCAGTTCGAGTCCAACTTGCCGGAGTTTACCATCAGCACTGTTTTTCGTAGGCGGTAATTGATATGGCATGCAAAGATATTGAATCGATTTTAAGATAACGGTACTGGCAATCCAATCATATTGTAAAAGCTTGAAAATGCATACATTGACAGTTTGCCAACAAATGAGCTTCTTAGCATAATCAAGTTTCAACTGACTCCAAAATATCATTAATAAAATACGGGACAATTTATGAAACGGCATATCTTGCTTAGTCTATTATTGGTTTTTGCCCTGCCCGCACTTCTGCTGGCACAACAACCCAACGTTTTTACCGGCGCCAAAATCATCCCCATAAGCGGAGAACCTATTGCCAATGGCGTAATGGTTACGCAGAATGGAAAAATTATGGCCGTTGGTGCACAGGGAGAGGTTGATATCCCATCCAACGCCAAAGAACACGACGTTTCGGGCAAAGTGATTATGCCCGGCCTCGTGGATTCACACTCTCATATTGGCAGCGGCGACGGCGGTGACCGGTCTTCTGCTCTTCATCCCGACGTGCGTATTCTCGACAGTATCGACCCGCGCAGCGATACCTTTAAAAAAGCACTGGCCGGTGGCATCACTACAGTAAATGTTATGCCCGGCTCGGGACATTTGATGAGCGGACGAACCGTTTATCTGAAGCTCCGTAATGCCAATACCATCGAAGATATGCTGTTTGTGGATGATCCCTCCAAACAGATCGCGGGAGGACTCAAAATGGCCAATGGTACAAATCCAATAGGCGACGGCCCCTTTCCCGGAACGCGTGCAAAGTCCGCCTCGATGGTTCGTGAGTTGTTTATCAAAGCACAAAATTATAAAGAAAAAGTAGAAGCGGCCGAGGGTGATCCCGAAAAAATGCCTACCCGAGATATCGGCATGGAAACGCTCGTGCAGGTCCTTAACGGCGAACGAATCGTTCATAACCATACCCACCGGCACGACGATATTCTAACAGCCATCCGCCTGTCTAAAGAATTTGACTACCGATTGGTGCTGCACCACGTGAGTGAAGCTTGGAAAGTTGCTGATGAAATTGCCGAAGCCGATGTCCCCAGTTCCATCATCGTCTTGGATTCGCCCGGCGGCAAAATGGAGGCAGTGGATATCAAATATAAAAACGGTGCGGTGCTCGAAGATGCCGGTGTTACCGTTGGATATCACACTGATGCCTCTATCACCGACACGCGATTATTCTTACGCTCCGGTGCGTTCGGCGTTCGCGCGGGCATGAGTCGCGATGCTGCCCTCAAAGCGTTAACCATAGAAAATGCTAAAATGATGGATCTGCAAAACCGCGTTGGGACGCTCGAGGAAGGCAAAGACGCCGATTTTGTCGTGCTTTCCGGCGATCCGTTAAGCGCCTATACCCGCGTGCAGCAGACTTGGGTAGAGGGCAACAAACGATTTGATATTGATAATCCGAAAGACCGTAAATATGCCACCGGTGGATACAACGTATTTGAACGCGCCACACAAAATCACCATGGACGTAAATAACACAGGCATTAAAAGGATTTAAGCTAAAAATACTCTCATTATGAAAAAACGAATCACATTATTTGTTTTCGCACTGCTTTTTGGGATTTCATCAGTTACTCATGCACAAATTGCCGTGCAGGCCGACACCCTCTACACCATGGAAGGATCTAAAATCGTAAACGGCGTGGTGCTGGTTAACGGTCAAACCATTGAAGCGGTGGGATCGACTTCCGAAATCGACATCCCATCAAATTATGAGACGCACCAAGCATCGGTCGTTACGCCCGGCCTGATTGACGCCCATTCCGTCGTAGGACTGGCGGGCATTTACAATCAGGACAGCGACCAGGATCAGCTGGAAACATCAAGTGCTATCCAGCCGGAATTACGCGCTTTCGATGCCTACAATGCTCGCGAAGAGCTCGTACAGTTTGTGCTCGATAAAGGCGTAACCACCGTCCATACGGGGCACGGTCCCGGCGCACTGGCCAGCGGACAAACGATGATTTCCAAGACACCTTATAACACTGTCGAAGAAGCACTTGTCGATTCGGCGACAACGGTCGCTTTTACACTGGGATCGGGCGTAGAACGTTACTTCAGTACCCCCGGCACGCGATCAAAAGGAGTAGCTATGCTGAGACAGAAATTCATCGAGGCGCAGGAATACCTCGAAAAACGTCAGGCTGATGATCCCGACAAACGTCCATCCAAAAATCTTGCGATGGAAGCCATGGCCGATGTGCTCAATGGTGAACTCACGGCCATGATCACCGCCCATCGCGCACAAGATATTATGACGGCGCTTCGCCTTCAGGAAGAGTTCGGCTTTGATATGATTCTCGATGGTGCCGCCGAAGCGTATATGGTGCTCGACGAAATCAAAGCCGCCGGTGTTCCGGTATTCATCCATCCTACGATGATTCGCACTTACGGCGATGCCCAAAACGCCAGCTTTACCACAGCCGGAAAACTGGCCGAAGCAGGTATCCCCTTTGCTTTCCAAAGCGGATTTGAGAGCTACGTGCCCAAAACGCGCATCATTCTTTATGAAGCCGCAATTGCTACCGCATACGGATTAGAGCGAGAAGCCGCCCTGCAGGCACTGACCAAACAGCCCGCCCAGCTGCTGGGTATTGACAATAGAGTGGGCTCGCTGGCCGAAGGCAAAGATGCCGACCTGGTGCTTTTTGATGGTGATCCCTTCGAATACCGAACGCACATCAGCTCGGTAATTGTCGATGGCAAGGTGGTGAAGGAATAGTTTTTAAATTAGAATTTGTATTCAAACCCTCAAGGTTTCGAAAACCTTGAGGGTATTATTTTTAAGCCATTGCCCTCCTACTAATTAATAGCTATTCTGGACGTTGCGTTGAATCCCCAGAAACTCATTTTCAATGGATATTCCTGCTTATCTAAATGCACTGACCGGTCTGTTTGTCATTATTGATCCCATCGGGGCCGCCCTCATTTTTCACTCGCTGGTGCCCCCGGGCGAAAAACGTCACCGCAGGATTATGGCTTTCAAAGCAATCATCATTTCGGCCTTTTTGCTGGTGCTTTTTGGAAATTACGGGGAACCCCTGCTGGCACAGCTGGGCATCAGTATTCATGCGCTCCGTATTTCGGGCGGACTGCTCCTCTTCTACACGGCCTTCAATATGATTACCGAAGAAATCGAATACACTAAAGCAGAAAAGAAAAAAGATATCTCTGTATTCCCGATGTCCATTCCTCTTTTGGCGGGACCGGGATCACTTACCCTGTCGATACTGCTCTTTTCAAAATCAGGAGAACTGAGTGCGGATATTTCAGTTGCAGCGGCAATTCTTACAATCTGCCTGCTCACGCTGATCCTGATGCTCGTATCCAAATATCTAAAGAAAATTATCGGCAAGACGGGCGATGAAATTCTGCGGCGATTTCTGGGCGTCATCCTGGCCGCACTAGCCATCCAGTTTGTCTATGATGGCATTGCCAATATTACCGGCTGATCATATCAGCAAAATTATACCGGGCTGGCATCATAGGCTGTGGTGATGCGCTCTTCTAACCGCTGCTTGGTTTCATCATCAGTAAACGCATGCGCAATAGCCTCAATATTGGTTTGCAAAAGTTGATCTTTGTCCCATTCAAATATTTCTGCCATGGTTTGATATTCCTCATCCAGCGTGACATCCGAAATGGTGCGCGTATCGGTATTGATACTCAGCGAAACACCTGACTCCAATAACGTATTAACCGTATGGTCGGTCATGTTCTCATACACATTCGTCTGGATATTACTCGTCGGGCACACTTCCAAGTGGATATTTTGCTCCTTTAACCGTTCAATCAGCTCCCGGTCTTCTGCACTTCGCACGCCATGGCCAATTCGAGATGGCCCAAAATTATCCAGCGTCTCCCGAACACTCTTTGGTCCCCTTGCTTCACCGGCATGCGCCGTGCAATTCAATCCCCTTTCATTGGCATACCGGAAAGCCGCAACGTGATTATCAATGGGATATCCTGCTTCGTCTGCGGCAATATCAAATCCCACAATATTAGTGTCCCTAAACTGTTCAACCAGCTTTACGGTTTCCATACTTTGCGTTTCCGAATAATTACGCAGCGTACACAGAATAATGCCTGCTTTGATACCAGTTTCATCGACCTGCTCTGATACTGCTTCGTTCACGGCAGAAACCACCTGTTCGGCAGACAATACCTGCTTCGTATGCTCTAGCGGAGCAAATCGGATTTCGGCATAGATCACATTATCGGCCTGCAGCTGTTTAAACAGATCTCCCACGACCAGTTGTAATGATTCCTTGTTCTGCATCAATTTGATGGCCTCCAGCGACCGACTGATATAATCAGCCAAATCACGGCACTTATCAGGCGCAATAAATGATTCTCGATACTCCGATTTCGTTATATCGGGATTCAATTTCTGCACTACATCAAAACTGAGAGAGCAATCCAGATGCAAGTGCAACTCTATTTTGGGCAGTGATGAAAAATCCATGAGTCGATATTTTTTGTTGGCTTAAAAAAACACGAAAAACGGTCGATTGCAAGACAAAAACGACCGGGCAGGCGTTTCTAAATGGCAGGATGGTTCCTTATCTTAATTGGCTTTTTGCACCCGATCATCACCAAAAATTCATGACGTTTCTTTCTACCGAAAACCTATCAAAAAATTACGGCCATAAAGTCCTTTTTGAGGGGCTCTCCTTTGGGATTTCCGAGGGCGATAAAACGGCATTAATTGCTGAAAACGGCACGGGCAAATCAACGCTGCTTCAAATTCTGGCGGGCGATGAAACACCCGATGAAGGTAAAGTGATGATCCAGAATAATGTGAGCATCGGCTTCTTGGAACAAGATCCACAGCTCGATGAGAGCCTAACCATCCGTTCGTACATTGCCCAGAGCAATAATAAGATGGTGCAATTGATCCAGGAGTATGATCAAGCCGTACAGGCTCAGGCCGAGGATTACAATGAAGAAACACAAAAGGCCTTTGAGAAAGCTTCTGCGGCAATGGATGCCGCCAATGCCTGGGATTATGAACAACGGATGGAGCAAATTCTGGGCAAGCTTAATATTCATGATCTCGACCAGGATATTGCCACCCTTTCCGGCGGACAGCGAAAGCGCGTGGCATTGGCGTTTGTGCTGCTCGACGATCCCGACATGCTGATTCTCGATGAACCGACCAACCACCTTGATGTACGGATGATCGAGTGGCTGGAAGAGTATCTCAAACAAAGTAACCTGACGCTGCTGATGGTTACGCACGACCGCTATTTCCTCGATCGGGTATGTGATCACATCATCGAGATGGAGGGCGGCAAGCTGTATCACCACGAGGGTAATTATCAATACTTTCTGCAGAAACGTGCCGAACGACGCGAAATTGAGCGGAAGCGCGCCCATAAAGCAAATCAGCTGTATAAGAAAGAACTGCAGTGGATGCGGCGGTCGCCCAAAGCGCGGACCAGCAAATCGAAATCGCGTATTGATGATTTCAAGGAGCTGGAGGACGACCTCGATACCGGTCCCGATGACCCGGAGCTGCGTCTGCAGATGGATATGAGTCGCATGGGCGGCAAAATTCTGGAACTGCTGAACGTCTCAAAAAGCTATGGTGATGAGCAGATTCTGGACAGCTTTTATTACGATTTTGAAAAAGGCGAACGCATTGGCATCATCGGCGAAAATGGTGTGGGCAAAAGTACGTTTCTGAAGATGCTTACCGGTGAGGAACCGATAGATTCGGGCAAGCGTCGCGTGGGTGAAACCATTGTATTTGGACACTACCGGCAAGAGGGACTCAATTTTGATGAAAGCAAGCGCGTAATCGACATCATTGAAGATGTTGCCAAAGTGGTGGAATTGGCCAACGGCAAAAAGATCTCGGCCTCCCAGTTTTTGAAGCATTTTATGTTTACCTCTGAGATGCAATATACGCCGGTCGAAAAGCTGAGCGGCGGCGAAAAACGGCGCTTAAGCCTGATGATGGTGCTGCTCGAAAATCCCAATTTCTTGATCCTCGACGAGCCCACCAACGACCTTGATCTGCTCACTCTTAACAAGCTGGAGGAGTTTCTGCTGGATTTCCAGGGCTGCCTGATCTTGGTCTCTCACGACCGCTTTTTTATGGATAAACTGGTAGAGCACTATTTAGTGTTTGAGGGCGATGGTCAGGTTAGTGATCACCACGGCACGTATGAAGAGTATCGTCAGCTCCGCAAACGGCAGGAGGCCAATGAGCGGGCAAAGAAAAAGGAGAAAGTGCAATCATCCCATCAGAAGAATAAGAAATCATCGTCTAACAACGAGGGACTTAGCTATAACGAACGCCGTGAATACAACAAGCTGGAAAAGCAGATCGAGGAGCTGGAAGAACAAAAGCAGGCTCTGGAAGACGAAATCAGCAGCGGTGATCTAGAACACGATGAACTCAGGGAAAAATCGAACCGCTATGCCGAGCTGGAAGCCAAAATTGAAAACTGCACAGAGCGATGGTTTGAACTGGCCGAGCAGATGTAATCAAAATGAAAAATTTACCGTCAGCGCAAAAGTATTCGCTCCGGCCTGAGGCATGATATCAATCTGGTCAGATCCCAATTCCAAGTGCTTCTTAGATAGGTAGTGAGCAATTGAAAACCCTACTGCCGCACCTGCTGAAACATCACTGAACCAGTGCTCCCCTTTGGCAACTCGTGCAATGGCGGTACCCACCGGAATCGCCATCAACGCATAGGTTAGCGGGCCGGGATAATACATCATCCACGGGGTAACTAACGCAAAAGCAGTAGCAGTATGCCCCGATGGAAAGGATGCCGCTCCCAGTTCCATAAAGTCAAAATTATGGGGTTTGTCGTTTTGATAGGGACGCTCGCGGGCAAATAGAAACTTGCTGGTATTAACAGTAATCTTGGTCAGCAGTAGCGCTTGTAATGATGTAAATGCCGCATCCTGAAATCTTGAGTTATTAGTCAACAACGAGGTTGCAAAAATACCCACCGAAACCGATCCGGCAATTTTCCAATCGCCCCAGTGATTTGAAAAATCCAGGAATGGAGACTTCGCATAATGATATTGTATGTTTCTGCTGGACGAAGCGTCATTGAGTGTCATAGCAGAAATACCAACTCCAACCGCAGAAAATGTTAGCAACCGCCGGGGCGTAATATCCGATACCATCGCAACGGGATCATCCTTCAACCAGTACCAAAATCGCTCCGGACCCTCTTGCGCTAAACAATCCGCACCGATGCCCATACTGATAACAACTGCAATTATAAATGCGGATAACCATTTCTTCATTGATTATATAATCCGCAATAAAAACAATAAAAACAAATACTTACATAAAAATATTGACGGACTCATATTTATTTTACCCTGACTTTAATTGACGGTACTTTTAGGTCTGAAGTAAAATATAATCCCTGATGATGGAACCGCAAGAATTACCCATTGACGGCACGCTCGATTTGCACAGCTTTTGTCCGGAAGATCTCGGATCGCTCATCCCCAATTATATTGAGGCTTGTCTCGAAGAAGAGATTTATGAAATTCGCATCATCCACGGCAAGGGCGTTGGCAATATCCGTCGCTCGGTGCATGCCCTGCTTGATCGCAATCCCCATGTTAAAAGCTATTCGCTGGCCGGCGATCGCAGCGGCTGGGGTGCAACCATTGCTTCATTGAAACAAGATCACAAATAACCTGCATTTTTTCGCTCCTTTCTCTATCCTTCGGCTGAGTATCATTTCAATTAACCTTACTTATGAGCAGCTACACGCGCAATTCACTACAGCAGGCGCTTCGAAACCAGATTCGCCGGCTGCAACAAAAAATTACTAATCTCGATCAGCTGAGCAATCGCTTATCCATGACTCGTTTAGGCACCTTCGTAGGAGGATTGGCCGTAGTCTATCTGGCCGGACAATTCGGTCCGGAATGGCTCTTCTGGATGATCTTGCTTGCATTTATTGCGGGATTTTGGAAACTCATTCGCCTGCACAAATCCATCGACAGCACTAAGCAAACCTTTTCGATATGGCGGTCAATACGAGAAAGACACTTAGCTCGGCTGCAGCTTAATTGGCCGAATATTCCCGAAAAGTTACCCACCCAGGATTACGCAGATCACCCTTTTGCAACCGACCTCAACCTCATTGGTAACCATTCGCTGCTCCAACTAATGGATACTGCGAATTATCAGGGTGGTACCGATCAGCTGGCAAGCTACCTGTTAACGAGAGAACCCAATCCTGACGAAATTGAAAAACGACAAGCAATTGTAAAAGAACTAGTACAGGAAACACAGTTTCGGGATCGGCTGCATCTGTTATCCGAACTTAACAAAGAACAACAACTGGATACCGACTGGTCGCTGGAAGAGCTGATCGATCATCTTAAACAGTCGAAAGAAGCTAATTATACAACTTCACTCGTTGTGCTCGGCATTTTATCCATCCTCAATATCGTGCTGGGTGGACTTTACCTGGCCGGCCTTATGGATCCCTACGTAATATTCAGCTTCTTGCTGTACTTGGTGATTTACAATTTCAACAGCGAAAAAATATCGGGATTGTACGACGAATCGCATCAAATTGAGAAACTGCTTAGCCGGTTTAATGCCGTACTCGGATTTTTGGAGCGCTACGATTATCAACCCGATTCAGCACTCAAAAAGTTCTGCCACCCCTTTTGGGACAGTGACTATTCCCCATCCAAATACGTGAACAAGATTATCCGCATTGCCGGTGCGGCCTCATCGCAACAGAGCGAAGTCATCTGGGTACTGCTTAACTTTTTGATGCCGTGGGATCTCTATTATTCGCAAAAGCTAAGCTCGTTTAAAAAAGAGCTGGCACCGCATCTCGAGGAATGGGTCGGTCACGTATATCAGCTCGAAGCATTTTCTTCGATGGCCAACTATGCGTGGTTACATCCCCACTACAATTTTTCGCTGCCGGATAAACAAGCCTCAACACCTTTTGAAGCCACTGATCTGGGGCATCCGCTCATCCCCGAAGATCAGAAAGTCACCAACGATATTTCTATAGATTCCAATGGCAATCTGCTGCTGATTACGGGATCTAACATGGCGGGCAAAAGCACCTTTCTGCGGACGATGGGCATCAATTTGGCTATCTGTTTTGCGGGCGCGCCGGTGAACGCTTCATCATTGTCCACCATTCCTTTTCGACTGTTTAGCAGCATCAATGTCACCGATTCGCTGGATGACGGCCTCTCTCATTTTTATGCGGAGGTCAAGCGATTGCGCGAACTCTTAACTCTGCTACAGGATAATCACGACACCCCGCTCTTTTTTATGGTGGATGAAATCTATCGCGGTACCAATAATCGGGAGCGACTACAGGGCAGCGAAGCATTTCTTAAAAATGTGGCAGGCAGAAATGGGGTGGGACTTGTGTCAACTCACGATCTGGAGCTGGCTCAGCTCGAAGAATCAATTCCTGAACTTAGAAACTGGCATTTCGCCGAAACTATTGAAGATGGAAAAATGAGCTTTGAATATAAGCTGAAACCCGGTCCCTGCCCTACAACGAATGCTCTCGAGATCATGAAAATGGAAGGACTGCCAACTTGAGAAGTATAGATTTACAACCACGTATTGATTCTTCCCAGGCTGGTTCTAGCCTTCCGAAACAGACTCGGCAGGTTGCATAGAGAACTTTTTGAGAATCCATATCGCAACACCAAAGACTCCTACCAAGTATAGAAAAGTTCCAATAAAAAATAGGAAATTGCCGACCTGACTTATTTCGATATTCCGAATAATCCAGATCGCCAGAGCACCGGAAATTAACGTATGAAGGAGAAAGATAATTACCCCGGTCGTTGTCATCTTTTCTGACGTTTGCTTGTCTTCCTCCGGATCAGCCTCTACGATAATCCAACATCGAGCCCTCAATTCATCTCCTATTCCTCCTATTATGATGCTGTAAAGTGAAATCAGAGAAATTACAGCCCAAATTTGAAATTCGAACATCACTATTAATTGCAGTACACCGAACCCCAAACCAATAATCAGTGCAAGAAAAAGCAGGTAGTAAATCCAGAACGAGTTTTTGAATTTTGGGAATATCACTGATTCCTTCTTCTGCCGCAGTATCGTTCCGCAGTTTTTACATTTAAAATATCCCTGGAAAAACTTCTTGATAGCAAGCCCACGTGGCCGCAAAGAATGAAATAAGCCCACTGGTCTTTTGCCGCAATTCGGACAATCCATAAACACCTCTTTATTGATGAAAGTTACTATAACTTGTTACATTTCTACCCCGACTCTTACAAAAATTTGTTACTAAACCGATATTTTGGAATAAATCTCTAAATAAAAAGTCAAAACTACAAGAAGATCAGCCTAAACAAGCTATTTTTATTGCTTCGAAAGCTTCGTATAATTTCAGTCAATAAAATATTATCGGATCTAATTTTTCAATGAATCTAACTGAAGAGGTTGTACAGGCCAATAGCCGTATCAAAAATGATGTACTTTACACCCCCCTGCTCTATTCAAACTGGCTGAGCGATCATTGCAACGGCGACGTATATCTGAAACTGGAAAGCGAACAGGTCACAGGATCTTTTAAAGCGCGCGGAAGCCTCAATAAACTCAAATGGATCCAGGAGCAAAATCTTGACGGCCTGCCGGTTACGGCATCCACAGGAAATCACGGATTAGGATTTGCCCGGGCATGCAATCTTTTGGGAATCGAAGGAAAGGTTTTTCTGCCGCATAATACGGTATCTTCGAAAGTTGAGGCTATTCGAGCATTTGATGTAGAGATCGAATTTTATGGTGATGATCCCTATGACACTGAGATTTATACACGTGAAACAGCTGAAGAACAGGGGTGGATTTACGTATCTCCGTACAACGATCCACAAATTATCGCCGGACAGGGAACTATTGGGATTGAGATTCTGGAAAAGCTTCCAAACACCGATAACATTTTGGCGACGGTGGGTGGCGGCGGACTCATTTCGGGCATCGGAAGTTTTATAAAAGACCAATCACCAAAAACCAAGATCATTGGCTGTCAGCCCGAAAATTCGCCCGAAATGAGCGTGAGTGTCCGCGCCGATGAGTACAAGGAAGTCGAATCAAAGCCAACGCTCTCGGATGGTTCGGCCGGGGGATTCGAGCGCGATTCCATCACTTTTGAGCTGTGCAAAAAGCTGGTTGATGATTTTATTTTAATTTCTGAAGACGAAATTGCCTCTGCTATCCGTTCTATGATCAAGCACCACAGCAAGTTGGTGGAGGGGGCAGCGGGTGTGGCTATTGCCAGCCTGCTGAAACATCCTGAGCGATTTGCTGATCAAAGCACGGTCATTGTTGTTTGCGGTGCTAATATTTCGACAGAGAAACTACAATCTGTCATCTGTCAATAAATTAAACCTAAATCCCCAAAAGACCTTTTCCTATGAGAGTATTATCATTTGTTTTGACGCTATTTGTTTTTTTCGGACCTGCCCAAGCCCAAAACCAGATTTCCATCAACACTTCTTCAGAAGTGATGGTGCCCGCTGATAAAATTGCCTTTCAGATCAATCTCAATGCCGAAGCAGGTACCCCGCAGGAAGCCTATGACATCCACAAAGAACGTGAAAAGGTGTTAGTCAACCAGCTAAAAAAGTTTGATATCAAAGATGAGGACATCAATTTTGAGCCGATCACTATTAATAAACACTACGATAACTCATATCCCCAAAAAGAAGGAAAACGTATTCAAACACGTCAACAGGTGGTAGTTACGCTGAATGATTTTGACATCTATGAAAAAATACAGATTACACTGATTGAGAATAATTTTGATGAGTTTAGTGGCAACTTCTTGTCCAGTGAGTCCAAGCAAGGTGAAGATAAAGCGCTGAAGAAAGCCCTGAAAATTGCCCGCGAAAAGGCCGATATCATCGCCGGTGAAACGGGATTTGCCATATCCGGCATTAACAATATCAGCTATTCATACAGCCAGCGTCCGCCCCAGCCCATGGAGATGATGCGATCGAAATCGTCCGACAGCAGCTTACTGCAATTTGATCAAACGGTAAGTGTTTCCGCCAGCGTTACTGTGACCTATAACTTTGAGGAAAAATAAATTTTAAAATTCAGACTTGGCAGGCTTTAAAACCTGCCAAGTCTTATTTTTTACTTATTGTCATACAAACTGCGCCTCTTCTGTTGAACCAGTCAGAGCCAATGTGGAGCTGTTGCCGCCATCGATGGATTTCTTGACCGCATCGAAATAGCCGGTACCAACTTCGCGTTGATGTTTGGTGGCCGTATAGCCTTTGGCTTCGTGAGCAAATTCGGCCTCCTGCAGTTGCGAATATGCTGCCATACCGATTGTGAAAAACGCGCCGCCGAGCCAACGATCAGTCAGTTAGATCAGAAAAAACGGGAGCGCGAAAAAGCACTCCAGCAATTTTTAGAAAAGAATTCGGAGTAGTATAACTCATCCCAAAACTACTTCTATGTCATGCTGAGCTCGCTGTGTCCCGACTATTCGGGATTTCAGCATCTGGATATGGAACCAAATAGATCCTGAAATAAATTCAGGATGACACAATATATTACTCATTATCAAAATCAATATTGGGATTCCGATAGATCGGTACGTCATTCACGGCTTCGAAGAATTCGCGAGCCTCTGAAAGCTTCTCTTTCTGGTTAATAGCATACGGCCAGTATTGCTCTACATTTCCGCGGCCCATATACATCTGCATCGTACCCTGAGATTTGTGCTCGGCAATCACCCAGTTTCCGATGATCTTATAATTGAGCCTCTTTTCATGACCGAATGTTTGCCGGCGATCAAACTGCATGGGCGGCTCTCCCTCCATCAGCTTTGAAATGGGATATCCTTCCAACTGAGAGTAGCTCGTACTGTCATCCAGCGAACCAGAAATATCAGTCGCTAGTACAATTGGCCGCTCATCTTTTGGAAGCTTATCGATGGTTTGCAACGCCAGTATAGCTGATGCCTTGTGATGAGCATGTGTCCCATTTGAAGGCATCATCGTGAACACGAAATCGTAATCTTCATCTTGCAGGATATTCAGCAGGCGTTTTTTAATCCACTCTGTATCCCATCGTTCTAATGGATTGGAAATATCTTCGGAATATTCTTTATCAACCTGGTCAAAAAAGAAATAATTACGCAATCCCAAGATCTTGCCGCCGGCCATTAACTCTCGCTTGCGGATGCCGGGCAAGTATTCCCGACCGACTTCCTCTTTGTCCAGTTCTCGATCATAAATAAAATTTCCAAGCGTGGAATATTTGTAGCCGCCTTCGCCGTTTGTCATCAGGGCCAGATCTACCGCGCCATTCAGCAGATGCGTTGTTTTAAAAACAGTAGCCGAAAAAAGCGCATCGTCATCCGGATGGGCGGTCACAAGCAGTACCTTGGGCTGGTAATCAAGTTCTTGGGCCTTAGCCTGACCCGTTATCATCAAAGAAAAGATAAGAAGTCCCAGGAAAGCAGTACTAAATTTACGCATGATTAATTTTAATTTATTGAGTTTGACCCCATCTTGTTCTTCCCCTAAAATTAGGGGAAGAAACTTCTTTTTGCTAAATAACCTATTTCAAAGTTTCCCTCCTATTGATAGGGTGGGAACAAGGATGGGTAAAATCAATTAGTGTGCATTTTTTCGTTCATATTTTGTAGCATCGGCTTCAGCGTATCCCAGATTTTCTGTGCCAGCTTTTGGTGCCCTTTTGCAGTGGGATGGATGCCATCGGATTGCATTAGCTCGGAATCACCTCCCAAATCATCTAAAAAGTAAGGAATTAACTCAGTGTCATTTTTCTCAGCCAGCTCAGGATACATCTCTTTGAACTTTTGAGTGTATTCTGGTCCCAAGTTGGGCGGTACCTGCATACCGGTAACGATAATTTTTGTATCGGGATATTTAGCCTCTACCTTGTCTATAATCTTTTGCAGATTTTTTTCGGTGGCGTCCAGATCAATACCGCGAAGTCCGTCGTTACCGCCAAGCTCCATCACGAAAACCGAAACAGGCTGGCGCAGCATCCAGTCGATACGACGCAATCCGCCTGCGGACGTTTCCCCGCTGAGCCCCGCATTCACTGCTTTGTAATTCCAGTCCAGCGAATCAATCTTTTGCTGAATTAAAGCAGGAAATGCATTTTGTGTATCAATGCCGTAGCCGGCCGTAATACTATCCCCAAAAAACATAATACGATTAGTGGAATCCTGGCTGTACAGCAAAGCCGGAAACAAAAAAAGTACAACAAATACTGTTAAAATTCGTCTCATGAATCGGAAGCGTAAATTAATGTTATATCGTTTTTATTTAGGTACGAAAACGTGTTCTTTTACGGAATGATTCACCATCTTGTTGATGTTACTAATCATCAATCAATTACGATATTATTTTTATGGGTCTAAATCCAATTCTGGAAGTTACAAATCTCACACAACAATTTAGAAGTGGCGACCGCCAATTAACGGTTTTGGATCATGTCGATTTTTCTGTGGAAGCAGGTACCACATGCTCAATTGTAGGTCCGTCTGGAAGTGGTAAAACCACATTATTAGGACTCTGTGCCGGACTCGACCGCCCTACAGCCGGAGAGGTAACTCTTAATGGTGTTCAGCTCGGTCCCCTTGATGAGGATGAACGAGCAGCAGTCCGTAATGAACATGTGGGATTTGTCTTTCAAACCTTTCAACTTGTTCCCACCCTTACTGCGCTGGAAAATGTGATGGTTCCGCTCGAACTTCGCGGCATCAAAACGTCCGACGTCCAGCACGATGCCGAGGACCTGCTCGAACAAGTGGGGCTGGGTGATCGTATGAGTCACTATCCCGCACAGCTTTCCGGCGGTGAGCAACAGCGCGTAGCCATAGCTCGAGCCTTCATCAACAAGCCTAAAATTTTGTTTGCTGATGAGCCTACCGGCAATCTCGATACGGAAACGGGATCAACCATCGAAGATCTTCTTTTTGACTTGAATAAGGCCAGCGGAATAACGCTTGTGCTTGTTACCCACGATATTTCGCTGGCCGAGCAATGTCAACGCATTATCCGCTTGAAAAACGGCAAGATATTCAAAGACGAGTGGGTTGATGATCCCGAAATGGAACAAGTAAAATAAGATAAGCAGTACAAATTATATGTCTTCATTCTTTTCCAAATGGTCATGGAAAATGGCCTGGCGCGATGCCCGCTCCAACAAGAAACGACTGTTTGTTTACATCTCGGCGATTATTATTGGCGTTGCTGCCCAGGTGGCGATTACTTCGTTTCGGGACAGCCTGAATAATACCATTGATAATCAATCCAAGGAACTGCTCGGCGCCGATCTCGAAATTGAAACCGAAGAACCGCCGCCCGATACACTCACCGCTTATTTTGATACCCTTAGCGGTGAACAGGCTACGATTACCGAATTTCCCTCGATGGTGCTATTTCCGAGAAGTGGGCAAACCCGTTTAGCTAATATTCGCTCGCTGGCTGGTAATTTCCCGTTTTACGGAAATCTGGAAACAGTACCTTCGGAAGCATCCCAGAAGTTTAAGTCGGATACCTCTGCCCTTGTTGATCAGTCATTAATGACCCAGTTCAATATTGAAGTAGGCGACTCGATCAAAGTGGGAGAAGTTACCTTTCGGATCGGCGGTGCCATCACCAAGGTGCCGGGCGAATCTGCGGCCGCATCCATGGTGGGGCCTCGGGTGTTTATCCCGCAATCAATGCTGGATTCGACCAACCTCGTTCAACGCGGCAGTCGAGTAGAATACAAACAGTATTTCAAGTTCGCTGGTAATCGGGATCTTGCTCCTATCGAAGCCCAACTCGACTCGCTCGAAAACAGTCTGCAGATGGATGTAGATTACGAAACCGTCGAAGAGCGTCGCGAAGAAATTGGGGAAGCGGTCAGTAATCTCAGTAAATTTCTAAATCTCGTAGGATTTATTGCGCTGCTACTGGGTGGTATCGGGGTCGCCAGCTCTATTCACGTCTATATCAATCAGAAGATAAGTACTGCATCGGTGTTGCGCTGTTTCGGGGCTTCCTCGGATCAAACCATGAGCATTTTTCTCATCCAGTCGATAGTTCTTGGATTTCTGGGAGCACTCACGGGAACGCTGATAGGCATCGGTATTCAATATTTGCTGCCGGGACTCGTCAGCGATTTCCTACCTGTAAACGTTGAATTAACAGTATCATGGCTGGCAATTGGACTGGGATTATTCACGGGCACGGGCGTTGCCTTGGTCTTTGCCTTACTGCCGCTGCTGGCTTTGCGCAAGGCTTCACCGCTCTATGCCCTGCGAACGATTGAGGGCTCCATCACGTCACTCTTATCCCACAAAACAAAAACCATTATTTACGTAGCTATTGCCTTAACGGTAATGGGCTACGCCACCTTATTAACAGCAGATTGGATGGTTGCGGGAATATTTACCGTGGGGATGATTGTCGCATTCGGATTACTCTTTTTAGTAGCCAAAGCACTGATAAAATTGGTGCAACGATTCTTTCCCTCTCACTGGTCGTACGTATGGCGACAGGGGCTGGCCAACTTGTATCGACCGCACAACCAGACTACTACGCTCATGCTTTCACTGGGATTGGGCATGCTGCTGGTAAGCACGCTGTACTTTAGCCAAGATATGCTGATGGAAGAACTCGATTTTGCCACGCGGGATGATGCCCCCAATCTGATTTTCTTTGATATCCAACCCGACCAGAATGAGGGCATCAACCAGCTTTTGGATGAAAAAAAAGTGCCCATTTTACAGAATGTGCCCATGGTAACCATGCGCATGGATTCGCTCCGCGGACGAAGTACCCAGGCCATTGATGAAGATACCACAAACGAAGTCAACGATTGGGCGCTGCGGCGCGAATATCGCTCTACCTATCGCGATTCGCTGATCGATTCTGAAACCTTGCTAGAAGGTGGATGGATTGGCCAAACGCCCGATACGGGACGCGTACCTGTATCTGCAGCTCAGGAAATTTCCCGGGATTTGAATCTCCAAATCGGTGATTCGCTCACTTTTGACGTTCAGGGGGTACCCGTTGAGGCCTACGTTGCCAGCGTCCGAGAGGTTGACTTCCAGCGCGTGCAACCCAATTTCTTTATGCTTTTTCCAACGGGTGTGCTGGAACCGGCACCGCAGATTTTTGTCACCGTAACGCGAGCGCCCAATCAAGAAATATCGGCAGAAGTACAGCAGGCCGTGGTGCAGCAGTATCCTAATGTATCGGCCATTGATGTAAGTCGAATTCTGGAAACCATCAATCAGTTTATAGATAAAATTTCGTTTGCCGTACAGTTTATGGCGCTGTTCAGCATCATTACAGGATTAATTGTACTGGCCAGCTCTGTCGCAACCAGTCGTTTCCAGCGCATCAAAGAAAGCGTGCTGCTGCGGACTATTGGCGCCAGCAAAAAACAGATCATTAAAATACTGTCGGTAGAGTATCTGTTCCTGGGGATTCTATCTGCACTTACGGGACTTATTCTTTCTGTTGGAGCCACCTGGCTGCTGGGTTATTTTTACTTTGATATCACCTTTACGCCCAACCTCTGGGTGATTATCGTGGGTACGATCATTGTTACGGCACTTACTATTTTGATCGGCATGTTTAACAGCCGAAGCGTATATAAGAAAACACCGCTCGAAGTATTACGAGTTGAGGCTACATAGCGTATGACTCCGAAACAGAAGACATATCTCATATCACTAATCATTTTGCTGGTGTGTCTGTTGCTGGCAGCCGTAATCTATCTCTATACCGGCAATATTATCATCGCTATTTTCTTTGCACCGCCTATTATTCACTGGATTCTCAACAAGCGAAGAAGAGAATCTGAAAATCAATGAAAATTACTGTGCAATACTTGTTTAAAGAGATCATCATGCCCATATTAAATGGCAGATAATCACCTAAACAGATGTTATGGCTACCAGAAAGAAACTCAAGAGTATGCTCCCGAGCATTGGACTTCGAAAATCCAAACCGTATAAAAAACCGGGATCAGCTCCGGGAACGGTCGAACATATCGGCGAACGACACATGGATGAAATTAAGATCACTGTCCATGATTACGATGATGATCACCTGGAAGAGATACCGATCGACCAGATCCAAAAGGCCAAGCCCTACCTTGATACACCATCTAAGACCTGGATTGAAGTGCGCGGGCTCCACGATACCGAAAAGCTAAAATCAATCTGGAATTTTTTTGATCTGCATCCCCTAATCCAGGAAGATATCGTAAACACTGCACAACGCCCCAAGGCTGAAGTGTATGACAACTGTATTTTTTTCGTGCTGCGGCTGCTTACCTATTCGGAAGAAGAACAAAAAATCCGTGCTGAGCAAGTGAGCATTATCCTTGGCGAAAATTATGTAATGTCTTTTCAAGAAACAGCTGCGGAATATTTTAAACCCATTCTGGATCGCCTTTCGGTACAAGGCTCACGCATCCGCAAACACCAAACCGATTATCTTACCTATGCCCTTATCGATGCGGTGGTTGATCACTATTTTAACATGATTGAGCACATTGCCGAAGAAATTGAAATACTCGAAGATGAACTGCTCCAAGATCCCGAAGATCACTTGCTCCAACAAATTCATAAAGTGCGACGGGAAATTATTTATTTTCGAAAATCGGTCTGGCCGCTCCGTGATGCCATGAATACGGCCATCCGGGATGAATCGCAATTTATCAGTGATGGCACAAAAATATATCTGCGGGATGTGTATGACCACATGATCCAGGTTATAGATAACATAGAGAACTACCGCGATATGGTCCTGGGACTTCACGATATGTATATGTCGCATGTGAGCAACAAGATGAATGAGGTGATGAAAGTGCTCACGATTATCGCCACTATTTTTATTCCGTTGACGTTTATTGCCGGTCTCTATGGAATGAACTTTGACACCGAAATAAGCCCTTATAATTTACCGGAGCTCGGTTGGTACTGGGGATATCCGGCCTCACTGGCGGTTATGGCAGTTATTGCAGTTATTATGCTTATATATTTTAAACGAAAAGGATGGCTATAAATCCGCCTAATTTTATAATTTAATGGCATCCCTAACTTAAACCTCTCATTATGAAAAACATCAAGATACTTGTGCCACTGGACTTTTCTGACCTGGGAGCAAAAGCATTACACTCAGCCGAAAAAATGGCAAAACTATTCAATGGAACTATCACTCCCTTTCACTCTTATTTGCCGTTAAATGAGGTTGACGGTGGTCCCTACATGTTTGGTATGGGCACGACCTCGATGGAAGATTATGATGAAATTGAAGAGGCCCTGGATGATCGTCTGGCTGAATTGGCTAAAGAAGAAGTTGATGAATCGCTTGTATCTGCGCCCTTGGTTTCGGTTGGCAATCCGGCCCAGTCGATTGTTGAAGAAGCCAAAGACTTTGATATGATTGTGATGACGACCCACGGCCGGACGGGCTTTTCGCGCTTTTTTCTGGGATCCGTATCTGAAAAAGTACTGCGCACTTCGCACGTTCCGGTATTGGTTGTCAATGAGGAACGAGAACTCTCGGACCTTAATCACATCATGGTTACGACTGATTTCTCGGATCACTCCAAAGTGGCTTTTGCTACAGCAAAAGAAATTGCTCAAAAAGCCAATGCCAAACTCGAGCTTGTTAATATTATGGCATACGATCCGCATCACGAAGATGAACCCGATGAATCAAAAATCCAGCTCCGGGAGCAGCGTCTTAACGTACTTGCCAAAGAAGAAATGCACGAAATCAGCAATCTGCTGGAGACCAAAGTAATCGTCTCTACAGATACGCCCCACGAAACAATTTTGAATTATAATCTGGAACATCCGCACGACCTCATTGTTATGTCCACCGTCGGGCGCACCGGCATTGATTACCTGATGATGGGCAGTACCACAACAAATGTAGTTCGGCACGTTAAAAGTCCGGTACTCAGTATTAATCCCAAAACAAAAAAATAACCGTTGCAACATAATAAGCTTTCAACATTTGCAGTTCTCTTCACCCTAATCTTTCTGTTTGTTCAGGCCTGTGGTACAGCCTATGAGCCTCCCCCCGAAGAAGATGAGGAAAACAACAACGGTGATGAGCAAGAAGAACAGATTGAACAGAATGATCCGGTTCCTCCTGATGGTATATTAGAAGCAGTAACATGGAATTTAAATTGGTATGGATCAGGGTTCAGCGGCCCATCAAACCAAGAATTACAAACACAAAATATTGTTGAAGTTCTAGATTCCTTAGATGCGGATCTGTATGCCTTTCAAGAAGTGAATGGACAAGAATCTCTGAATAAAATTGTCCAATACACGCAAGATTACAGCGGATTTGCGGCCGAACATGTCGGCCAGCAGCAAAAAATGGCCTTTGTTTACAATACCAATGTTATAGACTCGGTATCGAGTGGAGCCATCACGGAGGGACAAAATAGTAATGCCTGGGCTGGCCGCTATCCTATGTATTTTGAATTTGATTACAACTATGAAGGCCAGATACAACCGTTTTATGCTGTCGTAATTCATGCCAAAGCCTTCGATGATGAAGAGTCGTATGAACGCCGAAAAACGGCAGCCGAAGATCTGTATAATTATTTGGTAGAAGAAAAACCTGATGCCAATATCATATTATTGGGTGATTACAATGATGATGTTGATGAATCAATTTACGAGCCCAATGGAAATCCTACTCAAACGCCATACTACCAATTTGTTAACGACACTGACAACTTTGATGTGATTACGAAAAAGTTATCGGATGCGGGCGAATCGGCCTCCATAAATTATGAAGATATTGTAGATCACATCACCATCAGTGATGAGCTATTTGATGAGCATGTACAAAACAGTACGCTTATTCATAATCCCCGGGAGTACATTGATGACTACGGCAACACCACTTCAGATCACCTTCCTGTGTGGGCAAAGTTTGATGTAACGATCTCTTCAAAAAAGTTACCCGCCAGCAAGTAGTAATATAGAATATAAAAAGGAAGATCTTACATCAGCGATCTTCCTTTTGAGGGGGACGCGATCATGGGACAATCGATGCGGTTTTGAGCTTAAAACGTCATCCTAATGCCGGTCATAACGTGCAATCGTGTAACATCCTCCTGAATTACTGGACGCACATTATTCGTCCCATCATCTGTTGTTTCATACAGCACATTTTGATCCTCCCAAAAGCTGTATTGCAATCCAAGATCTAGAAATAAACCTTTGGTAAGTTCGGCCGTAAATCCGCCATTAATAAATTGACGCTCACTGCCCGGCCCCTCCTGCGGAGCGGGATAGTATGCATATCCAACGCGTGGCGTAAACTGATCATTGATCTTATATTTCAGCCCACCGCGCAGGTTTATCACATCATTAAACGTTGATCGTACAACGGTATTAATATTGCGTTCCTCTTCATTAAACCGGAGTTCTTCGTACGATATTTCGGCCTCAGAATATCGTATTCCCTCGGCGGCAACGGACAAGGTTATTTTATCGGACGATTGAACCGTAATACCCGCTTTTAATCTTGATGGACGCTTTATTTTATATGAAAATTCCCCGGGTGCTTCTTCCAGTCCGGTTTGTGATCCATCATCAAAGGTCGTTCTGATTTGGGTGTTGTATGTTTCATCCAGGTTAATCACACTCGGGAACACATAATTGACACCGATACTGATATTCTCGATCGGCTGATAAACGAGCCCCAAGCGAGCAGAAAATGCTTCCAGCTCAGCATCAATAACATCTGTACTCATGATCCGGTCGATATCAGTCTCAAACTGCCCATCACCGTCGGCATCAATAAACTGGCCATCAAAATTACCTTGCCGATCTGATTCCAGGAACTCCCGGCGCAGCGAATATTCCCCGGTGATATATCCTACCGAGCCACCAATAAAAAGATTTTTTTGGACCTCGGTAGCCAGAAACGCAGAATATTCACCCATAAAGCCCTCTTCGGTCAGCTCTATATCTTGACTTATACCGGGAAAGGCATCAAAATTATTGCCAAACCGGAAAATGGAAACCGAACTGTCGGCATTGACATCTTCGATAGCAAAGGCATTAAAAGCAGCTGTATTAATCGCATTTTCTCTGGGCAGCGATGCATAAAAATCGGTCAACGTAGAGTTTTCATTAAATCCATTGGCCGAAAATGCACGGTTAAAATCGGTGGTCTGGCTGTAACCGCCGCCAACTACTAAACTACCGCGTTGGGTAGGCACTTTATAAACAAAGCCCAGATCTCCTATATTGGTTTCATTGTTAGAAAAGCTGGTTTCGTTCCCCAAGTATGAACCAGTTTCATCGATGTACCGGGTGCTCAAGTCAAAAGAAAAATAACTCTCCTCTGTCAGCGCCATTGCTGCAGGATTATCTTGATATCCCCCAAATCCTGTTGGAGCACTTACCCCGGGCATAACCAGACTCTGTGCATCATACGAAGGATATTCAAGCGTATATCGCAAAACATCATCTGCACTTTGGGCATGCAAAAGAGAAATTGGGAAAATACCAATGAATAGTGCCAGGAACCATTTTTTTGACATACTTTTAGTACCTATTGATTAATAATCGTTTCCAAATTTAGTGCGATTTGAATATCAGTTGCCGCCGCGGCTACGATCAGAGTCCGAAGAACCTGAGTCTCTGCTTCTGCTACCCGAAGACGATCCCCCACGAGAGCGTGAATTATTGTTTGACGATCGACTTCGCGTTACCGATGACTTGTTGCTACCACTATTGTTACTTCGGCGAACCGCAGATCGATGTGTAGAGGATGATTCAACGCGACGAATATTACTGGTGGAGCGCTCAATATTCCTGCTTATATGACTTGCACTACTCTCCAAAAAGTTCTTCATCCGATTGAAGAATAAAGAACGTTGCTCACGCTGTTGCTCTCGATCAGAAATTTTGGGAGCCCATTGCAGTTGATACCGGCTTCGAAGATCATCTAAATCTTGTCGACGATCCAGTGACCGTTCATCTGGCATTACGGTTCGCGAACGTAAAATTCCTGAGCGGTTTCGTTGATCAGTATTGTCATCGCCCTGGACATTATCGCGACTGCGGCTACGATTGTTTCCACTGCTTCCGCGACTGCGGCTGTTGCCATTATTATCACGAGTGCGGCTGACCTTGGAGCTCGAACCATTGCCGCGGGTGCGATCTACCTTACTTCGGGTTTTAGAGGTACCGACCGTAGATCTGCTTCGGACTCTAGACGAGTTGGAAATAGTAGCATTTCGATTACCATCATCCCGTGATCGGGTACGAACAGCATTCCTTGATACGCGATTGGTTCCTATCTGTCGCGGGCCATATTTTCGATCTTTGCGCTCATATGACCAATTCTTGCTTCCATGATAGTAGGCATATCCCCGGTGCCCATAGAAGTATCGGTAGTTATAGGCAAAAGGATGGTTGTAGCCGTACCAGTAAAAATCGTAATAGGGATCAAAAAACGGATCATAGAAGAAATTATAGGCGTAGTACGGATTACCCCACGAAATAGAAAATCCAAAATGAGGACCATGGATCCCTCTCCAGTACCGATGGCTGTATCGCCATTTGTGGAAAAAGTACGGATTTACAGTCAGATGAGAATAATATGGCGAATAGTACGAACCGTAATGTCCGTACCGGTCAAAACTCGATCCGTAAAAATTATAGATATTATACGGATTGCAGCCACACTCATTATATTTTTCTTCGTATTCATAGTCCTTGTAATAAACCGGGATGTAATCATCTTCTTCATACGCATATTCCGAAGAGTCATACCCCGATTGTTTATAATCCGAGTCGTAATCACCTTCTTGGTCTTCACTCCAAGATTTTTCCCGATCCGTAACCTTCTTCATCGTCTGCGAATACTGCAGCTGGGTATAACATCCCGTTAAAAGAAGTGCCACCAAGACGAGTACTATTGCTTTTGCTAGTTTCATAATGGACTCCGGATTACGTTCAAATCTCACACACTTTTAAATTTTATACGTTCTATACATAAAGTAGTTTCTTTTTCCAAGGTGAACAATCACATGTTTGTGTTATATACCTAATTATTCTTCAATGTTATTGATCAACCTGTTTTGCGTTTTCGCTCTTGTTCCCTTTGTTCTTGTTTGTTCTTATACCTGATACAGTATTTCTAGTTTTAGAACGTTGAACTTGTGAATTTAGTTTTTGGGTATTATTTAGACGCAGTTTTCTTATTATTTCTCGTTTCAACTTTAAATTTTTGGGATCATTATCTGACTCATCCAACCAAACGGTTTTTTCTTCTAAATTATTCGCTCGAATAAACGCTTGAAAAGCAGTCAACCCAGTATCCAACTCTCTTGGGTTTTCCTTTCGTACTTTTACAAATTTTAGATCTGACTTATTCACTTTCGATGACCCAAAAGGTGCAGAAGCTATTTTTTTAGCTTGGCATCGAACGCTGTTATCAAGATCTACATACGAATACGATAAGTCTTCAAGCCATTGCAAGGCTGCATATTTCGGATAGTAATAATCAGCAAACGAAAATCGATCCTTTCTCTCTTTAATGGAAGCACATTTGTTATTCTCATAAATTTCATAATCGGCTACACCGTCAGAAAATCCCTTGATATAAGCATCGGTACTCTCTGTTCCCTCATATAATTTATTCATGGAATAGAAATCATTATCCACTCCATCCATATATCCTTTGAGATAAGAAGATTCTGAGGACTCACCTTTTATTTTCTCAATTCCAAAATTTATGCGTGCATCAAACTTTCGCTGATCCAACAAAAGGTTTGCAGAAGATGTCTGCTGCGCAAGTGATTGGTTGGTAATTCCTGAAAAAGCTAAAAGTAAAGCCAGAATAAATGCTCCTCTTAAATGAATCAACATATTCGCATTGTTTACATTAATAACTGTTGGTTACCAGAATTTGTTTGAAGTAATCACAACCTTAAATAACATATCCATGTTAGTATGTTATTGTGTCAAATTTCCCCTTTCAGCGACTTGGCAATTACTTCTGCTTTTGAATTGACGTGCAACTTCTTATAGATATTTCGAATATGAGCGCGAACGGTATCAATAGAAATATCGTAGCGGTCGGCAATCATCTTGTAGCTCAGTCCATCAACCAGCCCATTTACGATATCGTGCTCGCGGGGCGTAAGATCAGAATCGGAATTCTTCTTAGGAGCGTTTTCCTGAAAGTGATCAATAACCTTGCGGGCAATTTGCGGCGACATCGGGGCTCCGCCATCCAACAGCTTAAGAATCGATTCTTTGATCTCGGGCAGTGAGGTATGCTTGAGCAAATAACCTGAAGCACCGGCCCGCAGCGCGTTAAAGATTTTATGCGAATCGTGATACACGGTAAGCATAATAATATCGATCTCGGGATACTCTTCTTTGATGAGCCCAATGCCTTTAATACCCGACATGCCCGGCAGCTGAATATCCATGAGAATAACATCTGGCTGGGGGTGATCTTCGAGGTAGTCGATCATTTCCTCAACAGAATCCACAGCCACAGGACACGAAAGCTCATCCTGCATATCCAAATAACGCTGTATTAAATTTCTGATTTTTTTGTTGTCTTCGACGATGCCTACGATTGAGCCCATAATATGTGTGCTTTAGTAAAATGTTGGCGAATCCATCATCTAATTATGACTTTCTACGCGCACTTCAAAACCATTGCTGTTATTAAAAGTAATATCTGCATCAATACGTTTCGCTCGCATTTTCATGTTACGCAATCCCTGCCCGCTTTTTCGTCCGTCGGCGGAGGTGGTTCCATTATCCTTTATGCTCATCACATAACCACTGCCATTGGTAGAAAGTGTCACATCCACCCGGTCGGCATTGGAATGCTTGGATATATTGTTGATTGCCTCTTTAAAAATAAGATACAGGTTTTCTTTAAGGGATACTTTCAGCTTTTCCTGCATGTTGCCCTGAAATTGATAATTGATCTGCTTTTGCGGCAGTACACTGTTCACATAATCTTGCATCCGATCCGTGAGATCACCCATCGTATCGTTGCGGGCGTCAATAGACCATACGATATCATCGAGACTGGAGACAATTTTTCGACTCTGCGCCCCAATCTGCTGCAGTGAATCTTCAAGACCCTCGGCTACATCCATGGTTTGCAAGAAATCGGATTGGAGCGCAATTTCGGTAAGCGCCGAACCCACATCATCGTGCAGATCACTGGCGATACGAACCCGCATGCGCTCAATTTCCACCATTTTGCGCACGCGGTAGTAATTATAAATAAATACCACTATGCCAATAATGGCGATAAGTACAATCCCGATAAACCACCATTGCAGCCAAAATGGAGCCATGACCGTAAAGCTGATTTGGGCGGTATTTTTGCTCCATTGTCCGTCGTTATTCTGTGCCTTCACTTCGAAAGTGTAATCGCCGGGCATCAGGGCCGAATAACGAACCGACCGCTGTTTCGTCTGCTGCCACCCTTCGCCGGAATTCTTGAGCCGATATTGATACAACACCTGTTCCGGAGCCGAATAACTGATACCAATAAATTCAAAAGTGATATTATGGTTGTCGCTGCCGATCTCCAGGTTCTGTTTCATGGGAATGCTTTCGCCGGCAACTCGTATATTTTCGATATGCACATTCGGCGGATTATCACCTTCATCTTCCAACTCGGGATTAAACTCGGTGACCCCACCTACCGATCCAAACCAAAGGTGACCGTCACTATCTTTGAACGATGCGCCGGCATTCATTTCGTTGGCCGTCAATCCCTGATCACGGGTAAACAATTTAAAGGCTTGCGGCGCAGTACTGGAGCCTGATTTATAATTTGCATAATCCATGCGGATCACCCCCTTGTTTGTGCCAATCCAAAAGATGCCATTGTTATCCTGCTCAATAAAATAGCAGACATCATCGGGCAGACCGTCATCAACGGTAATGGTCTCAAAACTCCCGTTTTTGTAACGGGCAAGTCCGCCGAAGGTCGCAAACCACATTGTTCCGGAATCATCTTTCAGAATATCCAACACTCCGTTGTTGGGCAGTCCATCCGCAATAGAATAGTTCGTAAATGAATTGTTTTGCAGTCTGCTGAGCCCGCCGTGGGTAGCTATCCAGATGGCACCATCATCGCCCTTTTCAAGAGATAAAATGGTATTATTGGCCAGTCCATCCTCTTCGGTAAGCTGATGGAATGTGCCATCCCTATATCGAATGAGCCCCTCTCCGTACGTTCCCAGCCAAAGGGTTTCGGTGTCTTCGGGATTCAAAATTGCCCTGATCTTACGATACGGAAGTTCGGTTTCATCGTAATTATAAAAATTGCCCTCCTCGTAAATGCTAAATCCCCAGCGCGTGCCAATCAACAGTCGGCTGCCATCACTCCGGAGTGTATATACTTTATTATCGACTAATCCCTCTTGGTTGCCATAAGTGCTAAATCCACTATCGGATAATTTTGCAATGCCGCCGCCGTATGTTCCTATCCAGTGATCCCCGTTTTCATCTTCAGTGATCGAGGTAATGACGTTGATCGGCAGTCCCTGTTCTACGGTATAGCTCTTAAACTGATTGCCCAGAAAAATGCTAATCCCACCTCCAAACGTACCAAACCAGATATTACCTTCGTGGTCGTAATGGGTGGCATGAATAATATTGTTGGAAAGTCCTTCGTCAACGGAATAGTTAGTAAAATTAGTACCATCAAAATAGCTGGCGCCTTCTTCGGTTCCGAGCCACAAATTACCGGATTCGTCTTTTGAAATTGACTGAATACGATTATTCACGAGCCCGTCCTGTTCGGTAAAACATTCGAATTCTTCATCGCCGGCATATTGACATAATCCTCCGCGTGTTGCGATCCAAAGTGATCCGTCGTCGGCCAATTCGAGATCCCGCAAACGATTATCAGGCAAACCGTGACGCGTAGTAAAGGTGCGGAAGCTCCCATTTTCCAGTTTCGTGAGTCCATCGCGGGTAGCAAACCAAATGACGCCTTCAGAATCTTGCACAATATCCCGAACGCGATCGCCGCCCATGCCGTGAATCTCTTGATACTGGCTCAGGTTGTTATTCCCATCAAAGTGCCAAACACCCTCTCCATCCGTAGCAAACCAAAATTCACCCTGATCATCCTGATATATCTCTAATATCGTGCTCGACTCAAGCGGTTTTAACTCCGGCACCGTATGGATACTATCGTCCTTCATCACATTGACTCCCGCTCCGGTACCGATCCACAAGCGGTTGCTCTGGTCTTCATACATTGATTGAATACTATTACTCAGCAAACCGTCTTCGCTGTAATAGTTTTTAAACTTAATGCCGTCAAAACGGTTGAGCCCATAGCTGGTCCCCACCCAAAGATGTCCGTTGGAATCCTGGATCAGATCGTTGACCACTGCTTCGCTGAGCCCCCGCTCGATAGAATAGGTGCGAAACGGCAATGTCTGTGCACAGATAATACTGGTAAATCCCAGAACCAAAAACAGTATCGCAAATAATTGCTTCATAGGTATGCTAACGGATACCATCGGTAAATTAGTTTTCTTGCTCACCAATCAGTCTATTAAAAGTTTGGGGAATAAAAAAAGCCCCGCTTTGGACGGGGCTTTTCATTTTAAAATAGTTTATGTCATCCTGAATTTATTTCAGGATCTTAATTATTAGCCGAGATAAGCTCGCAAGGCAGCACTTCGGTTGTGATGTCGAAGCTTGCGAAGTGCTTTCTCTTTAATCTGTCGCACACGTTCACGCGTCAAATCAAAGCGCTCACCAATTTCTTCGAGCGTCAGCGAATGCTCGCGACCGATACCAAAGTACAATCGAATCACTTCGGCCTCTCGGTTGGTCAGCTTTGAAAGTGCCCGTTCGATCTCTACTTTGAGCGATTCGCCCATCAGATCCGTATCGGGATCGGGTGTTTCTTCATTTTCGAGCACATCCAACAGCCGGTTATCTTCGCCCTGTGCAAAAGGAGCAT
>CAZBCG010000007.1:0-173149 GCA_964490705.1 uncultured Balneolaceae bacterium | reverse complement strand
CGGGTGTAGCTCAATTGGCAGAGCAGCGGTCTCCAAAACCGAAGGTTGTGGGTTCAAGTCCTTCCACCCGTGCAAGTATTGAACTGATTTATATATACATGGATAAGATTAAAGAATTTATTGAAGATGTCCGCAAAGAGATGAAAAAAGTCTCTTGGCCCGATCAGGAAGAGCTGGTGGACTATACAATTATTGTGGTCGTTTTCACTATAATACTATCAGCATTTATTTTTGCGGTAGATCAGGTTTATAGCACGGTATTAGAAGCAATTTATCAATAATGGCACAAGAAGATCAGCATAAATGGTATGTGGTTCGTGTCTTTTCCAGCCACGAGAAAAAGGTTAAGCGGTATTTAGATCGCGAGATTGAGATGCAGGGGCTGGAAGACAAGATCAGTGAGGTCTTAATTCCCACTGAGACTGTTATTGAGATCCGTTCCGGAAAAAAGAAAACGCGCGAAAAGAATTTCTTTCCGGGATATATCCTGCTAAAAACAATTTATGATGAAGAAGTAAATAATCTTATTCAAGGTGCTCCTTCAACAATTGGTTTTTTAAAGACGGGAAAGAGTCAGCATGTTCCCAAGCCGCTTCGCAAGTCGGAAGTGAACAGAATTCTCGGCCGTGTAAAGGATAGCGAAGAGGCAACCGAACAGGGAGGTAAGATTGAAATCCCGTATGATGAAGGAGATATTGTAAATGTTATTGATGGACCATTTAAGGATTTTGACGGAACCGTACAAGAGGTTAATACTGATAAACTCAAACTACGTGTTCTGGTAAGTATTTTCGGTCGAAAGACCCCGGTTGAAGTTGATGTGAACCAGGTAGAACCTGCAACTTGACCATTTAAAATCACTTGATGCAAAGTGAGCTATTACGCGGCAAACAAATAAGTACAAGCAGTAAATTAAAATGGCAAAAAAAGTAGATCAAGTACTTAAGCTCCAGATTCGTGGCGGACAGGCAAACCCTGCTCCTCCCGTCGGACCTGCTTTAGGTCAGGCTGGAATTAATATTATGGAGTTTTGTAAGGCTTTTAATGCTGCTACACAAGAAAAGGCCGGCACAATTATCCCGGTCGAAATTACGGTGTATCAGGATAAGTCGTTTACATTCATAACCAAAACTCCACCTGCTGCAGTACTGCTAAAACAAGCTGCTGGAATTGAATCCGGATCAGGCGAACCCAACCGTACCAAAGTTGGTAGCGTGACCTGGACCCAGTGCAAAGAGATAGCAGAGCAGAAGATGAAAGATCTCAATGCGTTTGAGATTGAAAATGCTGCTGAGATGATTGCAGGAACTGCCCGAAGTATGGGGCTTCGAGTGCAAAGAGATAAATAGAAGGTAAAATTAATTTATGGCACAACGAGGAAAGAAGTACCAAGACGCCGCAGAGCTCATCGATCCCGAGTTGGAATACACTCTGGAGGAGGCGTGTGATCTTGTGAAGAAAACCTCTACGGTGAACTTCGATGCATCCGTTGATTTGGACTTGCGCCTGGGTGTTGATCCACGGCATGCCGATCAAATGGTGCGCGGTTCTGTGACTCTGCCACATGGCACGGGTAAGGAAGTTCGCGTATTAGCTTTGGTTAACGAAGCTAAGCAAGAAGAAGCCGAAGAGGCCGGAGCAGATCATGTAGGTCTCGAAGAGTATATCGAGAAAATTGAAGATGGATGGACAGACGTAGATGTAATTGTCGCCACTCCGGATGTTATGGGACAAATTGGTAAGCTCGGACGCATTTTGGGTCCGCGTGGACTAATGCCCAATCCCAAGAGTGGAACAGTTACGAACGATATTGCTGACGCTATCGAAGAAGCAAAAGCTGGAAAGATTGATTTTCGTGTGGATGACTACGGAATTCTGCATGCATCAATCGGACGAGTAAGCTTCGATGCCAGGGAGCTTCGTGAAAACGCTCTGGAATTTATGCGAACGGTTATGCGGCTCCGACCCGCTTCTGCAAAAGGATTGTATATCAGAAGTGCGTTTATGAGCTCAAGCATGGGCCCAAGCATTCCATTGAGTCGTTCATCTGTAATGTCTGCATAACGTTTTAAAATTAGGAACTGAATAATGCCAACATTAGCAGAAAAGAAAGCAACTGTTGAAGAAATTACCGAAAATCTGAATAGCGCAGGTGCAGTATATGTAACCAACTATTCGGGGATGTCGGTGACAGAGGTCAACGATATGCGTGGCGAATTCTTCAAAGGTGATATTACATACAAGGTGTATAAAAATACCTTGGTTAAGCGAGCCATGGACGAAGTTGGCGGATATGAAGATTTATATCCCCACTTGGTGAACCAAAATGGCTTTGCCTTTGTGGAAGAAGAGCTTGCCGCACCCGCTAAAGTGATTAAAAAATTATTTGAGGAAACAGAAAAGCCCAAGTTTAAGGCTGCAATCATCGACGGAGATTATTACGGTGAGGATGAGTTGGAAACTTTGGCTGCTATGAAGTCTAAGACCGAGGTTATCGGAGACATTGTTGGTCTCTTGCTTGGTCCTGTTTCTAATGTGGTTAGTGCACTACAAGCTCCCGGCCGGAACATCGCCGGAGCCCTTGAAACAATCGCCGAAGAAGGCGACGAGTAATACAAATAACAACACAACGAATTTTCAATTCAAAGATCAATCGGAGAAATAATCAAATGGCTGACGTTAAAGAATTAGCTGAACAATTAGTCAACTTAACTGTAAAAGAAGCAAACGAACTTGCTGACTTTCTTGAAGAAGAATACGGCATTGAACCCGCAACCGGAGGCGCAGTAGTAGCAGCCGGTGGCGGCGATGGCGACGGCGGAGAAGAGCAAACAGAATTTGATGTTGTTCTTACCGGAGCCGGCGACAAGAAAATTGCCGTTATTAAGGAAGTTCGTGGCATCACTGGTCTCGGTCTTAAAGAGGCAAAAGAATTGGTTGACAATGCACCCAATCCAATTAAAGAAGGTGTCTCTAAAGAAGAAGCCGAAGACCTCAAGTCTCAGCTTGAAGATGCCGGTGCAGAAGTTGAACTGAAGTAATTTCGTTCAACGATCTTACAATTTGTCAATTAGCCAATATCGCTGTTTTTGCGGTATTGGCTATTGGCGTCTATTTGCATGCTAGTATTTCGCTTTTTATAAAGTGTATCTGAAGCGGCAAATTCTGCTCATCACCATCTAATTAATTTTAAAGGAGAGGTTCCTTTGAGTAAACAGAGTAAAATGGAGAAAATTCCTTTCACCGACCGCTTATCATTTGCCAGTACTGAACATGTTCTCGATTATCCTGATTTTCTGGATATTCAGCTCGAATCGTTTGAACAGTTTACCCAGCTGGATGTAGCACCCGAAGACCGTAAGAACCAAGGTCTTCAAAAGATTTTTAACGAAAATTTTCCTATTCAGGATTCTCGAGAAACACATATCCTGGAATTCATGCACTACAGCGTGGATACGCCCAAGTACAGCATGAAGGAATGCCAGGAGCGCGGCCTATCTTACGCCGTTCCTCTGAAGGCCAAAATTCGTCTTTCTGCTGTTGATGATGACGATGAAACCACCGAAACGATCGAACAGGAAGTGTTTCTCGGTGATCTCCCTTGGATGACCGAAAAGGGAAGCTTTATCATCAATGGGTCTGAGCGCGTAATTGTATCTCAGCTTCACCGTTCACCGGGCGCATTCTTTGGACAGAACGTGCACCCGAACGGAACCCAGCTGTATAACGCCCGCGTGATTCCATTTAAAGGATCTTGGATCGAGTTTTCTACCGACATCCGAGATGTGCTCTGGGCCTATATTGATCGTAAGAAGAAGGTTCCATTCACTACCTTGTTACGAGCACTTGGCTATTCTTCGGATGATGAACTCTTCAACTTGTTCGGATATTCCGAAGTTGTCGAGCTTGAAAACAAGAAGCAGTACAAAAAAGAGCTTGTCGGTGAGCGTCTTGCGGTTGATATCGTCGAAGAGAAGATGGAAGAAGTTGTCGATGATGATACCGGCGAAGTGACCGAGGCGATGTCACGCAATAAACTGCTCGAAATTGATCACGAGCTGACCGAAGATGATTACGGTCTCCTTAAAGAAGCGGATGTCGAGAAAGTACGCATCCAAAATATGGAGCCCGAAGATTCCGAGCGTGATGTCTTTATGAACACGCTTCGTAAAGATCCTACGCACGACGAAGAATCTGCTCTCGGTGAAATTTACAAGCAGATTCGTACTGGTGAGATGCCGGATCCCGAAACAGCACGACAGGTGCTTGAGCGGTTGTTCTTCAGCGATAAAAAATACGATCTCGGAGAAGTTGGTCGCTATCGCTTGAACAAGCGATTGAAGCTGGATGTGGATATGGATATCCGGTATCTCGTAAAAGAAGATATCGTGGCCATTATCAAAGAGGTAATCCGACTCAAAAATATGAAAGCTCAGGTCGATGATATTGATCACTTGAGTAACCGACGCGTGCGTACCATTGGTGAGCAGCTCGGCCAGCAGTTTTCTATTGGATTGGCCCGCATGTCGCGAACTATTAAGGAACGAATGAACTCTCGAGATGCTGAGCAGCTGACACCACAAGATCTGGTGAATGCGCGTACCATTTCGTCGGTGATCAACACCTTCTTTGGTACCAACCAGCTGTCGCAGTTTATGGATCAAACCAACCCAATTGCCACGCTGACGCACAAACGTCGTATGTCGGCATTGGGGCCTGGTGGATTGACTCGTGAACGAGCCGGCTTTGAGGTTCGTGACGTTCACTATACACACTACGGACGCTTATGTCCGATTGAAACACCCGAGGGACCCAATATTGGATTGATTTCTTCCCTCTGTGTGCACGCCAAAGTGAATGATTTTGGATTTATTGAAACGCCGTATCGCAAGCTTGAAGAAGGCAAAGTAACCGAAGACATCGAATATCTTTCTGCTGAGCAGGAAGATGAAACGGTGATTGCACAGGCAAACGCCCCACTTGATAAGAAAGGCGTCTTCAAGAATGATCAAATTTTCTCTCGTTTCCGTGATGGCGAAGTTGGATTGGCCAAGCCGGATGAGGTTGAGTATATGGATGTTTCCACCAATCAGATTACTTCTGTTGCTGCCGCGTTGATTCCATTTATGGAGCACAACGATGCAAACCGTGCTCTTATGGGTGCGAACATGCAGCGTCAGGCAGTACCGTTGCTTCG
This sequence comes from uncultured Balneolaceae bacterium, assembly GCA_964490705.1. Taxonomy (GTDB): domain Bacteria; phylum Bacteroidota; class Rhodothermia; order Balneolales; family Balneolaceae; genus Fodinibius. The sequence continues at coordinate 167,952 of CAZBCG010000007.1, read as the reverse complement.
TCCCGAAGCGCCGGTTGTTGGAACCGGACTTGAGCACCGTGCGGCCAAAGACTCTCGTGCCATTATTACGGCCGAAGAAGATGGCGAAGTGGTGTATGTAAGTGCCGAAGAGATCCACGTGAAGTACGATCGTTCCGAGATGGAGCAACAGTGCTACTTCGACGAAGGTGTTAAAAAGTACAAGCTCTCCAAGTTTGAGCGTACCAATCAGGATACGACCATCAACCAGACGCCCATTGTGGAAGTTGGCGACAAGGTTGTCGAAGGTCAGACATTGGCCGATGGTTGTGCTACTGATCAGGGTGAGCTTGCCCTGGGACGTAACCTGCTGGTAGGTTTTGTTCCGTGGAGAGGGTACAATTTTGAGGATGCGATTGTCGTTTCTGAACGTATTGTTCAGGATGATATTTATACATCCATCCACATTGAAGAGTTTGAACAAGAAGTGCGCGATACCAAGCGTGGTGAAGAAGAGCTGACCCGTGAGATCCCCAACGTAAGTGAAGATTCTACGAAGGATCTTGACGAGCAGGGAATCATCCGAACGGGAGCAAAAATTAATCCCGGTGATATTCTGGTCGGTAAAATTACGCCGAAGGGCGAAACCGATCCCACGCCGGAAGAGAAATTGCTCCGCGCTATTTTCGGTGACAAAGCCGGTGATGTGAAAGATGCATCACTGAAAGTACCACCCGGAGTTTCCGGTACGGTAATTGATACCAAGCTCTTTAGCCGTAAGCGTGATGAGCAGATTTCCCGCAAAGAGGAGAAGAAGCAGGTTGAACTTGAAAACGAGCGCCATCAGGAAAAAGTTGATGAACTCAACAGCAAGATGGTGGATAAGCTTTACACCTTGCTTCGGGATAAAACCTCTCCGGGAGTCTATGACTTTAACGGCGTAGAGCTGATCGAAAAAGGTCAGAAGTATCGCAAGTCAGATTTTGAAGAACTGGATCCCGTTAATATTAATGAGAACATCGCTTGGGCTACTGATGATGAATTGGTAGAACACGTGAAGTTGCTCTTTCAAAACTATCGGGATCTGCGAAGAGAAATTGATACTGAAGCCAAACGACGCAAGTATCAGATTCAGGTAGGCGATGATCTGCCGCCTGGAATCATCCAGAAAGCGAAAGTCTATGTTGCCAAGAAGCGTAAGCTGCAAGTAGGTGACAAGCTTTCCGGCCGACACGGTAATAAGGGTGTGATCGCCAAGGTTGTTCCGCAAGAAGATATGCCGTATATGGAAGACGGAACGCCTGTTGATATTTGCCTGAACCCGCTGGGTGTACCATCACGAATGAACCTTGGTCAGCTGTACGAGACGATTCTCGGATGGGCAGCCAAGAAGATGGGTGTGAAGTTTGCATCCCCCATTTTTGACGGTGCAACGGAAGAGCAGGTTAAAGACAAGATGGAAGAGGCCGGTCTGCCACGCGATGGTCGCGTAACGTTGTATGATGGTCGCACGGGTGAACCGATGGATCAGCAATCAACGGTGGGCTACATCTATATGCTTAAGCTCAATCACTTGATTGAGGACAAGATGCACGCTCGATCTATTGGACCATACTCGCTTATTACACAGCAGCCGTTGGGCGGTAAAGCTCAGTTTGGTGGACAGCGTCTCGGTGAGATGGAGGTTTGGGCACTGTATGCTTATGGTGCTTCCAACATCCTTAAAGAGATGCTTACGGTAAAAAGTGACGATGTGAAAGGTCGTTCACGCGTTTATGAAGCTATTGTGAAAGGTGAGAACCTGCCTGAAGGTGACGTCCCCGAATCCTTTAAGGTACTGCTACGCGAAATGATGGGTCTCGGCCTTGAAATTCACATCGACTAATTACAACAACAGAATTTATACTGTTAAATAAAGTCAATCCGGAGGTACATCCTTGCCGACTACTAACACATTAACAGTTTCGAAAGACTTCGATAAAATTGGTATTTCTCTTGCATCGCCAGAGACTATTCTCTCGCGTTCGCATGGCGAAGTCTTGACTCCCGAAACAATCAACTATCGTACCTTTAAACCGGAAATGGACGGTCTTTTCTGTGAAAAGATCTTTGGTCCGGTTAAAGATTATGAATGCCACTGTGGCAAATACAAAAGAATCCGTTACAAAGGGATTATTTGTGACCGCTGTGGCGTCGAAGTAACCAGAAAAGCGGTACGCCGTGAGCGAATGGGACATATTTCGCTGACTGTGCCCGTGGTACATATCTGGTACTTCAAATCACTACCTAACAAACTTGCATACTTACTCGGATACTCTTCGAAGAACCTTGAGAAGATTGTTTATTACGAGACCTATGTTGTAATGAATCCGGGTGTGGCCCGCGATCTCGGTTACAAGAAAGGTGACTTGATCTCCGAAGAAGAGTATTACGATATTCAGGAGCAGCTCCCCGAAGATCAGTGGGAGATGGACGACGACAACAAAGAGAAGTTTCGTGCCAAGGAAGGCGCCGAAGCTATTCAGGAACTGCTTTCTACGCAGAATCTTGATGAGCTGGCGTACCGACTTCGTTATGAGGCACGAAATGAAACCTCGCAGATGCGTAAGAAGAAAAAGCTGAAGCGCCTGCAGGTTATTGAATCGTTCCGTGCTGCTAATCAGCACACTGAGAACCGTCCCGAGTGGATGGTACAGAGTGTGATTCCTGTTATTCCTCCGGAATTGCGACCGCTGGTACCGCTTGAAGGTGGACGTTTTGCAACTTCGGATCTCAACGATCTGTATCGACGAGTGATCATCCGAAACAATCGCTTGAAGCGCCTGATTGATATTAAGGCGCCGGATGTGATCCTCCGTAATGAGAAGCGAATGCTGCAAGAGGCGGTTGACTCACTGTATGACAACTCTCGAAAATCCAATGCCGTACGAAATAACAATCGTCCGCTGAAATCGCTCAGTGATATGCTGAAGGGTAAGAGCGGACGATTCCGACAGAACTTGCTCGGTAAGCGTGTGGACTATTCCGGCCGTTCCGTAATTGTTGTTGGTCCCGAGCTGAAGATGCATCAATGTGGTCTTCCGAAGGAGATGGCGGTAGAACTCTACAAGCCATTTATTATCCGCCGCTTGATTGAGCGTGGATATGTGAAGACCGTGAAATCGGCGAAGAAGGTTGTTGATCGCCGCGACTCGGTTGTTTGGGAAGTACTGGAAAATGTTATTGATGGACACCCCATTCTGCTGAATCGTGCACCGACGCTGCACAGGCTCGGTATCCAGGCGTATCAGCCAGTACTGATTGAGGAGAAAGCAGTGCGACTGCATCCGCTCTCCTGTACTGCATTTAATGCCGACTTTGACGGTGACCAGATGGCGGTTCACTTGCCATTGAGCCATGATGCGATTCTTGAAGCATCGGTCTTGATGCTTGGATCACATAATATCTTGAGTCCTGCCAACGGTGGACCCATTGCGGTTCCGTCGCAGGATATGGTCTTGGGTATTTACTATATGACCAAGATGGCTAGTGATCAGAAAGGTGAAGGAAAAACCTTTGCTAACCTCGATGAGGTACTGATTGCCTATGATCGTGATCGACTGGATCTGCATGCCAAAATCAATATTCGAATTCCGGATGAAGAAGGCGATGGTTACGAGATTATCAAATCGACAACCGGTCGTGTGATCTTCAACAGAATTCTGCCTGAAGAGATGGGCTATATCAATCGTACGCTTGGCAAGAAAGAGCTACGATCGCTCATTGGTGATGTACATTATAAAGTAGGTACATCGCGCACTGCTGAATTTTTAGACGAAATGAAGCGTCTTGGATTTGAGCAGGCAACTACCGGCGGAATTTCGTTTAGTCTGGAAGACATTGTTGTTCCGGATGAAAAGCAGAAACTCATCCAGAAAGCACAGGATGAAGTTACTGAAATTACCGAACGTTATGAGATGGGTTTCATTACCGACAACGAGCGGTATAACCAAGTTATTGATAAGTGGACAAGTACCACAAATCGTGTTTCCGAATCGCTGTTCGAAGCACTGACTGAAGATCGGGAAGGATTTAACCCGGTGTTCATGATGGCCGATTCCGGTGCGCGTGGTTCCAAAGAGCAGATTCGTCAGCTTGGCGGTATGCGTGGACTGATGGCGAAGCCACAGAAAAGTTCCATGCAGGAAGGTAATGAGGTGATCGAGAATCCCATTCTTTCCTCCTTCCGTGAGGGACTGACGGTGCTTGAATACTTTATTTCTACGCACGGTGCTCGTAAGGGTCTGGCTGATACTGCTCTTAAAACAGCGGATGCCGGTTACCTGACGCGACGTCTCGTCGATGTTTCTCAGGATATCATTATTAATGAGAAAGACTGCGGTACGTTGCGTGGAATTAAGATGAAGGCGCTCAAAGATAACGAGGATGTTATCGAGAGCCTCGAAGATCGTATTCTGGGTCGCGTTTCGCTGCACGATATCTACGATCCTATTTCTGATGATCTTCTCTGTGAAGCCAATCAGATGATTGATGAAGACGTAGCCAAGAGTATCGCCGAAACTTCTATTGAGGAAGTTGAAATTCGATCGGTACTTACTTGCGAAAGCGAGCACGGTGTATGTTCCAAGTGCTATGGACGAGATCTGTCCCGCGGAACGATGGTTCAGGTTGGTGAAGCAGTAGGTGTAATTGCGGCTCAATCTATTGGTGAGCCCGGCACGCAGCTTACACTCCGAACATTCCACGTAGGTGGTACGGCTTCTCGTATGGAGTCCGAATCCATGCACAAGGCCAAGTTCGAAGGGACTGCTGAGTTCGAAAATATCCGTGTCGTTGAATATGATGACGGCGAAGAGATCCACGATGTAGTCTTGAGTCGAGCCGGAGAAGTCAAAATTGTTGACGAAGAAGGCAAGGTACTCACGACCTATAACATCCCTTACGGTTCCGAGCTGTTGATTGAGGAAGGCGATGAAATCCTGAAGGATCAGCCGATCTGTAAGTGGGATCCGTACAATGCCAATATTTATGCGGAAATCGACGGTACCATTGAGTACAAGGATATCATGGAAGATATCACCTTCTCGGAAGAGACGGATGCTCAAACCGGTCACCGCGAAAAAGTAGTTATCGATTCCAAAGATCGCTCGCTGGTGCCAACCTTGTTGGTGAAAGGTGAAGATGATCGCGTCCGTGAAAAAACGCTGCCCGTTGACACCCACATTGTGGTTGATGACGGACAGGACGTTTCTGCCGGACAGGTTCTTGCCAAGATTCCTCGATCTACCGGTCAATCGAAAGATATTACAGCGGGTCTGCCGCGTGTTACCGAGCTCTTTGAGGCTCGTTCACCAAGCGATCCTGCTGCTGTTTCTGAAATTGACGGTATTGTTCGTTTTGGCGGACGTAAGCGAGGCAAGCAGGAAGTTATCGTTGAAAGCAAAGACGGCAAGACCGAGAAAACATATCTCATTTCACTGTCCAAGCACATCTTGGTTCAGGAGAATGATTATGTTGAAGCTGGTCAGCAGCTGTCTGACGGTACCATTCCGGCCGAAGAAATTCTGAATATTCTCGGACCGTATGCCGTACAATCGTACCTCGTGAATGAGATTCAGGAGGTTTATCGTCTGCAGGGTGTGAAGATCAATGACAAGCACATTGAAACCATTGTTCGCACCATGATGCAGAAAGTTGAAGTGACCGATCCCGGCGATACTATGTATCTCGAAGGAGATAAAGTTGACCGATTCGAGCTCAACAATAAGAACGATGAGCTTATCGGAAAATATGTTGTCACTGAAACCGGCGGCAGTGATCTCAAACAGGGAGCCATCCTTGACCGCCGTGAAGTTCGCGATGTGAATAACGAGCTTATCAGAGAAGGTGAAGAAGAGATCGAAACACGCGAAGCAGAACCGGCTATTTCGAAGCCAATCCTGCTTGGAATTACGCGTGCAGCCCTCTCTACAGAAAGCTGGTTGTCTGCAGCATCCTTCCAGGAAACAACCAAAGTGCTGACGCAAGCATCTATCGAGGCCAAGAAAGATACGCTACAGGGTCTCAAAGAGAATGTGATTGTCGGGCACAAAGTACCTGCCGGTACCGGTCTGCGCAAATACGATGATCTCATCGTTGGCAAGAAGGCCGAACTGGATGAAGATGAGCAGGAAGTAGCCAAGGTGTTCGAAGAGCTCAGCGGAGCCGGAGAACCCAATGGCGAAGAGGAAGCACCTGCAGCAGAAGCTGATGTGGAAGAAGATGACTCATAATCTTCAACAGCTTTCAGAGTAGAATTTAAAGCGTCTGGCTTTCGAGTCAGGCGCTTTTTTTATTGGACATTATGGAGATGGAAGGTATTAAGTATCCTTTAAAGGTCTTCAAAAATACATGCATATCATCCTGAATTTATTTTAGGATCTCAGGTGAGTAGCTAAATACGAATGATGAATTTAAGCTCACTAGCGAAATAGGAATTCTAAAAACTCTATAAAAAAAGCCCCGAAAATCGGGGCCTTTAAAATGAGAAATCAATTCTTTTGTGTTAGGATTTCTCACCGTCTTTTTGGGGTTTCTTCTCTTCCTTGTTTTTCGAATCTTCAATGGTATTCAGCAGTTCTTCGGCTTCATTGATAAGATCTTCGGCACGGTGACGTGCATCCTCAACAACCAGATCTCCTTTGCGCTTGGCTTCCGAGATAGAAGCTTTCTCTTCCGATAGCTTATCAATAAGCTGTGTGAGTTCATCCATGTAATTGCTGAGTCGATACGAAATAACATCGCGGGTGTTGCTTCCTTTATCGGGGGCATACAAAAGGGCAACGACGGAACCGACAAGCGCTCCGGATATCAGGCCGAGGGTAAAATCTTTTGACTTACTCATAATTCGTTAATCCTCCTAATCTACAGTAGCTTATATTCAAATTGATGATATTTTTGATTCAATAATATGAACGGATTTTCCTTTGCTTTAATATGCAATTTACTGTACTCATTTAAAAATATTACAATTAATTTTTCGCTTGTTGATGATCCTTAATCGCTTGCCGACGTTTTTTGCTTATGCCCATTACGAAGGCCGGTATAACATAAAGTGTAAGAACAGACCCAAAGAAAAGTCCTCCAATTACGGCACGTGCCAATGGAGCCCAAATTTCTGCACCCGTTCCAATATTAAGTGATAATGGGATCATCGAACAGATGGTGGTAAGAGCTGTTAGTAAAATGGGTCGCATCCTCCTTTTGCAGGCTTCAAGTAAATTATTGAATAGCGAATCGCTATGTTCGTTATTCTTAGTATATAAATGCATGTAGTCTACTAAGACGATACCATTGTTGACGATAATTCCAATAAGCATAAATATTCCAACATAGGCAGTAATACTAAGTGGAGTTTGAAGAATCCAAAGTGCAGCAAGGGCCCCAAAAAAGGCAAGAGGAATAGTGAACCAGATGATAAAGGGATCTTTGAAGTTTTCAAATTGAGAGGCCATAATCATGTAAGTCAACAGTATTGCGAACAATAGAGACCACATAACCTCACTTGAACCTTCCTGAGCATCACTTGTTCCACCGGTAAACTCGTATCGATATCCCTCTGGAAGCACAACTTCTTCTTGAATAATCGATACAATCTTATCACGATATTCGTTGGTATTACCATCAACTTCAACGTTGACATCTAGTACCGTTTCACGATCACGGCGACTAATTGAACTAACACCTTCTGCACTTTCAAAATGACCCAGCGCCATAACGGGAATACGCTGATCGTTGATTTGGATAAGTTCTAAATCAAATAGTTGTTGACGGTTAGTGAGATCTTTTTTACTTGCTCTAACTTCAATTGGTACCTCACGACCCTCACGACGTAGATAACCAACACGCGTACCTTGAACTTGTGTTTTTAACGAGGTGGCGACCTCATTAAGCGAGCTCCCCAATCGACTAATGCGTTCCCGATTTACATGATATTGAAGCTCTGGTGTGGGCTCTGTCCAACCATTATCTACTGATACAACATTGGGATCTTTAAGCAACGTGCGTTCAATTTTATCAGAAATAGCTTGCAATATTTCAATATCTGGGCCTACCAGACTCAACCTGATTGCGGGACTGAAACCACCGAAACCTCCACCGCCACCCCCACTTATATCTACTTCCACACCAGGAGCTTGTAATTCTTGACGCAGCTTAGCACTAAATTCAATCGTGCTGATATCTCGTTCCGTTTCGTTTATAAGATTGGCCGTAATTTGTCCTTCATTAGTGCGCTGCGAAAATCCACTTTGACCAATTTCCGTTACAACAGTTTCTACTATTTCATGCTGTTGAATCTTCTTGGTAAAATTACGCAGAATTTGAGCAGTATTTACCAGCTTTGTTCCTGTTGGTAATTCCACGTCAATATCAACCGTTCCACTATCAGATTGAGGAAAGAATTCTTGATCAATATTTTGAAACAAGAAATAAGATCCCCCTAAAATCCCAATTACAAAAACTACGGCTATCCATTTGTGAAACATCAGCCATTTAAGGGATTTTTCATACCAACTTTCGATGCTTTTTGTAGCTTCGAGTGTAGCACGTTGTTTTTGAAACTGCTGATTGTTTAAAAATAACAGCGAAAGCACAGGAACAAGTAAAATTGAAGCAACAAAAGAAATAGCAATCGACATGCTAATTGTGAGGGCAAATTGAGCAAAGAACTGTCCTTGTACACCAGATAGGCCTATAATAGGAACAAAAACTCCAAGCGTTGTTAATGTAGCCCCAAAAAGAGCTCCAATAACTTCATTAGTACCTTCAAGTGCGGCATCTTTTTTGGGTATTCCTTCTTCAAGTTTGCGGGCAATACTTTCAGATACAACAATTGCGTTGTCGACAAGCAGACCTATAGCCAGGGCAAGTGCTGTAATTGTTAAAATGTTGAGTGTTAAACCTGCAGCGTACATGGCAGCAAATGTAGCAGCAACTGATACAGGAATCGAGGTGGCAACGACGAATGCAATGCGCCATCCTCCTAAGAAGATGAGCAAGACAATTACAACTACAACGAGTGCAGCCAATGCCGACTGAGTAAGATTTGAAATAGAGGCTTGAACATTCTCCCCATCATTGGTTAAAACTTGTAGACTAACACCTTTAGGCAAATTGCTATTTATAGTATCAAGATTTTCAAGTACCGCATTGGTAACATCCAGGGTATTCGCGTCAGATTTTTTCTGAACGTTAACAGTGACACTATTTTTGCCGTTAACTTCTACCAAAGTTTGTATTTCAACGAAGCTGTCCTCAACATTGGCAATATCTTTTAAACGTATGGGGATCCCATCTTCCGTGGTTTTGATGATGGTTTGGCGAACTTCTTCCACATCTTTATACATTGATTGGGCTCGGACGCTAAAGCTATTTTTTTGAGTAACAATATCTCCAACAGGAACTTCTACGTTATTTGATCTCAGGGCGGATTCTATTTCGGATGGAACTAGGTTGTGTTGTGCTAGCGACATTGGGTCGACATTCACAAATACTCTTGGATCGAGCCCCCCTCGTGTTTCTACGGATGCTACACCCTCGAGCCGCTCAATTCGATTTTTAATAAATTCCTGTCCCAATGTGCGTAGTTCATCAAGTCCCTTATTTTCGGCATCGAGACTGAGGCGCATGATGGGGCGATTCTCAGGGTCAAACTGCAGGATAATGGGCTCTGAGGCTTCGTTGGGTAGTTCATTACGAATTCGGGAAACTTCTTCTCTGACCTTTAGTTCCGCTCGGCGAATGTCGGTGCCATCTTTAAGCCGTAATATGATAAAGACGCTGCCTTTACTGATGTTACCATCCATCGTGTCAATACCTTCGATACCTGAAACCGCATTTTCAATAGGTTTGGCAACCAACTCTTGCATATCCTCAGGGGCCACATTACCGTAGGTGGTTTGGATAGCAAGAATTGGGATATTGAATGAAGGATAGAGTGTTGTCTTTAGGTTTGTTAATGAAAATACACCAAAACCAATCACAATCAGTGTGACCATAATAACACTAATTGGTCGTTTTAAGATACGTGCAGCTACGGTAAATTTCTTCATGATGAAATACGATTATGAATCTTTTGATTGCAGCAACGGATCTTCTTTATGTACGGCATCAAAACCGAAGTTTTCGACCATGCCATTAATAATCTTATATAAGCAAGGAACTACAAACAACATCAGAATAGTGGATGTGGCAAGTCCACCAATTACCGTTCTGGCCATCGGGCTCCAGGTTTCAGAACCTGATCCCAGTTCCAGAGCTAAGGGTACCATCGATAAAATAGTTGTTAATGCAGTCATCAAAATAGGGCGGAGTCTTCGTGTAGCACCTTCAAGTATTGCATCATGACGTGAAAAGTCACGGGCCTGCAATATTTTTATGTAGTCAATCATCACAATACCATTATTTACTACTATACCCGACAACAGAATTAACCCAACCATTGAAGTTACACTAATTGATGTTCCTGTTATCCAAAGTGTAAGCAATACACCAGTTAATGCCATTGGGATTGTCAAAATAATGATAAATGGTTCCACAAGGCTTTCGAACTGAGAAGCCATAACCATGTAGGTTAAGATGCCGGCAATGATAAAAGCCAAGAGCAAAAAGTTAAATGATTCTTGTTGATCTTGTGCCGTACCGGCAATTTGGTAGCGATATCCCTGTGGCCAGTTGATATTGCTTAAGCTTGCTCTAGTTCGTTCGGTGGCTGTTTGGAGGTCCATTCCAGATAAATCGGCGGATACTTCAGTGACACGCTCTTGGTTAATACGAAGAATATTTGTGGGTCCGCTATAGCGTTCAATATTTGCAAGATTAGATAGTGGTACCCAGTCCTCATTGGGTGTTTGAATTTGCAGGCTGCGCAGGTCAGACGCAGCAGCTTTTTCACGTTGTTCCAGCTGGACCAGCACTTCAAACTCAATACCCTGATCTACAAATGTAGTTGCAATATTACCCTGTACAGCATTGCTTAAGGCGTTCGCTACATCTGAAGTAGTCATCCCCATTCGAGAAATACGTTCACGATCCATGCTAACGCGTAACTCTGGTTGCCCCTGATCGGCGCTGCTAAATACATTTACTATGCCATCAATATCTTGCAGTCTTTTCTTAACACCATCAGCGAGCTCTTTTTTTGTATCCGGTTCGTAGCCATAGATCTGTACGATAAGTCCACTTTCGCCTTCAGGACTTAATGGATCTTCTTGTACTTCCTTAATTTCAGCACCTGGTACCACTTCAAGACGGTTTAAGAGGCTAGAAAGAATAGCAGTTTCTGTGCGTTCCCGTTCTTCTTGGGGAACTAATTCAACTCTTACTGTTCCCTGATAGCCACCGGGATTGTCAGCTCCTTCGATTCCTTCTTTTTCACCAAAATCGGAAACAACCAGTCGTGCTTCCGGAACTTCATCTTGAATGATAGATTCGACCTGTTCAATAGTCCGGCCTAACTCAAAAAGACTTATTCCGGGATCTCGTTGCACATCTAATACAAATGAATTGTCATCTACTTTTGGGAAAAACTCACCTCCCAGTAATCCAAATATAGGTAGCGAAACAACGAATATTATGAGAGCAGATATAACTACTGTTCCACTATTATTGAGGAATATATCGAGCCTCCTGTTATACGAGGTCTCCATTTTTTTAAAAAAGGTGCTAAAGGCGGGCTTAACACGCTTGCTAAGATACGTTGCTGTTGTTCTCCAAAGATATTGTCCGAGCCAATAGATAGGATAAACAATAGCTCCAAGAAGGAGGAGTGGAGCTGCAAGAAGGCGTTTGTATATATTTTGCTTACTCCAGTCTAACAGTTTTTTGAGATATGAATCGCTAACTGTTTCTTCCTCTTCATTTGTATCGAGAAGCACGGAGCTCATCATAGGGATGAGAGACAGTGCCACCAGCGAGGACATTATGAGCGCAAAAGAAATGGTCAAGGCAAGATCTCGGAAAAGAAATCCTGCAATGCCGGGAACAAATAATATGGGGATAAAAACGACCAGCGTTGTGAGCGTAGAAATAACAACAGGTACTGCTACTTCCTGAGCTCCAAATATCGATGCATTATCTCGATCATGACCCTCTTCTTTAAATTTGAAAATATTTTCGAGTACAACTACGGCATCATCAACAACCATTCCCACAGCAAGGGTAAGTCCTGAAAGTGAAATGATATTAAGGCTTAAATCCGACCAGTCCATGATACTGAAGGTAGATATAATCGAAACCGGTATGGAAATGGCAATAATTAAGGCTGATCGACCGCTGTGTAAAAATGCCAGTAGAATAAGGACAACTAATATTACCGCCTGTAACCCGGTCCAGAGCAGGTTGTCGATCGACATTTCGATGAATTCCGCTTCATTGGAAAGCACATCTACTGAAACATCATTTGGCAAAAATTCATCGAAATCATCTACAGAATTGACAACGGCATTAGCCGTATTAACGACATTAGCACTGCTTTGACGATACACATTAATAATGACGCCGTCGTTATAGTCAACATGCACGCTCCCCAAAGGTTGCGCAATGCCATCTTCAACATCGGCTATATTTTCCAGACGTACAGGTTCTCCGTTTTGCCTGCCAATTATGGTGTTGCGGATTTGATCTATATTCTTAAATTCACCAATAGTTCGTAGGGAATATATTGTTCGACCCTCGATAAGTTGACCGGCTGGAATCTGAATATTTTCTTGCTGCAGTGTACTTGCAATACTGCCGATATCAAGCCCATAACTGCGCATCTGTTTGTTGCTTATATCGATATTAATTTGCCGTTCATAGCCTCCTGCAGTTTCGCTTGATGCGACACCCTGTATACGCTCTAGACGTTGTTCAAGTTGCTGTGTAGCAATGGTGTGAAGCTCTCGCGGACTTTGACGATCGGAGGTGAGAGTAAGCACAACCACTGGTTCTTGGTTGGGATCATATGAAAAAACAATGGGCTGCTCGGCATCATCGGGAATGGTACGCCTGACAAAATCGAGTTCTTTGCGTACATCCGATTCGGCTTGGTAAAGATCGGTTCCCCAGTTGAACTTCAGTTTGATGACAGAAGCACCCTGTTTGGACGACGAACGGACTTCTCGAACTCCACTAATGCTCCCAACTTGTTCCTCGATGGGGCGCGTAATGAGCGTTTCAATGTCACCAGGAGCTACACCTTCGTAGGTGGTGTACACGGTGATAGTTGGGAATGATACATCGGGATAAAGGTTGAGTCGAAGATTGGATAGCCCAAACAGGCCAAATCCTATCACAATAAGGGCGGTCATGAAAAAGGTAACCGGACGCTCAACCGCTTTTCGTGCTAACGCTTTCATAAATAATTTACTTCTTTTTTATGAGGTTGAGCTTGTGTCTTGTTTACTACTGTTTGACTCGGTTTCGATGGGAACTTCATTGCTTGTAGGATCAAAATCTTCTGGATTGGCGATGCGTACTCTAGTGCTGTCGGATAAATTATTCTGCCCCGTAATTACAACTTGGTCGCCGGGATCTATTCCACTGAGAATTTCCACACGGTCGCCCTGTTCAATACCGAGCTCAACTTCACTTTGACGGGCAACAGAATCATCCTGTACAACAAAAACGGAATAGCTGCGATCGAGTTGAATTGAATTGGATTCCGGCTCAATAAGCGTTTGTACATTTTCGACCAAGGCAGCCCGGGGAATGACTATGGCATTGGGGTTAGTATCCACATTAATAATAGACTGTACTAATGCTCCTTGATAAATGGATTGCCCTCTTTCGGTTATGCTGATAACGACTTCTCCGAGACCAGTTTCGGGATCGAGGCGGGGGCTAATTTGGGTGACACGTCCACGACCGGTGATATCTGATTGATTCGAAACTCGAAATTCAACAGGTTGCCCAATTTCAACATTACGCCATTCTTCGAGCGGTAGAAAAACTCGGGTTTGTAGTCCAATGAGGTTGGCGATTTCGAAAGCCATTTCTCCTGTAGAAGCAACATCTCCTTCCGAGATATTTCTGCTCAGAACGACACCATTTACTGGTGATGTTATTTCGGTATTCTGTAAGTTTTCTCTGCTTTCGGTGAGATTAGCTTTTGATGATTCGTATTGTGCCTTGCTACTTTGGAATGTGGCTTGAGCATTATCGTATTCTGTGGAACTAATTAAGTCTTTATCATAGAGTTCTTTTTGCCGTTGAAACTGTAGGCTATCGCGAACATAGGCCGATCTGTTTTGTTCTAGCTGCGATTTTGCCTGCTGTAACTGATCGCAATAGGTAACATCATAAATTTTTGCTAGTACATCTCCAGTTTCAACAGAATCGCCCAAATCGGCATAGATTTTAGTGACGCGATTTGAAACCTGAGGAGTAACTTCCACAATTTCCTGTGCGCGAATATTGCCAAAAGATTTTATTTGCTGGGAGATCGTTTCTGTTGTAGCCGTAATAGTTTCAACACTGGTGGCATTTTCTTCTTGGTTTGGGGCACCAAAATTTCCACTGGGCCCACCGGTACTGCTGCCACATGCTTGTATAATGAGAAGAATCGAACATAACGTCAGTAAGGATGAAAAGTATTTCACTTGGATGATATTTGATGGTAATTGTTAAGCAACAAACGCCTTACGAAGGTCAAAACGAAATGATTCACAGTAACGTCAGAAAAATGGATTTCGCATTCAATTTTAAGTCTTTTAACAACTGTAAGCTTCCTGGCATTTATTAAGATGAACAGACGTATAGGTTTAAGAAAGAGTCGCAAAATTTATTATTTTCAAAGCAACAAAGTAACCATAATGCTACTAAGCCCACTATGAAATTTTTTATAGATACCGCCGATCTCGATGAAATTCAGGAAGCCCATGATTTGGGCGTACTGGATGGAGTAACAACCAATCCCAGTTTGTGTGCCAAAATAGGTGTTGCTGATTTTGAAGGCCATATCGCCAAAATTTGCAACATGGTTGACGGAGATGTATCGGCCGAGGTTGTTTCTACTGAATACGATGAAATTATGGCCGAGGCTCGAAATTTGGCAAACATCGCTGATAATGTGGTTGTGAAAGTTCCGCTGATAAAAGAAGGTATTAAAGCGATTCGCAGTTTATCCGATGAAGGAATTCGCACTAACTGCACGCTCTGCTTTTCTGCCACACAAGCACTGCTTGCTGCTAAAGCAGGTGCTACTTACATCTCTCCATTCATTGGCCGCCTCGATGACATTTCTGATGACGGCATGCAGCTCATTGCCGATGTGGTAACTATTTATGAGAATTACGGCTATGAGACTGAAGTGCTTGCAGCCAGTATTCGTCATCCAATGCATGTTCTTGAATCTGCCCGTCTGGGTGCCGATGTAGCAACAATGCCACTCAATGTGATTGACCAACTTTTGCATCACCCGCTTACCGACCGAGGCCTGGAGAAGTTTTTGGCGGATTGGGATTCGCTGCAGGAAGAGCTCCAGAATAAGTAATTTTCGATTCTCTCTGAGATTTCAAAGCCCGACATGTTCAGTGTCGGGCTTTTTGAATTTATTTGGTCTTTCTGAACTTTGCTATTTCCCACAAATTAAATCTTCGGCAATTTTCGCCGATGAAAGCACGCCCGGCAGTCCGGCCCCGGGATGGGTTCCCGCACCCACAAAAAATAGATCTTCTATATCCTCTGATTTATTATGCGGACGAAACCAGGCCGATTGCGTTAAAATAGGCTCCACCGAAAACGCCGATCCTTTGTAGCTGTTGAGCGTCTGCTGAAAGTGCAGAGGATCGATATGATGCTCAACGACAATATTTTCTTCGAGATCAGGTAGATAGTGTTCTTCGAGGAAGCTGATAATAGCATCGCGATAGGGTTTGGCTTTTTCTTCCCAATTGGTGCCGCTGTCGAGATGGGGAACAGGCGATAATACATAAAATCCTTCGCATCCCTCCGGTGCCAGCGAGGGATCGGTTTTTGTAGGCATATGCAAATACAGCGAAAAATCCTCAGCCAGCTTTTTGTTATGAAAGATATCGGATAGCAGCTCTTCGTACCGATCTCCGAGAATAATATTATGATGCTCTAGCTCCGAATCCAGATACCGTTTTTTTGTCCCAAAATAGATCACAAAGAGTGACATGCTGTATTTGGTGCGCTCAATTTTTCGATTCGTCCATGTTGAGCGCTCACTTTCAGGTATCATATGCCGATACGTAAAGGCCACATCCGCATTGGAAACAACTTGGTCGGCCCGATGCTCAGTTCCATCTTTAAGTCGGATGCCAGTAGCTCTCCCATTTTCGATTGTGATTTCATCAACCTCGGCATTCAGATGGATTTCTCCACCTTGTTCTTCGATAAGTGTTGCCAAAGCATTTATGATGGAACCGGTGCCGCCCATGGCATAATGGACGCCCCATTCTCGTTCGAGGTAGTGAATCATAGCATAAATGGAGGTGGTATCAAAGGGATTGCCGCCGACCAGCAGGGGATGAAAGGAAAAGACCTTACGCAAAAAGTCGTTGTCGATAAATTGTGATATATACTTGAAAACGGTTTTGTGGGATTGGAGCCTGATGAGATCGGGCACGACCTTCATCATATCCCAGAGAGATAAAAAAGGCTTATCGGCCAGCTCACTAAATCCTTTTTCAAAAATAGCTTTGGTGGATTTGAGAAACCTGGTATAGCCTTCTTTGTCATCGGGATTCCAGCGCTCAATTTCACTAAGCACAAATTCGTGATCCCCGTTATAGTCGAACTTTTTACCTTCGGAATTGAAGATTCGGTAAAAGGGATCACAAGGTACTAGTTCGAAATAATCTTCCCGATTTTTGCCAGCGGCCTCGAAAATCTCATCAAACAAAAAAGGAGCGGTAATTACCGTAGGTCCACCGTCAAACTTGAAGCCGTCCATCTCATACACATAAGCGCGTCCGCCGGGTTTGTCGCGCTTCTCGAATATCTCGACATCATAACCCTGAGAGAGCAGCCGCAATGCTGTGGCAAGTCCCCCGAAACCGCTGCCAATGACAATAATTTTTTTCTTCATGAATCATTTTTGGATTGTAAGCTGATGGTTAAACCAAAAAGGGAGAGGCTGTCATTCCAACAAAATGACAAAAATTGGTCAGTTTTGGATCTGCTTTACATATCCGTTGAACCCTTGGCGCTGGAGCTCTCGCTGCTTCTGACGGGCTTTGTCTTTATCCACAAAAATACCAAAATACACTCGGTAAACCGTTCCATTAGCCATATTAATTTTTTCCACACGTGCTCCTTTTATTTTTTGAGAATGCATAAATGCTTCGTTTTCTTCTTTAAAGGAGGCCAGCTGTACGGTATAAGTCGGGACTTTGAGGTTGGTTGTTTTAGAATCCTTTAGATTACCTTCCAATAAAACAAGTTCCACTCGCGCGGTGCCGGGTCCAAGCATATCAATTTTCTGAGCTGCTTTCTTGGATAAATCAATAATACGATTTTTAGCATAGGGACCGCGATCGTTAATTCGTACTTGTACCGACTTTCCGTTGTCGAGGTTTTTGACTTTCAGGATGGTATTGAATGGCAGGGTGCGGTGGGCTGCGGTCATAGCATACATATCATACACTTCACCGTTGGCGGTGAGCTTACCGTCAAAATTGGGACCATACCAGCTGGCTATCCCTTCTTCAATGGTATCACCTTTTGAGAGAGAGCCAGTGCCGTCACTCGATTCTCCAACTTTGGATGTCGTACCACAGGAAGTGAGAAAAAGAGTTAGTAAAAAGAGAAGTACAAGGGGGTATCGCAAAGCGTAATCTGCTGTAATTTTTGGTGAAATATATCTTACACCGCTGATAAAATCCATTCGAAAAGGGATTGAAACATTTTGTTGGTATCTCAACTGTGCTTATGTATTTTTTGTTTTGTTTAAAATTGATTGAATTTCCAACAAATGCTACGCTGGTTGAAAAATAAAAAAGAGGAGCCCCAGCCGCCATATACGAATGACCAATGGGTGGACCTGCTTAGCGAGCCGAGGAGTGAACAGGCGGTTTCTGAGCTTCGCCGTTTGTTAATTCGCGGGCTAAAGCCAGCGCTGCATAAATATGTGGATCGGGAACTTGAGCAATTTGTAGAAGATGTGGCTCAGGATGGTATCCTCAAAATATTGGACAACATTGGTACCTTTCGCGGCGAAAGTAAATTTATGACCTGGGCTATGAAGATTGCGGTTCGCGAGGGACTTACGGAATTGCGCCGCAAACGATGGGATAATATTTCGATCGAGGATATGAAAGGGCAGGGTGATGATGCTGATCCGGAAGTATTCTCTGACACATTTGCCGATGAAGATCCATCTCCCGAAAGTACGACTGCCCAGAAGATGGTGGTGGAGAAAATTGAGAAAATGGTGGAAGAGTTGTTGACCGATCGTCAGCGAGAAGTGTTCAAGGCATTGGTTGTGGATGGAAAGCCGAGCTTTATCGTAGCAAAAGAGATGGATACCAATCGCAATAATTTATATAAGCTTTTGTATGATGCGCGCAAGAAATTGAAAAACGAACTGGCAGTTCAGGGGATTGATCCCGAAGAACTATTGCAGGAGATTTCGGAATCGTAAGAAGTTGAGAGGTTGTATCATCAACATAGTGATGGATAAAATTTTCAGCACAACATTATGAAGCTAACAGTACATACCGTTGAGCAGGTGCTTGGAGCCGTACTGGCTACCAAGGATGAGGAGGTTGGATGCGGAGAATGTTACGAGCAGATGGAGCAGTTTGTAGAAATGAAGCTCGAGGGAAAGTCGCCGGAAGAAGCAATGCCGCTTGTCAAAGAACATCTGCAACAGTGCAATGACTGTAACGAAGAGTACGAAGTTTTGCTGGAAGCGCTACAAGCATTGAATCAGTAATCGTTATCGGAGGTTCTGTATTCGATGTAATCTCCACTGGGAATCGCTTGAAAGTCAGTCACGGGTCGATTAAATAGATAGGTCCAAGCTGGCACCAGCTTGTCGCCCGATGAAGGTTGTACTTCCACCTTTTTTCTAAGGAAAAGACTTTGCTCAGGCTTCTCGGGTTCAAATCCCTCGTAATTATCAAGCTTCTCCAATAAGCGATCGACATTTTTCATGGCATATAGTTCTCCCAGCACCTGATCATTAGGGTTCGTAGATTTGATAGCAGCGGGAAAAGATCCGGTATCAAATAATTTTCCCTGGAAAATGGCGTTGCCGATCAATTGGCTATGGGTTTGAAGGTAGCGGGCCATGGGATGATCAGTATCCCGACGCAGAGATCCATACACAAAAAGTAGCGGGTCTGAGGGTGATGCCATATCGGCTTATTTCATAGAAAGGAAATGAGCCGAAGATCGGATTCGAACCGACGACCTATTCTTTACGAGAGAATCGCTCTACCCCTGAGCTACTTCGGCTTAAAAGGATGCATAATATAACCAGTATCGTTTATTGATGGCAAAAATTGTTTTTACGTTTTTGATCTCAATTTAATTAGCGTTCGGCAGCCTGCTTTTCTATTTTCGAGGATCAAAATACCAGTTATGGAAAGTTATATTACACAAAATCCGGTTACATTTTATTTGGTGGCTGCCAATGTTGTAGCGTCGCTAACAGCGCTTTATCTATATCCCCCGCTGTTTGAATGGGGATACCTGAAGCCTTATCGCACGGTGCGCCAAAAATCGTGGTACGAGCTGTTGACCTCGGGATTCCTGCATGCCAATGTCGGCCACCTGTTTGTAAATATGTTTACGCTCTACTTTTTTGGTCCGGTAATGGAACGAGTGATGGGTGGTACTTACTTTTTGGGCTTATATTTATCGGGATTGATTGTAGCGGGCATCCCATCGCTCATCAAATTCAAAGATGATTCCAATTATGCTACACTCGGAGCGTCGGGCGCTGTGGGGTCGGTTTTGTTTGCGTTTATTTTTCTGTTTCCGCTGGAAAATATCTACCTGATGCTGATCCCTGTGCCAATCCCCGCTTTTGTGTTTGCCATCCTTTACCTGATATACAGCATGTATGCCAGTAAGCAGGAGCGCGGCAAAATCAATCACGAGGCCCATGTGGCCGGCGCACTGTGGGGGATTGTATATCTGCTGCTGTTTGTGCCGAATACGATCGACCATATCTTGACCGTATTCGGACTTATTTGATTTTTAACATCAGTATGTCCTGAACTTGCCGCGTCCCGATTATTCGGGATTTCAGGATCTATTAGAATATCTCTCCCGAGATTGCCAAGGGCTAATTTACTAACCATTCTGATCCCTGAAATCACGCATAAAGTTGACCAGCGCTTCCACACTTTCGCGCGGACAAGCATTGTAAATACTGGCACGCATGCCACCCACGCTTCGGTGGCCTTTGAGCGTCATCAGATCATGTTCAGCGGCCTCCGTCAAGAATTTTGATTCCAGACTGTCATCTTTCAGTCGGAAGGTTACGTTCATTAATGACCGCGAATCTTTCTCCACGGCACCTTCATAAAAATCGTCTTTGTCGATCTCGTCATAGACCAACGCCGCTTTCTCTTCATTAAACTTTTTGAAGTATGAAAGTCCGCCTTTCTCCTGGATCCACTCGAGCACGAGGTTGACCATATAGACATTAAAGACTGGTGGCGTGTTAAAGATTTTTTCTGCGTGTGTTTGATACTGCAGGATGGTTGGCACATTTTCGGTATTGGCCTTGGCTAGAAAATCCTTGCGCACAATTACAATTGTTACGCCGGCCGGACCTACATTTTTCTGAGCACCGGCATAGATAATTCCATATCGCGATACATCAATCGGTTTGGAAAGGAAATCCGAAGAGGCATCGCAAACCAGCGGCACGCCGTTCGTCTCGGGCTCAGTAGAAAATTGTGTGCCGGCGACCGTGTTGTTGGA
This sequence comes from uncultured Balneolaceae bacterium, assembly GCA_964490705.1. Lineage (GTDB taxonomy): Bacteria > Bacteroidota > Rhodothermia > Balneolales > Balneolaceae > Fodinibius. Next base: position 147,072 of record CAZBCG010000007.1, on the reverse strand, counting down.
TGTAAAATGCACGTACCGGGGATTGTCGCTAAATGCCAGCTGGTCGTCAGTGGGAACACGATCGTACCCCGACTCAGCACTTGAGTATGCGCTATGTACGTTGCCAAAAATTCGGGCTTCTTTCATCGCTTTATCCGACCATCGTCCGGTATCGATGTAATCAGCCGTTTGGTCTTGGCGAACGAAGTTATAGGGAGCCATCATAAACTGCGAACTGGCGCCACCCTGCAAAAACATAATTTCGAAATCATTGCCAAGTCCCAATAGGTCTTTAAGCCGTGATTTCGCCTGGCGGTCGATTTCCTCGTACTGGGGGCTTCGGTGACTGATTTCCATCACCGAGCGACCCATGTCTTGATATTCAGTAAGTTCTTGTTGTGCTTTTTTGAGAACTTCGAGAGGCAGTGTCGCAGGACCTGCACTAAAATTGTGAACGCGATTCATAGTAGATTGAATTATAGGTTGGGTGAGTTAAAAGGTGTGAACAAGAAGTCCGGATCGTAATTTCGGTTCAAACCATGTTGATTTGGGGGGCATCAGCAGGCCTTCATCAGAAACTTCCACGAGTTCTTCAATGCTTGTGGGATACATGCTGACGGCCATCTCGGCCTTTCCGCTATCGACAAGATTTTCAAGTTCTTTAGTGCCACGAATACCACCAACAAACGAAATATTTTCATCAGTTCGCGGATCAGTAATATCCAGCAGTGGCGCAAGCAGGTGCTCTTGCAGCCGATGCACATCCAGCTGTTGTACGCTATTGGGATTATTTGTAATGGGCAGCTTCATCCCAAACCATTTGGCATCAATATAAATGCTAATGGCTCCCTTTTCCGATGGGGTGGTTGGCGCATCAACTGTTAAACTAAACTTTGATTGCAGCGTATCTATAAACCCATTCGGAATGGTATGAATTACTCTATTGTACGCCATGATCTGCATGTTCGACATCGGGAACAGCACAGCGGGAAAGAAATTATATTCTTCTTGGCCGGTGTGATTGTCATTCTGTTGGCGCTTTTCTTCTGCCGCCCGCGACGCACTTTTACAGCGGTGATGTCCATCGGCAATATATAAATTCGGAATCGATTCAAATGCTTCTACAAATGCTTGTGTGTTATCCGCTTTCCAGATTCTGTGAGCGACTCCATCTTCAGCAGTAAAATCAAAAAGAGGTTCACCCTGAATTACATCATCGATTAGCTGCTGGGTATGCTCATCATCCTTATAGGTAAACATGACAGGCTCGGCATGAGCTTGCTGCGTTAAGATGTGACGCGTGCGATCATCTTCTTTCTCAGGACGAGTGAGTTCGTGCTTCAAAATTACTTCATTGTCATAATCTTCAACAGAAACGCATGAGAAGATGCCGGTTTGTTTTCGTCCATTCATTACAAGTTGATAGATATATACATGACGCTCATCTTCTTGAGTAAGTATTTCGTTATTCAAAAATTCCTGAAGATTTTTAGCTCCCTGCTCATATACTTGGTCGTCATGGGGATCGGTCCCTTCGGGTAAGTCAATTTCGGGACGTATTACATGCAAAAAACTTTTGGGTTTGCCGTCCGCCAAAGTGCGTGCTTCTTCTACGCTGATGACATCGTAGGGAACACAGGCAATTTCTTCTACTGTTTCGGGTGTCGGTCGCCATGCTTTAAAGGAATGTAAAATGGCCATTCTTGAAAAATTGTATCGGTGTAATATATAATTGTTAAAGGCTTACTAAGGTACTTGGTTGCAGGCAATATTTAAAGCATTATGTACGAAATTTTCTGCCTGTAAAAAATTAATTCTTTCCGGTAAAGACGTTATTTTAAGATGAATTTTAACAAAAGATATTACATATGGATCAGATGAATCTGAACGGAGATAATTTATCAGAAGAGCAACAGCAACAACTGCTTTTTATGATGCTTGTGCAGCAGCATCAGCAGATTGCTATGATGGGATTGGGGCAGATGGAGAACCCCCAGACCGGAGAAACGGAACGTGAGTTAAAGTCGGCAAAGTTTGCAATCGACACGCTAATAATGCTCCAGAAATTTACCGAAGGAAATCTGCCTGACAAGCTGGACAATTATTTGACTGAAACGCTGAATAATCTCCGGGTAAGTTATGCTGATGAAAAGGAGAGCGATGATGATCCCCTGACTGGTGAAGGCGAACAGGAATAGCGATCAAAAATGAAAGCAGTCACAGCGGCCGGGGGTGTTTTATTTCGGGATCTTGAAGATTATTCTACGCCACAAGTTGGTGTTATTTTTCGACGTGGAGTTTGGGATTTGCCCAAAGGCAAGCAGGAAGAGGGAGAATCGGTAGCAGAATGTGCTGTTCGAGAAGTTGCTGAAGAGCTTGGCCTGAGCTCACATCCCGAAATTCTGGGTCAGCTGTCCGATACCTATCACGAATACGAACGAGCGGGTATTCAATATGGCAAAACTACTCACTGGTTTGTGATGACAATGACAAATGACTCTACGGAAAAGAGATTTCGCCCCCAATCTGAAGAGGGTATTGACAAAGCGGAATGGATAGATCTGGATGAGGCGATAAGCCGAGTGGGGTATCAAAATTTGGTTGAGGTTCTTACTTCTTTTTCGAATTGGTATTTCACCTCTCAGGGCTAGTGCCCAATCTCAAATTTCACATAAATAATTGATTCGTTTGCAATGGCTTTGCTCTTGCGGCGTGCGGCTTTAAACTTGTATTTCTTGACGGTTCTTATGACTTCATCATTCACGTCATCGTGTAATCCTTGATGATTCTGAGAGTTTATTTTTAGTAAGCTCACCTCTATTTCAAAAAGGTGTAAATAAAAAAGGCTGTGTCTAATTAGACACAGCCTTTTTAAAATTAAGTTTCAGGAAATCTGTTAATTTTGGAGTTGGAATGTAATTGGCAAACTGTATTGAACACGGACGGGTTTACCTCGTTGACGCCCTGGCTCGAATTGTGCCTGTTTAACAACACGTAATGCTTCTTCATCAGCACCGCCTCCAATACCGCGAATTACGCGCGGATCTTCAACATTCCCATTTTCAGTTACAACAAACTGGATAATTACTCGTCCCTCAATGCCAGCCTTACGGGCCATTTCGGGATAGTTAATTTGACTTTGCAGTCCTGCCAATCCACCTTTAAGCTGAGGCATTTCTTCCACAGCTACGAAGAAATCTTCTTCCTCTTCCTCTTCTTCGGGTGGCGGCGGCATCTCCAGCGGTTCATCGAGACTCATCTCCGCATCGAGATTAATGTTTTGATCTTCGATAATTTCATCGTTGGGCACTTCCACCGGCACCTGCGGACGTGGAGGAGGGGGTGGTGTTTCTTCCTGTTTGGTTTGGACGATATCCTCCATTTGGGTGACTTCCTGCTCTTCGGTCAAGTCGGTGTTAGGCTGTTCGGCCACAAATTCCACCTTCATTGCTACAATAAAAACCAACAGAACAGCCACCATTCCCAATTGTAGGAAGACTGTGTAATAGTTTCTGAGGTCAGACTTTGGTTTCTTTCTGTCTGAACGCATAATTACCTCCGCGTTAAATTTGGAAAAGTTTTATTAGCAGCTCTAATAAAACAAATTATTCTGTTAAATCTCCACTTTAATAACAGGAAAAACAGGTAATTTGTTTCATTTTAATTAGCCGGTTGCCACTAAGCGAAAAATAATGCACTAGCCTTCCTTTGATGGTCTAACGAAATTAATTTTGAAGCAGAAACATAATGGGCAAACTATACTGCACGCGAACCGGTTTACCTCGTTGTCGGCCGGGTTCAAATTTCGCTTTTGCGACAGCACGTAGTGCTTCTTCATCACAGCCACCGCCAATTCCCCGAATTACCCGCGGATTCTCAACCGTACCGTTTTCGGTGACAATGAACTGTACAATAACACGTCCCTCAATACCAGCCTTGCGGGCTATTTCGGGATATCTGATACTGCTTTGTAGTTGAACAAGTCCGCCGATTAGTTCAGGCATTTGTTCTACAGCTACAAAAAAATCCTCCTCTTCTTCTAAAGCTTCTTCTGGGGGCGGAGGCAGTTCCAGCTGTTCATCAAAATTCAGATCTGCACTAAAGTCCAGGATTTCTTCTTCAATGATCTTATCATTAGGTACTTCTATCGGGACTGGCGGTTGCGGCGGAGGTGGAGGACGATCAACCTGTTTGGTTTGGATGACATCTTCCATCTGGAAAATTTCTTGCTGTTGAGTAAAGATGATTTTCTTTTCTTTGGGATAGAAATCGACTCTCATGGCCACGATGAAAATCAGCAGCACAGCAATGAGACCTATTTCCAGAAAAAGCGTATGGTATTTACGCAAGTCTGCAGTGGAATTCTTTTTGTTATTTTGCATAGAGCCTCTTGTTGGCAGTTACGGTTGACGCTTTTTTGAATGTAGCGCATTTGGTGCTAAGGTTGCACCAATACCGTAACGCATGTACAGCTCTAAAGCGTATGTCGAATCTTGTTAATTTTCTAATTTGAAATATACCGGCTGTGCCATTTGTACTCTTACCGGTTTGCCACGCTGTCGCCCCACCGAAAAATTGGCCTTTCTAATGACTTCAAGAGCTTCTTTATCACATCCGGCACCAATTCCTCGTAGTACTTTTGCATTTTCTACATTTCCCTGTTTGTTTACCACAAATTGCACTGTTACCCGTCCTTCAACTCCGGCTTTTCGCGCCCTTGCCGGGTATTCGATATTATCGTAGAGCCATTCCTGGCCCCCTTTCATTTCAGGCATCTCCTCCACCTTCATGAAGAAATTTTCCTCCTCTTCCTCTTCTTCGGGTGGCGGCGGCATCTCCAGGGGTTCATCGAGGCTCATCTCCGCATCGAGATTAATGTTTTGATCTTCGATAATTTCATCGTTGGGCACTTCCACCGGCACCTGCGGACGTGGAGGAGGGGGTGGTGTTTCTTCCTGTTTGGTTTGGACGATATCCTCCATTTGGGTGACTTCCTGCTCTTCGGTCAAGTCGGTGTTAGGCTGTTCGGCCACAAATTCCACCTTCATTGCTACAATAAACAGGATAAGTACCACAATAAGGCCGGTTTGCAAAAAGAGGGGATAATAGTTTCGCAGATCAACAGATGGGTTTTTACGATCTTCTCTCATAAGCCAAAAAATGTATTACATAATTAATACTAGTTAAGTAGTAATAAATAGTATTTTAGACGGAATATCAATACTAAGAAGGGCTAATTATTTTGAGAGATTGTCTTGTAGAGTGCACCAATAGCAATAAGGCATCCCAGCGCATCGAAGGCAAGGTCGATAAGGTCGCCATGACGATTCAAGGGGAGGGTGTATTGCAGAATTTCAATCAGCAACCCAAAGCCTACGCCAATAGAAAAAATGACCCAAAGATTGGTAGTGGCCTTCCAATTAAAGTGATGGTAGAGGCCGAGAATATATGTCCAGCTGCCGAACAAAGCCATGTGACCTAATTTATCGTAGCTCCAGATTCTACTTTTGCCCATGAAATCCGCCGGAAGGAGGGTCAAGCCCAGCATCACAAGAGTTAATACGACAATGCCTATGGGCATCAAGTAGCGATTCTCTGATAAAAAAGAATAGATTGAAGTTGTTTTCATATAAAGTCAGTCGGTTCGGGCAATCCGTTGTTATGTTCTAAAAAATGATCAAGTTTTTGCTTGCCTCGCAAAAGGGCCATGGCACAACTTTGGTCTGCTGCAAATCCCAGTGCTGTAAAAGCGCCTATTTTTCCCGCGAGTACATCACCGGTGCCGGCCCGTGCAAAGTATCGTGTATTGTAATTGGTTAAATAGCACTTGCCCGATGGTGTTCCAAGTATCCCTGGCATTCCTTTTGAGAATATAGTAACAGCAGCGTTTTGAGCAAAATTGCGTACCAAGTTTAGCCGCTGAGTATCGGTGTCGATTGTCGTACCTGTAAGTGTTTGCAATTCTCCGGGGTGGGGGGTCAGAACCCAGTTACTCTGCTCTGGTTTATCCCATTCTGATTGTTGTGCCAGAGCCCACAATCCATCTGCATCGACAATTGCGTCAGCAGTATTTTGAGCAAGAAACTGATGGGTAAATGTGACGGTAGAATCATCGCGGCCGAGGCCAGGACCCAACAAGACATTTCCCTCTTTTTCGTTGACAATCGCAAGCGCCTCATCGACGTGTTCTTTTCTAAAGAACAGATTCTCGTGTGCTCCCACCGGTTTTTTGATGATAGATGGCAGCGTTTGTTCATAAATGGAAAGTACGCCTCGTGGACAGATTAATATCACTGCTCCCAATCCTTCAGCCCATGTGCTTTGGGCTGCCATGATAGCAGCTCCCGTTAGTCCCTCAGAGCCAGCGATAATGTATAATACGCCGGAGTCATATTTGTGTTGGCCGGGAGCCGGCGATTCCATTGAAATCCACTCATCTAACAAATAGGTCAAGCACTCTTTTTTATACTGATTGGGAAAGGGAAGCTCACAATACGAAATTTGCCCAGTCAGTTCCGGGCCATCACCGAGATAAAAACCAAGCTTGCGACCCCCAAAAGCAAATGTGTGATCGGCTTCGATGGCACAGCCCATAACGTGACCGGAATCCGCATGCAGGCCGGTGGGGATATCCATGGAAAAAGCAGGAGCATGTTGCTCGTTGGCCCAATTGACTGCTTTGGCATAATCGCCCCGAACATCGCTATTGAGGCCAGTGCCGAGTAAACCATCCACAATAAAGTCAAAATCCGAAGTATTGAATGAATCCCAATCTTCTATAACAGTAAGCTGATTATCAGTGTCGAAGTTTTTGAGTAGCGTCAGATTTTTGTCAGTATCATCAGAAAGATCATCCGTGCCACTTACAAAAATTACTGTTGACTGGATATTATGTTGTAGTAAATATCGTGCAATCACCAGTGCATCACCGGCATTATTACCTTTGCCGCAAAGATATACTCCATGCGATAAGTTGGGATGGTGTTCCAAGAGGTGCTTTGCTGCCGAAGACCCTGCAATTTCCATCAGGGAAAAGCTATCGATATGCATCTCTTCGATGGTACGTTGATCTATTTTTTGGCTTAATTGAGCATCGAAAAGGTAGTGGGAGTAAGGCGCCTCAAGTGTCTCTGTTACCATAGGTTTGAGAATATGATTAGCTCAATAATTGTAAGCAGAATTCCGGCAGTAGCACCGCCAAACAACTCTGTTAGTGAATGGACGCTTAAATTGTAGCGTGCCCACATCATCACAGGTAAAAGTACCAAAAGGTGCAATAAGGATAAAATTAATGTGATATTGGGAAAAGATGATATTCTCCAGAGGTATATTAGTCCATATGTTGTACCGGCTACTGATACAGAAGCCGAATGAACACTGACTTTCCATCTCAAATTTAGTAAGAAGGCGATAGTCAAATTGGCAATAAGTGTTAGGGTAATAGCAAAAATAATATCGTGCTCAGGTTAAATAAGTTGCCACACGACAAAGAAAGCTAAAATCGAACTGAGGATCGAAAAGGCATATAGCACCGAACGTGTTTTCCTGATGGGCAGATCCATAGAGTGGATATAGCCTGTTCGATACAGGTAAAGCGTAAGTAGAAAGGGTAGGAGACTAAAACATATTACGGCGGTAGCAGTAATTAGCAGAGTGTTGAGTAATGAAATATTTATTAGAATACACGATCCCAATAAAATTGCAGGAGGCATAAATAGGGGATTGCCGAGGTCAGATATAAGTCGGGCAGATCCTTCCTCGGCAAAACGGGCAAAAATGTTGAGTGTACTATCTACGGACGATTGTTCCATAGAAGGTTTTTAATAAGCACGTGCAAACAAGACTTTCTGTTCGGATGGTTTGCCCGTGACCATGCACTCACCGGCCTCTCCGTCTTCCAGCGGAATACAGCGGATGGTGGCTTTGGTTTCGTCTTTGATTTTAGCTTCCGTTTCGGGAGTGCCATCCCAATGGGCGTAAACAAATCCGCCTTCATTTTCGATTACCTCTTTGAACTCCTCATAAGAATCTACGGAATGCGTATTATTTTGGATTCTTTTCTGAGCAGCCTCAAATAGTTCATCCTGAATGGTATTGAGCAGATTGTCAACTTTTTGCGCAATGCCTTCGCGATCCACAATGTTTTTGTTGCCGGTATCGCGGCGGGCAAGTTCTACGTTGTTATTATTGAGATCACGGGGACCTATCGTCAGTCGCAAAGGAACACCGGCGGCTTCGTGTTCATTGAATTTCCAGCCTGGACTCATATTTTCGCGATGATCCAGCTTAATACGAACGTCGAGTTCTTCGAGCTCATCCATAATTTCGTGGCAGTAATCGAGCACCTTTTCTTTTTCCTCATCACTTTTCCAAATGGGTACAATCACTACTTGATTAGGCGCCAATTTGGGAGGCAGAATTAATCCCTGATCATCAGAGTGGGTCATGATAAGTCCGCCGATCAGTCGCGTAGAAACGCCCCAGCTGGTAGCCCATACATATTCATGTTCGCCATCAGAACTCTGGAATTTTACGTCAAATGCCTTGGCAAAATTTTGTCCCAAAAAGTGCGATGTACCTGCCTGTAGCGCTTTATTGTCCTGCAGCAAAGTTTCGATACAGTAGGTATCGACGGCTCCGGCAAAACGCTCGGATTCCGTTTTGACGCCTGTCTTTACCGGCATTGCCATGTATTCTTCGGCAAAGGTCTTATATACTTGAAGCATTTGATGCGTTTCTTCCACGGCTTCTTCTTTGGTGGCGTGGGCGGTATGTCCTTCTTGCCACAAAAATTCCATGGTGCGCAGGAACAGGCGCGTGCGCATCTCCCACCGAACAACATTGGCCCACTGATTAATCAGAATAGGCAGGTCGCGGTAGGATTGAATCCAGTTGCGATAAGAATCCCAGATAATTGTTTCGGATGTTGGGCGAACAATCAGCTCTTCGCCCAGCTTCGATTCCGGATCTACTTCCACACCGTCATCCGTACTTTGTAGTCTGCTGTGGGTGACTACCGCGCACTCTTTGGCAAAACCCTCGACATGCTGTGCTTCTTTCGATAAAAATGATTTGGGGATAAACAGCGGGAAGTAGGCGTTCTCATGACCGGTATCCTTAAACATTTGATCCAGTGAATCCTGCATGTTTTCCCAAAGTGCATAGCCGTTGGGACGAATAACCATGCAGCCGCGCACAGGGGAGTGGTCGGCCAGCTTGCCTTCACGAATTACATCTTGATACCATTGCGAAAAATCTTCGTCTTTGCTGGTGATTTTCTTTGCCATGAGAAATAGAAAGGTGAATACTTAAAGTGTGTTAAATTAATAAGCTGGAAAATAAGGTGATTTAAAGGAGCCTCAAAAAAAGTTTGGGGATCTTAGAACTTCATCTGACGACTGGGCTTGTCGCCTGATGAATGAGGATGAACAGATCTATCTATTCATCCGACTTCAAACTCAGAATTCGGGTGAGGTGTAGAGCTTTATCGGATGGCTGGTGATGTCATCCGGTGCGTGAAAAAGAAAGAAGTATTCAGCTAAAGTTCAGGAGTTATCATATAGTGAATTTTCACTTAACCTTTTGTCGAAAAAGTTATATATTTGGCAACTCTTGATTTGATCAAAAACGGCGTTATAGGCTATTTGAGTTTGAGGCCTCAATGTTGTCGGATTTTCTGCTCGAAAGAAACGATTCGGAATCAGATCAAGAATACTTTTTGATTTATGGCGTGGTAGCTCAGTTGGTGAGAGCGTCGGATTCATAACCCGGAGGTCGACGGTTCGATTCCGTCCCACGCTACTTTATAAAAGCTCTAAGTAGTTTATAAACAACTATTTAGGGCTTTTTTTATTTGTTGTTGGTACAACAATAGTACAACAAATTAATGGTTTCTCCAGCATTTGAATTCAGCAACACATACTAAAATTCTTGTAAATTGCTGACTTGAAGGGGTTGTTATTTTTGATGTAAAATTTACTAACCACTTTGTTACTCTCTCCCCCTTTTTGTTAGTTGAGAAATCATCTAGAAATCTTCATTTCTTACTAATTATGAGAAATATACATTTAACAAGGTTTGAGAAAACAATTATATCTATAGGTATAGCTATAATTGTTTTTACTATAAGCGCTTATTTTATAAGCCGTTTTATCTATCTCGAAAACCCTTCCTTTGTAGTTCAAAATGAGGCTTGGGGAACTTTTGGTGACTATGTGGGGGGAGTATTGGGGCCACTCTTATCATTAGTAGTCATTCTAATATTGGTATATGATTTAAAAATATCACGGACAGAACTTATTAAATCTGTAAAAGCTCAAAACAAATCTCAGAAAGCCTTAAATGATCAGGTTGAAATCTTGACTCCAAAACCTAATCTAACATATTATCTATATAAAAAAGATGTATTTATCTATGCTGTTATTGAAAATTTGGGGGATGCTTCAGCAAAAGAAATTTTTATAAAATTAACGGATTTAGATGGAGAGGTTACTTATGAGGAAAGGGAATTTACATACATTCCACCCAAGCAAAAATTTGAATTAAAATTAGGTAGAACCAGTTTATCAGGAGAAACTCAGGTAAGTAGCCACATCGCTAACATTTCTTATCGTTTCAATAATAAAGTCAAAAAACTTTCTTTTGACTATACGCAAGAGATGTCAGAACATTTGCCAGATAACAATATTGCAAGTATTTCAGGTCACTTAAAGGATATTACTTCTACTTTGAGAAATCTGAGTTCTTCAATTTCTTGAAATAGCTCGTAATTGTTTAATTGTTAGGATTCCTTTCTCAGGTCTGTGAATCATTGCATGGCAATTAGGACACAATACAGCAAAGTCGTTTTTTATATCAGGGATATAAGTATCATTTCGTTCAGAAATTGGTTTTAGATGATGTACATGAATAAATCCTTTTCCTATATCACCATAATTTTCCTGAAAGTTTAAGCCACATGCCATACAATTTAATCCATGTATATCAATGGCTTTCTGTCTGTTTATAGGATTTCTTTCATAATATGTAGTATATCTTTTTTTTCTTCCCCCCTCTTCTCTTGACTCAAGATCTTTGTCATAACCTTTAGCGATAAGTACTGTCTCTCTACTCTCTTTTATTTCGGCCTCATTTAGAATCCTATTATAGGTTTCAAAAGTAATTTCTCTGACTCCATCTCGGAAATAGTTACTTTGTCTATTTGCAGGGATAGTTTCAACGTATTTTCCGTTGTTTTTAAATGGGACAGCCTCTTTAAATGGTTGGAAATTCTTTATAGCAGCAAAATAATAATTCCTTTTACTTTCTTTATCCTTTATTACTTCTCCAATCTGTCCCATTCCGAAATAGTGAGGTTCTTTGCTTAGTCTCTCGTCCTCATATTTTTTATCTCTTAATTTCCCTTTATAGTAAATAAATTTAGTGTCAGGCTCTATTAATCCTAAATATCTTTTTGGAAAGTGATAGGCTATACCTGTTTAATTATTCCATTTTGAATCATCGTTTTCAACTAGTACTAAGTAGTCTAACATAATTTAATAATTTGTCCCAATTCTGAGATCATAGAAAATTTTGTGAATGGTTGATATAGGGTGATAATCATTAGACTGTTTAATATAAGATTTCTCCGATTTTTCAGAATTAGTAATAGCAGTATTCAACTTCGGATAAAGCTTTTTATATAAATTTACTTTTGAATGATATTTCTGAGATTTTTTGTAGTTATTTATTTGATTAACCAACTCATTTTCAATTTTCTGACATTTTTTAAAATGATTTTTGATAAATTTAAAATGTAGTAGTAACCAATATTCAAAACAGGGATTGCAATAGCATAAGCATATTTTCCCATCTTTCTTTTTATTGAGCTTAGCAATTTCTTTCTGTTTTTCTAAGAATTCATTTTTCTTCCCATCGGATAAAACTTTATCCATATCTACAATGGCGAAAACTTTATCGATCTCCCTATTTAAAAGAGATATGGCTTTATTGATTGCTTTATCAAAGTTTCCTGATTTCTCTGGAAGCCTAGGTAAAATCTGGTACCAATCTCCCGTTGTATCTTCATGATCTCTCATGTCCTCAAAGTAGTATTTCTCAACATGCCCATCGCCAACTATTGCAATTGTATTCCTAAGATCCCTAGTTCCAGTTTTTCTACCCATTATCTTTATCAAGTTTTACGCTTGAGGTTTTAGGCTTTGCTCCTAGTTTTCCTATGTTATATGCATTAAAGATCGAACTATCTTTTCGGATTTTATCAGATTTGAATTCAGCTAATGAAAATAAATCTGTTGCTCCCAATTTGCTTTTTTCAGTAAACCAAATTGTGTCATTTCTTAGAATATCTCTTTCTTTTAACAAAGAAATATTATGAGTTGTAAATAGTAATTGGGCATTATCAGAGTTTTCAAGAAAGTTTACTATCAACTGTTCAAATAGGTCTGGATGTAATGAGCTATCAATTTCATCTATGAACAAAAACCCATTTTCTTTTATTGCCAATAATAATGGACCTAGAAGTTGGTAATATCGTATAGTTCCGTTTGATTCATCTTCTTTTTCTAAGGGGAATGAAGTTCTGCCGGATTTCAATTCTTTGAATTCATGCAAAAATTGAACATCTAGAGACCTGATTTTTCTTTCTTTTTTTATTTCCTCTTTTGCACTATCAGGGATATCCATTTTGTCTATTTGCTGTAACATTTCATCACTCAAATCTATCTCGTCCTCGATAAACTTAAGATCAGAAATATTTAAATCAGCAGACTTCAACAGCTGAATAACATTCTCTTTTTTTATTCTACCGTTTTCAATTGATCGATTGGTCCAGTCAAATAAGTTTGCTTTATCATTTGGCGATATTAAAGGCAGTAGCCCCCTATCAAACCACTGGATTATAGAATCAATTGCGGTTACAGAAACGTTTGTTTTTAAGTATGCACCTAGCACAGTAACATTTTTTATAGTATTAGCTTCTAGTCTCTTTTCATCTTTTGAATTGACTTCCTCAACAGTACCACCGAATTTAATATTGCTTACCTTCCCATCGTATTCTCTTTTATAAAATAAAGCTTGAACATCATTAGGATAGTAATTAAGAATCTCTTTGCTAATGTGGGAATTATTGAAAGATATTTTGTAGTCATATTTTATATCATTTAAATAGAATATCAGGTTAAACTCAGTATTTTTCTTTGGAGCTTTTCCTAGTAAATGTTTTTTGTATTTAATTTGATCAGTTTTTTGGTCCAATGGCTTCATTACTAAATCTCTTAGTAGCTGAAGAGCATTTAATATGGTTGTTTTACCACTAGCATTTGGACCATATACCATTCCCAATTTTAATATTTTTGTTCCGTCCCGTAATTCGGAAACGTAGTAATTGTGCAATGTGTCATCATTCGTTGCTTCAAATGATAAAGTGACCTTTTCCTTTACCGGACCAAAATTTGAAAAACTAAATTCTAATACCATCCTTAAGTAATTTAAATGCTATTATTTGTATTTTGATTGCATAAATTAGCCATAAAATATGCCATTTGTAAATTTTATATTGCTAAATATCCAATTAAAAATTGAGAACATGTTATTATAAACTCTCATGAAAGATATCATAATTGTATCATGAAAATGATAGAAGATGTTTTTTATGAGATCATCTTGAAGGGGAAGTTAAAGATTAGATATAAATAAGAGTTTAGAAAAAGGGCATTAAGTGATTTGTCTATTTTTCAACGCATTTTTCCTAAAGTGATTATAGTAATTATGAAGGTGCTTAGAGCTCCAATTACTTTCCAAGAATTATAGTCTTGATTTTTTTCGTCTATCATTTCTGAGACTTCATCCTTATTTATATCATGGGAATGCCGAGCATGAGAAGTCAAACCTCTCATGTCCTGAAATCCTTTTCCACACTCTGGACACGTTAATTTTTCTTCTTGTTCCTCGTTCTGATTTTCTTCGATTTCATTAGTCATAATTAGAGAATTTTAGTTGATGTTATTTTATCGGTCAAAAAGGCTGAGAACCCATTTTTACGTGTGATTGAACACTTTAATTTTGGGTTCAATTTGGGTAATTCTATTCCGTAAATTTGGGTTCTCATATCCTTTTTTAGCCTTTAAAAGATATTTTACGCATTGTTTATGGTATTTATAGTGCTCAGTGCCATGTGCGCCCGGAATGTCAACATCAACTGTTGAGCCATTGCTAACGCTTTCACCGCATTTTGAACACTTTCTGTTGTCAATATTACCGTAGGCTGTTGGATGATCATATTTCCACAATCCGGCATCCCGGTAATCCATTGCTAACCGTTGGTTTTCCGTGATCATATCACAATGAAGGTTTCATCCTTCATCTGTTTGGTTACGTACTTACAGCAGTAGGTTGAAACAGCTTCTCTGGATTCAATAATTTCCACTTTGGCACGGCCATATCTGTTAAACCATCGTTTCCAAATAGTTTCTGCTGATGGCCGTTTAGTAAGATGGAAACGTAACAGGCCGTGCAAGTGGACTCTTCCGTAGAGTTTTCCCGATTCGATGAAAAGAACAATAAGTTCTTTGGTCGGGAAGCCCCGAAAAAATCGCTGAGCTGCTCGACGTGCGCTGTTAGGAGTTGGATTCCAATCTTCCTCCCACGGTTTTTTGTTTTCCTTTTTCTTAGTGAATGTTCCTGTGAAGAAGTAATCCCACCGTTCTTTTGAAAGCCAATTTGCGTACTGTTCTCTTTGTTCATAATTTTCGTTTCTCATTTGAGATTAATTTGGATTAATTTTTAGATTAAAGCGATAGGCGCACAGGGTGCATCGAACACCCTGTCCGCCTTTTTTTATTCCCATTAGTTGCCTCTTAGGCGTACCGGGGACAAGGATAGTCCCCGGTACGCCAATACTGCATTTATTCACAGTAATTGCTCGATTCGGGAATCTCCTATGAGTTTATCCATACAGGAAATTTTAGAGGGCTGGAGAAGTGTGAGCTTCTCCAGCTTTCCCGTATGGTTGGGGTGCTCTCCAGCAGTGCCCAAAACGTTTAAACTTTTAGAATTTTAGTTATCTCTCGCTTCTACTTTCTGGCTATTCAGAAAGCGTTCAACATCCTCGATATGGTATCGTATGGTTCTACCATTTTGGGAGTACGAGAGTTGCTCACTATCCCTTAGATACTGAACATGCCTACGAGAGCATTGCAGTATTTCCATAACATCATCCGTAGTTAACCATTCTTTGCGTGTTGCTTTTCTAATGGCTTTTGGAAGTACATCATTGAGATTCTTTTTTATTCTTCGATCAATGATTTCTTCCAGATCTTCTTTTGTGGGGATATAAACCTGCATAGTGAAAATGGTTGAGTTCTTTTTTCATTTCACTACACATTACAAAGGTAGGATAGCTGGGTACAATAGCTGGGAAAAAACTAAAATAGCTGGGAAATAGCCGGGATATTAATTATCGGTTTCTTCCTTGCGCTTTATTTCTGCAATATCATCATAGGACGTTATCCAATTTTGTGCAGTGTCGTACTTAATATCCTTGATGTTTGCAGGACACTCTGAATCTTTTTGATATTTTCTAATAAGTTCAGCGTAGTTGCTAATGTCTGGATATTTTTTTGCATACTTCATAACAAAAGCTATGTCGCTTATGGAATAAGTATCATCCCCACTTTTTGTTCTTTCTGTCTTGAATTTTTTAGCAACGTTGAATGGTTCGGGATAAGAGCTTTCCTCTTGTGATATAGTTTTATCAGTATTGGAACCAGCTTTCCCTATAGTTCTAAGCTTTTCTAAATAATTCCAGGTAACTGTCGCATCATAGGTCTTATTATAGACTAAATTTTGGGTATGCAAAGGTTCAATTTCTTTAGGTAACCCTTCAATTTCTTTTTTGCCAAGAGCAGCAGAGAACACCGTGACTAAGCTCTCTGTAGCAAACTTTATAGCTCGACTTCTTTTATTTGAATCGGGAATTCCAGAAGGATTAGATAGATGAATTTTTGAAGGTTTTTTATCTATTGCCTCTTTCTCTAAAAGAATTTCCGGGTGTTTAATTAAAACATACTTGAGAAAGTTTATTCCAGTTGTATCTGCTTCTCCTGCAAATACTGATTCTTTGATATGAGCTTTATAGTTGTCGAACATCTCTTCAAGTTCTTCTATTCTGATATTCAATAATCTATCTGGATTAGGAGCACTCTTTAGCTTTTTTTGAAATTGATCATCCAGTGTTTTTACAGTCAATTCAACTGCAATTCTAAAAGCGTCCTCTTGCTCTCTTTTTATTTCCAAGTAATCTTCCTTAGATAACAGACCCTTAGAATATAATTTGTAAGGTAGCTTTCCTTTCGTTACCTGATCAATACCATCAATCTGGTTACTCTCATAATCTAGTGAGATTTGTCCGTGGCGCCAGTCTTTAATTGTGTATTTCTTTTGTGACATCTTAGAACACCTTTTTCATTGCTTTATCTGCTAATTCTTCATCTAATCCTTTCAGATATTTCTGTGTAGTTTCGATCTTAGAGTGCCTAAGAGCTTGCCTTAGCTCATACATACTCAAACCTTGTTCAACGGCATACTGTGCAAAGCTATGGCGTGCCACATGGAATGAGACATCTTCAAGCTTAGGAATATCAGATTCTTTCTTTTCTAACTCTGCATTAACCTTATCCACAATTTTCCCAAGCCATTTATTTATGAGTGCGTTTTTGCTGCCAATACGTTTGCGTAGAAAAATTGGGTCAGAATAATCTTTGTGATTATTTAAAATCGGGAATATAAATCCATCTTTTTTCTTATTGACCTTATAGTGATCTAAAATTTCTAATTGGCTATCATTGAGTTCAATCGTAAATACTTTGTCATTTTTGTTCATCTGATATGATAACCGGTCGTCTTTAATGTCGTTCCATTTGAGGCAACATAAATCACCAAAGCGAATTCCACCACTGTAAAAAGAAAACATAAAGTAATTTCGGGTATGCCAAAGATTAGACCCTTTCTCAAAATCAAAATCTTGTATTGCTTCAATCTGTTTTATAGATAGTTTTGTCTTTGGCTTGGGCTTTCCTCTTTTAGCACCCTCAAAATTTGCAAATGGGTCGATGTAAATAAGGTGATTCTTTAGAGCCTTTTTTATAATTGCCCGGATAGGCTCAAAGTTTTTGTTAATCGTTGTTGATCTATTTTCGTATTTCCGTTTCAAAAATCCCTCAAAGCGTTCTAAATATTTTGTGTCGATATGCTTTAAGGGCAAAGATCGTTCACCTTCAAAATCTTCCAGCTTATTCAATACCACATTGAGCGTTTTAATAGCATAAAGTTTCTTCCGTTCTTCTAATTCTTTTTCGTATTGCTCAGCCAGTTCGAAAAAGTCTCCGGTCTGCTGTTTCTTTAAGCGTTCTTGAATTGCCTTTGCTGAATCCTTATCAAACTTGCTCAATTCAGCTTCAATATTTCGCACCCGATCTTTTTTCTTATCAAGCTTAGTATTTAGGCTTGTACTACTTCGATGACTTTTCCGGACTTCTTCTTTTTCAGGGTTCCAATGTTTGGGTTTTACGTAAACTCCGGTGCTGGAATATTTGGACTTTCGGTTTTCAGTAATCCGTAAATAAACAGGGCACTCTCCGTTGTCTCTCTTTTTATCTTTTCTCAAATAAAAGTGATAAGTAACAGGCATAAAATTGTACCTTTGAGTTAAAATGGTACAACAAAGGTACAACAATTTTTGTTTTTCTCAACATTTAGAAAATGAAAATAACACAAAAAATAGCCTTTATAGGCTATAAACGTAAATATTGCAACTTGGCACTGAAAGGAGATGAGCGTATTTCGATTCCGTCCCACGCTACAGCAAAACCCTGAAGCTTATGAAGTGGCTTCAGGGTTTTTTGTTTGAAATCAATACGTAAAGAGTGGTTCTTTATTAGGGAGTAAAAGTAGTGATTTCAACAATTGAAGGGGGCACGGAATAATCCGAATGAAGGCAGAGAGCAAATTACTTAGATTCCATCTCGGTATTCTTTTTGGATCGTTGGCCGGAGTATAAATCCACCTGAATTTGCAACGGTGTCTCATTTTTCCATGCTCCCACATGCACATGCGGAAGTCTGGAGGTGCCGTTATTTCCTACTTTTGCAACAACTTCCCCGGCATTTACCTGATCGCCCTTTTCTACATCAATTTCCCGAACGTGTGCATATACAGCTTTCGTACTGTCTTTATGTTGGAAGATAATAAAACCTGTTGGGGCTTCCCGATCCACAACACCCGGAGAGTTGGAGCTATCGGGATGATTTACCCTTATGACAGTTGCATCAAAAGGGGCCAGCACATTTTTTCTCCAGGTGTACCAATCACTATTGTCTTTGCCATCGTTTTTATAACGGCGAAAGATTCCGTCTTCAGTGATTTTTCCAATGGTGAAGTCTCGGGCTAGCTGATCGCCTAATCGTAATTTTGGTCGAAAAGTGTGTTCAGTTGTGACCAGATTTCCATCAATAACCGGATGAATAAGCACCGATTTCGTGAGGGTGTCTTCAGGAGTTATTTCTCCGTGTTGAGCTTGTAGTTGATTTGTCGAAAAAAGTATAATACTTAGAAATATAGTCAGAAGGCCAACTTTCTTTTTGTTTGCCAGATACATGTACATCAGTTTTGTTTTGAAGTTTTATGTAAGATGCGGGTGATCTGCGAGGTAGTGCAATACGAGGGCAGTCAGCATGTGTTTCAGCTGATATCAGCTAGGATATTCAAATCTCCAAAATGAAAGATTAGACAATTCGAAAGGGCGTTTTTATCAAATTAATTTTAAGAAGAAACGCGGAAGGAAAATAAAGACAAAAAAATTAGCAGCTATCCTTTCACAGATAGCTGCTAAATATCATCTACAGACGGCTATTACCCCATTTGCACCTATAATGTAATATTGGTGGCAATCAGCATCAATAGCGAATAGTAGGTATTTTATATACGTATAACTACGTAGTTAAAATTAGCTTGTCGAAACTAACTTGTGTTCAATTGCATACCGTACCAGGGCCGCTATATTTTTTAATTCTAACTTCTCCATGAGATTAGCGCGATGGGTATCAACCGTCCGGGGACTGATGTAAAGTTTTTCGGCAATTTCTTTGCTGGTGTGTCCATCAACAATGAGTTGCAGAATTTCCTGTTCCCGCGCGGTAATTTCGAGCTGTTCACTACTTTTTCGTTCGTGATTTTTATCCAAGAACGATTGTTTAATCAGGTTCGAAATGGGATCACTAAAAATTTGTTGTCCCTTCATTACGGCGCGGATGCCGTGGAGTATATCGGCCTTTTCGGTATTTTTTAGCAGATAACCGTTGATGCCTGCTTCGAGTACATCATTTAGGATTTGTTTGTCGATATGCATCGACAGAATCAAAATTTTGGTATCGGTATCGATATTGCGAATACTCTTGGCGGTCTCGATGCCGTTTTTATCCGGCATACCAATATCAAGCAGGCAGACGTCTGGCTTCTTTTGTTCGAATAGTTCCAGGCACTCTGCACCGCTTGAGGCCTCTCCTACAATTTCAATGTCTTCTGATGAAGATAAAAACGTGCTGATGCCATATCGTACAATTTCGTGATCATCAGCAATAAGAACGGTTGTGGGTGCCATGATATCATCCCTTGCTTTTGCCGTCCCAACTCTGTTATAGACGAATCAGTAATTATTATTTGTAGTAATGTAACCAAAGCTTAGGAAATTGGGAAACGCCGTTTATATTCCACAAATAGTGGCCATTTTTGGATTTTTATGAATGTAGATATTAGTAAGCGATTGGTTCTCATAATACTTATTTTCAAAGCTTCAAAAAATGGATTTCAAATTTATCAGAAAGCAGTAATTATCTATGACGTGGAAACGAACCCACCATTGTTCTGAATTAACAACCGAAAACACCGGCCAAGAAGTTGTACTCAACGGATGGGTAGCAACGCGCCGCGATCTGGGCGGTGTTATCTTTATTGATCTTCGCGACCGCCACGGTATCACGCAAATTGTATTTTATGAGACCGATGAAAATCTGCATGAAAAAGCCGAACAGCTCCGCACCGAATATGTAATTGGTATTAAGGGAGTGGTTGAAGAACGAGGTGAAGGCAATATCAATGATGAGCTAACGACCGGTGGCATTGAGGTTCGCGTGACCGACCTGGAAATTTATTCCGAAGCAGAAACCACCCCCTTCGAGATAAAAGAAGATATCGGTACCAGCGAAGAGATTCGTCTGAAATATCGGTATCTGGACCTTCGACGACCCGACATCCAGGAGAATATGGTGCTCCGATCTGATTTCTATCAGTCCACACGGGCCTATTTCCATGGCAACGATTTTCTGGAAGTGGAAACCCCTGTACTGATGAAAAGCACGCCCGAAGGGGCCCGCGATTATTTAGTACCCAGTCGCGTAAATCCCGGAAAGTTTTTTGCCTTGCCCCAAAGTCCGCAGACCTACAAGCAGCTGCTGATGGTCTCCGGTTTTGATCGCTATTTTCAGATTGTGAAATGTTTTCGGGATGAGGATCTCCGTGCTGACCGTCAGCCCGAATTTACACAGATCGACGTGGAGATGTCGTTCGTAGATGAGGAAGATGTTATGGGAACGACCGAAGGGCTGATGCAAAAATTGCTCAAAGATACGGTTGATGAAGATGTGGAAGCACCCTTCAAACGAATGACTTATGATGAGGCTATTGAGACTTATGGCACCGATAAACCTGATACGCGTTTTGGGCTGGAATTCGCTGATTTTTCTGAGCTGGTGAAAAATTCTGAGTTCAATATTTTTGCCAGCACGGTCGAAGATGGCGGTGCGGTGCTGGGCATTACGGTTCCCGGTCAGGGTGATATGGGACGCGGTGCCATCGACCGACTTACCGAGCGCGTGCAGGATGAAACCGGTGCGGCCGGATTGATTTACATCAAGCTGAATGAAGCTGATGGCGTAAAGTGCAGCGTAGGTAAGTTTCTGAAAGAAGAAACAGTTGAAGCGATGGTTGAAACTGCCGATGCTGAAATGGGCGACTTGGTGCTCATCCTGGCAGGACCCAATCCCGATGTATATAAACAGATGGGACAGTTGCGGCTGATGATGGGGGAAGAGCACAATCTTATTGATGAAGATACATATGAGTTTTTATGGGTAACTGATTTTCCGCTGGTGGAATACAGCAAAGAAGATCATCGTTATCATGCGCTGCACCATCCGTTTACATCACCGAAGCCCGAAGATCTTGACAAGCTGAATGATGATCCTGAGGAGGTGCGATCGCGGGCGTACGACCTGGTGCTGAACGGCTACGAAATTGGCGGCGGATCAATTCGTATTCACGACCGGGAACTCCAGACCCGCATGTTTGAGTTATTAGGCATTGATAAGAAGGAAGCACAAAACCGGTTCGGATTCTTGCTTGAAGCATTCAAGTACGGTGCGCCTCCGCACGGTGGTATTGCTTTTGGCGTGGATCGCATTGTGATGATCTTGACCGGCGGAACGAGCCTGCGGGATGTGATTGCGTTTCCGAAAAATCAGAAGGCGCAGAGCTTGATGGACAGCAGTCCCGATTATGTGGATCAGGAACAGCTCGATGATCTGCATATTGAGCTCAAAAAATATGCCCGGGATTTAGCACAGGAACAGGAATAAATAGAAACGTATAGATCTTGAAAACACTAGGAATTGACGGTTGTCAGGCTGGGTGGATTGCAATAAGCCTGGATGAAGATCATGCCGGTTATTGGCTGTTGGAATCGAACCAGGAACTAAAAGAATATTTAGAGGAGTTCGATCGCATTTTTATTGATGTGCCTATTGGCTTAACGGAGGATAAGTATGTTCGGCAGTGCGATGAGGAACTCCGCGATGTGCTGGGACCTGATTACCAAGCCAGTGTGTTCAATCCGCCCATTCGTCCGGCCTTGCATGCGCCCACCTATGCCGAGGCGTCGATGACCAGCTACGAAACTACGGGTAAGAAAATCTCTATACAGGCTTGGAATATCACACCGAATATCAAGATTATAGATCAGTATCTGCAGAATGATGAAGAACTGAGAGAAAAGGTTTTTGAAAGTCATCCCGAGCTGCTGTTTCGTATCCTCAACGGCAACAATTCCATCTTACAAAAGAAAGCCACCAAGAAGGGATTGCGCCATCGCCTGAAGTTATTGAAGGATCAGAGCAAGTTTGCGGACGACTTTTTCCGGGATATAAAAGAGGAATATCGACGGAACCAGGTTGATGAAGACGATATTGTAGATGCGATGTCGCTGGCACTGTTTGCCCTCCGCTCGGTGGATGGAGAACTGAAAACGCTGCCCGACGAGCCGCCCACCGATTCCACCGGCCTGCCGATGGCCATTCATTACGTTTAGATAACCGTTCTGCGTGTGTTTGTAGAATGGATTTCCAGAGGGCTTTGCAAAATAATATATTATGTCATTCTGAACTTGCCGTGTCCCGATCATTCGGGGTTTCAGAATCTCATGTAAATGTGTTAGTGACCAGACAAAGATCCTGAACTAAATTCAGGATGACATGGTGGACTTTGCAAAGCCCTTTTCTAGTTAGTCAGCTTCTTCCTGAGGCTGGTCATTGTTCTCTTTATTCTCCAGAATATTCTTGTACTTAACCCCTGCCTTGTACACGCGATTGACGCCATTAAAAGCTGCAATGCGATACGCTTCGCTCAGCGTGGGATAGTTCATCACATGGTGGATGAAGTAACGCACATCGCCATCGAATGACATCACGGATTGTCCCAGATGGATAAGATTGGCAGCCTCATTGCCAAAAATATGAACGCCCAGTAACTTGAGCGTATCAGTACTGAAGACCAGCTTGAGCATACCCTCGGTATGGTTAGTCATATCGGCTTTGGCAATGTTTTTGAAATAAGCGCGACCTACAGTCACATCCAGCCCCATTTCTTTGGCGTCGTTTTCGGTAATCCCGATAGTGGAAATTTCGGGGATGGTATAAATGCC
Source organism: uncultured Balneolaceae bacterium (assembly GCA_964490705.1). Classification (GTDB taxonomy): domain Bacteria; phylum Bacteroidota; class Rhodothermia; order Balneolales; family Balneolaceae; genus Fodinibius. The sequence goes on along the minus strand of CAZBCG010000007.1, from coordinate 124,067 downwards.
ATAAGGAATTTGGTCGGGCACTTCGAGGGCGGGGATACCAAACATATTACATGCGGCAAGACGTCCCTGTGAAAAAGAGGCCGAGGCCAGCCGCGGAAATCCGATAACATCACCCGCGGCATAAATGCTGTCGATGTTTGTTTTGAAGCTATCGTCTGTGATGATAAAATTATCCTCGTCGGTTTCAACGTTGACCGATTCGAGATTAAGATCCTTGGTGTTCGGCTTGCGTCCGCCCAGAAAGAGCACATGTTCTGTTTCGATAACCTGCATTCGCTTGTCGCCCGACTTGCCTTTAAACTTTACCTCGGTAAGGTTGCGAAGGGCGTTGAACTTAACATCCTGAATATTGACATCCGTTTTTATGTTGATGCCTCTTTCTTCAAGCGATTGTGCAAAGTGTTTTTTGATTTCGTCATCGAGAAAGGTGAGATAATCTTCACGGCCGGTCAATATCGTAACCCGGGTACCCAGGGCAGAAAAAGTGGTAGCATATTCCACGGCATTAACCCCCGATCCGATCACTACCAGCCGGCGCGGAATGTGTGTTAGTTCGAGAATGGATTTATAATCGAGGATCTTATTATCATCGATCTCAAATTTTTTGGGCTGCATGGCGTGGCTGCCCGTACATACCAAAATATAGTCGGCTGTATATTCTTCCGTTGATCCGAAATGCGTTTCAACTTCGACCGTATATTCGTCAACGAGGCGACCGAATCCACGGGCAACGTCCACTTTATTTTTGATGAGATCGTTTTTGACCTTGCGATTTTCTTTTTCGAGGATCTCCTGCTTGTATTGCAACAGATCGGCCATCTGGAAACGCTCGTAGGGTTTTTTGTTTTCATGATCCCCAAACTGTTCGTTAAATTCGAGAATCGTTTTGGCGGCTTCGCGAAGGGCTTTGCTGGGTACCGTTCCCGTGTTGATCCATGTGCCGCCGAGATATTCTTTGTGGGATTCAACCACCAGGGCCTTCTTGTCAAACTTCGAACTTTGCATAGCACACGAAAAGCCGGCCGGGCCGGTTCCGATAATAATAACGTCGTAATCTCTGCTCATAATAGGATCTTAAAAACTGACAGCATTTGTATTTCGTCCCTCAAAATAGGATAAATTGACAACCATTTCTTCCTTTTTCGCAGCAATTGGTATGGAACGATTCACCAGATATTTTTGATTGGGACTGTGAGTATTAGGTGCTAAATTTAAGGTATTGCACCATAATGAGTTAACATTATTCATTATCATATTATTAACAACTATTTGAAACCTAAAATCATAATAAATTATGGCTTACGAATTACCTGATCTACCGTACGATTATGATGCGCTGGAACCACATATTGATGAGCGCACGATGAAAATTCACCACGGTAAACACCATCAAGGTTACACCAACAAGGTGAATGCCGCACTTGAAGGGCATGAATTTGCTGATCTGCCCATTGAGGATGTCCTGCAACGTATTACTGAAGTGCCCGAAGATATCCGTCAGGCTGTGATTAACAACGGCGGCGGTTATGCCAATCACAAGTTATTCTGGACGATTCTTTCTCCCAATGGCGGCGGTGCTCCCACCGGAGATATTGCCGGCGCAATTGATGAAGAGTTCGGTGATTTCGGATCATTCAAAGAAGCATTTAACAATGCCGCAACGGGACAATTCGGTTCCGGATGGGGCTGGTTGTGCGTGAAAAATGATGGCAGCCTCGAAGTGCTGTCAACAGCCAATCAAAACAGCCCGTACATGAATGGCTTAACCCCCATCCTCGGAGTGGATGTGTGGGAGCATGCTTATTATCTGAATTACCAGAATGAGCGCGGCACGTATGTTGAAAATTTCTGGAACTTGGTCAACTGGGATCAAGTGAATGAATATTACAACGATGCCAGCTAAACACCACACTTGAATTGTTTACAAAAGGGAGGGCACTTCGTACTTTGTACGGAGTGCTTTTTCTTCTTCAATCCTTCATAAATGAATGTTATATTTATCGACTAATACTAAGCAGAAATAAATACGATTATTATGCAATTTGGACTTGGAGCAGGCCCCGATGTTTCGTGGATGCGTGAAGAACTGACCGAATTGGGCATTGAAGAGCTCAAAACGGTTGATGATGTTGACCGTGCGATGGAAGAATACGATGAAGGCACGATGTTAATGGTAATAAATTCCGTTTGTGGATGTGCCGCCGGTAATGCACGTCCCGGTGTGGAGATTGCACTTAACGATTCGGATATACAACCGGATCACATGGTTACGGTTTTTGCCGGGCAGGACAAAGAAGCCACCGCCCGGGCGCGTGAATACTTTAGTGAGTATCCACCGTCTTCGCCCGCATTTGCGTACTTCAAAGATGGCGAAATCAAGGCCATGATTCCACGCCATCGTATCGAAGGTCGAACGAAAGTAGAAATCGCTGATGATTTGAAGATGGTTTTCAAAGCATTTGACGGCGAAGAAGAGACCGAAGAAGCCGAGAGCTGATTTCCGGCATAAATTTATTGTTGAAAATTAAAAGCCGACAGGATATGATACCCTGTCGGCTTTTTTTATTTAAACCGCTCTATATCCTTATGAGTAGTTGCTGCTGTTTAATCATTGAATTACTAACGCATTTAGCAGTTAAAAATAGCTATAGTGTCATCCTGAACTTGTTTCAGGATCTCGATGCTTGTAACCGTTGATACAGGCTGGCAATAGATCAACACTTGGTACCACCGTGAGATCCCGGATCGGAGTCCGGGATGACATTGCAAGTATGTTACGTTTTCAGTCATTACATGTAATCGCTAAATGGGTTATCTGCTGACCTGTGTGTAATTTATTTTCAACGTGCCTTTCTCCCGTAATAGTTGCTGAATATCGGTAACTTGACCCATGGTTGCTTCTTTATCTACTTTGAAGTTGACAACAGCATTTTTCGAGAGCTCGAAGACCTTAAATTTATCTTCGAAATCAGAAAATGACATAACCGTACCCTCAAAATTTACTTTCTCATTTTCTAGAATGTGTAAATCGATATCTTGGTCAGTTAATGACTGTATATCCGCATCAAGCGAGCAGGCAGAGACAGATCCCAAAATGACTGTCAGCACTAAAATTGAAAATCTCATAACAGATGGATTCGATTAAATTTGATATAGATATATACCGGATTGAAGGAGGGAATGCAATCGGATAAAAAAAATGAGATTTTTTACCAGGCAACTCCCAATTATCGGTAACAATCGTAGAAGAATTCCGTAGGCTTATTTTGTTCAAGATCGTATATTGATATCTATTCGGTTATTTTTTAGACCGATAGTAATTCAGGAGTTTGCCAGCGAATTAACATTACAATAGCCGTTGGCAGTTCCAACTTTTGTAAACAAAATATAGCTGATGGGGCAACGCTTAACATATTGGGTATTTTTGGGTGTTATTGGATTTGCAGCATTTTTCTTGTTGCATTCTTCTATTGCCTTTAATGCGGGTGCGCCCATCCAGCAAAGCAAATCTACCATTGAGGAAAATACAGCCCAACTTGCCGGTTCCCTTGGTTTTTCGATGGACAGTCTTGCGTTTATGGCGCGTCGCACGCAGCATTTCAATTATTACCAAACGCTCAAAGATTCTACCAAGGGTACGTTGCCATCCACGGGTACGCTGAACCGCCGAGGCGTAAATTTAACCGGGTGGAAGGTGAGTATTGGTACGGCCCAAAGTGAAGAGGAGGGTATTTTGCACGAAGCGAATAATTTTTTGGCCGAGCTCGGGCGGTTGAGTTTACGATATGATCAGGAAGGCAACGTGCGCCGGATATCCACATTTGGACAAAATCCCAACCCGACATTTGTGGCTGGGGATTCCCTTTTCGCGATTGCCAACAACATTGTGCAAAATATTCTCGGATACAATCTGCGCGATTACAAACTCAATTTTGTGGATGTCCGAGACACACTCATCACCACCGAGCCCGGTTTTGGCGAACAGTCGTTGAACCTTTCTGATACCAGCGTGGGCAATAACATGGTATTCAACTGGACGAAGAAAAATGTAAATGCCTCGGGTCCGCAAGAACTTTCGCTTGAGGTAAAGCCGATTATTCGAGAGAACAATACCCCCAATATGGCAAGTATTCAGTATGGGGTCTCCATTGAAGATTTTAAAGCCCTGGATCGATACGAGCCTGAACAGCTTGACTCCACACAGAGTATCAACAACTTCGATATAATAACCACATTTGGTTCGCTGGGTATTTTGGCCATCCTGATATTTTTCTTTGGCATCAAGTATATCAATAAAGGCCAGGTAGAGTGGAGACGCGCTATTTTTATTTTGGTGAGTGTAACACTGGGGGCGCTGGCTTGGCGCATTATATATCTGATGAATATGCTGGATGGATTCTGGAATCAAACCAGCGAAGCACTTTTTATTCTTAACAACTTGATTTTTGCCGCTGTGTTGGGGCTCTATGGAGCTATGGCCTACATCGGATGGGAAGCGATGGCTCGATCCCGCGATCAAGAGCAGCTGCATCTGCTGGATGCTTTTTGGCGCAAGCGATTTTTCTTCCGCGAAACGGGGGAAAGTCTGCTGCGGGGATATGCACTAGCGGGAGTGATGCTGGGTATTTTTGCAGTGGGACTTTACATCTTTGGCACAGAATATTATCAATCTGACAGCCAGTACGGCTTTGCCGAAGCCAGCATGCAACCCAAACTGCTGACGATCAACCTTGCCGTGTGGATTAATGTGTGGCTTGTAGCCCTGGGACATGTGGGCGTTACGACCGGATTTTTGGAATCCAAATTAAACAAGCGCTGGCTGTACTATGGAGTGGGTATCTTACTCATCGGTTTTCTGTTTTCGGGATCGGCAAATCTGTTCGAAATTGTTGGAACCGAATGGTATGATGTCATCATCTTTTCGATTATAGCCGCTGTCATCATATATGCGATGGAATGGTCGGGGATGCTTTCATTTTCAGTTGGCTGGTGGGTGTTTACCATCATTCTGCTAGTGATGCCCTATTGGGGTTCTACGAGCATGGATGTGGCCTATATTTCGTGGGTGCAGTTTTTCATCCTCGGTCTGCCCGTGATCTATGGATTTATTGCTTTTAAATATGGTAATTCCGTTTCCGAGATGGGGGGCTATATTCCCGAATACCAAGAACGAATTGCTAATCACCTGCGCGTGGAAAAGGAGATCGAAATTGCTCGTGAAAGCCAATTCAAGCTGATGCCGCTACAGCCGCCCACTGTGCAGGGCGTTGATGTATATGGATTTTTCATGCCCTCATTTGAAGTGGGCGGTGACTATTTTGATTATATCGTGGGCACGAACGGCACGGCCAACAGCCAAGTACTGAATATGACAATTGCTGATGTTTCCGGCAAAGCGATGAAAGCGGCGATGCATGCCGTCTTTACCAGCGGGCTGTTGCTATCACGGTTGCATCGGGATGCTCCGGAAGCCATCCTCCGGGAAATTACACCTACGCTGCATGTGCGAACCGATCCGCAGACCTTCATCACGTGTATTATCGCGCAGTATCATCTTGAGAACAAGATGCTGCGATTGGCCAATGCGGGACACTGCCTGCCAATCTTAAAGCGAGATGGGAAGGCTGAATTTATCAGTACGCCCGAACCCCGGTATCCGCTGGGATTGCAACAATCAGTGAATTACCAAGCGTATGACGTACAGTTGCAAGAGGGAGACTTTTTACTACTTTATTCGGATGGGTTGCCGGAAGCCGTAAATCCCGAGGGCGATCGATTTGGCTTCGATAACTTAATTACGCTGGTAGAATCGCTGGAGACTGCTAGTCGTCCCAGTAACGAAATATCGATGGATATTAAGCGCCGAGTTCAAAAGTTCAGCGACTATCAATTGGCCGATGATACCACTATTATATGTCTCAAAATTTAAATGGATTTGTAATGTAAATATTCGAAATGTCACAAGCGTCTCGCTTGTGACATGATTATATACGAGCGGAATGCGCTCGCTAGTTTTTACTTTCAATTCTTTTCTTTCTAATCAGAAACTAATGTACTAATGGCTGAAAATAATTTTTCCGGCATGAATGTGCCGTCACAGCTCAAAAGTTTGAGCAAAAATATCCGGTACATCGTAATAGGTGTACTGTTGTTTGTCGTGGGTTTTGCCTCCTTTTTTACGGTAAATCCTGAAGAGGTGGGCATCGTTACACGATTTGGAGAATTTACAAGGACTGCCCAACCGGGCTTGAACTTTAAAGTCCCATTTGTTGAAGATGTGCGGTATGTGCCCGTGCAGCGACAGCTTAAGCACGAGTTTGGGTATCGTACTGTAGATGCAGGGGTCAATACGAGTTACTCCAAAGATCCCTATACCAATGAGTCGCTTATGCTTACGGGCGACCTGAACTTGGCGGATGTCGAGTGGGTGGTGCAGTACCGCGTTGAGGATCCGTATGATTTTTTGTTTAAGATTCGGAATCCCGAACAGACGTTGCGTGATATGTCGGAATCGGCGATGCGCCAGGTTGTGGGCGACCGAACGGTCAACGAGGTACTTACCGTAGGTCGTGCAGAAGTAGCTGCCGAAGCACAAAAGCTGATCCAGGAACTTTGTGATGAGTATGAATCGGGGTTGCGAATCGACCAGGTGGTGTTGCAGGATATCAATCCCCCGGACCCGGTAAAGCCGTCGTTTAATGCTGTTAATGAGGCGCAACAACAGAAAGAAACGCTCATTAATCAGGCGAAATCCGAATATAACAAAGTGATTCCCCGGGCTCGCGGACAGGCACAAGAGACCATCCAGCAGGCCGAAGGGTATGCAATTAATCGCATCAACCGGTCAGAAGGACAGGCTTCGCGGTTTAATCAGTTGTATCGCGAATATATTAAGGCTCCCGAAGTGACCAAGCGTCGTATTTACCTGGAGACGCTTGAGGATATACTGCCCAAGATTGGGAACAAGATCGTGACCGATCAGAATGGAAATAATGTATTGCCACTGCTACAGATGCAGATGGATGGCGTGAAGGTCAATAAGCCGAATTCGAATTCAAATTCACAGGGTAATTAACTATGAAGAATTGGAAACATATTGCACTCTTTGCCGTTTTTGGACTTGCCATCCTTGTTGCACTTGACGGCGTTTATATTGTTGATGAAACGGAGCAGGTTATCATTACACAGTTTGGCGATCCTGTGGGAGATGCTGTTACGGAACCGGGATTAAAATTCAAGATTCCGTTTATGCAGAAGGCCCACTATTTTGATGAGCGTTATCTCGCATGGGATGGCGACCGAAATCAGGTGCCGACCAAAGACAAGAAGTTTATTTTTGTGGATACCTACGCGCGCTGGCAGATTACCGATCCGCTGCAGTTTTTTAAGCGGCTTCGGGATGAGCGCGGTGCACAATCGCGGCTCGATGATATCCTCGATGGGGAAACCCGTAATGCTATTGCTTCGCAAGATCTCGTCGAGGTGGTTCGTTCCACGAATCGCGATCCCAAATCAGGAGCTACGATCACGGATATTGTGGAAGATTCTCTGGAAGACATTGCCGAGGGACGAGACTCTATCCAGGCGTCGATTCAAGAATTGGCCAATGAGCGGGCGTCTGATCTTGGGCTCGAAATTCTGGACTTTCGTTTCAAGCGTATCAATTACGTGGAAAATGTGCGTAAGACGGTCTATGATCGCATGATTAGTGAGCGCAATCGTATTGCTGATAAATTTCGTTCCGAAGGTGAAGGTGAGGCAGCGCGAATTAACGGTGAGAAAGATCGTGAACTGAAGACCATTCAGTCGGAGGCATTTCGCAAAGCCGAAGAAATTCGCGGTGAGGCTGATGCTCGAGCAACGGCCATTTACGCAAACGCTTATGACCAGTCGAATGCGGCACGTGAGCTCTATAACTTTACGCGTACAATGGAATCATACGGCCAGGTGTTTGATGATCAAACATCCATTATTCTTTCGACCAACAGCGAATTCTATAGATATCTGAACGATATTCAGGAGTAACGGAAATCGTTAAAAGTTAGTAATAGCAAACCCGCAAGGTTTCGAAAACCTTGCGGGTTTTTTATTCATGAAATATTATAAATTGGGCTATTCAGCTACTTCCTGACCCATAATGTCAATCATGTTATGGGTCAGATTTTTACTGCGCTCGGTATCAATTTCGGCGCCCAACTTCATGAGCATGTTATAAAGTCCCATGTGGACTTTGGTGCTGTAAATGAAATTTTTGTCACCGCGCGGCTCATTTTTGGTGGGCAGTTCCTTGGCAAAGTGCCTGATTTTATCCCTAAATTGTGAATCTCCGAAATCAAATTGGTTTCCGGTATAGGGTAGGGCAAAGGTATCACCGAACGCCTTGCAAAACTGGAAGAACTCTTCTTCTTTTTCGGGATCCCTGGGATTTTCCTTAATGATATCAAGTCGTGTATAGAGTTCGCGAATCTTTTGTTCGTCACCCTCCAGGTGCGTTGGCAACAGCTTCATGTAATTGTGTGTAAATTCTTCGGAGAACTTCTTTACGCATCCAAAATCGATGACGCCCAGGCGACCGTCTTCGCGGAAGAAAAAGTTGCCGGGATGTGTATCCGCATGAATGAAATTGCGCTGCTCAACCTGGTCGTGGAAGAAATCCCACAATAGTTGACCAAAGTGGTTTTTCTGTTCTTGCGGGGGATCATTTTGTAGAAACTCTTTCAGATGCTGTCCCTCCAAAAAGCTCATGGTCAATACTTTACCGGTCGAAAATTTGTCGATGTGTTTGGGCGTAATGTATTTTTTTCTGGGAAATCGATCATAAAAATATTCGAGATATTCGGCCTCCTGTAGGTAATCCGTTTCCTCCATCAGCGTTTCTTCGATCTCATCAAAATACTCATCCAGCTTCCCATTGCCGTTGACCATTCGGCGAATCAGCGTTTTGGCCATGGTCATATCCGAGTGGATGGTATTCTTTACATTCGGATACTGAATCTTAATGGCCACTTTTTGTCCGTTTTTGAGCCGTGCCTCGTGCACCTGTCCGATGGATGCTGCAGCAATAGCCTCGGGGTTAAACTCCGCAAATAGGTTCTCGGGATAATTCCCCAACTCTTTTTTGATGATCGAGCGCGCCAGTGCCTTGTTGATGGGCGGCACGCTGTACTGTGATTCGCTCATCACTTCGGCAAACTCTTCGGGCAGCATGCCGTCGTCCATACTTAGCGACTGGGCAATTTTAAGGGCCGTGCCGCGAAGCTTGGTAAACTCGTTGAATACCTGCTGTGCATTTTGAGTATGGAATTCTCGTCCCTCTTCCTCCGTTTCTTCTTTGCCTACCGATTTTTTGAGATAGCGCTTGGCATAGTTGGTACCTACTTTGAGCCCGGTTTTTGCAAATATTTTACCGCGCTCAATTTTTGATGATGGAAAATTGTCACTCATATATTATCGTATTTCAATTTTTGAACAGATCTGTTTGATACCTGGGATATTTTTGAAAATCGCTTTTCGGTTTGCATGCATAAATTTCAAGAGATCAAAACTTTTGTCGAGCACCGGGTTGTAAATGAATTCCTGAAGAACGCCTGTAACCTTGTCGGTAAGCTCCATCGTCAGCTCCTTATCTTCGCTCGTATCGTTCAGCCAAAACCGGACGAGTTCTAAATATTGCCGACGCAGAAAACTGTACGCATATTCATTTAGGACAAGGGTAGAGGCGATGGAGATCTGGGAATCGTTTTCCAGAAATTGTTTGATGAGGCGTTCAACCTCTTTCTCATAATCCGTTTTGCCAAAGCAGTGGATGATATAATCCTTGAATGTTGCCTCTACAAACGGTTCTTTCTCGCGGAGCATATCAAAACTGGTGAACGCAAAATTTGAGAGCTTTTCGCTGAGAGTGTAAGATTCAAATCCGTCAATTTCATCAATCATCATTTCGTACCGGATGATCAGTGAAGCGTAGTAGAACTTGAGAATTGCCTTTTTATTGGGGAAATAATTGAACACTTCGGCGGGATCCAGATCCACAGCGTGGGCGACATCCTTGATCAAAAAGTGCCCGTCGCCTTCGATATACAGATCCGTTGCCGCATCAGCAATCTGGAATTTTGTTTCAAATGTTTCGGGATTAAACGTATCCATAATAAATTACTGATTCATTTAAATATACTTGTGGATGGCGTGGGAGACGACTCCCCAGATCTCGAAATCAAGTTCGTTGGTAATTTGTCGGGCATTGTCGAAGTTTTCGTCCGTTGCGATATACATTACGCTACCTTTCTTCAAAAGTTTTCGAACCACCATTTTCCCCTCCAAAATGGCCACAATCAGATGCCGGGCGGATGGAGTAATGGAGCGATCTATAACGAGAATATCATCTGAGAAAATTCCGATATTTTGTAAGCCGTCTCCTTTCACTCGCATAAAAAACGTGGCCGCGGGACGTTTTATGATATATTCATCCAGCGACAGTGGTTTTTCAAAGTGATCGCGTGCCGGTGACGGAAATCCTGTTTCTTTACGAAAGCGGTTATCATCCTGCTTGGGCTCGCGATCTATATTGCCCGAGTAAATATCGGTGATTCTGAACTCTTCCATAGCGCAGTCCTGTTTCTTCTGTGTGGTAAACAATTTTTACTTGGGATTAAGTCCCTGCTTTGATATCTATGTTTGAAATTATTCATACTGACTGAATACATATTGTCATGCAGATATTAGTTTTTATCGGATGGATTGTGCTCGGTTTTGCCGGCATGGAAATCGTTTCATATCTGGTGCATCGCTTTATTTTTCACGGATTCCTTTGGGAAATTCACCGTTCGCATCACGAACCCAATCACGGCCTGTTTGAGCTAAATGATCTGTTCTCGGTGTTTTTTTCGGGCGTTTCGCTCTATCTGATGTACCTTGGGATGGCAACTCCGCTGCAGTCAGCCAGCTTTGGGATTGGCACTGGCATTGCCGTATATGGCATCCTGTATTTTGTGATTCACGACCTGTTTGCGCACAAGCGGTTTATGCCTTTCAAAAGCGACAACAAAATTATGCGGCTCATTCGCTATGCGCATCAGCGACATCACCAATCCATCGACAAAGAAGGGCAAGAGCCCTATGGCCTGTTTTTGTTTCCCTATGACAAGTACAAGAAATAACTACTTATGTCATCCTGAACTTGTTTCAGGATCTATTTTGACTAGATGGAACTGCCCAAACATTGAGCATTCCTTTGTCTGGATACAAAAAGATAAAAGCTTAGAATTCGTATGCCTTAAAGAACTTTTTTCAGGTTTTGTTATCCAGCGCTTCCAGCGTCTGTTTCGCCTGCCATTGATGCCGACGCTGATGTACCTCAGCAAGGGCAAAACATTCTGATAAACTCAGCTTTAGAAAAGAAAAGATCGGGTGTGGTACTTTTACCGCGCTCAAATGAACATGTTGATGGTGCCCCTTCTCCAACAGGGCAGTAAAGCGATCCTGTAGATTGATGTATTCATCGAGCAGTTCCATACGATTATACCCTGATACGGGTTCCGGTTTCATCTGTTTAACCGTTTTTATCTTCATTTTGTAGGGCGGTTCAAAAAAGTTGATGACTTTTTGTGTAATCCATCGCGGTTGAAACACCCGATCCGGATTATCGCTGGTCTTGTCTGCATTGGCTATGCCCGGCTCCACTTTTTTGAGATATAGATTCCCAAATTTAATCAGGTGACCATAGCACTCGGCTACGCTCCACCGACCCTGTGTGGGCGGCTGCAGAAATCGCACCTCATCCACTGAAAGAATAAATTTTTCTGCGGTCTCTTTGGCATCCTCGAACTGCTCGAGATACCAGTTATAGCTGTATTTGTTGTTCATCCTATCATTTATTTTTACTGATTGAATGCACCTTTGTAATCCATAATTCGATTGTAGGACCGGTTGATCCGTTTTTCGCTTATGGTTTCATTTTCAATAAGCTCTTTGATGATATCGTGAGCTTTGGGGACGATATTGCGATCATAGACCGAATTATTTGCAAATACAAGCATATCAACACCCGCCTTGATGGTCTGCTTAATTGTCGTTTTGAGTCCATATTCTTTGCGGATGGCGCCCATCATCAGATCGTCGGAGAAGACGAGGCCATTGTACCCCAGATTGTCGCGAAGAATGCCGGTAATGGTCGGTTTCGACATGGTCGCCGGATAGGTAGAATCCAGTTTGGCATTGTAAATATGAGCCGTCATTATCGCATCAACCTCATTGGAATCAATGAGATTTTCGTAGGGAATGAGCTCCTTTTGGGACCAAGTTTCGGTAACATCCACCACACCCAGGTGTGAATCGCCCTTGGAGCTGCCGTGACCGGGAAAATGCTTGAGCACCGATTGAACCCCGTATTCATTAAAGCTATTGATTTCAATGCTGGCATTCTTGGTAACAACCTGTGGATCAACCGAAAAACTGCGCTCAAGTCCACCGATAATAGGATTGTCGGGATTAATATTGAGATCTACAACGGGAGCAAAATTCACGTTGATGCCCATATTTGATAGCGTTTTTGCGGTGCGACGGGCATAAAACTTTGTGGTGTCGGCATTGTTGAGCGTGCCGAGATATTGCGCCGAAACCGTTTGGGGAAAGCCGTATTTGGGCTTCAATCGTACAACTTTTCCCCCTTCCTGATCGATGGATACAATCAGCGGCTTTTGGGCTAACTGTTTGAGATCGGCAACCAGAGTTTTCACCTGTTGTGGTGATTCAATATTTCGAACGGTTTCACCACGAGGTACATCATAATCAAACAATACGACGCCGCCGAGGTGATATTGCTCAATATCGCGGACAATATGATTAGTGTCGGCAACGGCCATGCCGCGAAAGCCAATGGTGAGCATCTGCCCGATTTTGACATCCAGCGATGGTTCTTGCACTGTTTTTGATGAAGGCTGACTGCACGAAATATTGATGATGGATAATCCGAATAGGAGTACAAAAAGCAGTTTGCGATGCATAAAATCAGTTGGTTGTAATTAGGCTGTCTAAAATGGTTGGTAAATTAAAAGAGGGCCGAATATCGTTATAGCGAAGGATGTTTCCTTCGGGACCTACGAGGATGTAAAAGGGTATGCCGCCCCCGCGATAAGTTTGGAAGGTTTGCTGTTGAAATCCATTGCCGCCATATAGTTGCGGCCACGGATTATTGAATCGCTGCAGGGCACGGCGCCAGCGCAGACTGTCTTCTTCGATTGAGATCGCCAGAATCTCGAAGTTTTTTCTGGAGTGCTCATTGTACAGTTCTTTCATATGCGGAAATTCATCCAGGCAGGGGATACACCAACTGGCCCAAAAATCGAGGAGTACATATTTGCCTCTAAAATCTTTCATTTGAACCATTTTTTCATCTTTGTTTGGGAGGCTAAACGGCACTGCAGGCTGACCGGGAGATACTCTTTTGATTTGCCGGTAAAAAGTTTCGAGAAAAGAGGTGTATGTGGGGAAGTCGTTGTAATCTTGCAGAAATTGCTCATAACTGGGCGTTGCAACTTCCAGCGACATTTCTCCGATCCGTTCTGCAATCAGGTGCATCTGGGCATAGGCCTTTGCTCGACGCTCCTCGATGTATTGGAGCACTGAAGTGCGTGCCGAATCAAGTTTGGAATAACCCAAGCGTTTAACATCGTACTGGGTAAGTTCTTGTCCGTGTTGTTCTTCCAGGCTGTCAGCCACGCCAAAGGTGTTGGCAAAGGCATTGGTGAAATCACGAATACCAGCCCGCTGTGCATGTAATGATTCAAACGAAAAGAAGTTGAGGTCTTTGGCATCTTCCAGAATTTGCTGTCGTTTCTGCTTCGGATCGAAACCCGATTGCGTCCGCCGGTAGGTAATCTCCTCGAGGCGTTTCACCAGATATTCGCCAATAGTTTTGTAGTATAAATCTCGCAGTGGGGTATCAGAAAAATAATGCCGTGCTTTTTGATATCTACTTTTATAGAGCTCCGGAATATTCGTGTTTTTACCGTCTCGAAAGGCTGGAAGAGTTTCGGAAATTTGCTGCTCGATAGGGGCTATCTCATTGCGGTATTCAGAAAACAGGCGGTCCCACGGCTCTGGATATCCATCTACCGAAACGGAGTTCGGAAAATCAGAAAATGCAACCTCCAGGGTTAGCGGTTGATGGGGGGTGGCTACAACGGGATACGACCGATCATCGATATGTAATTCAATAATTTGTGTGGAATCTATGGGGAGATCTACACTAAAATTGCCGTTGGTATCAACAGAGATTGGGAAGTGTTTTTTGGGGGCGTATTTATAGTGAACGGGTTGCTTCGACAGAAATATGTCAGCTGAGCCTGCATAGTCGATATGTCCTGAAATGGTTGTTTGATTTTCGGGGTTACATCCCACTATTAGACTGATGCTAATAAATAGTAAAATTGTGTGAATAACGGTGCGCATGGGCTTATTTTAGATCAGGAGGAACATTATAATTTTCTAATAAAACATATATACGGCGTTTTTGCACTTTGAAGGCTTATTGTAGTGAATTGTTGCTCAGAAATACAAAATTGTTTTGTAACAATTAGGTCTTGGTTTACTCTTGCATAATGAAGTAATGCAAAGGTTTTTGATGTGATATTGTATTACTAGAGATTTGTTTTTTGGAGGTATTTTGGTACAATTAAGCAAAATTTAAGCGCAAAAAATCATGATTGAGAGTTTTAACAAAAAAGAACTTGAGGAAAAGATTGACCGGTATGTAAACGGTCAACTTTCTGCCGAGGAGACTGATGAATTATGGGCCGAACTTATCCAGGATGATTATCATCTGGATTATATGAAAAGTGTTGCCAATGTGAAGGCGGTCATTGAAGAAAAGAAAAGGCAGCGACGTGCTCGCAAATCACGACAAGCATGGTATTACGCAGCTGCCGCAGCTATTGTGTTGCTTATTGGCGTTTTGGGATATATGAATTTTTACTCGCAAAACGGATCAGAAACAGTACAGCCTATCTCTCAGGTTGAGCTCGATTACTATCGTTCCGATGATGGCAGTATCTCGGTCGAAAGTGATGATCCAAAAATCATCAGTAATGCAATTCAGCTGGCCAACGATGGTAATGTAAAGGAGGCTGTTTCTTTGCTTGATGCCGAGTTGGAAAAGGCATCTGACCCGGTATGGATTGCCGAATTGAGTTTGAATTTGGGTTCACTCCATTACAATGAGGGCAATTATCAAGAATCTATTGCTTATTACGAACGAGTTGTTGAGCATAAAGATAAAATTGATGTATTAATGCTCGAGAAGGCGTATTGGTATATGGGTAATGCTTATTTTCATTTGAATCAGCTTGTGGAGGCACGGTCTAATATCGAAAAGGCATATGAGCTCAACGGTGCGTATCGCCGCGTCTCACAAAGTTATCTGAACGCACTTTCAGAATAACAAGTACAGTTGAGTTTTGAGTTTCACAAAGAGGAGAATCTGAGATATGGTTCTTCCTTTTTTTATTTAGATCTGATTTGCTATTGCCTTTCTTTTAAACTTCCGGCTCTGACTTCGATGGATTATTCATAAATAGAATTCCCTGTTCTTTAAGAAAGGAAAGCCCAACCATCAACAGAAAGTAGAAAATGAAGGCCCCGGCCATCGCCAAATTGTTATTATAATCGGGATTGACAACTGGTTCGGTATTGCCGATAAGCATGTATGGACCCCAGAAGTGTGGGCTGGCATTTTTGGTGCGCAAGAAATACTGTTTGGTAGCTTGTAACGCCTCAGCTTTCGACTTTCCCTGATTCAACTGCTCGTAAAAGTAAATCGCAAACTCGGAGGCCAGCATATCATTAACCGACCATAGGTTTAAAACAAGGGAATTGGCTCCTGCATATCGAAGAGCACGGCTGATGCCCATAACGCCCGTCCCCTGGATGTAGGATCCCGATCCCGACTCACAGGAATTGAGCATAATCATTTCATTATTGAGGTTGAGTTCAAACAGCTCATAGGCAAAAATTTGATCATCAAACGTACTGTCGGCTGCAGGTTCAGACTTGCTCATATACACTGTGGAGAACATTGGGTCCTGCTCCGAAACTGAACTGTGCGTAGCCATATGCAGGATACGAGCTTTGGGAGCGGTACTCGTAAAGGTCTTCTTTGTGGATGAATTATTGGTAAAGATTTGTACATCAGACATATGTGTTAGCTCTTGTGCAATCGACTGTACCTCTTTTTCTGCAAAAGGCAACGGAACAAGCGATTTGTCCTGATATCCGCTAAAGTTAGAAACCCCATACCCGACATAGCTGATCTGGTTCCTGGCATTGGTTGATACTTTTCCGGGATTGGAAAAATCATTAAGCGAGGTCAAGTACTGTGTTTTGTATTTCTCGATTAGATAAGTGGTTTCACCGTAGCTATAGCTGTGGGTAGGTTCTGTGAGTGGCAGGATATCAATCGGCAGCTGGTAGAGATAGCTGTCGGGAATAACGGTGACTTTCTCGATGCGAGCGGGGATATCTTTAATTCCCAACAGCTTTGTGATGGATTGCAATGAGTTGAGATTCGTTTCATTCGTAGCAACCTGCCGCACCGAATGAGAAAGTAGTTTGCGCAGGGTAGAATCGAGCGGGACGGTTTTTAGGGTAACATCCGACCGATAAATATTGGCAATGTAATATTGATCATTAAGCTCGGTGACATGCATCACCATTTCGCTGGATGATAACCTGTTTTGGACTTCGCGGATCGAAATCGTGTTGGGATCTATATTTTTCGTGAGTTTTTGGTCCAGTTTGCGCTTTTTAAGATTCAGCTTGCTTATTTGCTGGCGGATGTTAAACTGCTGCTCTTCAGAGGCCGTCAAAAGCTTTTTACGGGTAGCATCAAGCTGGTTGGTGAGCTGCTTGTACTGTGTAAGTTCCGATTCGTTGAGCAAGCTCGATTTTACCAGCGGATTTTGATACAGCTGAGCATCATTGATATTCTTAAGCTGATCGAGTTTTTGAATGGCCTGTGCAGGTTGTCCTTCATCCTGATAAATCGATACAGCCAGATCAAAAGCATCGAGGTATTCTTCCTCTACGTGCCAAAAGCCTGATTTGAGTTCTGCGCTGCCCTTGGCTCGCACAACAATTTGATCCAGGCTGGGATTAAGAATCTCCAGCGCTTTTTGGGATTGGCCGGTGCGGTGCAGGTAATCGGCCTCAACCGTTTTTGCTTTCACAATTTGCTGGAACTCGAGCTGGCTTAAGTCGAATGACTTGAACCTGGAAATAAGCGATCCGGCTTTTTGCACATTTCCCATCCAAAGATTAACCAGCGCCTTATTTACAAGAGCATCCAGGTGGTTGGGATTATTTTCATTTGGGGTAAGAGTTAAAATTTGATCATACTTTTCAAGTGCCTTGGCGTATTGCTGCTGTTTCTCATAGGTGTTGGCCTGTTCAACGAGCAGGTAAATGTAATTCTCCGAATTGTTATTGGGATCCAGGACTTCTTCTGCCTTGGTGAAATATGTGAATGCTTTGTCAAATGAGTGATCAAATTGTCGATAACTTGTACCTAGCGAGATATAAATTTTCCCTAAATCGCCTGAATTTCCGGTCTCCTGAGCAAGTTGACGGGCTTTCTCTAAATAATTAAGAGCATTTTCTTGATCGTTATTCCTTTTGTAGTAGATAAATAGATTGTTATAAATCTCAAGCTGAAAAGAATAATTTTGTGCATTTTCCAGTGCCTTAAATTGATAGTCTAAATATTTTTCATATTTGCCTAGTTTGTGGTAGGCTAAAGCCAGATTATTATAGAGAGATGCCCAGGGAATATTTACATCTTTATTTTCTGCTTCGGTTAAAACTTCTTGATAAATTTTCTCAGCCTGCTGTATCTTACCAATACTATATAGATAAATTCCTTGGTAAAATTTAATGTTTATTTTTTCGCTTTCTTTGTCGAGGTATGTTGCTAAAGGAATTGCAAAGGTTCTCATAATCTCTAAGCTTCGGTCATAATAGCCTAGATTATACATAGAGTAGTCTAAGTATCGATAAATCCGAAGCTTTAGCGAGGAATTCGGGAAAAAGTTTTTCTCGGCTAAATTTTGATAGAGAGAGGCTATATTGGAGTACTTATCTTCCAAATAAAGGATACGGAAATAACTTACTTTTCTTAAGATGGAGATCAAATTTTGTTCTGAACGAAAGTTATTATTCCATTTTTTAATAGCTGATTGGAGATATTCAGTCGAAAAGAATTCTCCATAATTGCTATTGAAGAGTAAGAAAAAGTGGGGCAGTCTAAATATTTTGCTGGATAAAATATCTTCAGTTATTTCCCGCTTATTGATAATAGCTTTGCAAAGTTTGGCGTAGTTAACCCCTGTAGTAGAAGGAAAACTAAATGTGGATAGGTAGCGTCTGTAGATCTCTTTTTTACGTTTTTTGTCCTCGACAGAAAGGAGCAAAGCTACTAAAAGGGAAGCTGAACCAGTTTGGGAAACAGCTTTCTCAAGCTGGTTCCCAAAATTACTTTCAAAATCATGAAAAGTCTGGAGAGAATTGCGCGGTTGGCTTTGTTCTTCGATGAAGGATTTAATTTCATCATGTTCACTGCCAATTAGAGTAAGTGCCCATATATTTCCAGCAATGTTTCTACCATCCTCAATTTGCTGCATATAGTACTTCGCTTGCGTTTTTGATTCACTTACGAATGTACTATCGGTATCGGAAGTAGAAAGTAATTGTAAAAAGCTGAGAACTATAGCTGAGAACATCTGGAATATTTTGCTGGATATAATCGCAATTCACATAGATTTAATCTATTGGCTCAGCCAAAGTAAAGCAAAAATATGATCAAATCTTTCTCATAGATTTTTCCAATTGTTTTGTTTGCTATGTGTGGGTCTTCAAACTTTTCAGTTCTTATTACTAAGAGTTATTCGGGTTTAGGGACGATCGGACTCATGTCCTGCTCGGAGCCGAAGTTGGTGTCATCGGGGTTGTCCTTGGTGACTTCGACGTCGGTCTGCTCGGGCTGGGTCTCGAGGCCGGCGTCGGTGACCGAAGCACAACCGGTGAACAGGGCGATGACAAAAGTGAAAGCGAGGAGTTTTTTAACGAGAGATTTCATAATTGATCCTTGGTTTTGTTCGTATTATTAATTGTAACAGATAATATCTGTTTGTACCGTTGATGTCCTTATATCTGATTTTTGAACATACTGGTTGTTGATTACAAGAGTAATCAAACTGGAGTTTGTTACAAAAAATATTGGGCTTCGTAGAATTTTAGCCTATAAAATTAATTTGTAACAAATTTCCATGATAATATAAATTTTATTTTCTGATTTATTTTTACCCTAGAGTACAAGAGTATTTAAATTATATTTTGTTACAAGAAATATTATAGAACAAATAATATAATTTATCTGAGTATTTAAAATTTGATAAATGTTTTTATAATACATTATTATTTCATTTGTATGATTATCGAATAGTTATATATTTGAAACAGAAAATCGCTCTACGCGGCTTTTACAAATTGATTTGGGATCCAGTAGAATAGGTCAGCTAATACTAGGTTTATAAATTACCTTGAGTAATTCCAGAGTTGATTATTCAGAATTAGTATATGCTCTTCAGCAGAATAAGCAAGGCAAAGCCAATGAATTGCTTGAGGAACTGCTGTATCGTCTTAAGGATTATTTACAGGTTGTGCTTAATGCTGATGAAAAAGATGCCGAAGAGTGTACACAGCAAGCTTTTCTAAATGTCTATGAACAGATCCAGAAGGATAATATCAAGGAGGAGAAGTATATTTTCAGTTACTTGATTCGAGCTTGTCGCCATGAGTATTTTCGTCTATCCAAAGAGCAGCATCGCTTTAATAATCCGATGGAGGACCACAAAGAGCATTTGATAGATCCGGCGGAGCAAGTTGAAAACTTGATGGATGAGGACCGGCAGAAAATTCTCGAGGCTTGTCTGAATGAGCTTCGAGAAAAATCGCGGACATTTATTGAGTATTTTATTGACAAGCCCGATGCAACAACGAAACAGGCCAGTGCCCATTTTGATATTACGGGAGCGAATGTACGTACAAAAAAGTCGCGGATTTTAAGTCGTTTGCATCATTGCTTTAAGCGGAAATGGCGTCAGTGATTATTACGAGGGAGTTTAGATAGAGAAGCGTGTTCCTTCCATCCACAAAAGCTGAAGTCTATTGCCAGCCGGATCTTTATAGATAGATATTCTGAATATTCATTAATCTACTTGATGAGTATTGAGTAATTCATATTGGGCTGGAAAGAAATGCATCCCACACCCACACTTTGCGCTGATAGTAAAATGGGTCCCAATCATTTTTTGGCCGATGCTATTCCTCGCTGTTGATTTTACTGCAAGTAATTTCAGATGCTCTAATGCAGATTATTGAAATATAGTTTAACATTTATTTTATGGGTCAGGGAATTTTGACTTGCAATAAACTTGGGATTATCGCTGCAATAATTTTGCACTTGATTTTCAATTCAGATTAGTTAACATAACTGATCGACAGAGATAAAATAGTAAATGGGTAATGAAGAGGTCGGCTTATGGAATCACAAATAACATCGTTCGAGGAATACAAAGAGATTTACCGAAAAAGTATTAGCGACCGCGAGGCATTTTGGGCGCGTCAGGCAGAAGAGTTTGAGTGGCATAAAAAGTGGGATGAGACCCACAGCGGCAGCTTTGAAGGCGGTGACGTCAAATGGTTCGAAGGGGGCAAGCTGAATATTACGGAAAATTGCCTGGATCGCCATTTGGATGAAATTGGCGATAAGGTAGCCTTTCATTTTGAAGCGAACGATCCCGATGAAGGTCCACGTAGTTTGACGTATAAAGAGTTGCATAAAGAGGTTTGCAAGTTTGCCAATGTGCTCGAATCAAAGGGAGTGAGCAAGGGCGATCGCGTGGCTATTTACATGGCCATGACGCCGGAAATTGCGATTGCTACGCTGGCTTGTGCTCGCATCGGGGCTATTCATTCGATTGTATTTGCCGGATTTTCGGCACAGGCGCTGGCCGAGCGTATTCAAGACTGCGATGCAGAAATACTCATTACTAATGATGGACTACAGCGGGGCACAAAGCTGGTTCCGCTTAAGGATATTTCAGATGAAGCCCTGGAAAGTTGTCCCACCATCGAGGATGTAATTGTCTGTGAGCGCACCGAAAACGATATTGATTGGGTGGATGGCCGTGACGAGTGGTGGCATGATCTGATGGCCGATACTTCTGCCGAACACGAAGCGGTGGAGATGGATGCCGAAGATCCGCTGTTTATTCTTTATACATCCGGATCAACAGGAAAACCCAAAGGGCAGTTGCACACCTGCGGCGGGTACATGACGTATGTCAGCTACACCTTGCGGAATGTCTTTCAAGTAGGCAAAGATGATGTGTATTGGTGTACCGCCGATGCGGGATGGATTACTGGTCACTCGTACATTATTTACGGCCCGTTGCTCAATGGTTTAACGGGAATTATTTTTGAAAGTACACCCATGCATCCCGATCCCGGACGGTTGTGGTCGGTATGCGAAAAGTATGATGTTACCCATTTCTATACCTCCCCCACGGCTATCCGCGCCCTGATGAAAGAGGATATTGAATATGTGGAAAAGCATGATCTAAGTTCGCTCGAGGTGTTGGGTACAGTGGGTGAGCCTATCAACGAAGAGGCCTGGCACTGGTATCACGATAAGATTGGCAACAGCCAATGTCCCATTGTGGATACGTGGTGGCAAACCGAGACGGGCGGCATGATGATTTCTCCGCTGGCCGGAGTAACGCCCACCAAGCCGGGCTTTGCAACCTTGCCGTTGCCGGGTATTGAACCTGCACTTATGGATGAAGACAAAAACGAAATTAAAGGTAACGGAGTACAGGGCGATCTTGTAATCAAACAGCCTTGGCCGGGTATGACGCGCGGCGTTTGGGGTAATCAAGAGCGGTATATGAATACCTACTTCAACAAATATCCGGGCTACTATTTTACTGGTGATGGCTGCCGTCGCGATGAGGATGGCTATTACCGTATTACAGGACGTGTGGATGACGTTCTGAACGTTTCCGGTCACCGTTTAGGTACGGCAGAAATCGAAAATGCCATTGATGAACACAACAAAGTAGTTGAGGCTGCCATTGTTGGTTATCCGCATGATGTAAAGGGCGAAGGTGTTTTTGCTTTTATGACATGTGATTCAGAAATAGCTGATCCCGAAGCGTTTAAGAAAGAAGTTGATGATCTGGTGGCAAAGATTATCAGTCCTATCGCCAAACCCGATAAAATTCAAATTGTCAGTGGGTTGCCCAAAACGCGATCCGGAAAAATTATGCGTCGTATTCTTCGGAAAATTGCGGCCGGGGAAACTGATGATATGGGCGATACTTCCACACTGGTTGATCCTTCTGTGGTTGATGAGATCAAAGGAGGAACAGCATATTAAAAACTAATTTGGATGCAAGTTGATAGGAACACGGCACGCCGTGTCCCTTTTTTATTCACTTGAGATGTAATAAGAAGAAAGACTAAGCTTTCTGAAATCTTCGTGCAAGTGAATTATATGTGTATTGGCAACACATGCCAACTCACTCTGGGAAACAGCCTTCAAGTCCAGCTTGATGCGAAGTGTGGATTATACTGTCGGGGGAGACTGGTTAATTCTTCCTTAAAGCATTTTTGAAAAGTAGGAGAGGTTGTTAAAACCGACAGAGTAGGCAATCTCAGAGATTGTCGCCGAGTTCTGGGCGTAAAGTCGGATGAGTGAAATTGACGAAGAATGCCATATTTGTCAGATGACAAGTTCAGTCATCAGACGAAATCCGGTTGTTTATATCTGCAGTAAGGCTCCCGAAAGGAATAGCAAAACGCTCACTACCAGTAAAACCAGTCGAAATCGGGTACGGGTCATCACGGGATGGAAAAGCAATCCATAGGTGAGAGGATTATCCGAAAGCCAATCGTAATAGTGGTGCCGATGCGCTTCGCCCAGTGCCATAGTTACATGACCGTGGAGGATGGTAAGCATAAAGGGCACTGAAAAGAAGATACAGCCTACATAGGTGATAATCTGTTCGAGTCCTACAAAATTAGCCAGATACCAGTAGGGCCACGCAAAGAGCATAAAGAACGGCACACTCAGCAACCAGTTTATGAGGCAGATGCGCTTAAAGTTTTTGGGATTAAGTTCAGAACTGTTCACTGGTTATTTGTTATTAGTTGATGGCAGTTGAGAGTTTTTTTATTAACAAATAACTAATTCCTAAATTTGGCTGGCAATAAGCATCTCAATTTCGCGGTAGGGCATATCAAAAATCTTGGAGAGCGATTTCTTGGTGAGATGTTTTTTATACACATACGTGCCGTTGCGCAGTGCGGTGTTGGTCCACAGGCACTCCCGAATGCCACCCGCATCGCCAATGGCTAGCAGGTAGGGCACAATCACATTGTTAAGGGCATAAGTGGCGGTACGTGCTACGTTCGACGGAATATTAGGCACACAGTAGTGAATAATATCGTGCTTCAAATAGGTAGGTTTGGAATGTGTGGTGGCTTTGCTGGTGGCAATACAGCCTCCCTGATCGATTACGGTATCAACAATAACGCTGCCCGGCTTCATCGAGGTTACCATTGGTTCAGTAACGAGAACCGGTGCTCGTTCACCTTCAAACATAGCGGCACCGATTACAACATCGGCATACTGCAGTGCAGAGGATAAATATTGATAATTGGCCGTTGCTGTGATGATACGTCGATCCAGAGCATTTTCGAGATGTCGAAGCCGTGCCAGATCATTATCCATCACAAAAACCTGTGCACCGTACCCCAAGGCCGTTCGTGCGGCATATTCGGCGGTAATGCCTGCACCAAGAATAACAACGGTAGCAGGAGGGATGCCCGAAATACCGCCCAACATAATGCCCTGCCCGCCCTCCATTTTTTCCAGATAGTGTGCCCCGATCTGTACCGACATCGACCCGGTAATCTCGTGCATCATGCGCACAATGGGGAACTCTTTGTCTTCACCTTTAATGAACTCAAATCCCACGGCGGTGATATTTTTTTTGATCAGCAGATCGATAAACTCTTCAGTGGCGTTACCCAAATGCAATGCCGAGAGCAGAATGTGGTCTTGCTCTAACAACTCCATTTCTGATTCCGAGGGCGGAGATACCTTTACAATCATCTCTGCCTTTTTATATACCTGATCGATACTGTACGCAATTTCAGCTCCGGCATCGGCATATTCCTGATCGGTGAAGTTGGCTTCGGCTCCGGCTTCTTGTTCGATGTAAACTTCGTGTCCGTTGGAGGTGAGCACCGATACCCCGCCGGGGGTCAGGCAGATGCGTCGTTCATCATTGGAGACTTCCTTCGGTAACCCTATCTTTAAAGAGATTTTTGATTCGGATGTCATCAGTCGCTTTTCCAGCGTCTGAATACCAATTTTTTCCGTTTCAAGTGGATTGATGTCCATGTATATCTTATTTCTCTAGATTATTTAGGATAATTTACTTTACACAGCATCAGTAAGCAAAAAACACAATTAGGAATTACGAATTAGGATTTTAAACCCAAACATCAATATTTCTGATGTATTGAAAAATTCCTAATTCTAAATTCCACATTCTTAATTCTAAAGATGAGTATCAAACCGAAAAAGAGTTTAGGACAACATTTTTTAACGGATGAGAATATCATCAAAAAAATTGCGGCTGCTATTCCGGCGGAGCAGGGGGCACGCGTGATCGAAATTGGTGCCGGTACGGGAGCATTGACCAGCGCACTGCTGGAGCGATTTGAGAATGTGGTTGCTGTGGAGCTTGACCAGCGTGCCATCGAAGTATTGGAGCACAAATTTGATGATCTCAAAATTCATCACGAAAATGTGCTGGATGTGGATTGGGAAGTGCTTTCCATTGGAAAAGAGAAAACCCATGTGGTGGGAAATTTGCCGTACTATATTACCAGCCAGATTTTGTTTTCGCTCCTAGAAC
Organism: uncultured Balneolaceae bacterium; assembly: GCA_964490705.1. Taxonomy (GTDB): domain Bacteria; phylum Bacteroidota; class Rhodothermia; order Balneolales; family Balneolaceae; genus Fodinibius. The sequence continues at coordinate 99,030 of CAZBCG010000007.1, read as the reverse complement.
ATCGAGCGTTTTTGGCGGATGCCCTGCTGATGATGCAGAAAGAAGTGGCCGAGCGATTAGTGGCCGACATCCGGACCAAAGATTACGGTATTCTGAGCGTGCAAACGCAGCTGATGTGCAGACCCGAAATTCTGTTTCCCGTTTCGCGGCACTGTTTTAGTCCGCAGCCCAATGTTGACAGTGCGATGGTGAAGCTAACGTTTGACAAAGGAGAACTAAATTGTTCGGATGAAAATCTCAAAACGGTCGTGCGGACGGCCTTTAACCAGCGGCGTAAAAAATTGAGCAATGCGCTCAAACCGATTATCCCGAAAGATCAGCTGCCCGGGGGATTCGATTTCGACAAGCGGGCCGAGGCTTGGGAGCCATCCCACTATGAAAAGTTGACAGCACAATTTGTGGAAGATGGCATTTTGACCTGAAATTTCGACTAACGGTTTTGGGGTTGTCATCCCCACAGAAAATATTTTTGATTTATTTGGCAATTTCTGGCGTTTTGAGCTGGATTGCAGGATAAATGTGCATTTCTCTGAAAGTTTGGTATGGTACTTGCTCATCTATAACCCTGATGAAATGAGAGGTATTTCTCATCCAAGGATTTTTAAAAGTATTACAGCATTCGATGCTGACAAGAATTTCAAACTTCAACTAATAACTTAAACTTAGGAGTCATACTTATGGCTAAATCTAAAATCAAACCGTTAAGTGATCGCGTTTTGGTTCAGCCAGAACCTGCCGAAGACAAGACAGAATCTGGAATTATTATTCCTGATTCGGCGAAAGAAAAACCACAGGAAGGAACTGTTGTTGCTGCAGGTCCAGGCAAAGTAGAAAACGGAACTAAGATTGATATGTCGGTCGCAGAAGGAGACAAAGTACTGTATGGAAAGTATTCCGGCACGGAAATTACGCTGGATGGTGAAGAGTACTTGATCATGCGTGAATCCGACATTCTTGGGATCGTTTCCTAAGCAATTCTCTGAATATTTTTAAACAAAAACTCAAAAAAATTAATTAGACGATTATGTCTGCAAAACTAGTTCATTATGATATGGAAGCGCGCGATGCCCTCAAGCAAGGCGTTGACAAGCTTGCGAATGCTGTCAAGGTCACTTTGGGACCGCGTGGACGAAACGTAGTAATCGAAAAATCATTTGGTGCACCAACCGTTACGAAAGACGGTGTTACGGTAGCAAAAGAGATTGAGCTGTCCAACAAGCGACAAAATATGGGCGCTCAGATGGTAAAAGAGGTTGCTTCCAAAACCAGTGATAATGCTGGTGACGGGACAACGACGGCTACCGTTCTTGCGCAATCCATTATTCAAACCGGTCTGAAGAATGTTACAGCCGGCGCGAATCCGATGGAATTGAAGCGCGGCATCGAGACTGCTGTCAAAGCGGTTGTTGCAGAGCTTCGCAAAATGAGCAAGCCTGTTGGTGACAGCCTTGAAAGCATCAAGCAAATTGGTACTATTTCTGCCAATGGTGATGAAGAAATTGGCCAGAACATTGCTGATGCGATGGAAAAGGTCGGCCAAGACGGTGTGATTACTGTTGAGGAAGCCAAAGGTACCGAAACATACCTCGAAACAGTTGAAGGTATGCAGTTCGACCGCGGATATCTGTCGCCCTATTTTGTGACGGATTCCGAAAACATGGTTGCTGAGATGGAAGAACCTTACATTCTGATCTTCGACAAGAAGATTAGCAACATGAAGGATCTTCTTCCCATCCTTGAAAAAGTTATTCAAACCGGTAAGCCGCTGCTGATTATTGCCGAAGATATCGAAGGCGAAGCACTGGCTACATTGGTTGTTAACAAGCTGCGCGGATCGCTTAAGATTGCCGCCGTTAAAGCGCCCGGATTTGGCGATCGTCGTAAGCAGATGTTGGAAGATATCGCGATCTTGACAGACGGTACCGTTATTTCTGAAGAGCGTGGATACAAGCTCGAAAATGCTACGCTTGACTTCCTCGGTACTGCCGATCGCGTCAACATCACTAAAGACGATACCACAATCGTTGGCGGCCAAGGTAAAGATGATGACATTCAAGCACGTGTAAATCAGATTAAAGGACAGATTGAGTCCAGCACTTCTGATTACGATCGTGAGAAGCTGCAAGAGCGTCTTGCCAAGTTGAGCGGCGGCGTTGCAGTACTCAACATTGGTGCTGCTTCTGAAGTTGAAATGAAAGAGAAGAAAGCCCGTGTTGAAGATGCACTCCACGCTACTCGTGCCGCTGTTGAAGAAGGCATTGTAACTGGCGGTGGTGTTGCACTGCTCCGTGCGCAACGAGCTCTTGATGAACTCACTGGCGAAAACTCCGATCAAGAAGTTGGATTCGATATTGTGCGTCGAGCACTTGAAGCTCCGCTTCGCACTATTGCCAATAATGCTGGTGCCGAAGGTTCTATCGTTGTACAGAAGGTCCTCGAAAAAGAGGGCGGCTTTGGCTACAACGCTCGTACCGAACAGTACGAAGACCTGATTGAAGCCGGCGTTATCGATCCGACAAAAGTAACACGAACTGCGCTTGAAAATGCAGCTTCTGTTGCCGGATTGATGCTGACTACCGAAGCCATCATCTCTGACAAGCCTTCTGAAGGCGACGATGATGACGACGGTCCTGCTGGCGGCGGTGGAATGCCCGGCGGCGGCATGGGAGGCGGAATGCCCGGAGGAATGGGCGGAATGGGTGGCATGATGTAAGCCAATCATTCTGAAATGAACCGTCTTTCATAAGACGAAATCAAAAACCTCATTCTCCTTAGTGGAGGATGGGGTTTTTTTATTTTTTGAGTTTTTTATCCCGGGAGATACACATGACTGGATGAATTTGAAATACTTTGATTAAATTACCATAATCAATTAAATAGTGTTTTAGGATTAATTTGATATAGGGATTTGTTTTCGGGAAGGAGGGGATTGATTATGCCTTTACGCCCCAATTTTATAGAATGGTTTCTTATTAACTGGGGGAAGCTGTCGACACCGCTCATCGATTTTGTACTTCCGAGTTTTATGATTGCTGCATTACCCGGGGCTGCTTTTTTAAATTTATTTAAACAAGTTACCAAATATAGGCCATTAGTATCAAAAGGAGGTGTCTTTTATGCCTTTACAACCAAACTTTATCGAGCGTTTCCTTATCAAATGGGGAATGATACCGGGACCTCTCCTTGATTTGGGAATGTCTGGTTTTACAAGTTCAGCACTTATCGGAGCGGGTGAAATTAAATTATTCTATGAGCTGGACCATGCTCCCGGCTCATTGGAAGAACTAGCCGACAGAACAGGAAGCCAACCACAAGCCCTCGAGAATTTACTGCGAGTACTAAAACCACTTGGGTACATAGAAAAGAATAACGGGAAATATTCCCTTACTAATTACGCCCGTAAAACAGTGCCTATAGATAATTTTCACAAAATGATTCCCTTCTTCAGGTCACAAATTATTGATAGCGCCCAACATGCAGATAAAGCCCTCAGAGAAGCACCGGAAGAAGGAGTTATGGGTTGGGAAAAAGTTAAAAAAGGTGAGATTGGCAAAAGCTATCAAGTGGCTATGCGTTGGTTGGCTGCAGATATCGTAGAGGAGGTATGCAAGAAATTGCCTCTTCCTTCAGCAGGTAATCGAATGCTGGATGTAGGAGGTAGCCACGGCCTTTATTGTGTAGAAATGTGTCGTAGGCATAAAGAGCTGGAAGCTACGGTTTTGGATTGGCCTATCGGCATCGAAAACGCAAAAAAAACATTAGCAGAGGAAACCGATGTGGCAGATCGTATAGATACCTATGAAGGAGATTTTCACCAAAATGAACTTCCCGAAGGCTACGATCTGGCTTTTCTCGGTCAAATTATTCACGGGAATAGTCCAGAACAAAACAAGAACTTGTTCCGCAAACTGGAATCGGCTACGACCGAACGGGGAACTATCGGGATAGTTGACCAGTTTGACAATCTTTCCGGTTCTCAGTTCAATCGTTCTATTGCCTCCCTCCTGGGGTGGGGGCTCTTTCTATTTGCCAACGGCCGAGCCTATAAAGTGGAAACAGTGAAAAAATGGCTGAAAGAAGCCGGGTTTACCAAATCCAAAGTAAAATCACTCAGAAAGAGCCCGGGATATACACTTCTTATTGCGAGCAAAAACTAATCCAAATCAAATTGACAAACTATTATGCCTTTACAACCAAACTTCATCGAGCGTTTTCTTATCAGTTGGGGCAAGGTACCGGGACTCATGACAGATTTGGCATTGCCAGCATTTCAGTTTTTTGCCATGGTCGGGGCCATGGAAATTGGGTTCTTCAAGAGTCTTAAAGATACCCCGTCCGATATTGAGACCATTGCTTCCAAAACCGACAGCTCTGAGCGGGGCATTGAAATCTTAGTCAGGGTTCTGGAACCCTTGGGATATGTACAAGAAAAGGACGGTATTTATTCCCTGACCAAACTGGCTCGTAAAATGCCCATCGACAGATTGCAAACCATGGCTCCTTATTTTAAGCACTTTACCGAGGTTGCAATACCGAAAGTCGGGGAGGGCATACAGCAGGCCCCTGAAGACGGTATCTATGGTTGGAAACATGTACAGTCCGGTGAAATAGGACGCAGTTACCAGGCAACCATGCGCTGGCTTGCCTCCAGTATGGTTGACCAAGTGGTCAAAAAAATCAGCCTGCCTGACGAGGCCGAAAAAATGCTGGACGTAGGTGGTAGTCACGGTCTCTATACAGTAGCCTTTTGCAAAAAGTATCCCAACCTGAAAGGTTCGATTCTTGATTGGGAAATTGGCCTGGAGGAAGCAGAAAAAACACTCCGAGATAATCCCGAAGTAGCAGATCGTATAGATCTCATTGAGCGGGACTTTGAGAAAGAAGAACTACCCACCGGATACGACTTCGCATTTCTTGGCAATATCATTCACGGTATCAGTCCGGAAGGCAATCAAGAACTATTTGGCAAGCTATCCAGAGCCACGACCGAGCGGGGTGTTGTCGGTATTCAGGATCAGTTTGCCGGAATTTCTGGATCCCAATTCTCCCGGGCAGTAGCCGGGTTGGCCGGCTTCAATCTCTTTATGTTTTCGGGAGGAAGAGCGTATGAGCTTGAAGACCTGAAAGATTGGCTTTCTGAAGTTGGTTTTACAAAACACAAATTACACAACTTGAAGCAGCCCGGGATGTCATTATTGGTTGCTCAAAAAAATAATTCCTAACAAAACATTCAGAACCATGAAGCTGAAATCTAGCTATAAATGGTTTATTAGGATCGGATTGTTGCTAATAGCACTGGCCGGCCTCATTTTTGCAGGTGGAGATGCTCTTATTCCTCAAGAAGGTACTATGCTTAATGCTGCCGAAAATCCGCAAGCCTTTGCAGAACTCGTTACCACAAATAACTATGAATTATGGGCGTTACGCGGATTAATCGGTGTTCCCCTGGAAGTCATAGGGACCATTGCTCTTTTTATGGGTCTGATAGGTACTGCCAGGGAGCAGTTGGCTTTTTGGGGAATGTTACTATGTGTGATCGGTGATGTCTTCGGCATCGGCATATTCATTTTCGCCTATTTCGTTTTTCCACAGGTTGGACAACTTATTTTGGACGGAATGGAAGCAACTGCTTCCGTTGCGGCCGCAGAAACCCTTATGCCCGTCTTGGGATTAGGATTAATCGTTACCATAATTGGGTTGATTTTATTTGCTGTTGCCATCTGGCATGCAAGCGATCGCTTCCCAAAATGGTCCGGTATTTTGGTCATAGTGGGGTTTTTAATGCTATTAATACAAACCTCCTACGTCATCCAAATTCTTGCCAATCTGACTTGGGGAAGCGCTTATCTTTGGATGGCCATCTACAGCTGGAATAAAATCCCAGCTCAAGCTGCATCTCAATCTTAATTCTAAATACTAATCGTATGCCTAAAGTATCCATTGAAAAAAAGATTGATGCCCCGCCCAGGAAGGTATGGAAATTCATCAGTGATATTGAAAAAGCACCACAGTGGGTGGTTGTTATGCAATCACTCCAAGATACGACCGACAATCCGGTGCAACGTGGTACGGTGTACCGGGAGCAGTCCAAAATTGGTCCCAAGGAATCGGTGACGGAGTGGGAAGTGGTACGGTCTGATCCGCTCGATATTCAGGTGCACGAATGCGCGGAGCCCGACTTCAAAGCTACGCTCACTATGCGGGTTGCCGATAATATGGATGATACGAGCACCCTCCATCATACCACCGAATATCAGCTTATGCCTAGCTTCAGGCCTCTCGGCTGGCTGCTGGAAACGCTGTTTATCAAGAGGTTAATGCGAAAAAACCTTAATAAATCAGTGGATAACTGTAAGCAAATGATTGAAGAAGATCTAAGCTAACATAATAATCCGAATCAGGACGAGGTAGTATGGTTACACATAACAGGAAATTTGATACCCGACTTGGAGCTTATACCACTATCTTTGCAGCCCTGCTTATGATTACTGGTGCTGTGCTAAAGGTTATATCCGGAGCTGATCTCGACCAGGCACTTACCACCGGCTCCGTATCAAATTATGTAACTAAAGTGGAAGAGGTTCGCCATCTACTTGTGGCGAATTTATCTTTCTGGATCATCGGAGTATTTTTCCTGGGTATTGCCGGAACCACCATGGCCGATTTGTGTACTACAAAAAAAGAGATTGCTCGGATTATAAAACTCTGTTATTTCACTGGCGTCCCCCTCGCTATTGTTTCTTTTGTAGCGTGGCTTGCAATAGTCGTGCAACTTTCACCGGAGGTATCCCAATCCGAAATTACTTTTGCCGAAACCATAGGCTGGTTTACCTCCCGAGCCGACTGGACCGCAACCATCCTGGTCGTCGGGGCCGGACCCGCCTTGATTTCTTATGCCGGCCTAAAGGATTGGGTGCCCACTTGGTTGGCATGGTTTGGCATCTTGCCAGCCATTGCAGGTGTATTAACCGCTATTGCCATGTTTACCAACGCCCTGACATCCTACGGTTACTTGATTGTTCCGGTTGGTCTCTTCTGGATGATAGCCGCCGGGATTGTATTGTTTCGTCGTTTAGATGCTTCCAGCGAATAACATATTTCATGGAATCAAGCACGAGATGACAAACACTCTCAAAAATAAGTCAGACAAATTCACCTTTACTAAAAAACGGAAATTCTCTATCCCGGGCGTCATAAAAAATATAGCAGAGATCAAGGGAAATGGCTTCCCTACTTCAGTGCGTCTTTTTCCCAGGAATACCCCCGAGATACTTTTTAACCTTGCCGATCCCCTGGAGGGAGAGTTTCCCGATAAGGAAATAACGGCCAACGGATGCACGATCCAGGGAAGTAAATCACATTACGCATATGCTCGGCATCCCAAAGAGTGCCATTTTATGAGTATCCGGTTCTCCCCAAACGGTTTCTACAAGCTATTCGGTGTACCACAAAACAGATTTACCGATAACCTGTACCAGCTGGATGATGTAAGCAATAATGCCGAAACGCTTATCCCACTGCTTTACTATGCATCCTCCCAAAAGGAACGATTTCGTATTTTGATCGAGTGGCTGAAAAAAGAAGCCTCAAACAGAGAAATACCGTCAGATCTTCTGTCCGATTTTATTATCAGGCAATTATCCCGGAATCCCTCTCTCCCGGTCAATAAGTTGGTGGATAAAACCGGATACAGCCGTAAACACCTGGTACAAATCTTTAAAGAAGAGGCGGGAATGACCATCAAGCGATATCAGAAAATCAATCGTATGTACAGGGTGTTAAAATATATCCAAACCGAACATCCTACCTCCTGGGCAAAACTGGCCTGCGACTTCGGCTTCTATGATCAGAGCCATTTTATCAGGGATTTCAAGCGACATACCGGTTATACCCCTACAGAATATATCCAGCCCGTACCATCCCAAAAAGCCTGGCGGGCTGAGAGGTAACATTTTTACAATACCTTGATTCCTGTTGATGATACCTTGGGTCATCAACGAACATTGTCAATAAGGAATCTGGTCAATATGATACTTTGGGGAATAGGGTTGTTTTTGGCTGGCTATTTGGTAATCGGTTATCTCTTTCACCTGGTAATATTTCCCGAGTCAAAACCTGATCCGGAGAACTATTTTGAGCCGGGAGATGTATTAAAAACAGAGCGAGGTGGAAACAAACTCAAGGTCCTCAGCCAGGAAAACGGCTATCTGCGTCTCGAACTAACCTTTGGGCCCGGTGCCGAAGGTCCCCCGCCTCACATCCAGACCGGATGGGATGAGAAATACAAGATTCTGTCGGGTGAACTCACGCTCTGGTATGACGGAGAAAACAAGAAGCTTGGGCCGGGGGAAGAGATAACCATTCCGAGAGGCGTTCCCCACAAACCCACGAATGCCTCAGACGAACCGGTGGTAACCGAGGTGATCATGCCTGCACAATTCGTTATGTACCTGGATCAAGCCTACAAGTATCTGGATGAAGACGAAAAAAATGACGAACCGCCCCGCATAATTTTCCAAATGGCGGTGCTCAACCAGTACTTCGATTCCTACCTGGCCGAGGGACCGCCCGTCTGGGCTCAAAAGGTTCTGAATTTTTTGCTAATCCCCCTGGCCCGGCTGTTGGGATATAAATCATTCTATGAGAAATACCGGATTTGATAGGTTTAGGCGCATCTGACAAATAATAGATAACCAGTATCCCAATCACGAAAAAGACGGTTTCCTTTTTCGAACTGTTAAACAACTGTATATGATGTGACAATAAATCAGGCGCGGAGTTTCGCCCACAGATGTATCAGTGGTCTAAGCATGCCTGAAGCTCGCTTCAAGCAAGCTTTTTGGCTTTGAACTTAGCCTGGATTCATCGTCAGGCGTTGCTGTGCAGATCTGTGGCTTACTCAGAAAATTGTGGCATTTTATTTTGATAATGCTCGGCCGCATTCACGTTTAAAACCTCGAATCGTTCAAAATGTGTTTGCAGGCGATGCCAAAAATCGGTCCAGTTCTGCTTTGAGTTGGGAGTCCATACAACCTCGGATAGTGCCGAAGCCCGGGGATACGCCATATACTCTACTTTATCACCGCTGTGGATATATTCCGTCCAGACGTTACCCTGCGCTCCCAACACATATTTAGTTTCATCAGCGGTTAGCTCATCGGGAATGGGATTAAACTGATAGACTTCTTTGAGTGGAGAAAAGTAGCCAATAGCCAGCGGTTCGGTTTCAGAATTAGCTTGATAGTAATCAAAATATAGATGACTGGTCGGCGTCATAATTACGTTATGTTTTTGTTGCGCCGCTTTGATACCGCCTTCCATACCGCGCCAGCTCATCACGGTAGCATTGGGCGCCAACCCGCCTTCCAGAATTTCATCCCAGCCGATAATCTGTCGACCGTTTTTATTCAAAAATTGTTCAATTCGGGTGATGAAGTAACTCTGCAGCTCTTCTTCATTTGCCAGGTTTTCGCGTTCTATCACCTGCTGAGCTAACTCACTTTCTTCCCATTGTTTCTTCGGAGCTTCATCGCCACCGATGTGGATATACTTGCTGGGAAACAGATCCATTACTTCGGTGAGCACATTTTCCAAAAAGGTAAAAGTCTGCTCACTGGGACAATAGATATCCTCAAAAACGCCCCAGGTTGTTTTAACCTGATAATTTTTGTCCTTGATGCAACCAAGTTCGGGATAGGTGGCCAAGGCCGCAGAAGCATGACCGGGCATCTCAATTTCGGGAATAATTGTGACGTGTCGTTTTTGGGCATATCTGACGACTTCCCGAATCTCCTCTTGGGTATAATATCCTCCGTATTGTTTGCCATCGTAAATACCCGACCCATAATGACCGACGAGCGTAGAATCGCGCCAGGCGCCAACTTCTGTTAACTTTGGATACTGTTCAATTTCGATACGCCAGCCCTGGTCTTCAGTTAAATGCCAGTGAAATCGATTCATTTTGTGCATGGCCATCAGATCGATGTAGCGTTTCACGAATTCAACGGGAAAGAAATGACGTGCTACATCCAGGTGCATGCCGCGGTAATCAAATCGGGGATAATCAGTAATGCTAACGGCAGGAATATTCCACTTAGTGTTTTGGGGCACCAGCGTATAATCTGACTGATAGATCTGTGGAGGCAAGAGCTGAAGCAGCGACTGCATCCCATAAAACAATCCCGCTGTCGACGGTGCGTGAATTCGAACATTCTCGTTGGTTACATCCAACTGGTAAGCTTCATCGTGTTGATAAGCGGAAGAATCGGAATCAAGCTGAAGAGTAATAGTTTGGGATGTATCAACTGATGTAGTTTTAGCAATTGGCAGATCAAATCCCGTGGCCGAATCGATCGTTTGTTTGAGTTGTTGAGCTATGTTTTTGATCTGGGGGTTGCCGGTATCAGCCAAAATAATTGTTTGTGGATCGACCGTGAAAGAGCCATTACCAAACGTCATTTCAACGGGTTTGGGAATAATATCAGCCGACCGGGATTGTGGAGCATCGCCAGACTGACATCCCGAAAAAAGCAACGTTATTAAAAATAGAAACAGAAAATTTTTGTCAGGCATAAATAGAATCATCAGTTAAAATGAGAGTAAAGGTTAGTAAATTACCCGCTGATAAAAAAGCCGTTGAGCATCTGGCTAAAATTACGTTTGTTAGAGAACGTTCGGATATCACTAAATCAAAAAAATAAAAACTGCATGCTGCTGGCACCCATCGACTGGGCCATTATTGGCGCTTACTTGCTATTCTCATTGGCCATTGGCGTTTGGGTAGCGCGAAAGGCAGGAGAGGATTCCGAACAGTTTTTTGCCGCCGGGAAAAATATGCCGTGGTGGTTGCTGGGTATTTCAATGGTAGCGACCACTTTTTCTACGGATACGCCCAATCTCGTAGCCAATATCGTTCGCACCGACGGCGTAGCCGGAAATTGGGTGTGGTGGGCTTTTTTATTGACCGGCATGCTCACCGTGTTTGTGTATGCGAACCTGTGGAAGCGGTCAGGTGTATTGACCGACGTGGAATTTTATGAGCTGCGTTACAGTGGAAAAATGGCGGCCTTTCTGCGGGGATTTCGTTCTATATATCTGGGATTTGTGTTCAATGTGGTAGTGATGGCAACGGTGTCGCTGGCAGCAATTAAAATCAGCGGTGTATTAATGGGATTATCACCGGTGGAAACGGTAGTGATTGGTGGATTGGTAACTGTGATTTACAGCACGCTCGGAGGATTACGAGGCGTTTTGCTGACCGATTTTTTCCAGTTTTTTCTGGCAATAGGTGGAAGTTTGATTGCTGCTTATGTGGCTCTGGACCATCCTAAAGTCGGTGGCCTCGACGGACTGCTTTCACACCACGAAGTAATTGGCCAGCTCAATATTTTGCCTGATTTTTCTGATCCTTCGCAGGCTCTTGGTATTTTTATTATTCCATTGGCCATTCAATGGTGGAGCGTTTATTACCCGGGAGCAGAACCGGGAGGCGGGGGATATATTGCACAGCGCATGTTTGCGGCCAAAGATGAAAATAACTCCATTGCCGCAGTCTTCTTTTTTAATGCCGCCCATTTTGCCCTGCGTCCCTGGCCGTGGATTATTGTTGGGTTGTGCTCCATTATTGTCTTTCCGGATATCGCATCCCTCAAAGAAGCATTTCCGGAAGCTTCGGGCGTAGCCGATCACGATATGGGATATCCGGCGATGTTGACGTTTATCCCTACAGGATGGCTGGGGCTGGTGGTTGCATCGCTTACGGCCGCGTACATGTCCACCATTTCTACGCACTTGAACTGGGGATCATCGTATCTGATAAATGATTTTTATAAACGATTTGTACGTCCCGATAGCTCGGAGAAAGAGCTGGTGATGGCGGGACGGATTTCCACGGTGGTACTGATGGTGATTGCCGGAATCTTTGCGCTGCTGCTCAAAAATGCGCTCGACAGTTTTCAGATTATCCTGCAAATTGGGGCCGGCACCGGATTGCTGTTTATTCTTCGCTGGTTCTGGTGGCGTATTAATGCGGGCAGCGAAATTGCGGCGATGGTGATCTCTTTTGCCGTGGCCATGTATTTTCAGTTTGCTCACGCGCACACGGGATTGCCCGAACTGACCGGATGGCAGGAGCTTATTGCAGGCGTGATCATCACGACGATTGGATGGGTGGCGGTGACATTTATGACGCGCCCCACCGACAAAGAAACGCTCGTGAACTTTTGTGAAGTTGCACGTCCCGGCGGACCGGGATGGCAGAAAGTGATTGCGGAGGCAGAAGCTGAAAATGATGATCTCCAGCCTCTCCAAGACGAAGCCTGGCGCGTTCCCCAGGGTATTCTCTGTATGGTTTTGGGATGTATTGCCATTTACGGAGCGCTTTTTGCCACCGGCTACTGGATTTATGGTCAGTGGGTGCTGGCCAGCTTTATCAGCTTTATCGCCGTTACGGCAAGCTTTTTCCTATATCGCGCATGGCAAAAATTGATTGAGATCGAACCCGAAGAGCAGAGTCTGTACTAATATCACAGCACTTGGCTGAACTAAGCGTGGACGCTTAAATCAGCCTAGTTCCGTAGCAGAGTTAACCGGAACGAAATAAATAAAATATCTCTGTGGCCAGTTGCAGTCATTTGTTTTGCTTCTTCTCTTTCTCACTCAGTACCCAATCCACAAACATAAATTCCAGGGCGGCCGCTTCATATCCTTCCCAATCGTTGATCATTGATTGAAAATCTTCTTCGCTGATTGTATCAGGATCGCCGCCGTAACTTAAGATAATCCACTTGCGTAATCCTTTTTCTTCGCCGGATGATTTATTGCTGGGGAAGACGGCATCGGTCCGATTTCGAAATAGCATCAGCTGTTGAGCAGAAGTGGGTCCCACGCCGCGCACTTTTTTGATGGTATTGTAAAATATTTCCGGTTTGCACGTTTCCAAATGATGCAGGTCATGTTCTCCGGAAAGCAGATCTTCGGCAAAACCGATGATAAATTCTCCCTTTCTCTTAGTAGGTCCCAATTTTCGGATACTCATGGGGCTGGCTTTTACCAATTGGTGCGGACGCGGCCAGGCGGGAAGGTTGTCACCGTTTGCTGTGACCAACGATCCATAGTTTTCGCGTACTTTATATACCATTTTCTTGGCCGTTGGTTTATGCGAAAGCCGCATTTCGATAATGCGATTGATGGTATCCTCAAAAAGATTAGCGCGCGCCATGCGTTTGAGTCCATATAGCTCGGTAAGTTTGGGACCGATAACCGGATCATCAGCAAGTTTATCATACAGGGGACGTAGGTCCAGATTGGTGCCGAAAATGCGGCTCAGACTTTTGTTGGCTTCTTCGATTTCACCTTTGCTGAGCGACTCCGGACTTTCGAAATAAAATTCCGGGTTTTCGGGATCCCCGTTAAAAAAAGTGGTAACCAAAATATCGCGATCGCCAATGGGAATGGGCCGAATAAATCCATCCTCAAAAACTTTTTCGGGATTGTGTTCGTGGTCGAAATATTGATCTATATCAAGGCATAAAAACCAGTCGTGCGGCGGTGATGATTGTAGCGTCCAGCTGCTCATAAATTTTGAATAAAATGGAATTCAGAATATGCATTTTAAATGCAATAGGTCGTATAATCATTCCCTGTGTGAAGCTATAGATTGTTATCAACTTATTGAAAATTTTTCAGATTGCACTACAAATTAATGCGGATAGTGTTATCTTAGCGGCACTTAAAGTCATCTAACAGGCAGATATTATGTTTTTGAGTGTATCAAAGGGGTCCAAGAGATTTCTGTTATTACTTTTATTTAGCCTTTCATCGGTAGTAGTGTTGGCGCAGAGGGGATTGCCGCCGCTGGATTTTGAGCAATTTCGGAAAGATGTCAGTGAACTTACCTCTTCGGAAGAAAAGCTGAATCGATATGTGCAGATGAGCATTAAAGCAATGCGCTACAGATCAGACTCGCTATTCACTTTTGCTAAAGAAATTGAAGAATTGCCGGGTTTGGATCCGGTAGAAAAGCAAGCATTTTCCCAATTTATGTTGGCGAATGGCTGGCGGGCTGTGAATCGAGATTCGGCTATTTATTATGCCACAAAGGCAGCCGAGCAGCTAAAAAAATTGGGAGAACACGAGCAGTATTTGCGTACGAAAAATTTGCTGGGACTGGAATATCAGAAAAATGCTAATTATCTGGATGCCGAATCAGCCTATCTAAAGGCATTGGATTATAGTCATAATATTGATTCTGCGGGTTATCCCATTCATTATTTTTATGGTAATCTCGGGAATCTTTATTCATCGGTTGGAGCCAATAATCTGGCAATACAGATGTTCAAAAAATTTATGGAGTATGCTGATAATGCCGGTGACCGATGCAATATAAAATCTCGGTTGGCTAAAAACTTGATGAATCTAAATGATCTTGAGAAAGCTGAGCAGATGTTGCGGCCTTGTCTGGAATACGATCTGCCGCCGCCCATTCAGGCAATTACGCGGTCTAATCTGAGTGAAATTGTAGCCCAAAAGGGCCAGAAAGAACAATCACTTTCGTTGATGGAAGAAGCGGCTGCAATTAGTGTACGGTATCAAATACCTAATCTGCATTTTGTGCACTTGGTGCGTCTTGGCAACCAATATTTGAAGATGCAGGAAATTACAAAGGCCGACTCTATTCAGTCTTTAATATCCAGTACCACATTTCGTCGTTCCCTTCCCCATAACCAGATTCCCAAGGAGCGCTTTTTTGCAGAGCTGGCATTGGCAAATAGTAATTTTGCGGACGTATTGTCTCATGCAGATTTGGCCATCCAAATAGGAGAAGAAAATGGTCTCAAGCATTTACTGGGCGATATATATGAAGTTAAGTCAAAGGCTTACGAGGGGATGAATGAGATGGCGTTGGCTGTTAAGACGATGCGATTGCACAATGAGCTTAGAGAGATGCTGGATTCGAAAGAAGAAGAAAAGAATTTGACGATGATGCAGGTACGGTACCAGCTAAAGAATAAAGAGAATGAGCTGGCATTTATTAGCAATCAGCTAACCATTTTGAATACTCGAAATCTGCTGTTGTTTGGAGCAGTCATTTTCCTGTTGGTGGGAGGCGGCTTTATCTACAGTCGATATCGCAAAAGCAGATCGCAGGAAGAAGCAATTACAAGCGAGTTGGAAAAACGCGACGTGACAATTGGAAAGCTGGAGGAAAAAATTAAGGAACAGAATGAGAAGCTTGATGATCGGGACATCCCCGATCTTATTGCCTTAAATTCGCAGGTAAAACTTTCGCTCGATGAAATCCGATATATCCAGTCAGAGGGAAATTATGTAAAAATTTATCTTTCGAATACCGATCGTGCTCCGATGATGGAACGGTTGACATTAAAAGAGTGCGAAGAAAAACTGCCTGATGAACTCTCATTGCGGATTCACCGATCGACGCTTGTTAACCTTCGTCATGTGAGCCACATAAATGACCAGATTTTAGTGCTGAAAGATGATACCCAGCTCAAAATTTCCCGTCGCTATAAAAAGGAATTGATCAACTTTTTAAACTAGTTTCAGGTCTGGGTGATATCCTCCGTTTCGATCTTCACATTTCGGTACCGCTTATCCCACAATATTTACCGCTTATCACAAAATAGGGATTTAAATGCCATAGACCCTTTTCTTAGACCCAAGAGTAAAAAAGTTCGTTGCATTTTAATGTAATACTGGAACGGGTTTAATATATCATCAAAATTACGGGTGATTATGCAGATAGTTGCGGGGTCAATCAAAAATATGGTCAAGCAGGTGATTGGATTAGGACGTTTTCGAAACGAAAAAAAGGCTTGGTTCCGAGAGCTGACTGATCGCGAAATTGATGTACTAACCTTAATCGCTGAGGGACAAAATAATCCCAAAATAGCAGCAGAGCTGGAGATTTCGAGAGTAACGGTTCAAAATCATCGGGCTCGCATAAGAGAGAAGCTGGATATCAGCAGTCAGACTGATTATATACGGTATGGACTGGCCTACAATTTAGTTCAATTCTAACGGGGGGATATGATGGATAGCCTTATCGGGATGAGTGCGGAAGAGCTACAATCGATTGAAGAGTATATACTTGCGGATGAACAGATGGCAATGCTCGTTGGTGAGATGCCACAAATCGGCAAGCAGAAGCGAACTAGAAGAGGCAAAGCCAGAAGTGTGGATGTATTAGAGAGAGTGGTAGAGCCCGTATCTGTTGACGTTATCCGCAAGCTTATCCCCGATTTCAGTATCGATGCAATGTCGGAGAAGAATATTGCTCTTATCCAATATAAAAGAGGAAGCGAAATCGTGTCGCTCTTGGTCTTTATGGCACCCAGTGGCCAGTGTTATCTGGTTAACTTACCGCTGATCGACGGAGAGCTGGGCAAGTCATCTTCTCAGCTGATACAGATTGTACGGATGTATCAATTTAAGCTGAAACATTTCTTGGAGTTCCAGTCACTTTCCGATCGAGAGGTGGAAGTGTTACAACTTTTGGCTAACGGGTATAATAATCCACAAATTGCTGAAGAGCTGTTTTTATCCCGCCAGACGGTGGAAACGCACCGTAAAAAAATTAAGCGGAAACTGAAGATTAAATCCGCTCTTGATCTGATGCGTTTCGCATTTGCCTTCGATCTGGTAGAAGTTTGATGTCTATTTGATTACGGCAGACACAGTAGCGGAAATACCCAATCTTGATCATACATTTCTCCCAAACGATCCCTTTCTTGGAGAAATGAGAAAAAGTGATGGATCCATAATATGGTAATACCATGAACAGACAAGAAGAGCCTTGGCAGGAAGCTAAAAACTTTTTTGGAGAGACATCTGATTTGCAAAAATTCATTGAGAAGAATGCTCAAAAATTTGAGGCTATTACTTTAGAAGAAGAACAAGTGTTAATCCTGTTGGCGAAAGGCGAAACAAAATCACAAATTTTACAACAGCTGCATATTGCTAACCCGATCTTTAAAAAATATCAAAATAGTTTACAGGCAAAATTACAAGCAAAAACCCAGATCGATTATATCAAGTTTGCCTTGGCCTTTGGGCTGATCCCGTTCTAGATAAAATTCACAGCAGGAAAAAATACCCAACCTTAATCATTCATTTCATAAAAAGGGTGTGTTTCTTAAAGCTGTCGGCTTGGCAGGTTCCAAAAAATACTGCAGAACCATGCGGTGCATATTTTGGAGCTGTTGTTAAGATTTGATTCGGCAGACTTTTGCCAACAAAAATAAGCAAAGGTTGTGAGCGAGGGGAATGGTTTTAAACAGATGGGGAGAACCTTGTCTTTGTTCACGACCATAAAATATCACTTTCAGAAATCCGGAATAATAATCCAACCGGCATTTTGCGACGACGGGATGTCAGTTCAATAAGGAATCCATTATGAAAATTACGAAACTATCTTTCTGGACCATAGCAGTTATGTTGTTTTTTGCATCCACAGCGCTGGGCCAGACAACAGTAAATTCAGATATCATATCAAATACCACCTGGAGCGGTACTGTAACAGTTGCAGAGCCTATTACTGTTGCAGAAGGAGTTACGCTTACCATAGAGCCGGGTATTGTTGTCGAGATGGCCTCGGGTGTTTCTATAAACGTTGAGGGAGCACTGGTTGCCGATGGTACTTCTGCAGACAACATTCTGTTTACCTCAGCTGCTACTACGCCCGCCGCCGGGGATTGGGGAACCATCCGATTTAATAACACTGGTGATGTAGGATCGGTGTTCGATTATGTGATTTTAGAATACGGCGGTAGTGGTGCGGGAGGATCATTGGTATCCTATACAACCGGCGCTTTTGGGTTTGATATCACGAACAGTGAGTTCCGCTTCAGTAATGCCCACGGTATTGATCTGCGGGCTTCAAGTCCATTAATCCAAAATTCTACATTCAGAGATAATGCCGGTTTTGGAATATTTTCTGATCTGGCGCTGAATTACCAGGTTGAAACAAGTACTATTATCCGTAATACGCAGGGTGGAGTTCGTGTTCCCATCAATGCAACGCCAACGATTACCCAATCAGTCATTGATACAAACGGTACCGGAATTTTAATCGACAACGGAGCTATTCCTGAGATAACTGACAATGATATTCGCGCAAACGATACCGGAATTCGCGTGGTAGAAACCGGTTCCACCACGCCGACAATTAGCGACAATACCATTTCGGGTAATACCACCATCGGTGTGCTCAATTCAGGCATGGGATTGCTTGTAGCCGATTATAATTTTTGGGGTGACAAAAGTGGTCCCCAAAATGCAAGTAACCCAAATGGTACAGGCGATGAAGTTTCGAATAATGTTGATTTCTCCCCCTGGCTGTTTGGGGCCACATTGCCAGTCCGAGAAGTTACTTCAAATCCCCAGAACGGCGACATATGGTATGCTGATTCAGTTTACTACGTGAAACAGAATATTGCCTTAAGTCAATTAAGTACCTTGACCATCCAGCCGGGAGCAGTCGTAAAGTTTGCCGATGATGTCACTTTTAATGTTTATGGTACCTTAATTGCAGATGGTACTGAAGCTGACCGAATTTATTTTACCTCGCACTACGATGATGCAATAGGCGGAGATAGCAATGGCGATGCCCGGACCACTCAACCCCAACCAGGAGACTGGCGACGCCTGATCATAGAAGAGGAGTCAGCTAATGTAGTGTTAGATTATGTGGACTTACGCTATGGGGGGTACAGTTATGGTATGTTGTATTTGGACAATAACACGGCTAGCATTTCTAACCTGGTAGCTATTTATAGTGATCGCCATGGTATCCACTTAAATGTAAAGCCGGCAGCTTTTAATAATGTTGTTGCAAATAATAACAACATCGATGGCATTGTTCTTTACAACCAGGGCTCTGAGTTTAACAACATTACAGCGAGTTATAACGGAGGTAGCGGGGTCAATATTCGTTTGAATACACTTACTGAAAACGTCAGTATCAAGAATTCTGAGTTTTCCGGTAATGAGGGACAGGGTATACGTTTTTACTCAGGTGGAGCTGACAGAAGTTTTGGTTTGGACTCCCTTACTAATACCACTATTACCAATAACGCCCAAAATGGATTGCTAGTGGAGCAAAACGGGGTTGATGAGCTCTATATCTACAACAACACGTTTGAAGGCAATGGCCAATACGGCGCTTCGATTTATCTGAATGATGCCTTTGGAGATGCCAATCATATAGAAGAAAATATTTTTAGGAACAATGGCAATGCAGGACTAAAAACCACATCCGCCAGAATATTTAACAACCAGTTTGAAGGTAATGAGTTTGGACTCACCTTGTGGGGTCAGTTAGGTCACATTTATACTGATGGCAGCGGTATTGACGGCAATACTTTTGTAGATAACACATTCAACAATGTATTGGGCCTGCAAGGATTCCATTTGAAAGGCACGTTAACTACTACATTTCCTGAGGGCATTACCTCCGGAGCCTATATGTTTCAACGTGTTTATGAATATGGTACCGGCAGTGCTGCTGTTGCTGAAAATGACACGTTAACAATAGAACCCGGGGCGATTATTAAATCCGGGTATAGTGGATACGGCGCTAATCATTTTGGGACGTCTGATGGGATGCTCGTTGCCGAAGGTACAGCCGGTGATCCTATTGTATTTACCTCTTGGCGGGATGACGTGTGGGGAGGCGATACCGATGCCCCGGATGACACGGTTTCGGCAAAACCCGATGACTGGGGCGGATTATTTATCCAGGATAGAAGTAACGACAATAATGGGTTAGCTAAATTTTCCAGGGTTTCCCATTTGGTCATTCGATATGCGGATACGGGAATAGATATGCAGATGGGCAGACAAGCATTTGCAGACGAGTTGGACAACCTGACCATTTTACATTCAGACAATGATGGTTTCGACCTTAACTATGGGAAATATACGATCACCAATGCACTTGTGGATGGAACCGAGCATGGTCAGGGAATACGTAGTTATTATGAGGCGGATGTGACGGTCAGAAATTCTATTGTTCGCAACAGCAATCAAAACGGATTGTATGCATATGGCGATCAGAGTTCATTCTATCGGGAAGTTTCTAACAGTACTATCGAAGGAAATGGATATGACGGTATTTATACTGAAGGCCTCCAATTTTCTTCAACAGTGCTCGGTAATACCATTCAAAATAACGAAAGAAATGGTATTGTTTACTACCACACAACATTGGATAGCACGGATATATATTTTACAGGAAACATAATTAAAAATAATTTGAACAGTGGAATTCTCTCTTCTGCTGCTGTATTCATTGATAATGAATTTGAGGGTAATGAGTTTGGCATTACGCTTCATGGGAAATTGGGACACCGCTACACCGATGAAAACGGAGATGACGGCAACACCTTTGTAGGAAACACATTCAACAATGTATTGGGCCTACAAGGATACCATCTGAAAGGTATTCTTAGTACCACATTTCCTGAAGGTATTACCTCCGGAGCTTATATGTTTCAACGTGTTTATGAATATGGTACCGGCAGTGCTGCTGTTGCCCTAAATGATACGCTGGTGATAGAATCCGGGATCATCATTAAATCCGGGTATAGCGGCTACAGCGCTAACCATTTTGGGGCATCTGATGGGATGCTCGTTGCCGAAGGTACAGCCGGTGATCCTATTGTATTTACCTCTTGGCGGGATGACGTGTGGGGAGGCGATACCGATGCCCCGGATGACACGGTTTCGGCAAAACCCGATGACTGGGGCGGATTATTTATCCAGGATAGAAGTAACGACAATAATGGGTTAGCTAAATTTTCCAGGGTTTCCCATTTGGTCATTCGATATGCGGATACGGGAATAGATATGCAGATGGGCAGACAAGCATTTGCAGACGAGTTGGACAACCTGACCATTTTACATTCAGACAATGATGGTTTCGGCCTTAACTATGGGAAATATACCATCACCAATGCACTTGTGGATGGAACCGAGCATGGTCAGGGAATACGAAGTTACTATGAGGCGGATGTGACGGTCAGAAATTCCACTATTCGCAACAGCAATCAAAACGGGTTGTATTCTTATGGCTATTATAATTCCTTTTTCCGGGAAGTTTCCAACAGCACAATTGAGGGCAATGGAGAGGATGGAATTAATTCGTTGGATTCACCTTCTCCCATGACCTTCCAGTTTAATCGCATCGAAAATAACGAGCGGCACGGCATTTGGTCGACAGTCAAAGAGGCAACCACGGACACGGTACTTACCATTTCCGGAAATAATATTCGCAACAATATAGGCGCTGGAATCCTGAGCTCAAGAGCCGTGATCGTAGATGACACGTTGGAATTTAATCAGGTCCCCATTGCATTAACCGGGGAGCTTTCCAAGTCGGGTACGATTAATGAGGATGGCAATTACTATGACGGTAATCAGATAGCAAATAACGAACTGCAGGATGCGATTGGAATTTATTCATCCGTTGAAGGGAAGCTTGGATACACCTACCCTTCAAGTTTTGCCAATACTGCTCATGTTCCGATATCCGATTTGGAAGTAGGTGCAGAAGATACGCTGATGATAGCCCCGGGGACTGTATTTAAATCCGGATTTGAAGGGGGAGGAGATGAGCTACGAGTTGAGGGGTATCTCAATGCTACGGGTACGGTAGATAACAAGATCGTCTTTACTTCGATCTATGACGATACCTATGCTGGAGATACAAATCTTGATGGTATAGAAACGGTTCCCGCACGGAGTGATTGGTACAGAATACTGGTAGGTGGTGAAGGATCTGTAGGAACACAGTTCAAGCACGTGATAGCTAGGTACGCTAACAGGAATTTCCACTTTCACGACAATGCAGAAGTGGTTATCGATTCCAGTTATACCTCAAATGCCAATTATGGAATTCACTCTACAGGCGGAGCAAAACCTACTATCCGTAATTCAGATATTCACCACAATCGGTACGGGTTTGATATTTCAGGTAGCTCTGATGATCCCAACATCCACCTTAACAATTTTTATGATAATGATGATGCTGGATTATATGTTTCAAGAGATGTGACAGCAATAGATAACTATTGGGGAGACGCCACTGGGCCATTTGTTGATCAGGGATCGGATCTAAACGTCGAAGGGAATGGTGATCGTATCTACATTAACGGTTCTCACACCGTGGATTACCGTCCCTTCCGCACTGATCGCACGGGTATTCTACTCGGCGACGTGAGCGAAGAAGGTACTATTTCTGCTTTTGACGGATCGCTTATTCTGCAGGATGTAGTAGATTTGATTGAGTTAACTTCTACCCAGCAGGCAGCGGCCGATGTTTCGGGCGACGGTACCGTAGCAGCGATGGATGCATCCTATGTTCTGCAGTATGTGGTAGGTTCCATAAGCGGATTTCCGGGTGCGGGTAAAGTTCCCAGCCTAGAGCTCAATGAACTCTATGAAATTGAGCCAATTGCTAAAAACAGCTACTACGATTTGATTATTAAATCAAAAGGGAAGGTTCCATTTTATGCCTCAGAAATGACGATTGATTACGATGAGGCGATGATCTCGGACGTTGAGATTATGAATACTCCGCAGACCGACAAATGGTCTCGGGTAATGAATGTTGAAAATGGGATCGCAAAGGTTGCCTTTGCAGGTGTTGAGCCGGTTAAAAAAGAAGGGGAATTCATGCACCTGCGCTTCTTCTTCACCGAAGAAAACAGCAATGGATTTGTCGGAGATATGCAGATTTCATCCTTCAGGATTAACAATATCGCACTTGAGGAGTCCGTGGGTGAACAGTTGACGAGCTTGAATGAACAGTTCCAGATGCCGGAGTCATTCTCGCTGGATCAAAACTATCCGAACCCATTCAACCCATCCACAAATATTCAATATCAGTTGCCGGTAACAGGTGAGGTGACGGTGGAAATATTCAACATTATTGGTCAGCAGGTTGCTGTTCTGGTAAATAACAAGCTGCAGCAGGCCGGCCGATACAGTCTCAGCTGGGATGCCAGCCGACAGGCTAGCGGAATGTATTTTTATCGGATTCACATAGCCGGCAAAAACGGTAAGAAATTTACCCAGGTTCGGAAGATGACCCTGATCAAGTAACCAGCAGAAAACAATCCTTTAAAAGGAGACTACTATGATGTTTAAAAAAATAAGTGCGCTGCTGTTACTGCTCGGACTTTCGGTCTCGGGACTGTTGGCACAATCAATTACGGTAACGCTACCTGATACTGCCGTTGATGCCGGTACAACCATCAGCATTCCAGTGCGGGTGAATTCGATAAGTGCATCCGACAATGTGTTATCCGGAGGGTGGACGTTCACTACCTCTTCAGATTTGGTTGAGTTCCAAAGCATTGATACCCAAGGGACGATCGTTAGTGCCTATACCACTCAATTCAACCCCACAACGGGAAGATTTGCATTCGCCGCGACGTCCCCGATCGAGGGCAGTGGAGTGTTTTTCAATCTGGTGGCAGCCGTCAATCCGGATGCTGAAAAATTTGATGAAACAACAATCGAAATCATCAATGCACAATTCAACGAAGGTAATCCCGCCATTAGCACCGATGAAGGGGCAGTACATATACAAGGAGTGTCAATTAGCCCGCGCAAACCTTCTTCACCGCTTGTTGAGGGAGAATCCTACCAGTTTAATTTGACGGGCACCATTACCCCACCGGTGTCTTGGAGCTCCTCCAACAATGCAGTAGCGACTGTATCGAGTGAAGGGGTAGTCGAAGGCGTTGCTCCCGGTTCCATCAAGATTTACGCCGAAGATGCTGTCGGCTTGAAAGATTCAACCGATTTCTTTCGAGTCGAGCCGGCCACGTTGCTTGATCTAACGGTCAATGTGTCAGATAAAGCCGTGTATCAAACCCTGGAAGATACTGTTCAGGTATTAGTTTCTGATGTCACGGGACTCAATATTACTTCCGGACAAATGGATCTGAGTTATTCATCAGACAAGATCGAAATTCTGGAGGTCGATACAGAGGGCACAATTCTACAAGGATATCCTGAGCCTACTGTTTTTGAAAGTGACAATACCATCAGCATAGCTTTTGCGGATACAGAGCCCCTGGAAGGGGCAGGTGCATTGATAAATGTCCATTTCAGAGTGTTTCGGGATGCATCCGGAAATGCCGCCATCACTCCACAGAATGTGCTTTTCAATGAATCGTTTGAAGCTGCTGTTGCAGGAGGAACCATCCAGATAGTAGAAGCTCCCGTACCGATAGTAACGCCGTCATCACTGGATATCACAGAAGGAGAAACAGCTACATTTTCGGTGGCTTCAGGTGGAAGTGCACCTTACACATGGTCGATTGAGGATGAATCCATAGCTACGATCAACAGCGGAACAGGAGAGCTCCATGCACTCAACAGAGGTATTACTTCGGTGATAGCAACCGATGCCGATGGCTTCACCTCTGACCAAATTCAGGTAACGGTAAATGATGTCACCGTTTCGATGCCGTCGGTTGAAATCGTGGACGAAGACACGGTAACGGTACCGGTTGAAACGATGGATTTGACCGGTCTCGGCATATTGGCATATGAAATCGAAGTGGAATACGATCCCAATATTGCGACCTATCACGGGACAGAAATTTCCGGGACTCTTTCGGAAGGATTAAGTGTCATTGATTCCGAGGAATCGGGTATTATAAAAATAGCAATGGCTACGACATCTCCCATGGAAGATGCCGGAGCTCTCGTTCATTTACGTTTTTCCGCAGCAGCTTCAGCCGGGTCGGGTGACACAACTACGCTCGGCTTGAGGAAAATGCAATTCAATGAGGCAGTCCCCAGTTCTCCCACGGCAACCAAAGAGTCCGGCAGTATTGTGATTGAGAAAACAGTTGCTCCGGCTCAGGTTCAACTGACAGCTCCCGCCGATGGTGCTACAGATATCGGATTGGATGCCGGTTTGGAATGGAGTGCCACAGAGGGCGCTGATTCGTATGAAGTAGTTTTATCACAAAATGCTGATTTTTCAAATCCAAAAATAAATGAGAGTGGTATTAGCGGAACGACATTTGATCCCTCTTCTGACTTTGAGTATGAAACCACTTATTTTTGGCGGGTGCGTGGAGCTGGTACAGGGAGTAATGGAGAATGGTCGGCTACTTGGAGCTTTACAACACAATCGCAGCCTCTATTAGATGCTCCTGTATTAACATCACCGGATGACGGGGCCAATGATTTGACTCAGCCGATTACCTTTTCGTGGAACGCTGTCACAGAAGCTACGGAATATACCTTGAAGATCTCCCTGGATTCAGGCTTTAATGCAATGGTGTTCGATTCTACAACTGGGGCAACTACTTTGGAAGTTAGCTTAGAGCCCGCAACTACTTACTTTTGGAGTGTAACAGCCTCGGATAGTTTGAGAAGTACCGAATCCGAGACGCGTAGCTTTACCACACAGGTCGATATTGCCGGGACACCCGAACTTTTCAGTCCCGGAAATAATGCTACTGGCATCGACACAAGTGCGACCCTGCGATGGAGTGCTACGCAAAATACCGAATCGTACCGTGTAGAGCTTGCTACGACTTCTGCTTTTGATTCGAATGTTTCTACTCAAGAAGTTTCAGATACCCTGGCAATATTTTCAGGGTTAGATCTTGAAACTACTTACTTTTGGCGCGTTACAGCCGTAAATAGCAGAGGCGATGGTGGTACTTCAGACATTTTTAGTTTTACAACGAGAGCACAAGACGAACTGGCAGCACCAAATCTGCTAG
This sequence comes from uncultured Balneolaceae bacterium, assembly GCA_964490705.1. Classification (GTDB taxonomy): domain Bacteria; phylum Bacteroidota; class Rhodothermia; order Balneolales; family Balneolaceae; genus Fodinibius. The sequence goes on along the minus strand of CAZBCG010000007.1, from coordinate 73,258 downwards.
CGCCACAGGACAATGCTGCTGATCTGCCAGCCAGCCTGACGTTTTCCTGGAGCAGCGTACCGGGTGCCCATGAATATCACCTGTTGGTAGCAACCGACAATGGATTTACCGACTTGGTCGTGGACAGTTCTTCGATGGGTACTGAGGTTGAAATCACCGGCCTTTCCACTTCAACTACGTATTATTGGAAAGTAACAGCTTCCGATGGATCTCTAAGCAGTGAGTCAGCCGTGCGCAGCTTTACGACCTACAACGGACTTCCTGCTGCTCCTGAGCTCGTGAGTCCATCGAATAATGCCACGGATATCCAAACGACAGTTACTTTAACATGGTCTGCTGCAGATTTAGCTCAATTATACCGGGTAGATCTATCCACAAGCCAATCGTTTAGTAATGATGTACAGTCAGATACATTTACAGCTACATCTGCGATATTCGACGGCCTTGATTCTTCGACTACCTATTATTGGCGGGTAACGGGTATCAATGATCAGGGAGAGGGTGAAAGTTCTCAGATATTTAGCTTTACGACAATAGCCGGTTTACCGGGAGCACCGCTGTTGTCTTCTCCAAATGATGGTGTTGCCGATATTGAACCACCTATCGAATTTTCGTGGGAACAAGCCCTGGCTGAGAGTACGACCGGAGTTTCATATCAGATTCAGATAGCTACTGAACGTAGTTTTAGCAATGTGATTATTGATAAAACAACTACCGGGTTTTCAATTTTGGTTTCAGACTTTTCATCAGAAACGGATCTATTCTGGCGGGTTCGAGGACAAAATAATCAAGGTAATGGGGCATGGTCAGAAGTGCGGAGTTTCTCGCTTTTCGTATTTGAAGCACCTACCGAGGTCACGGCTACAGTTACCCGCTCATTTGGTGATGCCGCTGATCCGCAGGATTATCGTCTCGTGGCCCTGCCCGGACAAGTGAATGCCTCATTGGCATCGCTGCTGGATGGAACTGCAGGCGTTGAATGGCAGGCCTTTTGGGATAACGGTTCTCAGCAGGATTTCTTAGTCAAATATGACAGGAGTTCGATCTTTAGCCTGGAATCTGGCAACGGATTTTGGGTGACAAGTACAGAACCGATTGATTATAATGAAACCATAGATGCAGTTGAACTGGATAATCAGCGACAGGCTACAATCCCATTGCATGATGGCTGGAATATTATTTCCAATCCGCTCGACATTGACGTGCCCTGGAGTGTGATTAAATCTGCCAATGGGGGTGCCATGCAGCCAATTTGGGGATTTGAGGGAGCATTTGAGGAAACCTCGGATTTTGTGTCAGCCAAAACAGGCAAAGCATTCTACTTTTTGAACGATCAAGCATTGGATGAGCTGGTTATTCCGTATCAATCATCGGCCGCAAAAGAAAATAGTAAATCAAATGGTGATGAGCTGCGACTAACCACCCACGTCGAAGGTGAGCAAACCTCATCCAGCCGCATTGTGTTTGTTGATCAACGAAGCAAGTCTCAGGTGGATGTCATTGCACCTCCGTCAGGTTTTGAAAATGCCTCTACACGATTTACTTCAAAAATATCTGCTTCGGAGCGGAGCAATGCACTAGCTGGGATCTATCGGTTGCGCAATCCACAGGGACAAGATTTTGAGGTCGTACTAACGGCAACGCCGGATGAGCCGGTAACGGTTCGCCTAAACGGTTGGGATCGTTCGGTGTCGGCCAATGCAATGTTGATTGATAAAAATACAGGCCAGTCATATGATCTTAGTTCTCCAGCGGGTGTTCATATCAAACCGGAGAAAAAACAGACTCGTTTTCTATTTGTGATGGGTAGCAGGGAATACCTGGATGAGCAGCAAACTAAGTTTCTGCCCGAACAGGTGCAGCTAATGCCCAATTATCCGAATCCGTTTAATCCGGCGACTACCATTCGATTTGTTCTCCCGCAGGAAAGCAAGGTGCAGTTGCAGGTATTTGATGTAATTGGCCGAAGAGTAGCCACACTCATTAATAACGATGTGCGATCTGCAGGTATACACCGGGTGAGTTTTGATGCCAGCCGACAGGCCAGTGGAATGTATTTTGCCGTCATACAGGTTGGCAATCAGCGATTTGTGCAAAAAATGTTACTTGTTAAATAAAGGATAACCGATGGAAAATTTACGAAATGGCTTGCTGATATTGTTTATCTCTGTTTGCTGCATTGGTTGCGGAGGCAGTCCTTCAGGTGGAGGTGGTGGGGAAGATCCACCCCCTGATTCGCCCAGCGAGGATACAACCCCGCCATCAAGTCCAAATGGTGTGGAGGGAGAATCCAGTGACCAGCAGGTTTTGCTAAACTGGAACGCAGTTACTACAAGTGATCTGGAAGGCTATAATCTGTATCGTTCAACCCAAAGTTTTAACAACATTTCATCGTTGAACCCGGTCAACAATAATTTGATTACCGACACGGAATTTGTTGATAATGATGTCAATAATGGGACAACCTATTACTACCGGTTGACGGCTGTTGATGACAGCGACAATGAAAGCAGTACATCTCAGCAAGTCGAAGTAACTCCGTTTTCAGATCCGCCGGATAGGCCTAAAAACTAGAAATGAGCCGTTCGGTTTTGCAACTTATTAGGGAGAGGGCCGGGAGCAGGCTATTTAAAATGGAACGATGGATTCTTGTTCTGCTTTAGTCGCTTCCGGTCAATTTTTTCTTGGTACAGCCGTTCCACATCTTTGAGCGTATCGGTGTCATTGGGACCCAAATCCCAACGAATAGCCTTAAATCGTGGCAGGCGTAGCGTATAATTGGCTTTGGTTCGCTTGTTTACCTGGATGTCATCGAATTCCAGCTCCACCACAATTTCGGGAATCAGGCCGAGCGTAGGGCCGTATTTTTCGACCGTCAAGTCTTTGACGCGCTTGTTCAATCGTTTCATCTCCTCATCGGTATAGCCGCCATATGCCTTGCCGATTGGAATGAATTCTTCTTCATAACGCTCATCTTCCTTCACGCGGATTCCGAGCGTAAAATCGGAATAATAGCCGCCCCGTTTACCGCTGCCGGCATGGGCATACATCAGCACAGTATCGAGCGTGCCGCCCGGTTTCTTCACTTTTAGCCACGACTTTCGCCGCTGACCGTATTCGTAGGTACTGTCTTTCTTTTTAAGCATCAGTCCCTCATTGCCGTGCGCCAGCGCCCGCTCAAAAAGTTCATCGATATGGTCGTGATCGTTTACTTCAAACTGATTGGTAATGGGTAGAGTATGTTTTTTAGATAGATCTGTAAGCAGATTCTTGCGTTCGGCAAGGGTATGCTCGAAAATGGGTTTGTCTTTGTGATATAGCAGATCATATGAGATAAAGAGTACCGGATATTTTTCCATGATTTTTTTGCTGGGCTTTTTTCGTCCCATACGCTTTTGCAGAAGTTGGAAGGGTAGGATCTCATCATCCTTATACACGCAGATTTCCCCGTCCAGCACCAAGTTTGGAAGATCTCGTTTGAGAAAAAACTGCACGATTTCAGGAAACGAGTGCGTGATCTCATTGAGATCGCGGGAATAAAGTTCTACCTGCTGACCGCTGATATGAGCTTGCGCCCGCATGCCGTCAAACTTTTCTTCGGCGATATATCCATCCAGCGAATCCACAGCGCGACTTTCGATGGGCGAAGCCAGCATAAACGAGAGGGGATGAAAAAGCTTGAACGTGGCTTCATCCAGAGCATCATTTTTGCAGAGCACAGCAGTTCGCCCTACACTTCCGGTGATCATGTGCGCATAGCGAACCTCATCAATATTCTTGTCAAAAGCTTCGGCAATGGCCGAGACGACGCTCCGCGTTTCAAAGCCGATGCGCAGCGAGCCCTGAGTCATAATCCGGATGAAGAACTTGATCTCTACGGGCGTCATCTGCGTCCATGTGTCCCAGAGGATTTCCTGCTTGTCAGCGCGCGAAGAGACGCTGTAGAGTTTGTGATAAGCCTCTTCAATTGTTTCGAGGGATAGCTGTGCTGCTGAACGTTTTTGGCGGGCGACATCCACATTGTGCATGAGCTTTTCAATTGCTTCCGATGCACTGCCCAACGCTGTCTTACACGGCTTGAACACTTTTTCATAATCAATTTCACAAAAATCAGCGGCGCAGGTTGAATAGGTTCGGCTACCCACAGAAGCACGTTTTCCCGATACCGAGGAGAATGCTCCTTCACCCAGAAACTGTGCTGCGCGATTGAGGTCTTGATCAGAATCAATGGATTGAAAGTAGTTTGCACAGGTTGATATTTTGGCATTGGTACTGCGCGTTTCACTGATCTGCTGGGCAATCTCTGCCAATTTTTGAAAACTATTTGCCATATTATTTACTCAGTTTATGTAACCACAGAGTTATGCAGAGAATTTCGCAGAGCGCACAGAGAACGCAGAATATTGCGCAGAAGAGTTTCTTCACTCTGAGTAACTCTGTGCAGACCTCTTTGTCCTTTGTGGTAAATAATGTTAATCATCTCCTTCGACCTCCGTATCCAAAAATCTGGAATTGATATCTCGATCATCGAGGTAGTGTTGAACGACCTCAGCATTGGGCGTATGGGTGATATGCACCATTTGCGGATCAAGTTCTTTACACAAGCGAATAAGCTCAAAGAAATCCAGATGATCGGACAGTGGGATGAGTTTATGGACGGTCAGCTGTGACCGAGAAGCCTCGCGGGTAGCCCATCCCGAACAGTAAGCCAACCGTTTTTTGCGTACGTTGGAGGCAAAGCCGTTGTTGATGGCGGAGTTTGTGGTGATTAGAATATGGCCTTTGCAGGTTTGCCGATTATATGATAAATAATTGCCCAGATCGATACCGGCCTCTTCATAGATATCACACATTTTGTATCCCGCGCCGTGAATTTGTACCGGATGTCCCAGCGGCGCAAGCATGTGCATGACTTCTTGGGCTTTGCCTAAGTTATACGCCAAAAAGACGGGCGTATAATCGTCTTCCAGTGTTTCACTAGCAAATGATCGGACCTCTTTTGCCAATTCTTCGTGGGAATCCCATTTATAGATCGGGAGTCCAAATGTAGCTTCGGTAATGAAATGATCCACTTGATCAGGAATATCAAATCCTTCGGAGGCGGGAGAAGGGGGCGTGCGGTAATCACCGGTATAAAGCACTGATCCTTCCTCAGTTTCTACAAATACCATGGCTGAGCCCAGGATGTGTCCCGCCGGATAGAGGGTGATGCGAGCGTCGTCAATTACGATAGGCTCGTGGAAATCCAACACCGTAGCTTCTCCATTATAGCCGCGACGCTGCATCAGCTTGCGTGTATTCTCGGTACAATAGACGCTGCTATTTCGGTTGCGCGGCATGTGATCGGCATGCGCGTGGGAAATAAAGGTATGCTGGGTATTGGTTCCGCTATAGTCGAAACCGATGTTCAGATCCGGGAGCAGAATACCGTGATATCCCGCTTTTGTGATGTTCATTAAAAACAAATAATCGAAAATTATAAGTTTAATCATTCTCCCCTTGGGGGGGGGTAGTCCCGATTGGCCGGGGTGGAATGTTTAATTATATGATATATCAGACACCTCCCGACCTATCCGCCGGCTGGCGGATAGGTCACCCTCCTCAAGGAGGGATTTATAGGGTATAGTTAAATAGATGTTCGATTTATTACCAAGTATGCCAGCAGGAATATCGCAAAGCCCACTGCCACCATAATGGCACCGTATCTCCGAACGATATTTGGCAGTTTGGGGGCACTTGCTTTAATCAACGAGCGATTTTGTTGCCATCGCACCAGCTGTAATCCTGCTATATATACTAGCAATAAACTCCAAAGTGTGAACAGGAGTTCAATCCAAGAAAAGGGGGTAAAGGAAAGGATGAGACCGGGCAGGGTAAAGAGCAGAAAATACTTGAGAATTCGGATGAAAAGCTTGGGTGGTTTTTCATCCTCTGCGGCCTGAATCAAAAAGTCGGTCACCTGTTGTTTTTTGATGATGAGATAGCTGCCGCCGACGATTAGAAAAAGTCCGAGCAGGCTGTAATAAATCAGAAACCATTTCGCGGAGAACACTTCCAGATTCATGGCAGTAGATTATTCTTCGTCGGGCAGGTCTTCTTTGGCTACAGGCTCTTCTTCCTTGGGACTCAGAATCGAAGCTACGACCGAAGCCGTTAGGGTGATTCCAATAAATGCCAGGGCATAGGGGGTGGGAATGTGATAAAAATCGGCCATCAGCATTTTGATTCCCACAAAAACCAGAATAAGTGCCAGTCCATAGTGCAGGTAATGGAATAGCCGCATGATGCCGGCAACGGCAAAATAAAGAGCACGTAACCCCAGGATGGCAAAGGCATTGGAGCTATAAATGATAAACTCATCGCGGGTAATTGCCAGGATAGCGGGGATAGAGTCGAGGGCAAAAACAAGATCAGTAGTTTCGATAACGACAAGCACTACAAAAAGCGGGGTAGCAATCAATCGACCCATGCGGCGGATAAAGAAATTGGAGCCGTGGTAACTCTTAGTCGTTGGAAAGATCTTGCGAACGAGCTTAAGCACCGGGTTTCGCTCGGGATGCACTTCTTTGTCTTTCTCCATTGCCAGTTTAATACCGGTAAACACCAGGAAACCGCCAAAGACATAAATAATCCAGTGGAAGCGTTCGAGCAGCGCAACGCCGGTAAAAATGAAAATAAGCCGCATGACGAGCGCACCGAAAATTCCCCAGAATAACACTTTGTGTTGATATTCTGCCGGCACTTTGAAGTAAGAAAACACCAGCAGAAACACGAAGATATTATCCACGCTCAGCGACTTTTCGATCAGGTAGCCCGTGTAGTAGTCCAGCGCGGTCTGGGTTCCCATATAGTAATAGACTCCGATGCCAAAAATAAGGGCCATGGCAATCCAGATGCCGGTCCAGATCAGCGCCTGTCGAATAGTCTCTTTTTCATTTTTACCGTGGACGACCGTCAGGTCAACGATCAACATCGCAATAATAAAGATGTTGAAGACCGTCCAGAGTAAGATAGAGTGATCCAATGTTTTACGGGTACGTTAATCGATTCAAAATAAGCCTCAAAAGTATGGAACGTTTGGCAGAATTACTAAGTATATCAGCGGTTTTGATTACTCTACCAACAGTCCCTCTTCGGCCTGTTTGAGCTCCGATGGGATGGCGGCCATCACTTCTTGCTTGAAGGCATCAATGACGTTTTTCTTAAGGTATTCACGTCCATATACCACTCTGATTTTGCGGCGCGGAACGGGATCGGTAAAATGGCGCAGATGAGCTTGTGCACACTGGGCGTCGATCTGATTCTTTGCAAGATAGGGGAGCAGCGTCATCCCAAAATTTTGCTCAACCAGCTGTTTCAGCGTCTCCAGATTACCGCTTTCAAACTCGATTTGCTGATCGTCGAGCTGATTTTTTCGAAACTTTTTGCAGAGCTGTACCGTCTGATCGCGAAAGCAATGTCCCTCATTGAGAAGCCATAAATCCGCACCGGATAAATCATCAACCGAAATTTCTTCCTTTTCGGCCAGGGGATGGGTTTTGGAAACGTATCCCATGAATGGTTCGTAATAGAGATCCTCTTCGAAAATATTACCGCGTTCGGCAGGGGTGGCAATAACGCCAATGTCGAGGTGATCCTGATCCAGCAAGTCTAAAATTTCATCGGTAACCACTTCTTCAAAAATGAGTCGCACATCGGGATATTTTTCGCGAAAGTTGCGCAAAAATAGCGGCAACAAGTAGGGGGCTACTGTAGGAATAATGCCGATACGAAAGGTGCCGCGCAACTGATCATCCCGCAGCGAAGCCAGGTCTTCGATATGTTTTTCCTGCTTGAGCATCTTTTTGGCTTCGGCGATAATCTTTTCCCCGATTTCTGTGGGAATGACGGGTGACTTCGACCGGTCAAAAATAGTAACATCCAGCTCATCCTCCAGTTTGTGAATCTGCATGCTGAGCGTAGGCTGTGTGACGTATGATTTTTCTGCAGCCGTAGCAAAATGCCGGTACCGATCTACAGCTACAATATATGAGAGTTGTGTGAGTGTCATATCAAATTAACAGCTAATTCAAGTGATCAAATGCGATTACTTTTTGACGAATTATACAAACTTTCGCGTTATAATTTGTTTTTAGTTAGAGAATTCCTTTGAGATTACTACATTTGCCCTGAACGAAAGATCTATTTTCTAATTTATTGAGAGTAAAAGGGTTAACAAAAAGCGTGTTTGTTATATGCAACAAGCTCACGTATTTATCGAAGGACGAGTACAAGGCGTAGGATTTCGTCATTTTGCAAAAGTAAATGCCGAAGAAGTCGGTGTTTTCGGATGGGTTAAAAACCTGCCCGACGGACGCGTAGAAGCCGTTTTTGCCGGACCAATGGACCATATCCGGGAGATGGTAAGCCGCTGCGAGCAAGGTCCCGGCGCCAGCCGCGTCGATAATATTGATGTAACCGTCGAAGAAGCGGATGAAGATTACGAAGAGTTTGAAGTGCACTATCATTGATGCGGCTGTTCATTGCTAGCCCTATATCTAAAGCGGCCCTGTTGAGCTACAAACCATAACATTGCCGCAAGACCATTAGTAATTGCCATGCGGATGTTGCAAACGCTGTTTTATATCGGGATAAGTATTGTCATCGGCTATTGTGTGTTGATTTTGCTGATGTACTTTTTGCAAGGAAAGATGATTTATCATCCCCGACAAGCCCTTGTCACTACGCCCTCTAATATTGGGCTTACCTATGAGGATATCCGATTTAACACCGAAGATAACGTGCAGTTGCACGGTTGGTTTGTTCCGGCGGATTCGACTGCACCGACGGTGCTCTTTTTTCACGGTAATGCCGGCAATATCTCTGGTCGATTAGAAACCCTGCGTCTGCTGCACAGTCTGGGGCTGAATGTATTTATATTCGATTACCGCGGTTATGGACAGAGCGAGGGAGTACCCACCGAAAAGGGAACATATAATGATGCAAAAGCAGCCTGGAACTTTCTTACCGAGACCAGAAATATAAAAGCCGACAAAATTGTGATTATGGGGCGCTCGCTGGGCGGATCGGTTGCCGCATGGCTGGCTGCCCGGAAAAATTCTGCTGCGGCCGTTATTGAATCAACCTTTACCTCGGCGGCAGATTTGGGAGGCGACCTGTATCCCTGGCTGCCCGTCCGCTGGATGATCAAATATAATTATTCCACGCTGGAATACATTCAACAGATCGATGAGCCGCTGTTTATGGCCCACAGCAAAGACGATCAGATTGTGCCGTACTATCATGGACAGCAGTTGTTCGAGGTTGCGAAAGAACCGAAAGTGTTTGTCGAACTTCGGGGCTCACATGGTTCCGGATTTTGGGAGACCGGCGCAAAATATAAAGAGGGACTGCGGCAGTTTTTGGAAACGCATACCACGCTGAATTCTGCGATTGAGGAATAAAATGTTAGTTATAGCTACATATCATCCTGTCCGCCAGTCGGCGGATCAGGACCTCATCTCATCCCGTAGCTTTACTGCGGGGCAGGTACGAAACGAGATATGAATCTAAACACTGAAGAAATCTATGGATATCACAAGCAAAGAAATCACCGTTGAGGCCGAAGGGTTTTCCGATATCAAAAATATTACTTCGCAAGTGCAGCAGTTTGCCGCCGGGAGTGGCTTCGAAGAAGGGATCATTCATATTTTCCCGATCGGATCCACAGCTTCCATTTCGACCATCGAATTTGAGCCCGCACTGGTGCAGGATATGCAGGACAAGCTTGACGAATTTGCACCGCACGATCAAACCACGCGTCACGGCGAAACCTGGGGCGATGACAACGGCTTTTCGCACATGCGCGCCACCATGATGGGGCCGGGCATTACCGTGCCGCTGCACGATGGAAACCCGGTGCTGGGTACCTGGCAGCAAGTGGTCATTATCAATCACGATAATAAGGCGCGCAGCCGTCGTATATTTTTGCAGGTGATAGGGAAATAAAATATCGGGATAGTCTGCAAAGTTGAAATATTTTCAATTCCTCTCTTAATTTTGTGGCCTAGGAATCGTATAATTATCACAAGATCTGATTCCAACCAAATCGCCTGAATGAACTTTTCACATCTCCACAATCACACACAATTCAGCATGCTGGATGGTGCCGCGAGCATCAGTCAGATGATCAAAAAATCCAAAAAACATGGGATGCCCGGGGTTGCCATCACCGATCACGGGAATATGTTTGGGGTGCCGGAGTTTGTGAATGAAGCCCACAAGCAGGGGGTGAAACCGATTATTGGATGTGAGTTTTACATCACGCCTTCGGGGATGGATGACAAGCAGGATCGCACGCGCTATCACCAGGTGCTGCTGGCTAAAAATATGACCGGCTATCGCAATTTGTCGAAACTTTGTTCGCTGGGCTACACCGAGGGCATGTACTACAAGCCGCGGATTGATAAGCCCACGCTGGCCGAGCACTCCGAGGGGCTGATTGCGACCACCTGCTGTATTGCCAGCGAGATTAATCAGACGCTCATCAATGGCAAGCAAAAGGATGCTCGTGCGCTGTTTGAGTGGTACCTGAATGTGTTTGGGGATGATTACTACATCGAGCTGCAGCGGCACGGGCTCGAAGATCAGAACCGCTGTAACGAGACGCTCGTCAAATGGGCGAAAGAGTATAACGTAAAAATGGTGGCAACGAACGACTGTCACTATGTGGAGGAAGAAGACTCCGAGGCTCACGATATTTTGCTGGCCCTGCAGACCAATGCCGATATCAACGATCCCAATCGTTTTCGGTTTACGGACGACAACAACAATTTGAATACCGATTATTATTTGAAGACGCCCGAGGAGATGAAGGAGCTCTTTAGTGATCTCCCCGAGGCGATCGATAATACCAACGAGATTATCGAAAAGGTTGACGATATTGAGCTTAGCTCCGATCTTCTGCTGCCGGATTACAGCATCCCCGATGAGTACGATTCGATGTATAAATATCTGCGTAAGCTTACCTACGACGGGGCCAAAAAGCGCTACGGTGAAATTCGTCAGGATGTTAGCGAGCGGATTGAGCAGGAGCTGAATATTATCCAAGACATGGATTTTGTGGGTTATTTCCTGATTACTCAGGATTTTACCACCGAAGCCCGCAAGCGCGATGTGTTTGTAGGTCCCGGCCGTGGCTCAGCGGCGGGATCGATTGTGGCCTACTGTTTGGGGATTATCAACATTGATCCGCTGCGACACGATCTGCTTTTTGAGCGATTTCTGAATCCCGAGCGTGTAAGTCCGCCCGATATTGATATCGACTTCGATGATTCCGGCCGGCAAGAAGTAATCGATTATGTAGTGGAAGAGTACGGTCGCGATAAGGTGGCCCAGATTGTGACTTACGGCACGATGAAAGCCAAAACCTCCATTCGTGATGTGGGGCGCGTGCTGGGGATTCCGCTGCAAGAGGTTGATCGCATTACCAAGATGTTTCCCGACCAGCCGGGGTTAAATACGTTTGATAAAGTTCTGGATCCGTCCCAAAATCCCGAGTCAGCCAAAGACATCCAGGAGCTGTTCGAGCATCCCGATCCCCAGATTCAAAAGATGATGCGGTTTGCCAAGACGCTGGAAGGTTCGGCGCGGCAGACGGGCATCCACGCGGCGGGAGTGATTATTGCTCCGGGTGAGATCAGTGAATACGTGCCGGTGGCGCTGTCGAAGGACAAGGAATTGATTACCCAGTACGACGGGCCTCATGCGGAGGAGTGCGGGCTGTTGAAGATGGACTTTCTGGGATTGAAAACGTTGTCCATTTTGAAAACGGCTATCGAGTATGTGGAGGAGAATCACGGCGTTCACTACGAGCTGGATGAGATTCCCGAAGACGATGAAAAGACCTTCGAGCTGTATCAGAAAGGGAATACGATTGGCACCTTCCAGTTTGAGTCGGACGGCATGCGTAAGTATTTGAAGCAGTTGAAGCCGACGGAGCTAAATGACCTTATCGCCATGAACGCGCTCTACCGGCCGGGGCCCATGCAGTTTATCCCCGAATATATTGATCGCAAGCACGGACGTTCGGAGGTGGAATATCCGCATCCCGATCTGGAGGAGTTGCTGAAGCCGACCTACGGCATTATGATCTACCAAGAGCAGATTATGAAGGCTGCTCAGATTATCGCCAACTATTCGCTGGGCGAAGCGGATCTGCTGCGACGAGCCATGGGTAAGAAGAAGCAGAAAGTGATGGCCAAGCAGCGCAAGATCTTTACCGAGCGGGCGATCGACAATGGAGTGTCGGAAGAAAAGGCCGAAGAGCTGTTCGATATCATGTCTGAGTTTGCGAACTACGGCTTTAACAAGTCACACTCGGCGGCCTATTCGGTAGTAGCCTATCAAACGGCGTTCTTCAAGGCAAATTATCCGGCCGAATATATGGCGGCGGTGCTCACCCATAATATGGGCGACATCGACAAAGTCTCTAAGTTTATTGAGGAGTGTTATCGAAACGGCATCACGGTTGATCCCCCCGATATCAATAACGGGGCCGGTAAGTTCGTGGCCGTTGACGGACGCATTCAGTATGGCATGGAAGCGATCAAGGGCGTGGGTTCCAATGCGGTTCAGGAAGTGGTGAAAGAGCGGAAAGAGAACGGCAAGTTTGAGTCTATTTTTGATTTTGCCCGCCGCATTGATTCGCGGCTCTGTAACAAGCGCACGCTCGAAAGCCTGTTCCAGGCCGGGGCATTTGACTGTCTTGATCCGAATCGACGGCAGCTGTTGCAGCATATGGAGGTTATTATCAGTTATGGATCGCGCGTTCAGGAGATGGAGGACTCCAACCAAAATGATCTGTTTGGCGAAGGCGGAGACAGTGCCTCGGCCATTGATGAACCCAAGTTTGAGCATGTGGAGCCGTGGTCAAATATCGAGCGTTTGAATAAAGAGCGTGAGCTGATTGGTTTTTATCTGAGTGGTCATCCCTTGGATAAGTACCAGGAAGAAGTGAATATGTTTTGCTCGCACACCCTGGATTCCGATGAGCTGGAGCAGCTCGAGGATCGCACTGGTGTGCGTGTGGCAGGCATCATCACGCAAGTAAATCGAGTGACGGACAAAAAAGGACGTCCCTTTGCTTTTCTGGAGATGGAAGATCGTCACGGCAAGGTAGAAGTGGTGGCTTTTAATGATGTGTATGATAGCAACCTCGGGATGATACAGGAAGATACCCGTGTGGTAGTGGATGGCAGCTTTGATTCATCACGTGGTAAACTGCAGGTTATTGCGAACAATTTTGAACGTATCGAAAGTATGCGCGAGAAATATCAGGATCAGATTGAACTACAGCTCGATATTGATACAAACTATGTAAACGAGACCGATCTGAAGACGATGGCCGAGTTATTTCAGCAGCATCAGGGACAAACGAATGTGAGCTTCAATGTGTTGAGTAAAGAGGCAAAACGACCGTTTAAGATGCATGTGCGTAAGTTTGTTGTAGATCCGAATGATGAATTGCTGGATGGATTGAAATCCCTGATTGGAGAGGACGCAGTAGAATTGTATCGGGTGAACGGCAATGGAAGGTAAGATAAGTTTATGTAATGTCTTCTATAGTAAAAATTGATGTGATTATCTATTCGCATTGTGCGATATTGATCACAGTGATTCTTGGTAAACTATTAATTTAATGTAGAAGTGAAGGTACTGATATGAGTAAAGCGTTAGAACTGACAGATGATTCTTTTGAAAACGAAGTGTTGAATGCAGAATCCGGCAAGCCTGTACTTGTTGATTTTTGGGCCGAATGGTGCGGACCGTGCAAGATGGTGGGGCCCGTGGTAGAAGAATTGGCCGGTGAATTTGAAGGAAAAGCTAAAGTTGGAAAAGTAGATGTGGATTCCAATCCCGAAATTTCTACAAAATACGGCATTCGAAGTATTCCGTCGCTGCTGATTTTCAAAGACGGCGAAGTTGTTGATCAGATTGTAGGTGCCGTGCCCAAATCTAAGCTTAAAAAGCAGTTAGAAGCACAGGTTACGAACTAGTATCCTGTTTTATTTGCTGATATGTCTCGAGGCGGTGATTCTTTTCACCGCCTTTTTTATTTTTTGGATGAGAAAAAACTGACTTGTCATCCGGAATCTTGTACTAAGTCTGCTAGCAGTATCTCTTCAGGATATCTTAAGCTTCAAGGGAGTTATACGCCCGTATAAATTGAGATAAGACAGTTAATTATCGAGATTAAAAGTCATTATGATTTCCCGTCCGCCATCAGTGAATTGTACCTTATCGGCGTATTGTCTCATCAGGTAAATGCCGCGACCGCCTTCATTGAGCAAATTTTCTTCCTTCAAGGGATTGGGTATATCTTCAGGATCAAATCCATCGCCCTCGTCCCGTACGTTGATCAACATTGTGCGGTCGTCGCCAAGTGTCACGTTGATGTACGCATTTTTATCGGGATCCTCGTTATTACCGTGCATGATAGCGTTATTTACAGCCTCGCTGAGCGTCAGCATAATCCGATTGTAGTCGTCATCGTCCAAATCCGCCCATTCCGTTAATTCTTTTACAAACGGCTGCACCCGTTTCATCTCCTCAAAAGAAGAATTCAGGACAAGTTTTTTTTCATTAGATCCAGACATAGGCAAATAGGTTAAAAAAGAGAAGCATCCCCGGAATCGAGGATGCCGATATCAAATTAGGCGTACAAGCCGCGCATCTTAAGTGTCATGGCTACCTTGTTGATTCCAAACACATAAGCTGCCTGCCGCAGTGTGATATCGTGTTCTTCGCGCGTTTGGAAAAGGTTGTCAAAGGCGCTGCGCATCATGCGATTGAGGCGGCGGTTTACGCGCTCTTCCGTCCAAAAATACCCCTGCCGATCTTGCACCCACTCAAAGTATGAAACCGTAACACCGCCGGCGTTGGCAAGAATATCAGGGATCACCATAATGCCTTTATCCTCAAGGATAGAATCAGCGTTAGCCGTTACAGGGCCATTTGCTCCCTCAGCAATAATGCGGGCATTAATGTTGGAGGCATTTTCGCGATTAATCTGATCTTCTTTGGCTGCCGGAATTAGCACATCGCATTCAAGCTGCAGCAGTTCTTCATTGGTAATTTTTTCGGCTTCGGGATATCCCTCCAGAGAGTTGTTATTGTTCTTCGCGTATTCCATCGCTTTAGGGATGTCGATGCCGTTTTTATTATAGTAGCCGCCTGAGATGTCGCTAATAGCAATAATTTTAGCGCCTTGTTCATACATCAGCTGGGCACTGACTGATCCTACATTTCCAAATCCCTGCACAGCAACCGTACATTTGTTGGGGAGCAGTCCCACTTTGTTGAGCGCTGCCAGCGTTACAGTAACAACGCCGCGCCCTGTTGCTTCTTTACGTCCCTGTGATCCACCCAGCAAAATAGGCTTGCCGGTAACAACTGCCGTTTCCGTTTTGTGGGCATTCATGCTGTAGGTATCCATCACCCAGGCCATAACCTGTTCGTTGGTATTCATGTCGGGGGCGGGGATGTCGCGGTCGGGTCCAAAGACTTCGAGCATATTGGCTGTATAACGACGTGTAAGTCGTTCTAACTCAGTGTCCGAAAGCTGTTTGGGATCACATCGAACGCCGCCTTTTGCACCGCCGAACGGAACATTGACAATAGCACACTTCCAGGTCATCCATGCCGCCAGGGCGTTTACCTCTTCCAGCGTTACATCCGGAGCATATCGGATGCCCCCCTTCGATGGACCCAGCAAATTATTATGGATTACGCGATAGCCTTCAAACACTCTGATTTCTCCGGAATCCATAACAATAGGGATGGAAACCGTCACCTGCTTGACGGGGCTGGCCAAATACTGGAACATCCCCTCATCGAGTTCCAAGACTTCCGCTGCAAAACGGAATCGCTCCATCATGGATTCGAGGGGAGATTCTTCATCGAGCTTGGGGCCGGGCTCTTTGTAGTAACCGGTAGTGTACATATTCTTATTATAAGGCATAAAAGATTAGGAAAAATCTGATCTTAGCGTTGCATTTTGCAGGATTGATATTACAATTATTTTGATACAATCCCATTATTTTGGTGCCGAAACTTATGAAAAATTCGAAGATGATATAAGCTGAATTTTGCAGTAAACCAATCCTTAGAATTATAAGGGAGGAGTTTTGAAAACATTAATTAAATGAGCTTTGTTACGTTAAATATTACAGCTTTTTTAGATAGATTATGATACATTCTCTTTATCTCAATATGTTGCCTAAAATAATTTTAGAGGAGTGGTATGAAAGCCGTTGAATATGATCGATATGGATCACCGGAAGTTCTACAGCAGCGTAATGTTGAAAAACCTGTTCCCAAAGATGATGAAATACTGGTCAAAATACGCGCAACATCAGTGACGTCCGGCGACATTCGAGTCCGAAGTTTAGATGTTCCGGCGGGATTTAAACTCCTTTCCAGGATGATGTTTGGCATCACAAAGCCGAGAAATTCTATTTTGGGGATTGAGTTTGCCGGAGAAGTAGAAGCCGTTGGCAAGAATGTGACGCAATTTGCCATTGGCGACGAGATTTTTGGAGCGGCCGGCTCTGGTTCGTATGCAGAATATGCCACTGTTCCCGAAGACGAAGCTGTGACACACAAGCCAACCAATTTGTCCTTTGACGAAGCCGCTGCGGTGCCTTTCGGCGCGTTATCTTCGCTGGTGTATCTCAGGGATTTGGGAAAGATCAAGAAGGGACAACGAATTCTTGTCAATGGAGCTTCGGGCGGATTAGGCAGCTATGCCGTACAGCTTGGCAAATATTTCGGTGCAAAAGTGACCGGCGTTTGCAGTACATCAAATCTTGAGTGGGTAAAATCGATTGGTGCCGATCGCGTGATTGATTACACCAAAGAAGATTTTGCCGATCAGGATGAAACTTATGATATCATCTTTGATACGGTGGGGAAGATCTTCTATACCGATTGTAAAAAATCTCTCAAAGACGATGGGCGTTTTCTAATGGCGGTAGCGGGAATCCCCCAGTTTCTTCTGATGCTTTGGACGTCGATGAGAAGCAAGAAAAAAGCTATCGCGGGAGTAGCCGAATTTACCAAAGAGGATCTGAACGTTGTGAAAGAACTCATTGAGAAAGGATTAGTAAAACCGATTATCGATCGGCGCTATCCACTTGAAGAAATCGTCGAAGCCCACCGCTATGTTGATGGGGGACATAAAAAGGGAAATGTTGTAATTACGTTGGAGAATCAGGTCTCAACCTAAGCAGCCCGTGTATTGGGAACCCCAACTAATGCCATGGGTGTTGCATTTAAACAAAATTTAATGTTGATTCTACACATTAAAGTTTTGCAACAGGCGAAATGCTCACTTTGTAAGCGATACTCCTAACTTGCGTACTTATGGATGCTCGAGTTCTGGTCTTAAATAAAGATTATCAACCCCTGAGCGTGTGCTCGGTACACCGATCCATTAAGCTATTGTTTTTGGATAAAGCCGAAATGATCCACGACTATCCCGAACGCAAGCTGCGGACGGTCACCGAGGAGTATGACTATCCCTCGGTGATTCGTCTGCGACGGTACATCAATATTCCATATAACAAGATTGTACTTACGCGGCATAATATTATGAAGCGTGATTCCAAGGAGTGCCAGTATTGTGGATCGGCGCATAATCTTACTATCGATCATGTGATGCCCAAGAGCAGGGGTGGGCAGGATACGTGGGAAAACTTGGTGACGGCCTGTGATGAATGCAATGTCAAGAAGGGAGATCGTACGCCCCAGGAAGCACAGATGCCGCTCAAGCGAAAGCCTTTTCGTCCCGTTCATATTACCTTTTTGCAGTCTATCCTCGGTGGCGTACAAGAAGACTGGAAACCCTATCTCTATATGTCAAATTAGGTTTTTGAGTTACCACTATCTCCTCGGAGAAGTTGTTTCCCTTTCTTCATACGATTTACATAAAAAAGTCTTATTTTTGAGGGTTAGCCAAATTTTACAAACCAATCTGTTATGAGTAGCAAAGGTCGAGTATTAGTAGCCATGAGCGGAGGGGTCGATTCTTCCGTTGCGGCAGTGATGCTCAAAGAACAAGGATACGATGTCATCGGAATTACGATGAAGACGTGGGATTACTCTCGCGTAGGCGGCAAGTCTGACAAGGAGACGGGCTGCTGTACGCTCGAATCGATGAACGACGCACGACAGATTGCCGTCAAACATGGATTCAAGCACTTTATCGTTGATATTCGCGATGAGTTTGGCGACTGGGTCATCGACCGTTTTGTGGATGATTATATGAACGGACGCACACCCAATCCCTGCGTGTTGTGTAATACCCATATCAAGTGGGCGGCACTGCTGCGTCGTGCCGATAATCTCGGCTGCGATTATATTGCCACAGGTCACTACGCAAACGTCCGCGAAGAAAATGGACGCTATGTGATTTCCAAGGGACTGGACCCCAAAAAAGACCAGTCATATGCTCTGTGGGGTGTGGAACAAAAACATCTTGCGCGCACAATTTTTCCGCTGGGAAGCTACGAAAAGACTGAAATTCGCGACCTGGCTGAAGAATTTGGGCTGACGAAAGTAGCCGACAAACCCGATTCCTACGAAATCTGTTTCGTCCCCGATGACAACTATCGCCGATTCCTGAAAGATCGCGTTGATGGACTTGAAGAGCGCGTAAAAGGCGGTAAGTTCGTCGATCAGGATGGAAATATTGTAGGTGAACACGAAGGATATCCCTTCTATACGATTGGACAGCGTCGCGGGCTGGATCTTGCGCTCGGCAAGCGGGTATATGTCACCGATATTGATCCCGAAACCAACGTTATTACGATTGGTGAAAAAGAGGATCTGATAAGTACGACTTGCCGTGCCAAGAACATCAATCTGAGTAAGTATGGCGAAGTGCCCGGTGGAGAAATGGAGATCACCGGAAAAATTCGCTATAACGATGATGGTGTGATTGGACAGCTAAAGCAGATCGGTGAGGATGAAATCCAGGTAGAATTTCCTACCGGTCGCGAAGCGATTACGCCCGGACAGGCGGTTGTCTGTTACGAAGGTGATGATGTGGTCGGCGGCGGCTGGATCCACAAAGTAAATGTTGACACCGATGCCTTGCTGCAAGAAGCATAATTTTATTACACGGCCCTCGTTATTGAAGCCTGCTCGTTTATTCGGGCAGGCTTTTTTAATTGCTTGAAACATTGCATGTGCTTACCATGTACAACGATCAGCAAAATGATAATTTTTGAACTCACATTTATCGCTATGAAAAAAGCAAGTTACCTATTCTCAGCAATGCTTATGGTCGCCTGTTTTACCCAGCCCGTTTCGGCTCAGTTCGAGGGACAAATCACCTATGAGTCTTATGAGTATGAGGGCGAACAAAAGCAGAAAAATGATGAATTTGCCCTGTCTATTACTCCGGATCGTATTTTACTGCAGGGCGAAAAGCAGTATAACTTTATGGATGCCATTGAAACCGAAGGGGTATTGGTGCGGCTCGATTTTGAAGACTTTGTGTTTTTAACCGGTGAGGATAATGTGCTCAGAATTTCGAAAACAGATATCACCAGCTTTATGAATATGGTTAGCGATGAAGGTGATGCCAAGGAAATGGAAGAAGACACCGAGGATATCAATTACGAGCGAAGTGGAGAGTCCCAAACCATCCAAGGGTATAATTGTGAGAAATTTATTTTCCGAGATGATTCTGAAGGTGACGAGTACATGGCGGTGTGGATGACCAAGGACATCAATGTCAATTGGGGAATGCTGGCTGAGCCTTGGAGCGGAAACGCGAAGGCTATTATTGAAAATTTCCCAATGAAACTGATTTTTGAAGAGAATTACTTTCCTGTGCGCGTTGAAAGTTATGATGGTAATGAGCTGGAATCGGTGCTCGAAGCCAGCGAAATCAATGAATCACCCATCGCCCGGGCTATGGTAAATATTCCGTCGGGGGTACAGGTCTTGGGACTCTGGGATTTCCTCTCCCGCAAGGCAAATGAGCAGAATTGAACGTTTAGACGAAATGAGTAGTGAGAATTAGAGTTGATCTATACTCACTACTCACTCATTGCTCACTACTATTTTTCCTGATTTTTAATATTGCCCTTCAAATATATGTCGCCGGTAGGTTGCGGCATGCCGCCTTTGGGTTCCATGGTGATAGCAAAGGCATTAACCGATTGTTCGGTAGCGTTGGCCATTTTTTCAATTTTAAAGAACTTATCTCCTTCATTATTGACGGCAAAGACACCCGCACTAACCGGTTTGTTATTTTTAAATAGCCAAAGTTGATAGTCTTTATCTTTGGGAACTGCCGGAAGATTCGAAACCTGCAGCAGTGCCTGTTGCTTCTCAGAATCCCAGATAATTTTTCCATACCCATCGGGATTTACATCCAGCCCGGCCATCATTACGAGATCCACTTCGCGGGCTTCCAGAATCGAGAGCATCTCTTCTTTGCGTTGCAACTCATTTTGGAGTTCCGTGATCTGCGTTTCCTGGTTGGTAATGGCATCCTCTTGTTGAGTGATCGTCGAGCTGAGATTGAAGGAGTAGAATATCAGGCTCAAACTCACAACCAATAGCGCAAATGAAGCTGCCAAGGCAAAAGCCGACCAGTTAAAGTCTTCCTCATCTTGTTCTGGAGGACTATCTTCAATCAAAGTAACATTCTCTTGCTGGTCGGCTTCTTCACTCTGGGAGCGTATCTTTTGCATTAGTTGCTCCTTTAGATCTGCCGATGATTCAGCTTCTTCATTAGCAAAGGTTAGCTGATTGGCCGCCGAACGCATTTGTTGGTATAAGTCGCGTTCTTCGTCAGATGCCTCATTCAGCATCTGTTCAAATTCCTTCTGTTCATCCTCGTCGAGAGTATGGAGGACATAGCCGGCACACAACTCTTCAAATTTTTCGCTATGTGATTGTTCGTTAGCCATTAGGTGATATGAACCTTCCTAAAATGTGTTTCAGTTTCATCATCGGAGCTGCCGTGTATCACTTTTCCGAGGGTTGCAAATAAAGTGAATATGATCACCGTGTTATCTCATAATTACGCTACGCAAAGAGTTACGGACCAGAATTTCGGGTCAAAAGAAATTTGTTCAAATCCGAAAATTACATTAGGCTGGATCACTGAAAATATAATAAGAACTTTTAAACAATTAGCATAGTGCCTTGGCTTCTTGAAATGACCGTGTTGGTGTCTAGTATCATGGCGCCGGCCGTTCTGTATTTATCATTTCGATTTTACAATATAAGCATCCATTATTTTGCGGATTACCGATGGCTGAAAATATTATTGCCCGTTCTGTTAGCCTCCTTTTATCTGTTCTCGGTTAGCGGTGTGCTCGATTTCTATATCACCGGTCAGATTGATGTATTGACCTATCCCAAACCATTTACATATTGGTTTTGGTTCGGACTTCTGTTTGTTTTTCAGCTGGTAACCCTGGTAATAATTGCGGATGTCATCAAATTGAGCAGCCGCTTTTGGTCGGGGGATAAAGACTGGATCGCCCATTGGCACGCTCGAATTTTGCTGGGGCTATTTGTCGTCGTGTTTGTTTTTGTGGGATGGAAAACCTACCGCGATACAACCCGGATTGTCTCTGATCAGATAACATTGCCGGTCGAAAATCTTCCCGAATCGCTCGAACAATTTAAGCTCGTGCACATTTCTGATATCCAGGGAGATGAATATACCGGCCGCGAAGAGATTGTCCGATATGTCGATGAGATAAATAAACAGCAGGCCGATCTCATCATTTTTACCGGTGATTTAATCAGCTATGGAACCGATTTTATTAAGATGTCTGCCGAGGAGCTGGGCAAAGCGAAAGCGAAATATGGGACGATTGCTGTTGTGGGAGACCACGACTATTGGGCCGGTACGCAAAACGTAGAACAGGCGCTGGCAGAGCAAGGCATCCTGCTGTTAAAGGATGAGAATCACACCATCAAAATAGATAGTATGCACTCAACCCTGATTACCGGGGTCACCGAAGTGTATAGTAAGGCATCAAATCCCGAGATTGTGGATTCCTTAACAGCCGATGCGAACAGTTCGGCACTTAAAATTTTTGCATCGCATCAGGTAGTTGATCATTTGATCGGAAATGCGCAGAAGCACAACTATGATATGATGCTGGCCGGACATACCCACGGCGGACAGATTCGTGTGCCGTTTATGGGGATGAGCTTTTCAGCTGCCGAACGCGAGACTAAATATGTGAGTGGCCTGTATCACGAAGACGGTTTACCAATCCACATTAATAATGGCTTGGGATTCACCCTTGGCCCCATTCGTTATGGCGCCCCGCCAACCGTTACGGTGATAACATTAGAAAGTAAGTAACAAGGGAAACAAAGATTTCTCCCGCTGGTCGAAATGACAATCATAATGCCAATACTAACTTGTCATCTCGAACGTAGTGAGAGATCTTTGTTTATCATCTTTCGATCAATTCCATCATTTTCTGGGGATCATTCGTTGGCAACTCACAGCTATAATTCTGACAGACATAAGCGGTAGGTTTGCCATCTTCCATTTCGAACTCTTCCAGATACGGAGCCAGTGTGCGAATGAGTTCATCATCAGGATCATTCAACAACACTACCGCATTCGGTGAGAAAAGATTATTGAGCTGATCCAGCATTTTCTGGGTCGTCTCATGGTCACGCGGACCGGCAATAATAATTTCCTTCGATGAGGATACCGTAAGCGACACACTTTGCAGTGCAAATCCAAATCCCGTAGGTGCACGCTTGATATCTGACGAAAAGAGCTTGTTCGACTCATCGGCCATCTGTTCCCATTCGGTGTTGCCGGTCAATCGTCCCAGTCGGAGCAGATTCATCATTGCCACTGAATTGCTGGAGGGCATCGCTCCGTCATAAACCTCCTTTTTGCGTCCCAGCAGCTCTTCGCCATCTTCAGACGTAAAATAAAAGCCGCCATTTTCTTGATCCCAGAAGTGATCAACAAATTGTTCTTGTAGTGCCACAGCCTTCTTTAGATAGGTCGATTCAAACGTAGCGTGATACAGTTCGATGAGTCCCCATATCAGGAAGGCGTAATCATCGGCGTGGGCATCAATGGCCACATCGCCATTGCGGTAACGATGTTTAAGTTGGCCGCTGTCGGTAATCATTTGGGATGTAATAAACTGCCAGCAGTCTTGGGCTTGCTCGATATATTGTTCATTGCCGAACGTTCTTCCCGCTTTGGCCAGTGCGGCCATGGCCAACCCATTCCAGTCGGTCAGGATTTTGTCATCCAACAGGGGATGCACGCGCTTTTGTCGTTCGGCAAGTAGTTTTTGGCGGATATCCTCAAGTTCGCCAGCAAGTTGCTTTTCTGACATATTGCGCTCATCAGCAAGTTCAGCCAACGATTTTTTTAGATGCGGGATATTCTTGCCCGTGCGGCGACCAGTGGACTCATCTTGGTAATTTCCTTCTTCGGTTAGATTAAAGACCTCAATAGCCAGTTCTGCTTCGGCTTGGCCAAGCAAATCACGAATTTCAGCCGTCGTCCACACATAAAATTTGCCCTCTTCGCCTTCGCTGTCGGCATCTTCTGCCGAGTAAAAACCGCCATTTTCATCGCGCATTTTTCGATTCAGGTACTGGGCGATTTCATCAGCCGTTTGCTTGAATAATGGATTCTGGGTCACTTGCCAAGCTTCGGTGTAGGCGATCATCAGCATGGATTGATCGTAGAGCATTTTTTCGAAGTGGGGTAGCAGCCATTGTTGATCGGTCGAGTAACGATGAAATCCCAAGCCAATATGATCAAAAATACCGCCCCGACGCATGCTGGTGAGTGTTTGCGCAACCATCTTTAGTGCGTCAGAGTCAGTGTTTTGCCTGGCGTAGCGAAGTAGCAGCATCAGGTTATGGGGACTCGGAAATTTCGGCGACGTACCGAATCCGCCGTGCGTTCCATCAAACTGCTGTTTGTACTGATCGTAAGCTTCATCAAGTGTATTATTCGAAAGCCGTTCTCCGGATTCGAACGAGGTCGATTTCTGGAAAGCCGTAATAATTTCATCAGAGGAAGTTGCAATTTTTTCGCGTTCGTTCTCCCAAAGCTGCGAAATCCAGGGGATCAGTTCGCGCATCCCGGGACGTCCATGACGGCCCTGCCGTGGAATATAAGTCGCTGCATAAAACGGCTTTTTATCGGGGGTCAAAAATACATTGAGCGGCCAGCCGCCACTGCCCGTCATCATCTGGCAAACCAGCATATAGGTATTGTCGATATCGGGACGCTCTTCGCGATCAACTTTGATATTCACAAACACCTCGTTCATCAGCGAGGCGATCTCCTCATCCTCGAACGATTCGTGCGCCATCACGTGACACCAGTGACAGGTGGCATAGCCGATGGAAACCAGCACAGGCTTGTCTTCCTCTTGGGCTTTCTTAAAAGCTTCATCGCCCCAGGGATACCAATCCACAGGATTGTTGGCATGCTGCAGCAGATAGGGGCTCGATTCTTTTGCCAGTTGATTTTGATGTTCTTTGCCAGAAGTTGTCATCTAACTATCAACATCTTTGGTGAAACGCTTGCTGTAATCTACGATAAAGCGATCATATTCTTCATCAATAAGATCCGTAGAAATCATAAAATCGGCCGATGTGCGGTTGCAGGCCATGGGGATATTGTAGAGCACGCCAATCCGCAGCAGGGCTTTTACATCCACATCGTGGGGTTGTGCGCGCAAGGGATCCCAAAAGAAAATCATCATATCGATTTCGTTCTCCGAGATCGCCGCGCCAATTTGCAGGTCACCGCCCAGCGGACCGCTGTTGAACCGGGTAACGTCGAGGCCTACATTTTCGGCAATCATCTTGCCGGTGGTTCCGGTGCCAAATAAATTATGCTTCGAGAGAGATCCCTTGTTAAAATCACACCAGTCAATGAGATCATTTTTGCGGTGATCATGGGCAATCAGCGCAATATTTTTCTTCTTTTTCATTTTCTTGGAGCCCGGTGCCACAGGTTGCTTCGTTGTATTTTTGCTACTCATGTTGGTATAGTTTGATGGATATAATCAGCAATTGCAGTATTAGGTATTGTTTTAAACTCAAGGGAGTAAGCTACTGTAAGAATGGGTGGCTCTCAAGCGGTAAATCAGATTGCCAGTCGCAGGGTGCTGTTATCGATCTTGATACTCTTAATGGCAAAATACTCGGCGTCGAATCCTTTAAGGCGCGTGCTTGCTGTCTGTACCGTGCTGTCGTGGCCGGCTTCATCGAGCATATCCTGCAGCTTCGAGCTCGAGAAGGTATCTTGGGAAAAGACGACTTCATTGTCGGAGGCCAGATCCACAAAGCGAGAGGCTATATTAACTGTTGATCCAAAGTAATCGATGCGGCTGTTGAGGTTTACAGCCATGCAACTGCCGTTGTGGATTCCGGCATTGAGCTGCAGGTGATCGCTAAATCGATCATCTTCGGAAAGCATCTGCTGGGCATCGAGATATGCTTTAAAGGCCTGTTCAGGTTTGCAAAAGACGGCCATCACCGAATCGCCGATGGTTTTGACAATGGCTCCGTGATGCGCGGCTACCGCTTCCTGCAATATTTCAAAATGGTCAATGAGTTGACCGACTGCTTTATCATCACCCTCTTCGTTGTACATTCCGGTAGAATCGAACAGGTCGGTAAACATGAGCGTTAAATTATCGACCGAAATTCTTTCACCCTTACGGAGTACTTCATCCGCAAAAAGATTGCGGAATAGTTGTGATGATGTGGCCTCAGCGGCACTGACGCCCTTTTTGACCCACTCTTTGCGTTCGAGGGTAAAGAGTTGGGGTTCGTCGGTATTATTTTCGAGACTCAGGTTGGGATCATCAGAAATATAAACTTCTTCGCCATCCAACCCCTCTTTGGGGAGAGCAATATGAACAGTGTCAGAACTGTTTTCGCTAATTGTAATGCGGGCAGTACCTTCAGTTCGATTAGTGCTTAACAGATATTGACCGGGAGGAAGCTGGGTTTTCAAAAATCGCTTTCCGCCGGATTCGATATACTGCTGCACAAAAATATGCGGCTGAGATTGCGGTCCGCGCATACAAAATTGCTTATCACTTACTTTACGGATAAGCGGATGCGGGGTAAAGCTCAACTGAATTGTCTTGTTAAAATTGACGCTGAACTTTTGTTCACAATCATCACAATAGATTGGCTCGTGAATTTGGCTCAGCGACTTAACCGAATGTTGAATAGTACGGCATTCGGGGCAGTACAAATCCCAATTAAATGTTAACAGGCCAGCTTTAGCCGCGTGGATGAACACTTTTAGAACGTTTTTTTGCGGGAGATTCCAGCAGTTGGCCAACTCGTAAGGGCGAATGCGTTTAACTTCCAGATCATCGGCTGTTTTGATGAATGCAACGATGTGGTTCAGGATGTTAGCATCGACTTCACTGTTGTGCAACTGTTCCAGAATCTGGTCAAGACGTTTTCGTCCGCCCCGCACCAGCTTGTTTTTGGTGTTTAACTGATAGGATTTTTGACCTTGAAGTACCAGCTTATCATATCGGCTAATAGTTTGTTTAAGCCGGCGCTTGATAATGGTTTTCAGTTTGAGAGTGCTCAATACCGACATGAGGCCCATCCGAGGAGTGGCCCAAAACTTAATCTGCAGCCGCGTACCCTGATCATTGGGGATAAGGTCAACTTGTATTTTCAGATCTTTATACGGTCCCGATTGATAGTGGCGAACAACGCCAAACCGAAAGGGATATTCCCATTCATAGGGTTCTTCTTCCCACACCTCATAGCGATTGATACCATTATACGAAAGCTGAGCAAATCCCGGAGCTATCGTTTGTGTGATATCAGTCTGCTGAATGCTGGGCTGCTTGATATCCTTAAACAGCTGATTGGTATTAGAGAGCAACGGCCATATTTCTGCCGGCAAGGCATTGAGCTGCCAGTTCCATGAAATGTGTATCGGTTGGTTGAACATTGAATCCCTGGTGTCTGTGAAACCGAAAATTTGATTACCAATTCGCTTCGTGAATTAGCGAAGGAAGCCTTATATTTAGCGTCCTTTATTTCAAAGAGACTCGAAATCGTTAATTGTTACAATAAATTTTCAAAAAAATTGAACTATGGCTGTTGAACGAACTCTTACTATCCTAAAACCGGATTGCGTACGTAAAGAATTAATCGGCGAAGTAATCCGTCGTATTCAAGAGGCCGGTTTTGATATCGTGGCAATGAAAATGACGCGCTTGACCAAAGACACTGCCGGCGGATTTTATGCCGTCCACAAAGAGCGACCTTTTTATGATGAGCTCTGCGAATTTATGAGCAGCGGTCCCTGTGTACCCATGATTCTTGAAAAAGAAAATGCCATTGAAGATTTCCGCGAATTTATCGGCGCTACCGATCCCAACGAGGCCGAAGAGGGAACCGTACGTGCCGACTTTGCCGACAATGTAGGTGAAAATATTATTCATGGCTCCGACTCTGTAGAGAACGGTAAAAAAGAAGCCGCCTTTTTCTTTAGTGAGCAAGAAGTTGTAGCCAACCAAGCATAGCCTATGGCCAACATCCGAGTCGTTACGCTGGTTCTTTTTGCCTGTGCATCTTTTTTGGGATGTGAGAGCAATTCTTCTTCATCCCAAGTAAAGATAGGGGCCCAAGTTTTGCTTGATGAGCACCTGCCGCAACTGGAGGGCAAGCGCCTGGGACTGGTAATGAATCCCACCGCCCGAGTGGCGAATTCGCACATGCTGGATACGCTGCTGGCGCGGGATGTCAATGTAACGGCGTTGTTTGCTCCCGAACACGGTTTTCGCGGTGATGTGGGAGCCGGAGAAACGATCGAAGACGGGATCGATCAGGCGACTGGTCTGCCCGTCTTTTCACTTTATGGGGATACCCGAAGCCC
Source organism: uncultured Balneolaceae bacterium (assembly GCA_964490705.1). Taxonomy (GTDB): domain Bacteria; phylum Bacteroidota; class Rhodothermia; order Balneolales; family Balneolaceae; genus Fodinibius. Next base: position 45,315 of record CAZBCG010000007.1, on the reverse strand, counting down.
CACTCCCGAAATGCTGAGAAAGGTCGATCTGCTGCTGTTCGATATGCAGGATGTGGGAGCACGCTTTTACACCTACAATGCCACAATGGGAAATATTATTTCAGCGGCGGCTGCCGAGGGTGTTCCCGTTTGGATACTCGATCGACCAAACCCGGCCGGTGGAGAGCTTATCTCCGGCTGGATGATGCGGGAGCAGCATCAGTCTTTTGTGGGGCGGTACCCCATCCCGATGGCGCACGGCATGACGCTCGGTGAACTGGCCAAAATGATGGTGGGCGAACAGTGGATTGCCAATGCTGATTCAGCAGAGCTAAAAGTGATCCCCATGAAAGGGTGGAAACGATCAATGAAATGGCCGGATACCGGGTTGGATTGGATTCCCCCATCGCCCAACTTACCTACCTTTGAACATGCCTTTGTATATCTTGGGACAGTATTATTTGAAGGCGTCAATATCTCAGAAGGGCGGGGCACCGACGATCCCTTTTTACAAATCGGATCTCCCACGACCAAGCTTACCTCCAGTCATATTGCTGAGCTTCGCCGATCATTTGCGGGAGTCAATATCGAGCGGATAACATTTGTGCCGGAATCATTGCCCGGGAAAGCAGTAAATCCTGATTTTGAAGATCAGCGCTGCCACGGCTTAGAAATTCGAGTTACTGATCCCGATAAGTTTGATCCGGTTAAACTGGGTGCTTTGTTATTGTCGGTGATGCTCGACGCGACGCCCGATGCTCAACTCAACGATTACATCCAAAAGCTAGCCGGCATCGACAAATCGATATTGCATGAGCAGTTGAACGATCAGTCGTATTTGAAAAACTGGGAGCAAACCGCTGCGGACTTTCGAAAAGAACGCAAAGAATACCTACTGTATGACTAGCTACTGTTTTCGATTCCATTCGTAACACAGCAGGGCAGCACTTACCGAAACATTCAGGGATTCCACATTGTTTTCCATGGGGATGGAAAACTGATAATCGCAGTGCTCCAGCGTCTTTTGGCTGATGCCGTTTTCCTCGTTGCCAACAACGAAAGCCAAGGGGCGATCTACTTCGAGATCCCAAAGTGATTGATTGCCATTCATATTGAGTCCGCCGATCCAAAACCCTTCATCCTTGAGTTTTAAAATTGCTTGATTAAGATTGCCCGCCCGAACGATAGGGATACGCCCTGCTGTGCCGGCGGATGTTTTATAAACGGTGGCGTTAACTGGTGCCTGCCGGTGTTTGGGAACCAGCACGGCAGAAATTCCGGCAGCGGCTGCAGTTCTGAGCATCGCTCCAAAATTACCGGGATCTTCAATTTCATCCAGCAGTAAAATGGCGGGATAGGTAGAGGTATCAATGCTGTCGAGCCACTCTCCAAAATCGTAATAATCGGCTTCGCTCATCAGCGCCACAACACCCTGATCGTTAACACTGCCCACTAAATCATAAAGTTTGGAACCGGGCACATGTGAAATGGGTATATTATGTTGAGAGGCTGTCTCAAAGATGTCCGGCAGTTGAGAATCGTGCACCGAATCGCGCACGAAAATTTTTTCAACTTTTTTGGCCTCATTTTGCAAGGCTTCACGAACAGAATTTCGTCCATAGATGTAAATATTTGTATCAGAATGAGGCATAAGTGATGGTAAAGATTGAAAAAGTGAGAATTAATCTTAAGTTAATAGCGTTTTACGGCTTATTAAAAAATGGGGACTGACATATGGAAGATTACGACCGGGAAAATGATTGGTCTGCGCATTCGAACCTACCGAATATACAGGATTCAACGGGCAATGCCCGTCTTTCTCAAGCAGTTAAACATACGCATACGCTCAAAACTTTCCACTTTATTGCAGGATTTTGCCAGATCCTTTTGGGATTGTCGGTAATTACGGTTTCAATTTTGGGGCTTATTACTCCTCTTTGGATATCATTGTTCCTGACTATGGGCGCTAGTGTTACTACAATGACTGGATTATATTTAGTCTATATTACGGTTTCAAAATCATATGACACCCATTCCTTACTTCGCAATGCAATGAAACGGGTGATGAAGGCAAAAAACTAGCATGACCGACTTCAACGATTCCGAGAAGCAAGAGCGACTGCAATCGTATCTCAAAATTCATCTCAAAAAGGATAAACTGTCTCTCCCACCCAGTGAGCAGATTGAAGCGCTGCACAAAAAAGATCGCAATAAATGGATACAGCTTGCCGTAAATATTGCGGCTATCTTATTCTTTGGCTACTCCTTTTATTATGATATCACCCAGCTTAGCCAGACTTTTTTCATCATTATTTTGGCTGTATTTGTCATCAATGTGGGACTGATTTTTTATCAGCGCAATCAGATTCAAGAACTTATCGATTATCTAGAGTGGAAGCAGAAGCATGAGAGTTAATCATTTCTGTCTTATCTTGGCGCTAGTGTGCGCGATAACGCTTAATGGTTTTTCACAATCTATTATGACTGACAAACCCAATTCACCCACACTATATACTGATGACGGGGATGACTTTGTCATTATTGCGCATCGTGGTGCCAGCGCCTACTATCCCGAAAATACTATGGCAGCTTTCGAAGGGGCCGTTGCAATGGATGCCGAAATGATTGAGCTGGATGTACTGATGAGCAAAGACGGGGTGCCGGTCGTCTTTCATGATGCACTGCTCGATGCCCACACCAATGGCACCGGTTTTGTTTCTGACTATCCGATCGAAGAACTCCGCAAGTTGGATGCCGGATCGTGGTTTGATAAAAAATTTGCGGGTCAGCAGATACCTACGCTTGAAAACGTATTACAGTTTGCGGCCGGAAAAATTGCCCTCAACATCGAAATTAAGACCGAGGCCGTCGGGGACTCCCTGGAAGGCGGGATTGAAGAAAAGAGCTTGACCCTGGTCAAAAAGTATGGGATGGAAGATCATGTTATGTTTTCCAGTTTTGATTATCGTGCAGTACGACATCTCAAAGAATTAGATGCCCAGATACCGGTTGCACTGCTTTATAACCGGCGGCAATCCAATCAGCAATTGCCTCATGAATTGGTGACATCATTTTCGGCTGATGCGTTTAACTGCAGCTTTCGTCAGCTCAGCAAGAAGTGGAGGCAGGATCTGAAAACGCACAACATTCCGCACTTTATTTATACGGTGAATGAGAAAAGAAAGATGAAAAAGCTTATTGGCGTAGGGGTTACGGGTATTTTTACCAACAAGCCCGACCTGTTGCGTCAGGTTGTGGCCGATTCCCAAAAATAGATTTGTCGAAAAAAGTTGTCGCTCTCATTTGAATGCTGAGCGGAAACATTCTATTTTCCGTTTACCGTTAATAAACAATTGCTCTCATGGCCACCAAATATATCTTCGTTACGGGCGGAGTTACATCTTCACTCGGAAAGGGAATTATATGCGCTTCGCTGGGGCGTTTGCTCGTTGCACGCGGGCTGCGCGTGACCATCCAAAAGCTGGATCCATATATTAATGTGGATCCCGGCACGATGAATCCCTACGAACACGGCGAAGTGTATGTAACCGAAGATGGCGCCGAAACGGATCTCGATCTCGGTCACTACGAACGATTTCTGGATATCCGCACTTCACAGGAAAATAATGTTACAACCGGACGCATTTACAACGATGTGATTTCTAAAGAGCGTCAGGGTGCGTATTTGGGCAAAACGGTGCAAGTGATCCCACATATCACTGATGAAATTAAGTCGCATATTGTTGAGTTGGGCGAATCCGGTGATTACGATGTGGTGATTACCGAAATTGGCGGAACGGTGGGTGATATCGAGAGCCTGCCCTACATCGAGGCCGTTCGTCAGCTGCGGTACGATGTGGGACGTCAACACACCCTGTCCATTCACCTTACGTTGGTGCCGTATTTGTCCGCGGCGCGAGAGCTCAAAACCAAACCGACTCAGCACTCTGTCAAAACGCTTTCCGAAAGTGGCCTGCAGCCCGATATCATCGTAGCGCGATCGGAATACGAACTCGACGATACCATCCGCAATAAAATTGCACAGTTTTGTAATGTAGAATATGAGGATGTCATTGCATCACTTGATGCCGAAAGCATTTATCAGGTACCGCTGTTGATGCAGGGCGAAGGACTGGACGAGCGCGTGATCAAAAAGCTGCAGCTCGAGGCCGGCGAACCGGATCTCGAACGCTGGATCGGCTTTGTAGAAGCGGTGCAAAATCCATCCACCGAAATAAATATTGCGCTGGTTGGTAAATATGTAGAGCATCACGATGCCTATAAATCTATCGTAGAGGCCTTTATTCATGCCGGGGCTGTCAACGATTGTTCGGTCGATATCCGTTGGCTGCAATCCGATGATCTGACCAAAGAGAATATCGCCGATAAATTGGATGGCATATCCGGTGTGCTTGTGGCACCCGGCTTTGGCGGTCGCGGTATCGACGGAAAACTGGCGGCTGCAAAGCATGCCCGAGAAAACAACATCCCGTATTTTGGCATCTGTCTGGGTATGCAGTGCGCGGTTATCGAGTATGCGCGCAATGTTTGTGGATGGGAAAATGCTAATAGCACCGAATTTGATGAAGATACCGAGTATCCCATTATCGACCTGATGCCGGATCAGAAAAATATTGAGGAGAAAGGCGGAACCATGCGCCTGGGACTGTATGATTGCAAGGTAAAGTCCGGATCCAAGACGCATGAGGCCTATGGCAAGGAACTTTTTCAAGAACGTCATCGCCATCGGTATGAGGTAAATAATAACCTGCGCTATAAATTGGTGGAAGAGGGGATGAAGTTGACCGGTTTTAATCCCGAGCGCGATCTTGTGGAGATTGTGGAGCTTCCTGATCATCCCTGGTTTGTAGGCGTACAATTTCATCCCGAGCTGTGTTCTACGGTCAATAATCCACAGCCGCTGTTTGTGGATTTTGTAAAAGCCAGCCTCAAGTATGCCAAGCAGAACGAGTTACATTCGCCGGTTGAGCGCGATAAAGTTGCTGCCAACTAGCACTCGATGTTATGGATGAGGATGCATCTGCATTTAGCGGCCAGTTGCGTGTTCGCGTTTGTGGATTGCTGGTGGAGTCGGATGCCATTCTGCTTGCCCAAGTTCACTCTCCGGTGACCGATGAGCTGGTCTGGATGCCACCCGGTGGGGGATTGGAGTTTGGTGAGTCAATGTCTGATTGCTTGCAGCGAGAATTTCGCGAAGAAACAAATCTCAAAATTGCGGTCAGCCAGCTTGTCCATGTCAATGAATTAGTTTCTCCGCCTTATCATGCGATAGAATGCTATTTTGAGGTTGAGAAAACGAGCGGTGAACGTAAGCTGGGGTCTGATCCCGAATTGCCGGATGACAAGCAACTGTTGAATGATCTGTGCTGGATGCCACTTGCCAAGCTAGCTGATATGTCGTTCGCACCTCAAAGTCTGCTCGAAAAACTCGAGCATTGGGATTGCCGTTTTGACTTTCCTCTCCGTTCGCAATAATGTGAGCTGTCAAGGCCGAATACATTTTTTATCCTAGCTGTATTGTCATAAATTTAGAGGCTTAAATTTGAACAAACGTTTCCCTATGTCAACGTCACGAATTACGTTTCTTTTTCTGTTTCTTAGTGCATGTATCAGCATGTCTTGTCAACAGGGTACCTCATCACAAAAAAAGGTAATTCAGAATGTGAATGGATATACATTTTATGATGGAGAGCTGAAAGAGTTTTCCGCCATAGCATTTGAGGGTGGTAAAGTAATTGATGTATATAGCGATACCACTTTCGAAGGCGGTACGGGTAGCAAGATTATCGATGGCAAAGGCAAGGTAATGCTTCCAGGACTTATTGATGCGCATGCTCATGTGATGGGATTGGGCAATATGCTTATGAATGTGGATTTGATGGGAATTAAATCGTTGGATAAGGCTTTGACCCATATTGAAGAATACGCTTTGGAAAACCCCGATTTAAATTGGATTGAAGGACGGGGCTGGAATAATACGCATTGGGGAGATGGAGATTTTCCCACTGCCCAAGACTTGGATAAAATTGTAAGTGATCGTCCCGTTTGGTTAAGTCGTGTTGATGGGCATGCCAGTTGGGCCAATTCCAAGGCGATGGAGATCGCAGGAATAACCGCAGAAACGAAAGCACCTGATGGAGGAAAAATTATCCGGGATGAAAATGGAGAACCTACTGGTATTTTTGTGGATGAGGCAGAAGATTTAATCGATTCAAAAATTCCAAAACCCACGATCGACGAACAACAAACTATCCTGAAAGATGCACTCAAATATATACGGAGTAAAGGTCTTACAAGCGTTCATGATGCGGGAGTTGACCCCGATACTGTAAAGATTTACAAAAAAATAGCAGACCAGGGAGAATTGACAACTAGAATTTATGGGATGATTAGTTGGGATAGTTTTGGTGAGTTATCTGCACAAGGGCCGATGGCATCTTATCAGAATGATTTATTTTCGCTACAGAGTGTTAAAATTTATGCCGACGGTGCGCTCGGCAGTCGCGGTGCGGCGATGATTGAACCTTATTCTGATGATTCCGACAATCGAGGATTGCTGTTTAACAGCCAGGATGAGATGAACCGGATGGTACTCAAGGCCATGTCCGAGGGATTTCAAACCAATGTGCATGCCATTGGTGATCGAGCTAATCGCCAGGTCTTAAATGCTTTTGAAAATGCAAAAGACAGCTTGGGTGAGCAGGGACTCCGTAACCGAATTGAGCATGCACAAATTGTTTCCTTGCAAGATATACCCCGATTTAAAGAGCTTAACATCATTGCTTCGATGCAGCCTACGCATGCCACCAGCGACATGAATATGGCCGAAGATCGCGTGGGTCCGCAGCGCATTAAAGGCGGATATGCATGGCAAACTTTTTTGGATCAGGGTACTGTTGTCGCTTCAGGTTCTGATTTTCCTGTGGAAAATGTAAACCCATTTTATGGATTATATTCGGCTATCACGCGGCAAGATCATCAGGGCCAACCCGAGGGCGGATGGTATCCGTCGGAAAGTATGAGTCGAAAGCAAGCCTTGCGCTCGTTTACGCTGGATGCCGCCTATGCCGCTCACCAAGAAGATATGTTGGGCAGTCTGGAACCCGGCAAGTGGGCCGACTTTATTCTGGTGGATCGTGATCTGTTCGAAGTGCCCGCAATTGAAGTCTGGCAGACCGAAGTGTTAGAAAGCTGGGTCGCCGGCGAAAAGGTCTATTCCGCAGAAAACTAATTGTTGATTACTATATCCCATGAAGATACGTTTAGGCCAGATCAATACCACTATTGGTGATCTCGGAAAGAACTTTGAGCTCATTACTAAAGCTATGGCTCGTGCCGAAGCCGATGGTATTGACCTTTTGGTATTGCCCGAATTAGTGGTCTGCGGATATCCTCCGATGGATCTCATCGAACGCACCCAGTTTTTGGATGCGATTTATGAAATGAATGATCGCCTTATCCGGCGGACAGAAGAAACAGCCCTGCTTTTTGGAACGGCTACACCCAACGTAAGCGATGTGGGACGCAAGTGCTACAACAGTGCGATTTTGGCGCAACACGGGTCTGTTATATCAACCGTGCACAAGGCCCTGTTGCCAACCTATGATGTGTATGATGAACTGCGATATTTTGAACCGGATAATCATTTTTCCTGCGTCGAATTTAAGGGCAAAAAACTGGGTATTACGGTGTGCGAGGATATCTGGCACAATTTTGAGCTTTCGTATCTCAGCTATGGAACAAATCCTGCCAAAGAACTAGCGCAAGACGGCGCTGATGCAATTTTCAATTTGTCGGCATCGCCCTATACGCGAAATAAACCGGCTAAGCGGCAGAAAATGCTGCAGCAGCATGCGCGAACCTGGAACCTCCCGGTATTTTATGCTAACCAAGTGGGCGGTAATACCGAATTGGTTTCCGATGGGGATTCGTTGGCCATCAACAAAGATGCGGAGGTGATTGCTCGCGGCGCGTTATTCCAGGAAGACTTCATTGATGTGGATTGGGACACTCAGAATAGTTCGTTAGCAGTTTCGAAGGAGGACAAGACTGAGGTCCCCCAACTTATTGAACAGATATTTCACGGATTGGTCATGGGATTGCAGGATTATCTCCAAAAAACCGGTGTTGCTGACAAAGTTCTGGTGGGACTCAGCGGTGGCATCGATTCAGCACTTGTAGCTGCTATTGCTACAGAGGCATTGGGATCAGATAATGTAGTTGGGATAACGATGCCATCGGAATTTTCCTCAGAAGGGAGTATCACAGACTCAGAAAAGCTTGCCGAAAATCTTGGGATTTCTTGTCACGAAATAGCGATAAAAGATATTTACGATCAGTTTAATACGGCTTTGGAACCACTTTTTGAAGATACATCGTTTGGTGTTGCCGAGGAAAATCTGCAGCCCCGCATTCGCGGAACATTGCTGATGGCCTATTCCAACAAATTTGGGCATATGTTGCTCAACACTGGTAATAAGTCAGAGTTGGCGACCGGTTACTGTACGTTATATGGGGATATGTCCGGCGGATTGGGCATTATCGCAGATTTGTATAAAACCGAAGTGTATGAAATGGCTCGTTGGTTAAATAATGTGTATTATAACCGAGAAGTCATCCCGCAGAATATCCTCGAGAAGCCCCCGAGTGCTGAGCTACGGCCCGACCAAAAGGATGCCGACAGCCTGCCGGAATACGATGTATTGGATCCGATTTTGCAGGCTTATATCGAAGAGCAGTGCGGGGTTGAAGAAATAGCTGATCGTGGTTATGATATCGGGGTGGTTAAACGCATTACGACTCTGGTCGATCAAATGGAGTTTAAGCGTTTTCAGGCGGTGCCGGTTTTGAAGATGAGCAACAAGGCATTTGGCACAGGCCGGCGGTGGCCCATCGTGCAGCGATGGACTGAAAATCGCTCGTAAGTTTTTCTATGCTAAAGAGTTATCTTTCGCGTTAAGAAAATGTGGACGCGGGATGGTTTAGCCACGGTCATAAGAAATTTTGAGTATCATATATTTTTAAAACTTACAAGACGGAAAAATCTATGCAGAATACGTTACAATTAACGCTCATTTTCATTTTTGTTGTGGGTATTTGTCCGGGGCTGGCCCAGCAAGATACCACGAAAATACAGCTCGAGAAGACAGAAATTCCGGCAAAGCTGCTTCCATATAATAACCCGATGATGGAAGGGGTGGATGATTTTTCCGCTGTTTCTGAACGAACAACACAAAAGCTCGACAATTTTCAGAAGGATGTAATGGGCCGTATCTCGGATATCTATCGAACGCATGTGAATGCTATTGAGGCGCAGGTTCAGGATGACCCCTTGAGTGCCGAACAGCATATCACGGATGCCCTCAACTCACTTCAAACGCTGCTCGATACGTATCCCGAGGTGCAATCCAACCCACGATTCAGTGAACTTTACCGGTCAGTAATGACTGAATACCGTGAATTTTACGGGATCACCGATTCTTCCAAAGAAGTAGAAGGCGAAATTTTTGAGATTCAGAAAGAGCTCTACTCAGGCAATGATGATTGGATGAAGGATGAATATGTGTTGCCTGAAGATATCACGACGCCAAAAACGGAGGTGCCGCTGGTACAAAATCGGCAGGTTAATCGTCACTTGATGTATTATACACTTAAGCGTCCCGAAGTGATGGAATCGTGGCTCACGCGGAAGGAGAAGTATTTTCCGATGATGCGCAAGATCTTTGAAGATGAAGGAGTTCCAACGGAGTTGATTCACCTGGCAATGGTAGAAAGCGGATTAAATCCCGAAGCGAGAAGTTGGGCATCGGCCGTGGGGATGTGGCAGTTTATCCGCGCGACAGGCTCCATGTACGGGCTTGAGGTCAACTGGTGGATTGATGAGCGGCGGGATCCCGAAAAAGCTACGCGTGCGGCGGCTCGTCACTTAAAAGATTTGTATAATATTTGGGATGATTGGCACTTGGCAATGGCAAATTACAACATCAGTCCCCGCGGTTTGAAGCGAGCTATCAGGGCAGCCGGCAAAGAAGATTACTGGGCTGCTTATCCCTATCTGCCGCGCGAAACCCAGGGATATGTTCCCGGTTTTATAGCCGCGACGATGATTGAAATGAATCCTACCGCTTTTGGTTTTAAGGAAAGGTACGAAAATGAGTCTTATGATTATCAGGTGTATAAGGTAGCCCCCTTGATGCCACTGGATGCACTTGCCGATGCGGCGGGCATCAGCACTGAAAAGTTGAAGGAATATAACCCCGAGCTGTTGCGCTGGGCTACACCGCCGGGGAATGAGTATCCGCTGAAGTTGCCGGTTGGAACCAAGGAGCGTTTTGCTGCCAATTATGATGATATCCCCAAAGAAAAACGCAGCCAAAATGTAGCAATGCATACAGTAAATCGCGGAGAAACGCTGGGATATATCGCGCAGAAATACGGTACGTCGGTACGATCATTATATGAGACGAATGAAGGGCTTTCGAATACCATCTATCCCGGGCAAAAGATAGTTGTACCGCTGGCACCGGGCAGTAACGAACAAATTGCCGTTAACCGTCCTACCCACCAGCCGCGCGATAATACTTCTACATCACGAAGCCAATCGCAATCGAAAGCACCGGCCAATTCTGTAAAGTTGACCTATGAGGTGAAGAGCGGCGATACCATTGGTCACATTGCCGAATGGTACGATATTCGGGCATGGCAAATTCGTTCGTGGAACGGAAGCTCCAACTTTATCCGTCCCGGGGAAGACTTGGTTGTGTATGTTCCCGAATCGAAGCAAGCGTACTACAGCCAGATCAATGGCATGTCGTTCAGTAAAAAACAACAGATTGAGCGCGAGCAACGATCCGGCAAAGAGGTAACCGAAGCATATCTTGCCTCTGCGGAAACCTCCGGGGGCGGTACGGTGAGTTATACGGTGCGCCGAAATGATACGCTGATCGAAATTGCGAATTCTTTTGGAGTAACCGTGGATCAGATTAAGCGCCTGAACGATTTGAGAAATTCCAGAATTTACGTCGGACAAGAACTGAATATTAGGCCTGAATAGGTTTCATTGATGAAGAGATGGAAAAAAATAATAGTCGGTAGCCTGCTGGCGGTTACGTCGCTGGCACTGGTGGGCTTGGTCCGCAACCCGGATATCTATTTCCTCATCAAGAAAAATTTTACCATTTTCAGTGAGGTCTATCGCGAGGTTTCGCTGCACTATGTTGATGAAGTCAATCCCGAAAAGCTGATGCGTAAAGGGATCAACGCGATGCTGGAATCGCTGGATCCCTACACGGTGCTGATTGATGAGGCTCAGAATCAGGATATGGAAATTATGACCCGTGGCAGCTATGGCGGTGTTGGGCTGGATGTGGGATACCGCGGCGGTAAAATCGTGGTCATTGCTCCGATGGAGGGATATTCGGCCCACAGCAAGGGCATTCGATCGGGCGATGTAATTACGGCTGTGGACGGGGTATCGGTTGCGGATATGAATCCCGAAGAGGTACAAAATTTGACGACCGGGGAGCCCGGCACAACCGTAACGATAACTATTCAGCGGTACGGTATTGACAATCCGCTGGAATTTGCCCTGAAACGCCAGCGCGTGGAGGTGAAAAATGTTGCCTATACAGGATTTGTCGGAGACCGGCAAGAGGTGGGATACATTTTTCTGAGCCGCTTTTCACAGAATGCTGCCGGAGAAGTACGTACCGCGCTCGAAGAATTACAATCCCAAAAACAGCTTACGGGTTTAGTACTGGATTTGCGAAATAACCCCGGAGGTTTGCTGGATGAGGCGGTAGCCTTGGTTGATAAATTTGTGCCACAGGATAAGAAAGTGGTTGAGACGCGCGGCCGATTAAGCCAGCATAATAACAGCTTTTCAACGAAAGAGACCCCAGTGGCACCCGATCTGCCGCTGATAGTACTGCAGAATGGGGGCAGTGCCAGTGCATCAGAAATTGTGGGTGGTGCCATGCAGGATATGGACCGTGCCGTGGTTATGGGAGAGCAGAGTTTTGGCAAAGGGTTGGTTCAGATTATGCGTCCACTTTCGTACAATACGGCGTTAAAACTAACGACCTCTCGATATTATATTCCCAGCGGGCGTAGCATCCAGTCGATTACATACACACATGATGAGCAAAATAATGCCGTCATCAAGCCTGATTCCACTCGCCGTAAATTCAAGACCGAAAACGGACGAACGGTGTATGACGGGGATGGTATTTTGCCTGATGTACAAGTTTCGGAGTCGGATCCCAGTTTGTTACAAACATCGCTGATGCAACAGAATATATTTTTTGATTTTGCTAATCAGTATGCTGCTGAGCATGATTCTCTGGAGGTTCAAATGGGATCTGATGAACTGTTTGCAGATTTTCGAGATTTTCTGGAAGCACAGAATTTTCAATATCAGACGCCTTCGCAGTTGTATTTAACGAAGATTGATTCGTCTCTACAAAGAAATGAGTCGGCCGTGGATGAACATATTGCAGCACTTGAAAAGCAAATTGGAATAAAGAAAAAACAGGCCTTTATTGAGCAGCGTACCGCAATTGATCGCCGGCTTTTCTTAGAGCTTGTATCCCGATATCGAGGAAAAAAGGGACAGCGTTCTGCATCTTTGCCGTATGATCCGGTAGTAAACGAGGCTGTAAATGTGCTGAACGATTCCAGTCGATATAATCAAATTTTATCCGTTTCAAACTAGTGGCAAAAGCAGATCTACATATTCACACAGTGGCATCAGACGGACATATGGAGCCCGAAGATGTGGTGCGCAGCGCTAAGCGGCACAAGCTGGATATTATCGCTATTACAGATCACGATACCATCCGCGGATATAAAAAAGCACGCGAGATGGCTCAAAAGCTGGATATTGAGCTGATCTCAGGAGTCGAAATCACTGCTGATTTTAACGGGCGCGAATGTCACTTGTTGGCTTACTGTTTTGATCCGGATCATCCTGCGATTTTACAGCTGCTGGCCAAGCATTATCAGTCGCGGCTTAAGCGCGGTAAGTGGATTTTAAATGAGCTCTCGAAAGAAGGGCTCGAGATTGATATTGAAGAGGTGAAAGCCGAGGCGAACGGCGGTAATATCGGCCGGCCACATATCGCTTCGGTGTTAATCAGCAAAGGGTATGTAGCTTCTTTTAAAGAGGCATTTATTCGTTATCTGAGTGATGAAGCACTGGGCACCATCGAAAATGAGTACTATACCCACCACGAAGTTATTGAGACGGTAAAAAAGGCCGGTGGAGCGGTGGTGATCGCACATCCCGGAAATTTATATCGCGATCATGAACTCGAAGAATTGGTGGAGGCCGGTGTGGATGGCATCGAGTTTATTCATCCCAGCCATGATTATAAAACCCAAAAACGAATTGAAGCCTTTGCCGATCAGCGTAATTTGCTAAAAACCGGGGGCAGTGATTTTCATGGCGGAAATAAGAAATATCAGAAGTTTTTTGGCGTCGTAACAATTAACGCAAAATATGTGCATCGACTGACCAGAATGACCGACCAGCGCAAAAAGATATCAGTATAAATTATGAGTCCCCATATACTCGAGGGAAATACCAAGACCACCGATAGTACTGTTGGCATTGTCGTGGCAAAATGGAACTCTTTTATTACCGATGAACTGCTTGACGGAGCACTCAATACCCTAAAGAGCAAGGGGCTTGGTGACGAACAAATTGTTGTTGCCCGCTGTCCCGGCGCCTACGAAATTCCGTTTACAGCACGGCAGTTGCTGCCCAAGGTTGATGGAGTAATTACGCTCGGAGCAGTGATACAAGGCGATACGCCCCATTTTGACTATGTTTGCGATGCCGTTAATCGGGGTATCACTGATCTTAATATGTCGGGAAATAAGCCGGTGGTGTTTGGCGTTTTAACAACGGATAATGTACAGCAAGCGCAAGAACGTTGTGGACTTGTTGGAGATAAAGGGAATAAGGGAACCGAAGCCGCGTTGGCCCTGCTCGAGATGGTGACATTGGTTAAACAAATCGATCAATTCTAATACTTCATAGCTTGATATAACGGGTATAAAACTCTAATATTGATAGCTTAAGAAAACAGGCATATTACGTATTGAAACCAATTTCGCTCACAAATAACGAACAAAATAACCGCGACAAAAAGCTGCAGGCAGCTCTTGCGGATCAGGGAGAGATTCCTGAGCACATTGCTATTATTATGGATGGCAACGGGCGCTGGGCACAAAGTCGTGGTAATCTGCGTTCTCAGGGGCATAAAGCCGGTGTCGATTCCGTTCGGGATATTACTGAAGCCTGTGCTCAGATCGGCGTAAAATATTTGACGCTGTATGCGTTTTCAACCGAAAACTGGGAACGTCCGAAAATAGAAGTCAATGCGTTGATGCGATTGTTGGCCAGCTCACTCCGTAAGGAGGCTGATAATTTGAACGAAAATGATATCAAGCTGGAAACCATCGGTCAGATCAATCGCTTTCCGAAAACTTGCCAGCGAGAGCTGCGCGAAGCAATCGAGTTGACGGAGGACAATAGTCGCCTGCATTTGTGTTTAGCACTTAGCTATTCGGGCCGATGGGATATCACCGAAGCGGTTAAAAAGCTGGCACACCGGGTCAAAGAAGGTGAAATTAATCCTGATGATATTGATGATGAGATGATCAGTGCTCATCTTTCAACGGCAGAAATTCCCGATCCGGAGCTCATTATAAGAACCAGCGGCGAATATCGGCTTAGCAACTTTTTGTTGTGGCAGCTGGCGTATTCGGAGCTGTATATCACGGAAACGTACTGGCCTGATTTCCGTAGAGATGAACTGTACAAGGCTATCCAATCTTTTCAAGAACGTGATCGTAGATTTGGCAAACTTTCTGAGAAAAAACAAAAGAAATCGACAAGTCTATACGTTCAAGGGCTGACATCATAAATCTACTCATACAAATAACGTAAGCTCAATTTTGTTTCAAGAATTAACCTACGTGAAGAAATTATTATTAGCGCTTTCTGTTTTTTGCTTTTTTGCTGGTCCGGCCGTAGCTCAGGATTCGACAGCTGATTCCACTGCATCCATTAACATCGAAAACCCGATGAATGCGATGCCCGAACAGCTCGAAATTCTCGGAGTAGAAGTTGAAGGATTAACAACTTCGCGCAAAGAGTTTGTCATCGGAACCAGTGGTCTGCAGGTAGGCACCCAGATTACCGTCCCGGGTAATGCCATCAGCAGTGCCATCAAAAGTTTATATCGTACCGGCCTGTTTTCGAATATCGAAATTATTGAAACAGGCAGGGAGTCTGGCGGCATTTATCTGAAGATTGTTGTTCAAGAACAGCCGCGATTACAGGAATATCAGATCCGCGGGGTTAAAAACTCACAGGAGGATGACCTGCGCGAAGAAATAACGCTGCTCAAAGGATATGCGGTTACCGAGTCGTCTATCGCACAGGCTCGAAACACAATCCGGCGCTATTTTAAAGATGAGGGATATTGGAATACCAGCATTGACGTTAGCAAGGTAAATACCGATACCGTTCGCAATCGCGTGACGGTGCGTTTTAATATCGATGCCGGTGAAAAACTGGAAATAAAGGATATTTCATTTGAGGGAAATGAGAACTTTAGCGACCGTACATTGCGCAAATCCCTTGAGGAGATTAAAGAAGATCGCTGGTGGAAGTTTTTCTCTAAAAAACTTTTTAAAGAAGAGGAATTTGAGACCGCAAAAGAAAATCTGCGTTCCTTTTATGGTGAGCATGGGTTCATGGATTTCCGAATTACATCCGACACGGTTTATACTTTCCCATACACTCAAAATCGATTTTTGGTGTTTAACAGAGAGGCAACCGGAATTAAGGTAAATATTTCTGTAGCAGAAGGTCCGCAGTACAAAGTTCGGAATATTACATGGGATGGGAATACTGTTTATACGGATGAACGGTTGACCCAAGTGCTCGATTTCAAAAAAGGTGATGTGTTCAATCAAACGAAGTTTGAAAAGCGCTTGCGCATTAACCAAACGGGCCCGGATGTGACCAGTCTCTACAACGATATCGGCTACTTGTTTTTTCAGGTACAGCCCGAAATTGATGTAGTAGGGCAAGATTCCGTTGACTTACACATGAATATTTATGAGGATGAAATTGCCTATGTCAACGAGGTGTCGTTCAGTGGCAACACCAAAACGCATGATGATATTATTCGCCGAACGTTGCGCACAGTGCCGGGCGATAAGTACAGCCGACAAGCAATTATACGAACGGTTCGCGAATTAGGGCAGCTTGGTTATTTCCAGCAAAAGGCCATTACCCCGGATCTTTCTCCTGATCAAGAAAATAATACGGTGGATATCAATTACTCATTACAGGAGTCGCAGAGTACGGATAACTTCGAGTTTTCCGGTGGTTTTGGCGGACAAGGCATTGGGTTGATTCTCTCCGCAAAACTGAACTTCAATAACTTTTCAATGCAGCGTGCCATCAATGGAAAAGGCTGGAACCCCATTCCATCGGGCGATGGGCAAAAACTCTCACTGGGTGTTCAGGTAACGGGTCGCGGTTATCAAAGCTACAGCCTTGGGTTCCAAGAACCTTGGTTGGGTGGACGTCCGCTTTCTTTTGGTGTGAATATGAGTTACGATCGTATTCAATATCGTGGGAGCGACGAACGTAACGAGCTATTTTCCAGCAGTGTTTCTCTGGGGCGTCGCCTAAAATGGCCGGATGATTATTTTAGCCATCAAACTGTGCTTTCATACCAGCTGTACGATGTAGCCAACAATACATTTCTGGCTGAGGGTACCTCCAGTATTTTGAGTATCAAACAGGTGTTGGAGCGTAATTCTACAGATAACAAAATTTCGCCTACAACTGGTTCAAAGTTGAGGTTTTCCGGAGAATTAGCACCGCCGCTACCCGGTTTTTCACAGTACTATAAGTTGAAATCCAGCTATCAAAATCACACTACCGTAGTCGGAAAATTAGTACTCACAAATACAATTGAGTACGGTTATCTGGGCTATCTTGGTGAAGGACAGCGCAGTGATTTCCAACGCTTTAAACTCGGCGGCACCCAGTTGCAACAGCGCCAAAGCTTTCTGGATGACAATATTGATCTCCGCGGATTTCCCGGCGGACAGCAGGGCTCAATTACCCCATATGTTAACGGCCAGGCGGTAGGCGGGCGCTTGTATTCCAAGTATTCACTGGAGCTTCGCTATCCTGCTATTACCGAGCAGCAGGCCCAGGTTTATCCGTATGCCTTTTTGGATGCGGGCAATACCTATCTGGATGCCTCACAGTTTAAGCCGTTTGAGCTCAAACGGGCGGTTGGTTTTGGTACGCGGATTTACCTGCCCATTCTTGGGTTGGTTGACCTCAGCTACGGGTATCGCCTGGATGGAATTCCCATTCCGGGAAGTCCTGTGCGTGCAGGAGAATGGCAGTTTCTCTTCAACATCGGGGCACCGTTCTAATGATCAAAATGAAAACATACCGGGTTGTTTTGTTAGGGTGCATTGCCCTTTTTATGGCAAGTTCGGTATCCGCCCAGGAACAAAAGATTGGGTATGTTGATACCGATTATATTTTGTCCCAGATGTCGGAATATGAGGGCGTAAAGCAGCAACTAAGCTCAATAAGTTCGGAGTGGAATACCCAACTGGAGGAGATGAAAAATGAAATTGACAATTTAAAACAGGATTTTCAGGCTAGAGAAATTCTTTATACGGATGAACAGCGGGCAAAGAAACAGCAGGAAATTCAAAACAAAGTACAGCAGCGCCAGCAATTTTTGGATCAGAAGTTTGGGGCTGAAGGCGAATATTTTACGAAGCAACAGGAACTGCTTGAGCCTATCCAGCGAAAGATTTTTAATGCCATTAACACCGTGGCGAAGCGACAAGATTTTGACTTTGTTTTTGATCGTGCCCAGAAATCTAGCATGCTTTACAGTGTGCAAGAGTGGAATTTAAATGACGAGGTACTACAGGAGCTGGGCGTTACGTTAAATGAATCCAGCAATTGATAAAAATTGTTTTTATACTCACACGCTTTAATTAAATAAACGAAATAAAACGAGAATTCTACTCAATGTTTAGAAAGTTACTAAGTTCATTTTTTTTGTTTCTCTTTATCTTCAGCGCTACGGCGTTTGGGCAACTTAAAATTGGTTATATGAACACTCAAGAGGTGTTGAATCAGTTGCCGGAACGATCTGCAGTGCAAGAACAGCTTAATTCGTTTATTCAGACCAAGCGCCAAGAACTGCAGCAAAAAACGGCTGCTTATCAGGATTCTGTGGCAGAATTTCAGCAGGATCAATCAGAGTTATCTGAACAGGCTGAACAGCGACTTACACAGATGCAATCGTCAATGCGCAAATTTCAACAAAGTATTCAACAGCAGATCCAACGCCGTCGTGCAGAACTGTTGGAACCACTTTATAACAGAATGGATCAGGCTATTGCCACCGTTGCTGAAGAGAAAAATCTCGACTTTGTACTTAACGAAGCTACCAGCAATGGGGAAAGTCTAGTGTATTATTCAGCCAGCGAACAGTTGAATATCACTGATGATGTACTCCAACAAATGAACGAAACCTCAGCTCAGAACTAACAGAAAACCGATCACACCATGTTTAAACGAATCTTATCACTATCTTTTGTCTGTTTATTTATTATCAGCGTTGCTGTAACTTCTCCGGCAACGGCCCAACAAAAACAGGATCTTGAAATTGGATATGTGGATCCCCAGGCCATTTTGAATAAGATGCCTGAGATGAAGGCCGTGCAGCAGCGTTTGCAGAACTTTATCGACAGAAAACGAGAAGAACTTGCCACCAAGCAGCAGAATTTTCAGCAGCAGGTTTCGGAATATCAGCAGAAAGAGTCTGTTATTTCTGAATCTGCCAAGAAAAAAGAAGAAGAGCGACTGGGCAAGTTAAACTCAGAACTACAACAGTTTCAGAGCCAAATTCAGCAAGAAGTGCAACAAAAACAGCAAGAACTTGTTGGACCACTGCTTGATCAGATAGATACCGCTATTGGCACTGTTGCAGAAGATATGGGACTTACGTATGTCATCAACAGAACGACCAGCCAAGGTGACGTTATTGTACTCTATGCTTCAGAAGAAGCACAGCAAAAGTATAATATAACCGACCAAGTGATGACAGAGCTGGATATCTAAAATCCCTATTCTTTCTTAATGAATTTAACCCTGATAAGGCAGCGTCCTTGTCAGGGTTTTTTATGAGTGGTTGGCAACCAGCAATGAGTAAAAACCGGCAGATCCGTTTTTTATTACTCATTTTATGCGTACCTCGAAAGAGCATGTGAGATGTATTTGTTCCGTACTTTATACCTAAATTTCTATTTTCGTTCTTTTAGTTTTTTAACAGCATACGCTCCACCTAACGTCGCCAGAATCCCGAGCCCGCCGTCGATGGATATTTGTTCGGGGCCGTCTGGCATACTGGGTTGAGCCAGTAGCAGGGCAGGGAGTGTGATCAGAACAAAGAGCGTGAACAGTGTGATTAGTCGTTTCATAATTGTGAAGTTTGGTTATTTGTTATCAGTTATTTGGAAGGAACCCCAATAACGAATAACCAATAACTGGTAACTATTTAATCAGCGTCATTTTGTTGGTTAACACTTTTGTCCCCACCTTCAGCCGATAAATATACATCCCCGAGGCCAGCCGGGAGCCGTCGAAGCTCACTTCGTAGCGGCCGGCCGACTGCTGTTCGCTGACCAGCGTGCGTACGAGTTGTCCCAGGATGTTATACACATTGAGCTGTACCTCCGATTGCTCCGGTACTCCGTAGCGGATCACCGTCTCAGGATTAAACGGGTTTGGATAGTTTTGATTCAGTTCTACAGACTCTGGAATTTCGGTCCGATTTTCTCCGTCCCCGTTATAACTGACTGCAAGCAGGAACCGCGGGTTGCTGGCTTTGGCCTTCAGCACCGTCGGCAGGGGGCCATGCCGGGGTGGATCAAGCGTGGACGCCTGATCCGGCGACGTCGTTTGCTGCTGCGCGACGCCTCCGCGCTTCGAGCCCGTTGATGGTTTCGAATCCTTGGAGGTTTTAGTGTTAGCCTTAGCTTTTCCACCATCAACCTCAAAGCTGTATTCGCCGGACTCATTCAGAGTTATGCTCCGGTCGGTGTGGATATCTTTGAGGGTGATATCCATGTTTGCAGGCAAGGCCTGGGATTCCAACTCAGCGTATATTTTCCACCTATATTCGATCCTCTAAAGTCCAGGTTCACCGCAATAGACTTGCCCTCCGAGGCCTTGGCGGAGGAGGGCAGAGCATTAATATCCAACGCATGCCGCTCGGCGGAGGTGGTGTAGAGGCTCAGATGCGGCTAGCGGCTCCAGCTTCCAGGCGTCGTGGCGGTCTTTGCCGGTTCTGCTTGTTCGGAGAACATAACAACCGCGTTGGAGCTCATGTCGGTTCCTTCGAGCTTTAGTTCAACTTGTGGCGCCGGGGTTTGCTCAGATTCTTTCAGAAGTTTGCCACCGGCGCTTCGGGCGTCATCGGTGATCTGCAGGGAGGAATATCTGCGGGACAGTAAAGAAGAGGAAACTTCGAGTCCATTTGTACAAAAGGTCCGCAAAATTATTCAGCGTCACCTGGGGAATCCCGATTTAAGCACTGAACTTATTGCAAATTCACTGTCGATAAGTCGATCTACATTGTATCGGAGGTGGAAGAAAGGCAGTGATGAAACCATCAGCCAAACGATTAATTTGATGCGGCTCAAGGAAGCGTTGCGATTGATTGAAGAAGACGGCCTTTCTATTTCTGAGGCGGCCTATGCCACTGGTTATAATCAACTCACATATTTCTCAAGGGTGTTTAAAAAGATATATGGGATGACTGCTCAGGAATATGTTAATGAGTGATCATCAAGATACACGTTATTACCCGTTACTCATTATTTCGGTCTAATTCGCACGAAGCATCGTTGACCAGTATTGCGCATTCCATTTTGAACGTTGAACCATTTAATGAATTACGAATTATTTAACCCGTCTTTTTCGATTTCGGATGTAATCCTCGAAAATATATTCGCCCAGGTTATCGAGCGAGGCAAAATAAGCGCGCCCCTTGTTGGCCTCGGTGAGTTCGCGCACAAAATTTTGCAGGTAAGAATCGCGGGCAATCATAAAGGTGGTGATATCAATATCATCACGGCGGCACTTGACGGCCTCATCCAGTACCTTGTTTACGATTTTGCGATCGA
Organism: uncultured Balneolaceae bacterium; assembly: GCA_964490705.1. Taxonomy (GTDB): domain Bacteria; phylum Bacteroidota; class Rhodothermia; order Balneolales; family Balneolaceae; genus Fodinibius. The sequence goes on along the minus strand of CAZBCG010000007.1, from coordinate 24,060 downwards.
GTCCAAAACTGTTTTTGTACATTTCCCCATTTTCAATGATACAAGACGGTTTCCCGTCGGTAATCATAAAAATTTGCTTGTTCGCAAACTTGCGCCGATGCAGGGTATGTCGAGCCAGCTGTAGTGCCTGCTGTGTGTTGGTATGGTAGGGGCCAACTTTCAAATAAGGCAGATCTTCGATACTCACTTTCCAGGCCTCGTTACCAAAAGCGACAATATCGAGCGAATCTTTCGCGTAATTGTTTAGGATAAGTTCCGACAGTGCCATTGCCACCTTTTTGGCCGGGGTGATGCGATCTTCACCATAAAGAACCATTGAATGACTCAGATCAACCAGCAGAACTGTTGCGACAGAGGTATAATGGTCGGTATTATGAACACGAAGATCATCTTCTTGGAGCTGCATCTGATCGATATTGCTGTGCTTCAGCATATTCATCATTGTACCCACGCTGTCGATATTGGCAATGTCATCGCCCTGTTGCCACTTGCGGGTTTCTGGCTGACGTTCTCTTCCCTGGCCGGTATGGTTGGTTTGATGTCCGCCTGCGCCGCCTTTTTTTAAGTTGTCAAAAATCTCTTCCAGCGAGCGCTGCCGCAGACTACGTTCGGTCTTGCGAGTGATTACCATCGCGTTTTCTTCATCATCTGATTCTATATATCCACGTTCCTCCAGCTCATCCACAAAATCCCCGATACTATAGTCATCGAACTCATCAGTGAGTCCATATTCTTTGTCGAGTTCGGTAAGCCATCGCAGGGCCTGCGATACGTCACCGCTGGCAATGGTTAAAAGCTCTTGGAAGGTATCCCAGAGATTGTCAAACGGGGCTTGTCGGTTAGCTTTCGAAAAACGATCGTCCCACTGTTGGTACTTGAAATGCATGGCAAAAACGTTGACTTTAGCAAGAGTAATTGTAACATCTGAGATTGCATTTTAATTCATTGTAATGAATAATTCGACCAACAAAAATGATGAGGTAACCGATCGCATCCAATTTGAACGGATGCTGTGGGATGAAGGATTTGAACGCGTTATGGGGCTTGATGAAGTTGGTCGCGGCTGTCTTTCGGGGCCGGTAGTGGCAGCAGGCGTCATCTTTGAGCCCGATACGTTTATCGACGAGATTCGCGATAGTAAAACACTATCGCTGGCAGAGCGTAAATCACTTACCGGGCAGATTAAAGCCAAAGCCTTATATTGGACGATTCAATGGTGCTCACCGGGAGAGATTGACGAACTCAATATTTTGCACGCGTCTATCGAGGCTATGAATCGTTGTGCAGAAGCAGATAATGCCAACCCGGATTATCTGTTGGTAGATGGCAACCGGTTCAGCTCGGGCTTATGTCCCCACAAGTGTTTGGTAAAGGGTGATGATCGCTCAATGAGTATTGCCGCTGCATCGATTATTGCAAAAGTTTATCGGGATGAGTGGATGATCGAGCTACACGAACAATATCCGCACTATGGATGGGATACCAATGTAGGCTATCCGACGGCACAGCACTATGAGGGATTACAACAACATGGCGCCACACAATATCACAGGCAGAGTTTTAACTTGCGGACGGATGAGATGATTGAAGAGTGATATCTGCTAAGCTTATCGATAGATGCTGAACTGCCGTTTGTAAAAATCGAGGTTCAGACAGATTCCCAGCATAATGGTGTTGGTGATAAGTGCCGATCCGCCATAGCTCACGAAGGGTAAAGGCACACCAATGACGGGTAGCAGAGCCGTAGCAGACCCTACATTGATGAAAAAGTGCATAAAGAATATAGTGGTGACGCCAATCATCACGAGTTGGGCAAAGGGGTGCTTGTGGTTTGCCGCAGCTATCAGCAGGCGTATAGTGAGCCCTAGGAGTAAGAGAATTACAAAACTGGCTCCCAGGAAACCGAACTCTTCGCCAATCACACAAAAGATAAAATCAGTCCATTGTTCCGGCAGGAATCGCAGTTGCGTTTGGGTGCCTTCCATAAATCCCTTGCCGTAGAGTCCACCCGAGCCGATTGCGGTCTTGGCCTGGATGACATTCCATCCAGCTCCCTGTGGATCAAAAGAGGGATTGGTGAAGGCTTCGATGCGTGCCCGCTGGTGTGGCTGCAGGACCTGAGAAAGCGAAACCTGGATCCCGATTACAAGAATCACACCCGTTACAAACGAAGCAAATGTAAGCCAGGAACGTCGCTGGAGCATGAAAATCATCAAGGTGATAACCACAGTAGCAATGAGTCCCCAGTACCACGAAATGATGGTAAGGTAGCCAATGATGGCCGGTGATATGATAAACAGTGAAATGCCATATGGCAGTCCCGACCAGAACAAAATTACAGGAATGAGTGCAATAAAAATGATAGCCGTACCGGTATCATTTTGCAGGATCACAAGGATAGTTGGAACCAAAATAATGAGTACCGTTGTGAGTGCGGATCTGAGATTTTCGGCTGATATGTTGCGGCGGCTGGTCAGGTAGTTGGCTACAGCCAGAATAGTGGCAATTTTCATTAATTCACTGGTTTGTACATTAATGGAACCTACAACCAGCCAGCTTTTTGAGCCGTTGACCTCTTTACCAAAAAATAGCGTTATCACCATCAGCAGCAATCCCAGTCCATAAAAGATATATGATCCCTCTTGGAAGGTACGGGGATTTATAAACTGCAGGCCGATAAGAAGCAGGATACAAATCCCAAACGTAATGAGTTGTTTGTAAAAATTGATTTGGATATAGGAGGGAAGAAATTCGCCCTGTGTAGCACTGTAAATTGCTACCAGTCCCACCCCGATGAGCGTAGCCCAAAAGGCTATCAGCGACCAACTAAGTTCGCGAAAATTATTCATTGTTTGCCTCCGGTTCTTGGTCGTCGGTAGTTTGTTCTCGGGGTTCAAATGTTTTAACCTCGTTATAGACCCAGGAATTGGTTTCGCCGGTTAAGTATTTTTCGATCATCAGTGAGGCGATGGGCGCTGCAGATACTGATCCATATCCACCATTTTCGACAAGAACAGCAATTGCAATTTTGGGATCATCCATCGGCGCAAAACTAATGAACCATCCATGATCTTGCCCATGCGGATTTTGAGCGGTACCCGTTTTGCCGGCTACCTTGATACTGTCATCATAATTTATATAATATCGCCCGCTGCCTTCTGTGACAACTCGGCGCATCCCATTCTTTACGACAGCCAGATTTTCTTCATTAACCCATTCAATCTTCTTTTTTTGGGGATTGGTTTGGATGACTGTTCCGTCGTTTTGCTTAATTGCCCGTACCAGGTGTGGCTGCACGTGATAGCCGCCATTCCCAATTTGAGCAGCTATGAGCGCCATCTGCAGCGGTGAAACGCCCATAAATCCCTGTCCGACCCCAAGATTCAGCTGGTCGCCAATGCCCCAATTCTTTTTTCCCAGCACACGGTTCAGATAGGTGCTATCGGGGAGTGTACCCGCAGCTTCGGTTGGGATATCAATGCCGTTTCGCTGTCCCAGTCCGAAAGAGGAGGCCAGCTCGTGCCACCGGTCAATACCTTTTTTGGTGGCAATTTGATCCATCAGCCAAAAGAAAAAGGTATTGCTGGATTCTTGGAGTGCTTTTCCAACATCGTACATTCCGGGATCTGCCAAATCTTTATAGCGCCGTCCCCGCTCGTAATAGCCGGGACTTTTAATTTCGGTTTCGGGGGTAATAATATCCATTTCGAGTCCCATCAGTGCCATAAGCGGCTTGAAGGTGGAACCCGGTGGTTGCCGACTCGAGATCGCACGATTAAATAGCGGATCTGTTGTATCAGCATTAATAGCATTCCAGTAGGTCGAGTCGATCCGTCCCGAGAGCTTCCTGATATCATAAGTGGGAGAACTGGCCAAGCTTAAAACGGCTCCATTATCGGGATTTAGAGCAACTACGGCACCGCGTTTGTCTTTTAACAGATCTTCGGCCAGTAGCTGGAGTTCGGTGTCAATAGTTGTAAGCAGATCAGAGCCTTTTTCGGGTGCTTCGTCGATGGCGCCATTCCGGTAGGAGCCCAGGTTTTGCCCCATGGCATTGATCTTGATATACTTGGTACCCAAGTTGCCGCGAAGCTGGTTTTCATAAGCCATTTCGAGTCCGCTTTTGCCGGTTTTATCCCCAAGGTGGTATTGGTTTGTCGCCTGATATTCTTCTTTGGATACTTCGCGGAGATATCCCAAAATATGCGCAGCTTGCAGGCTGTCAATGGGATATTGACGCTTGCTTTCTACCTGGTGCCCAATGCCCGGCAGCTTCCAAATATTTTCTTGAATAATGGAAAAGGTTTGGAAATCGACCTCGGTAAAAAGACGAGAGGATCGGTACCACGAATAGGCCTGGGCTTCTTGGATTCGCTTTTTAACTTCTTCGATTGAGATATTCAGCAGGTCGGCTAGAATAGGAGTGTTTTTAGATTCGTATCTGGCTGGCGTAATGGTGATAGTGTAAATGGGATCATTATCGACAAGCAGATTGCCGTTTCGATCATAGATAAGCCCCCGGGCGGGATTGACGACCTCTTGTCGGAGCGAGTTTTCGCGGCTGAGCGGCCCATATCGGTCGTGCTCTAAAATCTGAAGCTGAAACAGGCGTCCCAGCATAATAAGTCCTAAAATGATAATCACCGCTTGTAATATACGGATGGAAACTTGAGTCCGTTTTTTCTTGCGATATTGCATTTGTTAAGCGATTATCGAGTTCGAAACAGATAAATGACGCCAGCCACAACAGCGGTGTAGAGGCTATTCCCCAGCAGGTGTCGCCAGAAGAATATTTCGGCTGTATAGTTTTGGATTGCCGCGTTGAGACCGAGAAAGATCATATTGTGTACTACGGCGGCAATTATAACAGTTAAAAAGACCTGCCCAATAAGCAATTGTTTTTTGGTGTTTTTGGGGATAAAATTATAGCTCATGAAGATTAATAACGTTTTGGAAAACATATTTAGTCCCCATAAATCGAGCAGAGCATCTTGCAGAAATCCAAAACCTGCGGCCATCAAAATAGCTGGAGTACGTTCATTGCGGGCGGCATACCACAACAGAAAAATAAGTACCAAATCGGGCTGAATCTGGTAAATTTTAAGATGCCGAAAAAGCACAATCTGAACTAGCATAAAAAGAATGCCCAGCCCAATATTTTTTAGCCGATCTGGATTCACTTCAGAATTTCCTCATACTTTTGATTGAGATTCCGAATTGTGGTGTCCGGCTCAAATTTGATGATGAATCCCTCGGCCAGCTCGTAGAGATTAACAAATGGTTTTAAAATTACTTTTTGTGTTTCCTTTCCTTGGCGCGGCTCCGTTCGAATCACTTTGCCAATAGGGATATCCGCGGGATATTGATTGCTAAGTCCAGAAGTTACGACCACTTCACCGGTATCAACCTCGGTGGTTTGGGGGATGTAATCAAGCTGCAATTCTTCGATGGTTTTGCCATTCCAGGAGACAATACCGTAGGCGTTAGACTTTTGGAGTGTGGCACTGACCCGAAACAGGGTGTTGAAAAAGGGCATAATCTGGGCGTATCCCGGAGCCGTAACAATGACTTTGCCCACCAGCCCATTGGCCGAAACCATCGGCATGCCTTTTTGGATGTCTTGTTCGGTGCCGGCATCGACCGTAAGCGAATTTGTTACCTGATTCAGCTCTTTCCCTACAATTTGTACCGGATACAAACTTAGTTCACTATTACTGCTGAACTCCAGCATTTCGCGGAGCTCTTGGTTGCGCTGTCCTGCAGCACGCAGACGACTGAGCTCATCCAGCAACAATACATTTTGCTTCCTGAGCTGAGTGTTGGTTTTGAGTGCCTGCCGATAGACGCGCACATTTGAGAGCGGTTCCTCCAGGTAGCTGAACAGGGTAATAGACACCTTGCGGAGATTATTCATTCCACCCTGATATCGGCCAATCATAAAGGCCACTGCCACAATCAGCAGCAGAGCTGTTATAATGTGGTCTTTAATATCAGTTATTCGTGGAAGTCGAAACCGCATTCACTTTTTGATCCTTTTTAGGAGATAACCGTTCGGTAGTATTCGAGATCTTCGAGGATAGCACCCGTCCCGCGCACAACGGCAGTCAAAGGATCTTCGGCAATATGAACCGGCAGATCGGTGGTTTCCATGATCAGTTTATCGAGATTTTTGAGCTTTGCTCCGCCGCCGGTGAGCATAATGCCGCGATCCAGAATATCGGCAGAGAGTTCGGGCGGGGTCTGCTCAAGCGATTTCGTGATCGATTCTACGATTGTGTTAACCGATTCAGAAATGGCTTCGCGCACATCCTTGGATGTTACATCGCGCGTACGCGGCACCCCGTTGACCAAATCTCGTCCCTTGGTTACCGTATTAAGTTCTTCATTGAGTGGGGCCGCCGATCCGATTTCACATTTAATTTTTTCAGCCGTACGTTCACCGATTAGCAGATTATGGTTGCGACGGAAGTAATTGATGATATCATCATTGAGTTCATCGCCGCCCAGTCGTACAGATTGCGCATAGACAATTCCCGAAAGGGCAATAACCGCAATTTCTGTAGTCCCGCCGCCAATATCGACAATCATATTTCCGATGGGCTCGTGTACGTTTAGCCCAATGCCAATCGCTGCGGCCATTGGTTCATCAACCAAAAATACTGATTTGGCTCCCGCATGCTCGGCACTGTCGCGTACAGCACGCCGTTCTACCTCGGTAATGCCGCTGGGCACGCAAACGACCATTTGCCGGGTACTGGAGTACCATTTCATTTTTACCTTGTCGATCATCCCGCGAATCATCTGCTCGGCCACTTCAAAGTCTGCAATAACGCCATCCCGCAGCGGACGAACCGTGCGGATATTTTTGTGCGTTTTCTCGTGCATCAGCCGTGCTTCGTGACCGGTTGCAACAGGTTCGTTTTGTGAATTTAGCGCAACGATAGATGGTTCGTTAAGGACAATACCCTCACCGCGCGAATAGATAAGCGTGTTTGCGGTCCCGAGGTCGATGGCAATATCGGTGTAAAGCCAGTCGAACCACCCTTTGTTTTGTTGATTCTGTTTTTCTTTGGGTGTGTTTCTATCCATGGTCAATAAGTGTAGATGAGCTAAAAGTGGTCAATGTTGGAGCCGAAATAATTGCAAAGTTAGAAAATACAATTTTGTTTCTCTATTTGCGAATTAATGGGTAATAAACAAAAAAATAAAACCGATACAATGCTAATGACGAAAATGACGATTACCGGTAAATACCATGGCCAAGCCGAGATTGTCAGCAGCTTCGATAACTTGATCGTCTCGAATACTTCCACCCGGCTGAATTACCGACCGTGCCCCTGCTTCTGCTGCCGCCTCTACGCCATCGGGAAAAGGGAAAAAGGCATCAGAAGCAATGGCTGTACCTTCCAGGAATAATCCTTCTTGCTGTGCTTTGGCGATTGCAATTTCAGAAGCTTCCACGCGACTCGTTTGCCCCGTACCAATGCCGATGGTTTGACTGTCTTTGGCATAGACGATTGCGTTCGACTTCACGTGTTTTACAACCTTCCAGGCAAAAAGTAAGTCGTTGATCTCTTGCTCGCTGGGTTTGCGCTTGGTAACTGTCTCGAGCTCCTCTTTACTCACTGTCTTAAGATCGGGATCCTGACTGAGCGCTCCGCCAAAAATAGATCGAAACTGAGTCGTCTTTTCAATACTGGGCAGTTTTTGGATGCGGATGAGGCGACGCTTCTTTTTTTCTTGAAGCAGTTCCAATGCCCCGTTGCTGTAGGAAGGCGCGATGATAATCTCAGTAAATATTTCATCAATTTTATGGGCCGTATTGAGATCAAGTTCTTCATTAACAACTACAATGCCGCCGAAAGGAGACATGGTATCAGTGGCAAAAGCTTTATCCCAGGCTGTGGCTAAATCATCATCCGAGGCAACACCGCAAGGCACCGTATGTTTAAAGATAGCGCAGGTGGGTTTGGAATTCCAGAAATCAGCGATAAGATTGAGAGCGGCATCCACATCCGTAAAATTATTATAGCTTAGCTGCTTGCCGTGAAAGCATTCAATAAATTCTGATTGTTTGCCATAGACAGCCGCTTTTTGATGCGGATTCTCACCATATCGCAGCGTTTGTGATTTGGGAAGCGAGATATTTAGCTGGTCGGGAAGCTCGTCCTCATTTGTATCCAGCTCATTGAAATAATTAGCAATGGCTGTATCGTATTCGGCTGTGTGATTGAATGCTTGCTTGGCCCATGTTTGCCGCTTTGCAAACGAGATCTTGCCGTCTTTATTCATTTCAGCAATAACATCGTCATACTGATCTGGTGACGTTAATACCCCTACATGAGCAAAGTTTTTGGCCGCGGCGCGAATCATCGTAGGTCCGCCGATGTCGATATGTTCGGTTGCAATGGCGGGTGTACAATCAGGTTTGGCAACTGTTTCTTTAAAGGGATATAAATTCACAACAACTAATTCTATAGGATCGATATCCAGTCGTTGCATCTCATCAATATCCGGCTGGTGGCTCGTCCGGCCCAAGATGCCCCCGTGAATAATAGGATGCAACGTTTTTACGCGTCCATCGAAGCACTCTTCAAATCCCGTAATATCACTTACATCCGTTACCGGGATGTCAGCTTCGCGAATTTTTTGGGCTGTTCCGCCGGTGGAAATAATTTCGATCCCGGCTTGATGCAGGCACTTAGCCAGATCAACAATACCGGTTTTGTCGGAGACGGATAGCAGGGCACGGTTTATGGTTAACGGTTCTTTTGGAAGTTCGGAGAGGGATTGTAAAGCCACTAGTTTTTGGATTTTGGATTGAGTTCGCTGGTGAGTTGTGCAATTACTTGGGGAAAAAGCTTGTGCTCTTCTTTCAAAATGCGGCTGGCTAACGTTTCGGCATCGTCAGAGTTTTTTACTGGTACTTTGCGCTGACCCAGAATAGGACCATCATCATATTCTTCGGTGACCAGATGTACGGTGCAGCCGGATTCGGTTTCGTTATTATCGATTACGGCCTGGTGGACGCGCATCCCGTAAAACCCCTTGCCGCCATATTTGGGAAGTAGCGATGGGTGGATGTTTACGATGCGTCCGCGATATTCTTCGATAACCTGGGCTGGAATTTTAACCATATATCCTGCGAGTGCAATCAAATCTGTTTGCCAGCTGTCGAGTTGTTCCAAAAGCGCATCCACATAAGCTGATTGTGGGGAAAATTCAGAAGGAGAAAGCTTGGCGTGATTGATGCTGTGATTTCGAGCTCGCTCAATAGCTTGAATGCCTGATTTATTGGTAATGAGTCCGGCAATTTGTGCATCAATTTGGCCGGATTCTACGGCATCAATAATAGCCTGAAAATTGGTTCCCGATCCTGAGGCAAAAACGACAATGTTGAACAAGACAAAAGTAAATAAGGTTGCAAGAGATTCGCCCAAAAAGATAAGCAAAAATCCGTACAGATTAAGTGCCAATTTATCCCGAATCGCTGAGGGGAGGACCGCGAAATACATAGTAGTTATTGAGACTCCACCGCACCTGATTAATCGTAATTTTGATTATGGTGGCAATGGGAATAGCTACGAGCATTCCCAGAATTCCGGCCATTTCTGCACCAATCATGATGATGAACAAAATGGCTACGGGATGCATATCTGCGGAGCGCGAAAAGATAAACGGCTGAAGTACCACATTATCGAGAATCTGTACCATCAGGATGGCAATAATGCAGGGCAACACCAGCGAAAAGTTACCCACTTCAATAATGGAAACCACAATGGAAAGGATGTATCCAATGATAGGTCCAAAATAGGGAATGGTGTTGGCCAGTCCCACTGCGATGCCTACGGAGAGTGCATTTTCAAGCCCTACAATGGTAAGCCCTACCCAAGAGGTAAAGGCCACAATAAGGCTCTGTAACATCACGCTTCGAAAATAGATACCGAGGCGCGTCTCGATTTTGTCGATAATGCTGAGTATTGTTTCGAAATATTTGTTGGGGACAAGCTGAAGGATATTCCGCCGAATTTTTGTGCCATCTTTAAGAAAGAAAAAGGTGGCGAAAGGAATAATCAGCGTGGCTGAAAAAATATTAGTAAAGATGCCGATAATATTACTCAGGGCGGCGGGCAGTTCGCCCACATCAAAAAGGTCTTGTAATCCCTGCGTAAGGTTATCGCTCAAAAATCCTTCAGGCAGAAAAGTGAATTCCTGAACAAGACGTTCTTCGATCTGCCGCGTAATATTTTCGATGTTCTGGATATTGAGTTGTCCTGCCAGTTCTACCATCTGATTGGCTACAATGGGGATAATGTTTGTAGATATCCAGATGAGAATAAGAATTAATGCACTGAGTACAATTGTGATCGACCACGTGCGATTCATGCCCGCCGACTGCATGCGGTTGACAATCGGGTCAAGCATATAGCTGAAAATCATGGCAATGATCGCATATCCCACCAACGTAGCAAAATAGTACAGCAGTAGCCCCAAGACCGTAATTCCTGCCAGCACCAGCACTGATCGTACAACGCGTTCAAGGGTAATATTCGTCATTGTTCAATAGCTTTCATTAATGCATCTATATGCTCAAAAATATTTCCTGATCGATATCCTTTTCTGGCTAGATGATCGACTACTTTTTTCTTTCTTTTATAGGGATCTTCTTCTCTCAAAAAGCGTTTTTTGCGTTTCAAAACCAAATCTAAAAACGTCTGTTTCAGATCCTCACCTTCAAAAGCTTTGCGGATGCTTTGTTCTGCAACGGTATTTGAAATCCCTTTTTTATACAGGTGGGATTTTATTTTTGCAGGTCCCCATTTGCTTAGCGTTGTTTTGTCAGCGGCAAATTTTTCGGCAAACCCCTTGTCATTGATGTATCCCTTTTCCTGTAATTCATCAAGCACATTTTGGATAACCTCTTTTGGATAATCTTTTTTGAGCGCCTTGTCGAACAATTCTTTACGCGCATGATCGCGTCTTCCCAACAACTTCATGAAATACGATTTTATAGCAAATCGTCCCTCTTCGCGCTGTAGTTTTCGAAATAATGCATGAGTTATTTTAACACCTTTAGCTAAGTTAAATTTGAGGAGCGTCTGCTCGGCTACGCCCAGCAGAAACTCCTCGTCAACAAAAATGGAATAGCGCTCTTTATTATTTTTTTGAACGCTGATGGAGCTGATGACACCCGGCAGTTGATGATCTTCTTCGTTACTCATCACTAATCGTCACTGTCATCATTCTCATCAGATTTTTCCTGTCCGTTGGATTCAGCATTTGCTTCTTCATCCTCGGGTTCTTCGGGATTCATCTGTTCACGGACCTGCTTCTCAATTTTGTCGGTCAGTTCAGGATCAGATTCCAGAAACTCAATGGCATTATCGGTACCTTGGCCAATAGGTTCTCCGCCATAGCGATACCAGCTGCCGCGTTTTTCGATGATGTCGAACTCGACCGCCATATCCAGAATTTCGGCCATTCGTGAAATTCCCGTACCGTACATAATATTAAATTCGACCTGCTTAAAGGGCGGAGCTACCTTGTTTTTAACTACTTTTACTTTGGTGCGATTACCAACTACATCATCACCCTGTTTTAGAGATCCAATGCGGCGGATATCTAATCGAACAGAGGAATAGAATTTGAGAGCACGTCCACCGGAGGTGGTTTCGGGATTGCCGAACATAACCCCGATTTTTTCGCGAATTTGGTTAATAAAGATGACCGCCGTACGTGTTTTATTAATGATGGCGGTGATTTTACGCATCGCCTGGGACATCAAGCGGGCTTGCAATCCCATGTGTGAATCGCCCATCTCTCCTTCGAGTTCAGCGCGGGGGACCAGGGCAGCAACGGAATCTACAACGATGACATCAAGTGCAGCAGATCGGATCAACGTTTCAGTAATTTCGAGTGCTTGCTCACCACTGTCAGGCTGAGAAACGAGTAGTTCATCGGTATTGATACCCAGGTTTTTCGCATAGCGTGGATCAAAAGCGTGTTCAGCGTCAACAAATGCAGCGTAGCCGCCCTCTTTTTGTGCTTCGGCGATAACATGCAGGGCAAGGGTCGTTTTACCGCTGGCTTCGGGACCATAAATTTCGGTAACGCGCCCACGGGGGATACCGCCAACGCCAAGCGCATAATCTACCATAATAGAACCGGTAGAAATGCTGGGGACATTTGAGCGTGCTTCTTCGCCCAGCCGCATGATCGTGCCTTTGCCGTGCTGTTTTTCAATTTGGCCAATGGCCATTTCTAGTGCCTTTTCGCGATCTTTGTCATCTTTTTTCTTATCAGCCATAATTTCGGGAGTAATTAGTTTTTGAAGTTTTCACCGGTCAATATATTAAATAAAAGTGACAACGTAGTGTCAGCCAATAAAGCACAAAAGACAATACGCAAATCACAAATGTTACTTTGAGTTATTTAAAATGGTAGAAAGTATTTTGAGAAGTTCGGTAGATTCTTGTACGAGTTCGTCGCGCTTAGTTTCGAGCGTTTTATCATCTTTTGTATCAACCAACGTTAGCCAATACCGTGATTCCTTTGCTTCCTTGCGAGAGATTTTAATTCTCATTTTAAAATCTTTTCTGCTCAATGCTTCATTCGCTTCGATATAATTTGCTCCGACAGATCCGGATGATCGAACTAATTGCTTGGAATCTTCTATGTTGCAAATATCCATTGGTAAACTTCGGATGAATTTTCTTACTGTTCGGGCAAACTTCCAGGTTCGGTCTTCAAGATCGTAATTAACATTTGTTGACATCTGCCTACGGTCTAGTTCCCAATTTTGGTATTTGAAAAATGTGATTTGTTATTTCTACACTAGTAAGACCGTTTTCAGGGGTAATCCTTACAAAATCAGGGATTCAGGTTTTCAACGACATCTCCCAGCTTGCTCATCGCAGTTTTGATCTGTTCGGATGTAGTGTAGGGAGCAGGCCCCAAACGCAAAATATCTCCTCGCGCATCGGTAAATATGCCTTTCTCCATCAACTGGGCGCGGATTGTTCGGGCAAAGGAGGACCGAAGTGCCAGAAAGCCGCCATTTTCTTCCAGCGGACGCTGATGTCGCAGCGTAATGATATCAGGATCGAACTGCTGCTCCAGGAATAGCTCTTTGAGCAACCCCACTTGCTGTAGATATTGCTGGCGCAGAACCGTTGGCGTAAGTCCCTGATCCTGAAAAAAATGAACCACTTTGGCTGCTCGAAATTGGGAGGCCGGATCGTAGGTGCCCGATGCAAAACGCTGGTTGCCATCATCATACGTTACGGGTTCGCCGGTTCGGGGCTGATCCAGAGAGCTAAACGAAGCAAACCAGCCGGTAATAGCAGGGCGGAGCTCACAATCCTCTGGAAATCGCAGAAAGCAGTTACCTTCGCCCCACTGCAGATATTTGTATCCGCCAATTAAGAAATAGCAATCGTCTAGATTTTTTTCTTTGATCGAAAGTGGAACTACATTAGTCCCGTGATAATCATCAATTAGCAGCGGGATGTCATTGGTGCGGGCAAGTTCAGCAATTTCTGAAATTCGCCGGTTGACGATGCCGCTCTCGAAATACACGCGTGACAGCATAATGGCCGCAACGTCATCATCGATTGCTGCTTCAATATTTTGCACAAAATCATCGGTATAGGGATCAAGCGAAACAACCTGCAAACCTTCTTCTGCCAGCCGGTGCAGCTGACGGAACATCGAGTGAAATTCCGCATCCGTGGTAATGATTTTCGGATTGTTTTTGAGATCAAAACTGGAAAGCCACGAAATCAACAGCTGATGGGTATTTTGCCCCAGGCAATACAGCCCGTGGGGATCATCATAATAATTGCGAAGATAGTTGCGAAGGATCTCGGTTTTCTGGAAAGCAGGCTCCCATTTGTTATCTACCTCTTGCGAGGCAGACACAAACGATTGTTGCAGCCCTTCAAGGGCTACATCCGGCCACGCCTGATGGGAGTGCCCCGTAAACAGCAGCCGATCTTGCACGTTAAAATGAGAGTAGTGGGGTGCAAGTGTTTCTGCTAACTGATCTATTGAATCCATGTGTTACGTTAAATTTCTGATCTTATTTCCCACAAATCAGGGAAGATGCGCTGGTGCAGCGTGCCTCGAAGATAATCGACACCGCTCGATCCGCCCGTTCCCATTTTGTTACCGATGGTACGCTCCACCATTTTTACGTGTCGATATCGCCATTCCTGCATGCCCTCGTCAAAATCAACAAACAGCTCACAGAGCATAGCCGTTTCCTCATCGTTGTTCATGATATCTAATAGTAATTCTTGGTTGTGCTCCGAGGGTTCATAAAGCAATCCCTGTTCGTTTTCGCGCTCGGGCATCTCGGCGTCGTATTCCTTTTCGCGGAGATAGCGGCAGAACGATTCCCAAAGTGTGGGTTCTTCCATGCGGTTTTTCATCCGGTTAACATACTGCGGCTGATCTTTATGCACCTTGAGCACGTGCGGGGAGCGAAGTCCGCACAATATTTCCACCTCCCGAAATTGCACCGATTGAAATCCGCTGGCTTCATCCAGGAATCCCCGGAAGCTTTCAAACTCCAGCGGCGTCATTGTTTCCAGGATATCAATTTGGGCCACCATCGTTTTAAGGATCGTCAGGATGCGCTTCATCGTCTTAACGGCACCCCAGGTTTTGCCATCCTTAAGATCACTGCGCAACTTTTCCATTTCGTGCAGTATTTGCTTAAACCAAAGTTCGTAGGTTTGATGAATAATAATGAACAGCATCTCGTCGTGCTCTTCCGGCTCCGACTGAAGTTGCTGGAGTTCAAGCAGTTCATCAATCTTAAGGTAGTTGCTGTAGGTAAGTTTCATCCGCACACAGTATTTTTATACATTATCTATCGTCGAATAATAGGTAGAATTTTGATCAGTCTCTATCGCAATACTTCTTTTGCAGGATGTGATCAAAAATGCTTAGCTTTGGCGCGAAATCATTAACAGAAAGATATTTATGAGTATTCTAATTGCAGACAGCGGGGCGACAAAAACAGAATGGTGTGTGGTCGGCGATGGTGATGAACAGACCTATTTTACCGAGGGCCTGAATCCCTATTATCATACCACCGAAAGCATAAAAGATGTGGTCGAACAAAACCTATTGCCCGAGCTCGATCACACCATTTCGGAGGTCTATTTCTATGGCGCTGGCTGCGACAGTGAAGCCAAAAATGCCATTGTGCAAGAGGCGCTGGACAGTTCATTTGCAGATGCAAATATCCATGTATATCACGATCTGCTGGGTGCTGCCCGTGCGTGTTTTTTGCGGGAGCCCGGTATTGCCTGTATTCTGGGAACAGGGTCGAATTCGTGCCTGTACGATGGTGAAGAAATTGTGGAACATATCCATTCACTCGCGTTTATTCTGGGGGATGAGGGGAGTGCCGGCTATTTTGGCAAAAAGCTGATTAATAAATATTTCCGCTTCGAAATTCCGGATGATCTCAAAGAAGATCTCGAAAAGAATTATAACATGTCGCTCGATCATATCACCTCGGGACTGTACGACGGATCCCAAAAAAGTCGATTTATTGCCTCATATGGAGCATTTCTGGGTGAGCACGCCGATCATCCGTTTGTTAAAGATATGTTATACGAAGGATTTGAAAACTTTATTTCGCGCATCATTCTCAAGTATTCCAACGCCACCGATTATGAAGTTCGTTTTATCGGATCGGTTGCTTTTGCCCATCAGGAAATGATCAAAGAGATCCTGGAGAAACACGATTTGAAGCCTGGATTGTTCGTAAAAAATCCCATGG
Organism: uncultured Balneolaceae bacterium; assembly: GCA_964490705.1. Classification (GTDB taxonomy): domain Bacteria; phylum Bacteroidota; class Rhodothermia; order Balneolales; family Balneolaceae; genus Fodinibius. Next base: position 8,264 of record CAZBCG010000007.1, on the reverse strand, counting down.
AGCGACTTGTTGAATTCCATACTTCAGAAGCAGCATAAGTATTGTGATTGACACACATTGCCATCTCTACGACGATCAGTTTAGTAACGACATTGCAGAAGTTTTAGGCCGCGCAGCCGAAGCCGGAGTGTCGCACATTTTTATGCCGGCCATCAACTTTGATTCGCTGCCCAAGATGGATCAGTTTTTTCATCCCGAGATCGAGTTCCATAAAATAGCAGGTATTCATCCCACCGATATTAACAAGGGAACCAGAACGACCGAAGAGCAGCTGTATGATTATTGCAGCCGAGACGATGTTGTTGCCGTCGGCGAAACCGGGCTGGATTATTATTGGAATGATGAATATAAATCCGAACAGAAAAAGAGTTTGCGCATTCATTGCAAGGTAGCCAAAGCGGTGGATAAGCCTATTGTGCTGCACAACCGCAACAGCACCAATGATCTGCTGGATATTGTTGAACAGGAGCAGGACGGGAGCTTGACTGGCGTTTGGCATTCGTTTACCGGCACAGCTGATGAGGGAAAACGAGCACTTGACCTTGGGTTGCAGCTCGGCATCGGCGGCATTTTCACCTTTAAAAATGCAGGTGTAGATGAAGCGGTAGCTCAATTGCCTTTAGAGCAGATGATTCTGGAAACCGATGCGCCATATTTGGCACCAGATCCCAAGCGCGGAAAGCGAAATGAGCCGTCGTTTGTGAAATTTACCGCTAATCGGCTGGCCGAAGTCCAGGATCTTTCGCTGGATGAGGTAGAGCAAACGACCGATGAAAATGCCCTCCGATTGTTTGGTGTAAATTCTGATTAACCATAACGCGTTTAGCGATTAAAGAAACAGCTATTGTGCCATCCTGAACTTGTTTCAGGATCTCGTAACGTCCGTCAGCGTTGATATAGTTTCAGATCAACGCTGACCATCTCTGGAAGATCCCGGATCGGAGTCCGGGATGACACAGCGGATGGTTGTGGTTTGTAAGCCAGCATATACAACCGTTAAACGGATTAACAACCATAGAATTACACAGAAGGATAAACTCTGTGTTTCTTTGCGTCCTCTGCGGTAAAAAAGGTTGGCTATTACATTACTCCATTTTAGAAAATCCCAGGAGTTTTAGTATTGGGAATTGCTCAAAATAAGTAGCTGGTAACAGAGTTTGTGCAAACTCATTTCGCAGCGGAAATTCTGCCCGGAGTTTATTGAATCTTTGTCCACGATCATTAAAATGCTGTTGCAGGATATCCGATAATTCAGCTTCATACTCCTTGATGGGATGCAGGAACGTCAACAGCTCACCGAGCGAATCAAATTTGTCAATAGATTTTTCCACCACACGGGTACTTCCAGCATCTTGATTGTTGGGAGCAGGCAACTCAAAGTGATCAATCAGCGCATCGGCCACAAATTTTGAGGCATTATTTTTTGCCTGAACGGAGTAGCCCGCAATATGCGGCGTTTTGATAAATGCTTCCTGTGCCGTCTCAAGTTGAACCTGTGGCTCATCTTCCCAGACATCAATAATGATATCCCGGACGCGACCGGTGCGTTTGGCTTGCAAGAGAGCCGTTTCATCAACTACACCTCCACGAGCAGAATTAATAATCAGATCAAAGGCACGATTGGCAAGTTTTTCACTATCGAGCCAGTGATACGTCGGATAATCTCCTGTCTCGGTCAACGGCGTGTGAAAAGAAAGGATGTCGCAATCCAGCACTTCGCTTAACGAGGCAGAAGTAAAATTTGAATCACGGTTTTCTCTGGGCGGATCGTATAGAACAGTAGAAATATCGAGATTATCCAACAGTTTCGAGACCTGCGTGCCTACGTGTCCCACGCCGACGATACCTGCGATTAACTTCTGTAAATCTGCGCTTCGTTTTTCATCCCAAAGCAGTAAGGCCGTAGCCACATATTCTGCCACCGATCGTGCATTACAGCCCGCAGCATCAGCAAAGGTGATATCATGGCTTTGCAGGTAGTCAATATCAACATGATCTGTACCGGCCGAGGCTGTTCCAATAAACGAAAGCTGGCTCGGAATTTCGGGCAGTGTCTGTTTATTTATGGGGATGACCGTGCGAATCAGCATGCCGTGGATATTCGAAATGTCAGACGGCAATCCTTCGGATGGATCAAAAAATTGCAGGTTGATGTTTTCGGGCAAATAAGACTGTATATTATACAGGTACTGATCGGCTAAAACGTTGATCATCAGGGACTTTTAGATATCAAAATTTTTAAGAAATATACGGTAATCCACCGCGAAAATTAATTTAATATCAGCAGTTTATGGCTTCAAAATCGTACAATCCAGTATCACTGATCCGCAAAAAGAGAGACGGCGAAACTTTAACGGATGATGAAATTTCCTTTTTGATCGAACAATATACTTCGGATGAGCTGCCTGACTACCAGATGAGTGCCTTTTTGATGGCGAGCTATCTGAATACGCTCAATGAAGATGAGGCTGCGGCGCTAACCCGAGCTATGTTGCATTCCGGGAAAGTTCTGGATCTAAGCGATATTTCCGGCAAAAAAGTGGATAAGCATTCGACCGGCGGGGTGGGGGATAAGCTTTCACTCATTTTGGCTCCCATTGTAGCAAGCTATGGCGTGCCGGTGCCCATGATTTCTGGTCGCGGATTGGGACACACGGGAGGGACGCTCGACAAGCTGGAGTCGATTCCCGGTTTTACGGTGGACATCACCTTGGATCGGTACCGCAAAATTTTATCCCAGTGCCAGATGGTAATGGCGGGACAAACTGAAGATATTGCCCCCGCTGATAAACGACTGTATGCCCTCCGTGATGTAACGGCCACGGTAGAATCGATTCCGCTGATTGCCGGAAGCATCATGAGTAAAAAATTGGCCGAGGGCATTGATGCGCTGGTGCTGGATGTAAAGTTTGGGTCTGGTGCCTTTATGAAAAAGCACGAAGATGCCCAGAAACTGGCCGAAACGCTGGTGGCGATAGGTGAGGATTTTGGCAAAGAAACCGTGGCGTATCTCACGAATATGAATCAACCGCTGGGATATCAAATTGGTAACTGGTTGGAAGTGAAAGAGTCGATGGAGGCCTTGCAGGGGCACGGACCCGATGATGTGATGAAAGTGACCCACACGCTGGCAGGGACGATGATTGCACTCGGTGGCAAGGCTAATTCTGTGGAAGAAGGAATCCAGAAGAGTAAAAAAGCCGTACAAAATGGGCAGGCTTTTGAAAAGTGGCTTGAGCTTACCGAAGCTCAAGGCGGAGATACCAGCGTGTTAAAGGATTTCGAGAAATATCCGCAAGCGAATCATCGTTTTGAGTTTACGGCTGGGCAATCGGGATATATTACCGAAATTGATGCCTACAGCATTGGAATGGCTTCACTGGAACTCGGTGCTGGGCGAAAAGTCAAAGAAGATGATATCGATCCCGCTACAGGCATCACCCTGAAGAATAAATTGGGCACCAGCGTTAAAAAGGGTGAAACATTAGCGGTAGGTTTTACGAACAACGAGAAAGCAATCGAAACTGCAAATGATATTTTGGCTGATGCTTTTACAATCAACAAAAATAATGTCGATCCTCAGCCGATGGTTACCCATCGTGTTGACCGGCAGGGCATCCACAAAATATCAAATAACCAGTGATATTAATTGCAATATCACTAAATTACCATAACTTTAACGTCTAAGAGCTAGATTGCACAAATAAGCAATTAGTACTACAGGGCAGGGCAAAAATCAATAAAAAGCAATAATATCATGTTTAAACGACTCATTCGTGCTATCAAGTCGCTATTCGGTGGATTTATAAGCTCAATGGAAGATCCTAAGTTGATTCTGGAGCAGAATATCCGGGATTTAAATGATCAGATTCCCCAGATGAACGAGAATATCGCCACGGTAAAGGCGAATATGATGATGCTTCAGAAGGAGGTCAAAAATCTAGAAAAGAAGATTGAAGATTTGACGGCCAAAATTAAGTCGGCAATTAATGCTGATCGCGATGATATTGCCGAGGGCTATGCGATGCAGCTTGAGAAGGCCAAAGAAAATCTGGAGACCTCGAAAGAGCAGCTCAAATTTGCTGAGCAAGCCTACGAAAAGGCACTGAAAGTGAAAAAGGCGTTTGTCCGTGAGAAGGATCGTAAAATTCAGGAAGCCAAAGAAGCGTTGCGTGCCAGCGAACGTGCTCAATGGCAGGGCAAAGTGGCCGATGCGCTTGAGCAATTCGAAACCGGCGGACTCGATCAGACACATGATGAGATGCTCAATCGTCTGAATGAACGAACGGCCAAAAACGAAGCTCGCATGGAGCTTGCACTCGACAGTGTTGATACTGAAGCGATGGAGATCGAAGCGAATGCCGAAAAACTGCGTGCCAGTGAGCTGGTGAAACAGTTTAAGTCTGAAATGGGCAAAACCGAAGCGCCCGCAGATAAGGAAAAGAGTGTGGGTGCTGATGAAGATACTGAAATTGAGATCGAAGATGAGGCTCCTGAGAAGGAAAAAGAGCAGGGCAAAACGATCGGCAATAAAGAAAAGTCGAAATCATAGCAAGGGAACCATGTCCAGCGACAGTCGCAGTGAACGCGAACGATTAAAGGAGGAGTATAAAGCGCATTACCGCAAAATGCGTGAGATCAAAGAGCGGGCATCGCGCGCCAAGAAAACACAGAATATTACCGAGGCGCTTCGCAACATGGACAAAAGCCAGATGCTCGATTCTTTTGATGATTTCCTTTATTCGGTTAAACACAAACTGGCGTTGGTTGAAGCTCGTTTGGATGTGGCCATGGAAAGCTTGACTGATGAGCAGGAAGAATCCCTTAGTGAGCAAGAGCTTGATGAGGAGATGCGAAAATCCAAGGCCAAGGATACGCTCAAGCAAGTGAAGCTGGAAATGGGGCTGTTATACAAAGAAATTGAGCAGCAGGCTGATACGATTCAGGTAAATAAAACGATCGGTTCCGGGGATGCAGCAGAAGATGCACCAACTTCTAAATCAAGCGAAGAGCAATAACCGTTATGAGTGATGATCAATCCATAAACTTTACGCGCGAAGCGTTTTTACACCCGTTGAACATGGGAGTGTTGCTGGTGGCAACCATCTCCGCTTTTGTGATGAGCGACATGGGACTGGTTTCGAATTTAATCCTCTCGATGACCTTTGGCGTAGAGCTGATGTACTTGGGGATTGTTCCACGGTTGCCCCGATTTCGCAAGAACGTGAAGCTTCGCAAGCTGCGTGAACGGAATCCCGCTGCAGAGGAACGTTCAACCTTCCAGGAGCTTGATCAGAAGAGTCAAAAGCGGTTTTTGGTACTCAAACACCTGGCAAAGCTGATTAAAGAGAATTTTGACAAGCTGCCTTATAGTTCTCAGGGATTGCTCGAAAATATCCGCAATAAAATCCAGGAGCTAATCTCCAATTATCTGACGTTATTGGATCTTCACAAACGCTATCAGCTGTATATGAACACCTCGGTAGAGGATAGCCTTAAGCACGAAGTGCAGGAAGAAGAGCGCAAAATGGAGAATATGAAATCGGATCGTTTGAAGCGGACAACGGCACGGCGTGTGGGTATCCTCAAAAAACGTCTGAAGAAATTTGAGATTGCCAAAGAAAAATATCTGATTTGTGAAACGCACCTCGAAACTATTGAAGATGCTATCCGCTATATTTATGAACAGTCGATGACGATGAGTAATCCCGAAGAAATTGGTTTCCAGCTGGATAACCTGCTCGAAGAGGTAGAAGAGACGTCGCAGCTTATCGACGATTTGGATCAGGATATCTTGCCTTTGCATTCCGATCTTGATGATCTTGATTTAGATTCGGATTTTCTTGAAATGGAAGGCGAAGAAAAACAGGAAAGCGAATCTGGATCGAACGTCAATACCTCGAATCGGGTCAAAGAATAAATATTTATGAGTGAATCGTACGAAACCCTCCTCTTTGAGAAAGATGAACAGGATATTGCCACTGTTACCATTAATCGACCGAAGAAACTGAATGCACTTAACGATGAGCTGCTCAATGAGCTGGTGGATGTATTCAAAAACATCCAAATTGACGAGGATATTCAAGCGGTTATCGTTACAGGTGCGGGAGAAAAAGCGTTTGTCGCCGGAGCCGATATCAAAGAACTAAGCGATCTCGATAACCGGTCCGGACGCATGGCATCTCAAAAGGGGCAGCAAATCTTTCAGCTGATTGAGGATACGCGACGCCCGGTAGTTGCGGCAGTTAATGGATATGCGCTCGGCGGCGGTGCAGAGTTAGCTATGGCGTGTCACCTGCGTATTGCCAGTTCCAACGCGGCTTTTGGCTTGCCCGAAGTTGGATTGGGACTCATTCCCGGTTATGGAGGCACGCAGCGATTAGCTCGCTTAGTGGGAAAGGCCAGAGCACTGGAAATGATTTTGACCGGCAAACAAGTGAAGGCTAACGAAGCGAAGGAGATGGGCATAGTCAATGATGTTGTGGAGGACGACCCCAAAAAAGCGGCGATGGAATTTATTGAGAAGATATTGAAAAACGGTCCCGTTGCAATTCAGAGTGCAATAAAGGCGGTGTATCATTCTGATCACCAAAATGGCTTTCAGGTGGAAGCTGATCTGTTTGGGAAGCTCTGTGAGACCGAAGATTTTGTGGAAGGGACATCGGCATTTCTCGAAAAACGAAAACCTGAATTCAAAGGTAAGTAGTACTTTGTGAAACTTGGTGCTTCTTAGTGTCCCTTCGTGGTACAATTATAACACCAAGCTTCGCTAAGAAGACACAAAGATACACTAAGCAATGAAATTATCTTAAGTGACAGAATTACTACTCATAACACTCACTATTATTCTAAGCGGATTTTTTTCCGGCTCAGAGATCGCTTTCGTAAGCGCCAATCGCCTGAAGCTGGAGATTGAATCCCGCAAAACCTCGTGGACCGGCCGCGTAGTAAATTACTTTGTTCGGAATCCCGAGACTTTTCTTACAACCACATTGGTAGGTAACAATATCGTCAACGTGGTTTATGCCACGCTGATGACGATTTTTCTCGTAGCGCCTGTCACGCATGTTTATCAGAGTTGGATGGGAACAGCACCGTCCAGTGCGCTTCTTCTGGTGATCCAAACGGTGATTGCTTCGGTTGTGATTATGCTATTCGGCGAAATTGTGCCCAAGGCACTGTTCCGTATTCATGCCGATTGGTGGATGAAAGTCATTGCTATACCACAACAGATCTGCAACTGGATTTTTCGTCCCCTTATTTTTCTGGCTGATAAATCCGCAGATATTATTATCAAACTTATCAATCCCGAAATTGACCGATCGGGACGTGTTTTCCGTCGCCAGGATGTGGAGCTCATTTTTCAGGAACTGCGCGATACCGGCGGACATGATCTGGATAAGGAGGATTCTGAAATCTTGCATAACGTGCTTGAGCTTTCCAATAAGCGCGTCAAGGAATCGATGATTCCACGTACCGATATTGTGGCTGTCGAAAAGAATACCAGCATCGACGAAACCCTAAAGCTTTTTATTTCTTCGGGATTTTCGAAGCTGCCGGTCTATCAGGAAAGTATAGATGACATCATCGGGGTTATTTTTGCCTATGATCTGTTTAGCAATCCCGATAACCTGACCGAGATCATGCGTCCGATTAAGCTCGTACCATCATCCCAAAAGTCAAAAGATCTGCTTTCAGAATTTCGAAAATCAAATATTTCGGTAGCTATTGTTATTGATGAATATGGCGGCACGGCGGGGATGATTACCATCGAGGATCTCCTCGAAGAAGTGGTGGGCGACATTCAGGATGAATACGATACCGAAGAGCATTTTGTGAAGAAGCTATCCAATAATACGTACATCTTGAGCGGCGGTTTTGAAATTGAAGATCTATTGCAAGAATATCCCGAGATAAAACTACCGGCAGAATCGAGTGAATATGAAACCGTGGCCGGGTATATTATTAATGCACTGGGACGAATTCCCAAAGTAAATGAAGAGCTGCTGATTGATGGCAACAAAGTGATTATCAGCAAGGCTACGCCAAGCCGCATCGAGGCGGTAAAACTTGTCATCATGGATTGATCAAACAGTGTACAATAGACAGTGAACAGTTAGCAGTAACTGCTCACTGATTTCCTGGTTTTTTCAGAACATTTATGCGAATTTCAAAAATTAAATTTGACTTGCATTACCAAAACCAGCAGCCTCTGATAACTGATAACTGATAACTGATAACTGATAACTGATAACTGATAACTG
>CAZBCG010000006.1:0-177150 GCA_964490705.1 uncultured Balneolaceae bacterium | reverse complement strand
CTTTTGTTTGACTTTATTCTCCATAAGCATTCTCTAAATTTTAAAAACACCTAACCTAGTCTTATACTGATCGGGTAATCCCAATCAGTCTTCATAAGGTTACTAAATAAACCTTCTCAGTGGTGAATGGCAATCATAACATGTTATCCCGACGAGCTAATCCTCATAATATCTCCCGATAACATGCTCCATCAGCAGTAGAATATATCTTGCTTCCGTAGTTCACGATCGCTCCAGGAAATGGGTTTTCCCGGGTACGCTATCCATGATGGAGGCCTTTCTTATTGTTTTATCACCATAGGTATTATTAATGGCGTCTTGTACGAGATGGAAATTTCGTAGCTGGGCGTCCTCAGAAAAAAACAGCTCTTGCTGGTTGGAATGGTCAACCTTGACGGTCCCAACGCTCATTCGCCGCAGGTCGTATCCGGCGTCAAGGAGGTGCTGGATCCGCGGCTTCCCCTTTTGGTAGCACTCATAATGAATATAGTCGTCGAGGTTGGTGACTCCATCGGTATTAAACCGAAACCCGATGCCTTTGTGGTCTTGGTGTTGAATGCCAATGAAGCAGAAGTATTGCCGGGCCCGAATCCCATAGGCCCGCATCCGGTAGCCCAGCCGGGCAATCCCCCGCATCATCTCTCCGCGCACTTGGATCGGATCGTCGGTTCGGGTGCTGAAGGTATGGTTGTAATGGACTTGCTCTTTCGGGGAGAGCTGGTCGGTAAGCACCCGCGCTCGATCTTTCCCAGCCACCATCTCCCAGAATATCTTGCCTTGGTACTGGCCAAACAGTTCCTGAAATACCGGGTATCCCCGGTCGATGCCATCGGCAATGGTCAGCAGTCCCTTCTTCTTTAGCTTGGCATATCGCCTTGGCCCAATACCCCAAACCTCATCAAGAGACATCGGCCCAAGCTGGTCAGCTGCTTCCTCGTTGTCCAATATTAATGTGAGCCCGTCAGGTTTGTTGATGTCGCTGGCCAATTTGCTGTAGGTCTTCGAGTAGGAAATCCCAATGGAACAAACCAGTCCGATCTCTTGGTAGATTAGGTTTCGAAGGTCCTTGCCGTATTGCTCGATTTCTTGACGGGATTTGTTCTTCAAAAAGTTAATGTCCAGGAAGTATTCATCCATCGAATACTTTTCGACAGTCGGAGCAAAGTCCCGGAGCACGTCTTCGATGAGCCCGCTGATGCCTTTGTATTTTTCATAGTCGGCTTGCAGGCCAATCACGTAGGGACAAATCTGCTCGGCTTCGTAGGCGCTCATGGCCGTCTTGATCCCCAAGGCTCGGGCCTCATACGAGCTGGTGGCGACAATGCCTCGTGGTATCCCCTGTTCCCCTTTATACCACCCACCGATATAGACCGGCAGCCCGTGGAGCTTGAAACACTGCTGCTCAACCTGGGCGTAGAAACAGTTCATATCCAGGTGTAGGTACAGCCGCTCCTTGATGGAGCTGTGCTGCATGTCCCGGCTGACGCACCGGTAATCGGTAATCTTGTGGACATCTTCGTCCGGATTGTAGGTTCCGGGATCAATGGCGGGTAATTTGGCCATGAAATGGTATTGCTATTTCACCTTGGTTGTGATTAAGTTACATGAAAAGATACATGAAATAAAGGATTATCCCATGAAATGCAGACCCTTCTGAAAGAAAAAGTAAATGTGGATGCCGTATTCCGCAGCTTCAAGGAAAAGTCCAATCACACCCAAAGCGGCTGGGAACACAAGCGCATTGAGCCCCGGTACGTGAAACGCAAGAACAACGAAGTGCTAAAGATTCAAGAAATCCGGCGGTCCTATGCCCCAGCGCAAGGGGAAACGCCTGCAGGTCCACTTTGTGATCCACTGTGAGAATGATCGGTACTTTCACCTGGTCTATGATGCCGAAAAGATTATCTGGATCCTGCTCTATGAATTTGACGATCAGATGCTTTTCGATGAAAAAGAGGTGGATGTGAAAATACAGTGGAATGGATTAGGAAGTTCAGGAGAATAGTGCCTCTAAGAGCCTTAAAATGCACATTTATAAATAAAAAGGGCTTCTTCTCTCGGTTTTTTTATCTATAAAGGGCTACCGACCTAAATTCCTTCCTTTTCTAATCACTGTTGATAGGCTATAAAAGGCCATCCTTGGCCGGGATGGGTTTTAAGTTAGGTTGGTCGATTATCGGGGTCTTGACGGTTATCAAAAAGAAACAATATTTCAATTTGCTGGCCGTCAAATTTATAATAAAGGCTGATCTGCTTTGTTAGGACGGACCTCCTAACATCTTGGCGTTTCTCAGTTTTTGGAGACATTTTGGGATTCCGGGCAATCAGCGAAATGCGCTGATCAAGTATCCTATAAAATTGGCGGATTTCCTTGTCTGACCAGGCTTCTGCTAAGTACCGGTGTATGTCATCTTTATTCTTTTTCGCCTCATCTGACCATACAACCGGATGGCTGTTTACAGCCATTCTTCATAGCTTTTACGTACCTCTTGGTGGGGCGTTGTTCGGCCAGCTTTAGAATCAGCCAGTCCTCTATCAATCCCCGCTTTTTCAGCATCGGAAATGTCATCCCACCAGTCTTTGCCTTCTGAATCTTCCTTAAGCATCTTCAAATTTTGTAACATAGCCTGATCTTCAAGCTGTTCAATCCAGTCGATCAATTCTTTTTTATTTGTTGTTGCAGCGCCCATAACAAATTTCTCCAATTAGCATTTCTGTAAATATAACGTAATAAAAGAACAATCGTATATCTACCAGGTTTCCAGAAGCAACCAAGCAAAGATATTGTAATTATAAAAATGACAACCGAACCTGTACCGATTTTTCATAGAGTCCTTTAGGTCGTAACCGGTGTTATTTTTTTTATCCAGATCCGGATCGCTTTCGCCCTGGGCTTTTTCCAACTCGTACGGAGATTGCAACCGGAGCCACATCCCGGGGCTGGTCCCCAGGGCCAATCCCAAACGGATCGCTGTGTCGCCGCTGATTCCTCGTTTGCCGTTCACAATTTGATTGACCCGGTTGGCCGGGACATCAATTGTTCTGGCAAATGCGCGTTGTGATATGCCGATCGGATCCAAAAATTCTTCTTTAAGAATCTCACCGGGATGGATGGGGGATATAAAGGATCCTGAAAAAAGGGCCAAGCTCACGAGGTGAAGTGCTTGATGGATTGAATATGGAAAAACGAACGGGATATTTCCGAAGAATTATTGATGGTCTGATGGATGAGGATTTAATAGCCTATACCATTCCGGATACGCCACGGCATCCTGATCAAAAGTATAAAATCACAGATTTTGGTAGACGGCAATTATAAATAGTAAAAGTTAGTTATTCCTATTGAAGAGATAGCCGCTTAGATGCCAAATTTAAAAAGTGATTTCCTAATTCATTTATTTTTCCGGCCCTATCATTTAATTATCCTCGATAATTAAATGATAATAATTAAGAGCTCTTGACTACATTTGTTTTTGATGATTTTATCATAAAATTGGAAATTTATTTTAGTATTAAGTGGAGGAGGATTGTTCCTTAGAATGGAAATTTGCCGAAAGTAGCCTATATACCGTTGTAGCGATGATTTTTGTAGTTTATCCGCTGTAAGAGTCTAATTATCTAACATTTGGGCTGAATTGCCAGGGATAGTATTACTACTTCACTTACCCGTAGAATGTTATTCGGTTAACGCAACATTGTGATAATAGCCTGCTGCTATCTTGGTTATATTATCCAAACCATCAGGCACATCGGTTTGACCACTTTCATTGTTACCCCAAGCCACTGCTGTCCCATCTTCTTTTAGAGCTAAACTGTGATAATCGCCGGCAAACACATCAGTTACATTATCTAGTCCATCTGGAATTTCTGTCTGACCAAAACTATTATTTCCCCAACCGGTTACCGTACCATCTGCATGGACCGCTATACTATGACCATAACCTGCAGCTATTCCTACGACGTTATCCAAACCTTCGGGGACAGAACTCTCCCCAGATTCATTACTACCCCATGCTACTACGGTACCATCTTCTTTTAAGGCTAAACTATGGTCGGCGCCCGCAGAAATCGCTTTTACATTATTCAAACCATCTGGGACTGTAGATACAACTCCATACTCATCACTACCCCATGCCTCAACCGTACCATCCTCGCGGAGAGCTAAGCTATATGCGTCTCCTCCTGAAACAGCTATAACATTATCTAGTCCCTCAGGGACATCCGTTCTTGTACCCCAGACCTCGACCGTGCCATCCGCTTTTAGCGCTACGTTGTGGTTGCCACCTGCTGCTATTGCCTCAACATTATCCAATCCGTCGGGCGCATCCGTTTCACCATCATCATTTTCACCCCAGCCAACAATAGTTCCATCTTCTTTTAAAGCTAAACTATGGCCAGCACCGGCAGCAATATCTTGTACATTGGTTAATGTCTCCGGTACCTCTGTTTGGCCATCTTCACTATATCCCCAAGCCGTAACTTCTTCGGTAGGTTCGGTATCGCTTCCGGTACTGTTACTGCAGGAGATAACAAAGGCTCCAATCAGAAAAGGGACTACAAACAGAAGATATCTCGACTTGAAATGAGTCATAATATTCTCACTCTTGCATTCTTTATAGGTATATTGCTGCGTACAGATTTTGACCGATAACTATCTGCTTTTAAAATTTTAAAATTAATCTAACTCTCACAAACAAAATCTTTTTTGCCCCTTTTTAGTAAATGTAAGACGAAAAAATATTGTGTGTACATTCTACACCGAAATAAGCCTAATTCTATTGTTCCTTGATTAGCATTTGTATTTAGTAAAATTCTTCTTTTATGAAATCGGAGATATACTATTTAACTACTAATCTCATTACTGTAATTTGGGAAAAGCTTAACAAGTTACCGTATCTAAAACTCAAAAAAAGGACGATATGTAACAGAGGGTGGAGATCAGGATTTGAAATTAGTTTTTCGAGTAGAATTTAAGAGAGAGGAGTATTTGTCCCTTCCTATGCCAGATATTTCTGGCTAGTACAGTTGGTAAGACTAGGAGGAGGTACGCATTTAAAACCTGGCTTTAAAACGTATTATAGCGGAGAAATTTCAATGCAGGATAGCCTTATAAATAGCTAGAAATAGTTTTATAAAGCTATATTTCAATTGTCTATTTAAAATTCTCCATATTTATTTTTATAGTAGAAGTTGAACAAGCATTGTTGGCTTTTTATATGAAGTTTTGGAGGGAGAGTTGCTTCAGAAGGAAATACTTTGGAGATACGGGGATGCAAATACACTTATGAATTAATTAGGGAGCCCAACCCAGATATGATCCTATTTAGAGTCCGTTATCTTAATATCCTACAAAAGTTTAAATAATTGCTACAGTTTATATAAGATAGTTAACTCAAAGAGAAAACTATCTTATGCAGTCTTTCTAAATTGTGAGGATGTATAATGTAACATTATTGAATACATAACATTCTTCTGATAATTAATCTTCAGGAGTTGATATGATTTGCTATCTGAGATCCACGATATTAGCTGGAATGATCTTGCTTCTAATGCTTTTGGGGGGAGAAGTTCATGCGCAAAATGCAGATCAGGTGGCAATACCCAAAGGGCAGTTAAATCAAGCCCCCAATTCCCAGTATAAATTTATTGAGCCATCAGATGTATCAGATTCAAGCAAATTGTCAATTCTTTTTGAAGATCATTTTGAAGGTTCCAGACGTTGGGAGACTACGGGCAGCTGGAGTCTCTCTTCATCGAGTAAAGCCGTGACAAATCCATCGGGTGAGTATCTCAACACTGGTGATTCTCAACTTGTCACTCCTTCAATAAAGCTACCCGAAATTTCTGAAAACGACCGGCTTCTGCTGCAAATTCGGGAAAAATTTCGCATCGAAAGTGGATACGACAGTGGTGACATTCTTATTTCACTTAAAGGAAGTTCTGCATGGAAGTCTCTCAGCAGCCGGTCTGGACGTAGCGATTGGCGCAATTACATTGTGGATGTTTCTGCTTACTCTGGCAAGCAGGTACAAATCGTTTTCCGGCTCGAGTCGGATGAAAATATATCGTACGCAGGTTGGCAACTGGAGCAAGTACAGTTGATCAAAGCTGATTCTGATCTGCAAATTAGACAAAAACAACAAAGGTCCCTGCTTAGAAGAGTTCAAAGTAAAGCGCAGGTGCTTACGACTCAGATAAACGATGTAGATCCTCAAAACTTTCCCAACATTATTTCTAATGTAGTGGTAGATACCTCTGGGACTGGTATTTCCTCTTTGGACAAGTCCAACTTTACGATTTTAGAAGACGGAGTGCCCCAAACCGATAATTTTGAAGTCACCCCACCAGAGGAGAGTGGAAATGTACGCGGCGTCGATATCATATTCCTGATGGATAACAGTGGGAGCATGGATGATGAACAAAATGCCGTCCGGAATAATATGATTTCATTCGTGGATAGCCTGGAAAACTCTGGTGTTAACTATGCCTTGGGGTTGTGCCGGTTTGGAGCTGATCAAAATGGCGGAAATCCAATTTTGGCAGACAATGGATCACTGACCTCTGATGCTTCCTATTTCAAGAATGATGTCTGGAGTAGAAATACGATAGATGGTAGATTTGAACCTGGCTGGGATGCACTGTATGAGTCGACATCAGGATTTAATTTCAGGCCTGGTGCACAACAGGTGTTTATCCTGATTACCGATGAAACAGTAACCGGCGATAACAATGAGGGTACATATACAAAAGCCGAAGCAAAAAATATCCTACTTGATCAGGATATTTTAAACTTTTCGCTGCTTGAAATATCAGACTTCTACAGCTACCAAGATTATGGAGAAATAGCTGAAGCCACCGGGGGGCAGGTTTATGATATTACGAATCCTTTCGATTCGATATTAGATGAAATTGGTACGGTGGCAGCAAACACCTATGTCCTAAATTATCGTACAAGCAACGATGTTCAGGATGGGACCGAACGCGAAGTACAGGTTGAAGTGGAATACGATGGGAATACGGCCACCGATACTGCCAATTATTTTGCGGGCGGACATCCTCAAATAACTCGTACACCGGAAACTATTGCACTTGATGACACTTCATTTGCAGAAAGCACAACTTTTACTATTAGTGCCTATATCACCGATCAAGCAGCCCCAAACCTGCAGGGTGCGCAGGTATTTTTTAAAACGACCTCCAGTAAACAGTATGCCTCGAAAAATTTAACCAATGTACGTGATAGTACCTACGAGGCCGAAATACCCGCTGATTCGGTGAATCCTCACGGCTTTGATTATTATATCACTGCAAGCGACGGTCAAGTTACTGCTTCACTACCCTCCACTAATGCTAGTGATAACCCATTCCAAATAGCAGTGTTGCCAAATAATCCCCCTGTTATTTCTCACACTCCTGTCCAGAGTTTGTCGACGGGTAACCCGATCAGCATAAGTGCATCTATTACCGATAATACGAATAGAGTGGATTCAGCAGTGGTCAAATATCGCCAAGTGAGCGAACTCTTCTATACAACCGTGAATCTGCAACACCAGAGTGGTGATACTTATGAGGCTGACATTCCTGGCAAGGTTGTCACCAGCAATGGTGTAGAATATTTTATTGAAGCGTACGACGATTTTAACGTGCGCAGCACCGAGGGTACCTCTGATAATCCCATCCGAGTACAGCAGCAACAGCAACAAGAGCAGTTTGCCGACTGGCCGGACCTAGAGGATCCTTCTATTACAATTAAAATTGTGGCACCTTCCCGTCTTAATATTGCAGATGCAAAGTTAAGTGATAGTTCTGGTACTAGCCTCTTCGAAATGCAAACTGTCGGTAAAAGAACAGTAAATACAGCTCAGAAAGATTTTACTGAGATTTTTATTACTAAGACTTCTCAACAAATAGATTCAGATTTTGGTTCTGATACAAATGAGTATAATCAAATTGTTATTTACGATTCGAATAACACTAGGAAAGGGTATCTCCCATTTACATATACAGAAACTGATTTTGACAAAGGTCATGGAGTAGATGCAATAGTTTACGTTCATGATGACGAGAAGCTTCAACCTGATCTAGATCGGCAGAGATATAGTGAATGGGACTATTATCAAAATGGTGACCACCCTGTATCTATGCTTGTCCCACCCAAAGGCAGTGTAGATAGTGTCAATACTCAGAAAGCTGATCCAGCACTATTAGTTCACGGTGTAAGCGGCAAATATCCATATTGGGGAGGTAGTATTGATTCGGTTCGAGCTATTGATCGTAGCCTAAAAAAAGCAGGCCATGATTCATGGAAGTTTTACTACCCCGAAAACCAGGATATTACCCAAAGCGGCCCACTTTTGGGAAGAGCCCTGCTAAAATTGCAGAAAAACTTTGAATATGGAGAGAATACCAAGATTGATCTGATTGCACACAGCATGGGAGGGCTGGTTGCTCGTCACTACTTGCAGGGCATGAAAATAGGAATAACTGATGAGGGTTATGACAAGTTCGATTATGACACGAAATATAGTTATAGCAACAACAAAAATGTGGGTAAATTTCTGATGATGGGGACACCTAATAATGGTAGTTACGGTGCTTTTCGTTGCATTGGAGGTAGAATTTCAGGATGTGGTGCTATTGAAAAAATTACTGGGAGTAAAGATGAAGGGGCACCAGCGTATACCCAGATGACCCCGGGCAGCAAATTTCTATTAGAACTAAATTCCAATCAGGAAACCGAGGTGAATGCACTGCCTGAAAAAACATTAGTACTTGCTGGATCAAGAAATCCTAAAGAATGGCTTGGCAAATTATTTCAAGAAATTCCCGGTCAAGATGACGGGGCTGTGGCGGTATCTAGTGCAAGCTTACTTAATTTCGATATACCATTATTAGTTGGAGACTTTACGCATAGTAGTTTTTTTGATCAAAATAATCAGTTTGACCCAAGACTGACCACAAGTACAGAGAAGATAATCACTCATTTTTTACAACATGGAGTAAAAAATATTGAGCAACAGTCTGAACTCATTAACGGTTTCTGGGAAAAGCCTGAGCTAGGTCCGGATCCTTCAAATGTTTCTTTTGATGGAGAAGAAGGCATGTTAGTATTCAAAATAAAAGGAGCGAATAGGAGAAGGTTTAACATAAGTAATCAAAGTAATCAATGTGTAACCTGCGATTTGAAAATTTCACAATTTGTAAATGCAGGGGAAAAAATCGGAGTACTAAAAAATAGCAATCCTAATGAAAACCATCATGGGTATTTTGCATATGCAAAATCAAGCAACTCATTAGGATTAGATATTGAGGAAGGAAAATATTCAGTTTTTCTAGAAAAGAACAAATTCTCAGATGACCCAAAAACATTTGGCAAGGTTGAAGATATGCCCTTCACATATATGCAGACTACAATGGTCAAAATTAGATTGGCAGTAGAGCAGCTCCTTGTTTTAAATTCCACTGGTAATCTTCCTGCTTCGTCTACAGGACAAACAAATACGAGCTCCGTTGCCTTCGCAAATTCACAAACAAAAACGCAACCAACTTCTTCATCAAATGCTACAGAATTCTATGTAGATGCTTCAACTGATTCTTTAAGCTTCTGGTTAACGCCCAAACAGACCAGTGGGGATATTGCAAATCATAGCATGGAGCTTGTATCACCCTCGGGTAACACGGTGGATTCTACAACGGCTAAAAATCAGACCGGATTGGGATTTACTCAAAATGTATCTGCAGGTTATGCTATTTATTACGTAGAAGATCCTGAACCAGGTAATTGGACTGTTAGTACTAATTCAGAAGTAGATGTTGACGTTAATGCTCCTGTAATGGGGGCTATCAAACCCAAGGTATCTACGCTTGATTCTACGTTCCAGAAAGGAGATGAAGTACCTGTGACATTTTCAGTCAACAAATCGAATACCTATACCAGTACTAATATTAATACGCACCTTGAGGTTATGCCGGAAGATGGCAACAAAACTATAAGCTTGGGTTCGGTAAATCTAAGCGAGCAGGGTCAGGATACATATGAGGGCTCGTTTAATGCTCCTTACGCCGGTTCATACAGTCTCGTTGTTGACTTTGCGAGCCAAGTTGACGGTGAATCCGTACGTCGCCGAAGTAGGTTAGGTACTACCGTAGAAGGAAATAATAGCACCCAACCTGAATCACCTTCTACTCCTGAAGACTTATCTGGTGAGTACCGAAATGGTCAAAATGAGATAACCCTTAGCTGGACACATAGCTCGGCAAATAGTATCAGCGAATTCCAGGTGTATAGAGATACGATTCCTGATCCTACGAATAAAATTGCTACTCTAAGCGGAAATAAGAACAGTTTTACGGATGCGAATATCTCCAAGAACACTACGTATTATTACCGGTTAACAGCTGTCAGTGCAAATAATATTGAAAGTGAGTTTTCTGATCAGATAAAGGTCGAGCTAGATCTGGCTGCACCTCAGGGTCTGGAAGTACAGAACTCTGATAACGGTTTACAGTTGTCTTGGAGCCAGAATACGACGAGCAGTGTTGCCAAATTTGTGATTTTTGCCGGATCAGATATGTCTCAACTTGCTGAACAAACAACGGTTTCAGGGTCAAAGACTAGCTATACTATTGCTGATACAACTAACCGCTTCTTTGGGATAAAAGCTGAAGATGAAAAAGGCAACAGGAGCGTAATGGCGGGTCCTGTCAGTTATATATATAAGCAACAGCAGATTAGTGACCGTTGGAAGCTAATTGGTAATAGCATTGAAGAAGAAGTGGAACTCGGGCAAGAGGTTACGGCTTATACATTTGATTACACTTATAAGGAAGCTAATACATTATCACCGGCAACCGGTAGTTGGGTGAAGGCTCGCAATGGGAAAACGCTGGATTTACAGGGTCCTGGTTTGGAAGCTGATTCACTGCAACTTTCCCAAGGTTGGAACCTGATTGGTAGCCTCGCAGATACGGCTTCGGTTCGAGACCCCAATGATATTTTAAATGCTACACCTATATATCTATTTGATAGCGAAGATAGGAGGTACAATGACGTAAAAGAATTATATCCGTCCCAAGGGCACTGGATTTATGCAACCGATCAGGGCAAAGTTTATGTCTCGATCATGGATAACAGTTCTTCATCTGCCAAGCAGTCGGCCGGGCAGCAGAAAAAAGAGCAGAAGTTTGATCGCATTACATTTAGCAACAGTGAAACTAGCAAAGAGTTGCTTTATGCTCGCAAGTTAAATAAGCAGGAGGAGGAAGCACACTATCTGCCACCCAAGAGTCCCAAACCGTCCTTGGACGTGCGAACTTCTGCTGGATATGGTATCGGGCAGGGCAAGCTAACTTCGCTGGAACTTACTTCAAACGAATATCCTGTGCAGGTGACAATTGATAGCAAAAATAAAGGCAAATTTGGATATCAGCTGATTATCCAGGATGGAGAAAATGTTACCAAGTTACCGCTACTTGTAGATCAATCGCAGGAAATTACACGTAATCACGGAGAAATTTCCCTTAAACAGGTCCCCAAAGAAGAGTTGATTGCAGAAAATGATTTGGCACCTAACTACCCTAATCCTTTTAATCCCACTACTACCATTAGGTATGAGGTAAGCCAAACGGCAAATGTTCGGATGGTAGTTTATAACGTGCTGGGCCGCCGTGTGCGCACGTTGATAGATCAGGAAAAACAGCCGGGAGCCTATACCGTTCGTTTTGATGGCAGTAATCTGGCTAGTGGTATTTATTATCTGCGGTTGAAAATCGGAGACTTTACCGAATTACAGAAAATGACATTGATCAAGTAAAAAAGTTATGAATGAAAAAGTCGCAAAATTATTTCTGACTGTAGCAATCATTCCATTTATTCTGTTTGGATGCAACCAGAGTACAGGGACCAATGATAACGAGACGACTGAATATGAATTAAATGTTATTGCTGATCCCGCTGATGCTGGCAGTGTTTCTCCAGTATATACCACTGTTGAGGAAAATGAAGAAATTGAACTAAACGCAGGGCCTGCGAATGGGTATCTTTTCACTCATTGGAGTGGTGATATTGATAGTACATCAGATAATCCGCTGTCACTTATAGTAGATCAAGATTATTCTATCACAGCTAACTTTGAAAAGAAAAGTTATGAGCTTACCGTAAATACCGAAGGAGAAGGGGCAGTTAGTGAAGAGATCGCACAACAAAAATCCACTGATTATGAGCATGGTACTGTGGTAGAACTTACTGCTGATCCAGCTGAAGGATGGCAATTTGTTGAGTGGACAGGTGATGTTACCGGTACCGATAATCCAGTGCAAATAACCGTTAATGATCCCAAGGAAGTAACCGCTGTTTTTGAGAAGAAAACTCTTGGTTTGACAGTGAATACCACTGGAAACGGTTCAGTGACAAAGACTCCGGAACAGTCGGAGTATGAGTATGGGACCGAAGTTACTCTGGAAGCCACACCAGATGAGGGATGGAAGTTTAAGGAATGGACCGGAGATATTGATTCTACTGATAATCCATTAACGATAACGATCACTAATAATACGGAGCTAACGGCCAATTTTAATAAAGTTAGCTATGAGTTGACTGCAACAGCTAATCCTTCGGAAGCAGGAAGTGTAAGTCCCGCTTCGGATACATTTGAATTTGGAACAGAGGTGACAGTAGAAGCCACGCCCAATGAGGGCTGGGCTTTTACCAACTGGACTGGAGATATTGAATCCAGTGAAAATCCACTGATATTTACTATTGATGGGCAAATGGACGTAATAGCAAACTTTGAAGATCAGCGGTCGGTATATACTGTTGAAATGATGGTGATAGATTCCCGAGATACACTGGAACTCAGGTTTGGTCAACAACAAGGAGCTACCCAAGGATTCGACAACGGGATTGACAAAGAGGCTCCTCCTCCGCCACCGGGTGATGCTTTGCATGCCTATTTTGAAGCGAAAGATTTAAATCTGTTTGAAGACTTTCGCTCAAATCTCAAGACGCAGGTTGATTGGAACATGATCTACGAGCTTGGCAGAGGTAATGAGCTAACCCTGGAATGGAATCTAGCTATGAGTGATGAATTGCCGGGTAGCCTAATCTTAACTGATGAGAGTAAAGGTTTTGAGGTTAACATGTTTAACCAAAGCTCATACAACGTAACTAGTAGCTCGGGGTCACTGCTTATTCAGTATCAAGTAGAATAATTTTTGTATCGTCATTAGTATAAATCCAACTTTACTATTCTCCAGAATATATCCAGATAATTTATATTATGTATGGCAATAACATATCGTTCTAATTGATTAGGATCGCTCCAGAAAATGGGTTTTCCCAGACACGCTATCTATGATAGAGGCTTTTCTTATTGTTTTATCACCATAGGTATTATTAATTGCGTCTTTACGAGATGGATATTCTGTAGCTGGGAATCCTCGGAAAAGAACAGCTCTTGCTGATTGGAATGATCTACCTTGACAGTCAACGCTCATCCGACGCAGGTCGTACCCGGCATCCAGGAGGTTCTGGATTGCGTGGCTACATAAAATAGGTTTATGTGCAATCCGAAATATTGCTGCTCGCACAAGCTCTGTCATAAAAATCGTAATAGAATATCTGTTAAGAGCAGTATTCTGTGACCCAAATGTGACCCAAATCGACGAGAGAAGAGAAATGTACGCCAAATTGAAAATCCTTTGAATAGCTGTAAGTTATTGCTATTCAAAGGCTTAGTAGGGAGTACGCCTGAGAGGATTCGAACCCCTAACCTCCTGATCCGTAATCAGGTGCTCTATCCAGTTGAGCTACAGGCGCATTTCATTGAGTTGCCAAAGATACGACACTTTGCCAAATGAGGCAAGCTGGAATCATCCCGGATTTGTGCTCTCATATCCCGTTGCTGGATGAGTAAGACATCCGTTGGAAAATATGCGAAAATGATCTGGAGGCATGCTAATTGGTTTTGGTAGTAAGATCCCAGTGTTCGCTTAGTTCAAGAAGCTCAATAATTTCAAATAAGATATCAGGCGGATTAATACATTCCAGCGATTTCCCGTTCTGCTGCCACTGATACAGGAACACGACTCCTTTCGTGTCGATCAAGTCGCAATGGGTAAAATCCACAGCCAGGCTTTTGGTGTCCGCGGTAATTTTACTTTCAAGCTGATTACGGACATGGATATTAAAAGCACCGTTAACCGTTACCTTAAGCGTATTGTCAGTTTTTTGCGTGTTGATGATATTCATTCTTAACGAGAGATTTTATGGTTTTTCCGAAATCAGAATACACCTTGATGAGATCGAACTCCAGCGAAGCATATACTTTTTGGAGACGCAGATAATCTGAATCCCCATAAAACAGGGGAGCCAGCCCGCAGTAAATGAAATCCAACTGTTGCAAGACCTCTGCCATCTTTGGCGTTGCCGGATTAGTTAGCGGTAGGTCAACATAGATCGCATTGGGAGAATGTTCATTTTCGAGGTCCAGAACTGTTTCCGAGAGTGTGGTTTCGAAATCCGAACCAAAATCATTGACCAGGATCGTTGCAGTGTTGTGGGAATAATCAACCGAGGTATGCAGGTCCGAGGCTCCGGTGCTCTCCAGTTTGGCCGGTTCTTTTTGAGTGATTGGAATCTGCAGTTTGTCGTACGTTTCCAGCAGCAGGCTGGCATATTTTTCGGGGAAATAGACAGTTCTTTCCGCCGGGGTTGACAGGGGTAAAAAGTCGATCACGACCGACACCGGCTGTGGATATTCTTCATCAAATCCTTTAAAGATAACATCGGTTGATTCTGCCAGTATAAGCGCGGAGGTTACGTAATTGAATTTATTATTCACATGCTGACTTGCGGTGTGGATAGTTACCGCTTTACCAAAGAGCCCGCTCAGCTGTTCGTCACCCGCCGTGGTGATAAGTTGTTTCATCATCTGGTTCATGATGCCGTGATGACGGTGATCGGGCGAAACGACCGCTTCGCCTACTTCTGCAATGTTGGCGTCTTCTTTTTTTATGATCGCAAAATACCCCGCTGCTTCTCCCTGGTTGGTGCGGGTAATCACCCCCAATTTCTGTTTCTTTTCGAGCGTCTTTTCAATCTTTTTGGGATAGTAAAGTTCCTCTTTAGCGTACGAATATTGATACGTGCGATAGATCAGCTTGGCAATATCTTCGGCATCGGATGGTGAAATGGACTTCGTTGCGTACTGTTTCTCAACGTGATCTTGGGATACAGATTGACTGGATTCTTGAGAGTGGACCAGATCGATAAGCTCATCGAAATCATGGAGTTGCAGGCTTTTAGACAGATGAAATTCTTTGCCATCTTTGCCTTTGTTTAGAAATTGAAACTTATCGCAAAAGTGGTGTATTAGCCGGAGCCCCGCACCATCAAAATTACCGTCTTCGAGTGCCCGTTGAATATCGTAGCGATGCCGATCGGGATCAAAAGGTTCTCCCAGCTCATGGATAATAATTTCAATATCAGAAAGCATGTGTCGATAGGTGATATCGAATTGCTCTCCTTCTCCGTCGGGATAAGCATAGAGAATGATGTCGCTGATCAATTCGCTGAGAGCGACAGTTAGTCGCCGTGCTTCGGCTTCATCCAGCCCACAACTTTTTGCCCAGTTGTGGGTAAACTCACAGACTGGGTTTATCATCTCTTCATGTGTTGCTATTTGTAGTTTTGCGTCCATGGTATGCAAAATTTTTAAAATAGATCCATTTATGTGTCAAGTAGCGCCCGAAAATCGGCTCATATCAATGGTAAGATTGATATCGGTTAGATACAATTCATATGGGAGATCGGAGGAGATAATAAACCGGAGTTGTGAAAATGAATCTGGTTCTCTGTGATCCATTTATTTCAAATATTTCGAGGGGAGAGATACTATTTTTTATTAACATCTTAAAACATTTTTCAGATCTCACCGTAAGGCATTTCTGCTTACTTTAAATAATCGCGTTTTAACTTATCAATCAGTAATAAATTGACACATACTATGAAACAATCACTTTTGATGGTACTCTGTGTGGGATTGGTATTTACAGCATGTTCAACAACAAAACAGGCTGTAGATAAGCAATCCAACGATACAGAGCAGGAAAGTAAATATGAGGAGCTGGTTAAAGGCGCCGACAAGTACGAGGGCTATTTTGATTTTTATCAAAAAGACGACAACCTCTATTTGTCGGTTTCCAAAGATCAGTTGGATCAGCAGTTTCTGATGAATTTTGAACTCGCTCGAGGTATCGGAGCGGCCGGGCTGTATGGTGGAAGCATGCTTTCCGTATTTGAAGGGTTGCTTGTATCCCTCGAAAAAAACGAAGGCAAACTTATGCTGGTGCAGCATCCGCACCGCTATAAAGCCGGTAAAGATGCAGCATTGAACAAAGCACTTAATCTGGCGTACGGCACCTCAGTACTTGAAACAGCCAAGGTAGAGGCTTTTAATGCCGATAGTTCCCAAATGTTGGTGAATGTGTATGATTGGTTTGTCGGTGATCTGTCGGGCATTTCGCAGCGTTTGAGTTTTGCCGTGGGCAGTAACGGTCGGCCGGGACGTGTATCTTTTGACAAGAGCCGGTCGCATCTCGAAAAGGTACAGGCATTTCCCGAAAATGTGAATATCCAGGCAAAACTCACCTTTAATAATGCCGAGGATAGTGCTCCCCGAACGGTACCTGATGAGCGCTATATTCCGCTTTCATTATTTTATACGATGGTCAAGCTGCCCGAAGAACCCATGGAGCCACGCATGGCCGATGATCGCACGGGCTATTTTATGACGGTTCACAAAGATTTTTCCAAGGAGTCGGATAGCTTTTTTGAACGGTATATCAATCGTTGGCGACTTGAATGTGAAGAGGACGCTACCGATGGAGAGCTCTGTACGCCCCCAAAGCCGATTACATATTATATCGATCATACCGTGCCCGAACAATATCGACAGGCGATGATGGATGGTGTTGAGGCTTGGTCGGATGCCTTTGAAAAAGCTGGTTTTAAAAATGCAGTCCGGGCTAAGATGTTACCCGATAGCATAATGGCTGAGGATATCCGATACCCAACGCTGCGCTGGAGCACCTCGGATCAGCCGTATTATGGGGCTATTGGACCGTCAGTTGTAGATCCCCGAACAGGCGAAATTTTGGATGCCGATATTCTTTTTGAGGCAAATATGTTGCTTGGGGATAAGGAAGCCTATCGCAACTTGGTTGAGCCGCGTTCGGCCATTGACGAAATTTTTAATGTCAGTGAGAAGGAACTGGCACTTATGAGTCAAGGGGTAAAAACCAAAAGTTTCTATAATGAGATGAATGCCCAGTTTGATCTTGCACAGAGTTTGCTGATGGTCAGGGGAGAACTCGATCCCGGTGAACCGGTCCCCAAAGAGTTTGTGAATCAAGCATTGAAATGGGTGACGATGCACGAAGTAGGTCACACATTGGGACTACGCCATAACTTCCGTTCGTCGATTGATACGCCACTCGATAAGCTCTACGATAAGCAGTGGACTGAAGAAAACGGGGTATTTAGTTCGGCAATGGAATATCCTTCTATTAACCTGCCTGATGAAAAATCCGAGGATGCCTATTACTATAATCCGGGTGTAGGTTCATATGACCGCTGGGTAATTTCTTACGGATATACTCCGGATGATGAAAAAGCCGAAGAAATTGCTCGACAAGCTGCTCAACCGGGTCATGCCTACGGTACCGATGGTGATGCACGTGGTGCCGGAGCAGTTGATCCGCATGTGAATGTCTATGATTTGGGTGACGATCCGCTGGCCTGGGGTAAAGAACGTGCGCAGTTGCTCAGTGGACTCATCCCCAAAATAAGTGAGATTAAGTTAGAAGATAACGCTCCTTATTTTAAAGCTACGGATCTGTTTCAGAGCTATTTGTACCAGTATGCACGGGTGCTAACGCCGGCCGTAAAATACATCGGCGGACAGCATCAGTACCGTGATCACGTAGGCGATCCTGACGGACGGATGCCATTTGTGCCGGTAGAATACAACGAGCAAAAGGAGGCTCTGGATATGATTGTGAATTATGCATTTGCAGAAGATGCTATGCAGCTTCCACAGGATATCTATCAGAAGATGGGAGCCAACCGATGGAGCCACTGGGGCAACAGCACAACCTATGGCGGCCGGGTTGATTATCCGCTGCATGGCGTAACGCTGGGTATTCAGTCTGCGTTGCTTGATGAGCTGCTGGACCCCGTACGATTGTCTCGAATTCGCGATACCGAAGTGAAATTCGGCGCGGATCAGACTGTGACGATTCCCCAGCTGATGACGGCACTGACCGAATCAATTTGGTCCGAAGCATTGTCATCGCCGGGACAAAACATCGAAAGCAATCGCCGTGATTTGCAGCGCAAGTATCTTGACAGGGTGGTAACACTCGTCACAGATGCTCCCGAGCAGGCACCGGCCGATGCGCGTTCGGTGGCACGACAGCAGCTTAAAATGTTGCACAGTCAACTGGACTCGCGTTTGGCTCCACCCACGTATGATTTCAATGATTATACGCGCGCTCATTTAGAAGAGTCGAAGGCAAGAATTGAAGCAGCTCTGGAAGCGGGTATTCAGATCGATAACTAGATTGTGTTTTGATCTCATCAAAAGGAGTCCACTGCAAAGTGGGCTCCTTTTTTATTACCGGAGACCTATGCAAAACTGCTGGTGTCATCCTGAATTTATTTCAGGATCTTCACTTAAATAATACAGAGTCCTATTTAGATTCTGAAACCCCGAATAATCGGGACGCGGCAAGTTCAGAATGACACAATAAGTTAGTTTTGCAAGGGCTTCTACTGATAAATATGCTCGGGTTGGCAGTTTTGTCTGAGCATCTGTAGTACTTGCTTGAAATCATCGGGCAGGGGAGAATCAAACTCCATCATTTCTCCCGTTGCAGGGTGTTCAAATCCCAGTGTTTTGGCATGCAAACACTGTCGCTGCAGCGATTTGAATAAATTTGTGAACATCTGCCGACGGCTGCCGGTATTGGCGCCATAGCGCACCGAATCTCCACCATATTTCTGATCCCCGAACACCCACAGGTTGTTGTCGGCCAGATGCACGCGAATCTGATGGGTTCGCCCGGTTTCAAGCTTAAGTTCCAGCAGACTAAGATGATCAAAATATTCGAGTACCTTGTAATGGGTAACGGCATGTTTGCCTTCGCCATCGGATCGTACGGTCATCTTCTTGCGATTATGTGGATTTCGCCCGATAGCTCCGGTGATTGTTCCTTCCTTGTCATCCGGTGTACCCCAAACGACCGCCCAATAAGTCCGTTCAATATCCTTCGTTTTAAAATAGTCGGCCAGTCGCCGATGGGTTTCGTCATTTTTGGCGATGACCAGCAAGCCGCTGGTATCTTTATCGAGCCGGTGCACAATGCCGGGACGAATCATTTCCGAATCGGGATCTGAAAGCTCATCAGTATGCCACATCAATGCGTTGACGAGCGTGCCTGATCGGTTTCCCGGGGCAGGGTGCACGACCATATCAGCACTTTTGTTGACGATGAGCAGATCATCATCTTCATAGACAATATCCAGCGGAATATTTTCGGCTTTTGCAGTCGGCGGTTTTGCGATGGGCAGTCTGACGTCGATCGCATCCCCGGCTTCGATGTTGTAGGATGATTTTTCGGGATTGCCGTTGACGGTGACGTACCCTTCGTCTATAGCTTTTTGGATTTTGGTCCGTGAAGTGTCATCAATCTGACCGGCCAGATATTTGTCGATCCGCGTACCGGAAGTTTCATTTTCCGGGATGGTTAGATGATATTCATTAAATTTTTTGTCGGATGACGTGCCCATTAGGTGCTATAATCAAAGGTTTTTGTTGGCTAAGAGGTAAACTACAAAATTTCTCAAATTTTTTTGTAAGGATTGGCCATCTCAAGGGTCTTACTTATGACTCTTCATTAAGATAGATACCTTGAGGGCATAACAAAATTAAGGCTCCCGTAAAGAAGCGGGGGCCTTTTTTATTTTGTGTTGTAAATGACCACGGATTAGAATAGAGCAGACCAATTATTGTTGATACCAGATGCGTAAGTTAATGTTTTAAGATAATATATCCGGTAAATCCGTGATCATTTTTTTGTATTTTAAGATCCAATTAAAGTTCGGCGATTATGATACAATCCCTTTACATAAAAGATTTTGCCCTGATCGATGAGCTTGAGGTTTCCTTTCAGGAGGGGCTCAATATTCTTACCGGTCAGACCGGGGCCGGTAAATCGATTATAATCGGTGCGCTTAACATGATATTGGGCGAACGAGCGGATACGAATGTGATTCGCCAGGGCGCTGATAAAGCAATTGCTGAGGCCATTATCAAAGCCGGTGAAAATGAAGAAATTCAACAGATTCTGGAAGAGAATGCGGTAGAGCAGCGTTCCGAACTTATCCTGCGCCGGGAGATTCGTTCATCCGGAAGCCGTGGTTTTATCAATGATACACCGGTGACGATTTCGGTACTTCGTGAAGTGGGCAACTACTTGGTGGATCTGCACGGTCAGCACGATCACCAGATGCTGCTGAAGGAGGAAAACCACCGGTCGGTGATTGATGGTTTTGCTGAAGTGCAGCCTGCCTTGAAGGCCTATCAACAATCATATACCGAGATGATGGAGCTGCGCAAAGAGCTGCGGTCGCTCGAGAAGCGCGAACAAGAGCTGCAGGAAAAGGTAGAACTGTATCGTTTTCAGGTGAAGGAGCTCGAAGATGCCGAACTGGATCCCAATGAACAAGAACAGCTCGAGGAAGAAATGCACCTGCTTGATAATGCCGAAGAGCTGGATCAAAAAGCGGCGGCGATTGCAAAAATTGGAGCGGGCGACGAGGTGAATGTGATTGATTTGCTGAATCAGATTAAATTACACCTGGAGGATGTTGCCCGCATTGAGCCTGAATTTGAGGAATATCGTGAAGAGATTTCATCGGCGCGCATCAGTATTCAGGAGACTATTCAGTTTGCCGAACGCTATCGAAGTAAAATTGAATTCAATCCCAATCGGCTGGAGAAGCTGCGACAGCGCCAGAATCAGCTAAACAGCCTGCAAAAAAAATATCAGCGCAGTATTCCCGAGCTGATTGAATATCTGCATGAGATTAAGAAGGAACTGAGTCTGGCTGAGAATTTTGACCTGGAAATTGAGCAGCTGAAAGAAAAGATCGAAACTCAGGCTACGGAGCTGACACAGAAAGCAAGAGATTTACACCAGGTGCGCCAAGAAGTGGGCCAGCAACTATCCCGACAAATTGAAGATGAACTCAATAATTTAGGCATTGCACATGCTGATTTTAAGGTACGCGTGGATTGGATGGTAACATCCGAAGGGCAGGGCTGGATCGCCATTGACGGCCAGCCGGTGGATTGTACCGAGCATGGCTGTGATGATATTCGGCTCTACATTTCGACCAATAAAGGAGAGGAGCCCAAACCACTGGCCAAGATTGCATCCGGCGGAGAAATCAGTCGCGTAATGTTGGCTCTGAAATCAATTATTGCCCGCGAACAGAGTTTGCCGGTGATGATTTTTGACGAGATTGATACTGGAATTAGCGGAGAAATTTCGGAAAAAGTGGGGCGTACGATGCGACGCCTGTCAGAGAAATGCCAGATTGTGGCCATCACGCATCAGCCGCAAATAGCCAGTCAGGCCCATAAGCATTATAAAGTGCGAAAGGTAGAGCGCGATGATCGAACGGTATCACAGATTATTCCATTAAATGAAAATGAGCACGTAACCGAAGTGGCCACGCTGATGAGTGGCGAAGAGATTACCGAAGCTGCCCTGGAAAGTGCACAGGAATTAATTAATAAGAATACCTTCAAAAATTAACCGCGGATTTACGCTGATGTAAAACAGATAAATTGGCGACCATTTTTCACCACCTAATGCTTTGATAAAGCATCTGCGCTTATCATTCTTTATTTCAAACGTGGACGCTTGAAATAGCCTTGTTTTAACATTCTAATCTGTTAACATCTGTGTAGATCAGTGGGTTAAAAGCTTGTATTATTTATGGGAAAACATCACTCCGAGCGATTTGTAACTCTTGTTGACGACGCCAAAACGCGCATCGAGGAAATTAATCCCGAGGTCGTACAGGAAAAACTGGAATCCGGCAATGATTTTGTGATACTGGATGTGCGTGAACAGGATGAGTGGGAACAGTCGCACATTGCCGGGGCAGAATACCTGGGCAAGGGTATCATCGAGCGAGATGTTGAGGAAGAATATCCTGATACCGATCAGGAGCTGGTGCTGTATTGTGGGGGTGGATATCGATCTGCGCTGGCGGCTGATAGCCTGCAAAAGATGGGATACAGTAATGTGAAGTCATTGGCCGGCGGATTTCGTTCGTGGATCGAAGCCGGATTGCCCATCGAAAAATAAACACAGGGTTGAACGATTGTCGTGTCCAACCCTGTGTGAGCCGTCATCAGCAGAAGAGATTATGGGGATGAATGCTCCTCGAAAACGAGGAGACAGTGACGGCCCAACGCAAAATCCAAGTAGTGAACCGTTAGTAATCTCCGCCACCACCGCCTCCGTCTCCTGGAGGATTACCGCTTGTTACGGTGTGATTTACACTTGCACGATTAATCCAGACGACTTCGGTATTGGGTGCCACAGAAAGATTTGCGGGATTAAACTGCATGCCATCCATAAAAACAGTATCCCGATCCACGGCTTCAGCTTCGCTTGTTACCGTTATTTGTCCGACCATATCGGGAGCGTGGTTCTGGCAATAATAGTCCACATCGCCTTCAGTTTCGAAGGTATAGCTAAAAGTTCCGTCGGGCTCGATTTCGCCGCTGTCAAAGCTGGTGCTGGGAGGATTGGGATCCTCGGGATCCTCATTCGAGCCCGTCGAACCACATCCGCTCCAAACCAATAGCAAAGCAAGTAGTGTAGATACTAAAATAGTATATCGAGATTTGTAACTAATCATTGGTTTCCTGCTTAATTGGAATTTATTTTTGTTCCTTTCTTTGTTACCTATACAGGATTCCAATGGTCAGGGTTGCCTCGCAGGATAATATTTATGCGATAGATATAAATCGCCGCCTCAGGAGTGTAGGCAAATATTATAGAGCTTTGGCTAAGACTTCTGCCGGATGGTGAGCCTTACGGCCAACACCATGTGCAATTTGATGTCGACAAGAAAATCCCGGTGCGCAAATGATGGCGTCATCAGGCAGGTTGCGGAGAACCGGGAATAAGCGCTGTTCTCCGATATCCATCGAGATATCGTAATGATCTTTTTCATAACCAAAACTACCCGCCATGCCACAGCAGCCGGTGTCAAGAACAATGGGCTTAAAGCCGGCTCGTTCTAATATATTTTGGATAGCCGAATTGCCGATCAGAGATTTGGCGTGGCAGTGTCCGTGAATATATACCTTGTCTTTAGTTGGGGATAATTCCGGCGCATTATTTTCTTGAATAGCCTTGACAGCAAACTCTTCAAATGTGAAAGCATGTTCGGCCACCGCCTCCGCTTGTTCCAGCTGACCATTGTCACAGAGATCCAGGTACTCATCTCGCAGCGTAAGAATTTCTGACGGTTCGAGTCCCACAATGGGCACTCCTCGATCAGCAAACGAAGCAAGTTTCGGCAGGTTATCGTCGAGGATATTTTTGGCATGGGTAAGCATTCCCTTGGAGATCTGCGGCCGACCTACTTCATGAAAATCAGGCACTCGAACGTTATATCCCTTGGATTCCAAAAACCGAACCGCTGCTTTGCCGATCTGGGGATCATGGTAATTGGTAAAGATATCAATCAAAAGAACCACTTCCCGTCCGGTGGCTGAATTTGCCTTCGGACGGATGTTATTGGTCTCATTATCCATCGGATCGCGAGCCCAGCGATTTGATGGGGATCGATTCTCAAACCAATCCACAAATGTTTGATCGACCAATTCCGGGAGTGATCGTCGCTTGTCGATCCCCAAAAATTGCTGCAGCAATTCTTTGATGATCGGCTGTTTCATCATCCAGTTGGATAGGTTCGGAAACATACTGGCCAGCGGGTACAGTTTGGCGGCCTGACCAAAAAAACGTTTGCCCAGTGAAATGCCGTGCTCTTCGTGCCAACCCTGGGTAAATTCGGCCTTCATACGCGCCATATCTACATTGGCAGGACATTCACTCTTGCAGGCCTTGCAGCTGAGGCAGAGATCGAGTGCATCTTTGAGTTCTGCCGACTGAAAAGCCTCTTGCTGTTTGCCCGAAAACAACTGGCGAAAGAGGTTTGCGCGTCCGCGGGTGGAGTCTTTTTCTTCTTTCGTAGCCATGTAACTGGGACACATCGTGCCGCCGCTCTCCGATAGTTTTCGGCAAACCCCTGCGCCATTGCAGAGCTCCAAAGCATCTCCAAAACTCTCTTCCTTGCGCCAGTTAAAATGGGTATCAACTTCGGGCTTTCGATAGGATGGTGAAAAGCGAAGATCCTCTTCCAGTGGTTTGGGATCGGTAATTTTTCCGGGATTAAAGATACCTTGCGGATCCCAGATCTGTTTCACTTTTTTGAGCAACGGCATCATTTCTGATCCCAGTACTTTTTCGATATACGGAGCTCGTGCCCGTCCGTCGCCGTGTTCGCCGGATAGCGATCCACGATAACTGCGCACCAGGTCGGCAATTTCGCCGGCCATGGTCTTCATCTTTTGGATACCCTCCGGTTGCTGCAGATCAATAACGGGACGCAAATGTAGTTCGCCCACCGAAGCATGAGCATAAAACACGCAGTTGGTTTCGTGCTTATCCAGAATTTGCTGAAAATCGTCAATATAATCGGGGAGGTCGGACACTCGAACGGCCGTATCTTCACAAAACGAGGGCGTTCGTCCTTCGGAGCCAAGCCCCATTAAGAGTCCCAGCCCTGCTTTGCGGAGATTCCACACGCGCTCTTTCTTTTCATCATCAGTGATGATAGGGGCGGTATCACTGAGTTCCAGCGTATTCAATCGCTCGGACAATTTTTCTGCTTTGGCAGTTAGTTCCTCCTGATCATTCCCGTCAAACTGTACGATAAGAATGCAGTGTGGTTCGCCATCCAAAAAGAATCTGTTTTGCCGTTGTTCAATATTCCCTTTTGTAGCATCAAGAATGATATGATCGACGAGCTCGGCCGCAGCGGGATCCATTTTTACGACCTCGGTTGTGGCCTCCAGTGCTTTTCGAATGGAAGAGAAGTGCGGCACCACAATTACGGATTCAGAATCTTGGGGAACAAGATTTACTTTTGCTGATGCCGTCATTGCCAGGGTACCTTCGCTGCCGCAGAGCAGCTCAGCCATATTGAATTTTCGCCCATCGGGATCAAACGGCTGCATTTCGCAAAGGCGGTCGAGGGCGTAGCCGGTGTTGCGCCGGATGATTTCGGGATGTGGATAGTTCGCTAAAATATGCTCCCGATTTTCTTGAATCAGTGAAATGATTTCGCGGTAGATATGACCTTCGAGAGAGTCGAGCTCTTGTTTTTGGCCTAACTCTTTTTTGGTCAGCGGTTTGAAGGTGGCACGCGAGCCGTCGCTTAGCACGGCATCAATTTCGAGGATATGTTCGCGTGTTGTTTTATGCTTGATTGAAAAAATTCCGCAGGAGTTGTTGCCGATCATTCCGCCCAACATGCAGCGATTAGTAGTAGCAGTATCGGGACCAAATTCGAGGTTATACTGGTCGGCTTTTCGGTTTAGGGAATCCCGAATAACGCCCGGTTGTACCTGCGCCCATTGTTGCTCACTATTTATTCCTCGGATGTTATTCATGTGGCGGCCCACATCCATCACAATACTGCCACCGGTCGTTTGTCCCGCCAGGCTGGTGCCGGCTCCCCGCGCGGTAATAGATTGTCCATTTTGGCGGGCTCGGTTTACAATCGAAACAATATCCTGAGCCGAAGAAGGGAAGGTTACGCCTTGCGGTAATTCCTCGTAGCTGGAAGCATCGTTGGCATATAGCCGGCGGGTTTGCTCATCCCTAAAAATATTCGGATCTGATACCGTTGTTTTGTTTTCCATAGGAATGAGGGTAGCAATTATTCAATCTCATTGCAATGGATAAGTAAGAATAACCGCAGAGAAAACAGAGGCTCCCACAGAGGGCGTTGAGATTATTTTTTTGTCTGCGATTTCCTCGGTGTTCTCTGTGGTTTAATCTACAAAGCAAATGCTTGTTCTGCACGCTTAACAATTTCATCGCCGATGGCCAGCCCGGCCGTGGCAGCAGGACTGGGGGCATTAAGCACGTGAATCTCATTTTCGGTGGTCTCGTAGTGGAAGTCATCGAGGATTTTGCCATTTGGTTTTAGCGCCATGGCGCGGACGCCCGAAGGTGATTTTTTGAGATGTTTGGGACGAATAGCCGGAATCAGATCTTGCAGGTTTTCCACAAAAGCTTTTTTCGAGAACGATCGATACCATTCGTCGAGTCCCATTTTCCAATGTTCCTGTGCCAGCTTTTGAAAGCCGGGAAAGTTGAGCGTTTCGATGGTTTCATTGAGATCAAAAGAAAGTTTGTCGTAGCCTTCGCGTTTGAAGGCAAAAACAGCATTGGGTCCGCACTCAATGGCACCGCTGACCATCTTTGTAAAATGGACGCCCAGAAAAGGGAAAGCCGGGTTGGGCATGGGGTAAATCAATCCGTTGACAAAATGATCGGCTTCAGACTTGAGCTCGTAATATTCCCCGCGGAAGGGCACAATTTGCACATCCGGGAAGACGCCGGCCGACTCGGCCACATGATCGCTGTACAACCCTGCGCAGTTTATAAGATATCGGCTCTTAAAAGATCCGGAGTCGGTGACAACCGAAAGATCTTTATCCGTCTTATTGATTTTTTTGACTTCTTTTCCACAGGCTATGGTGTTGCCTTTCGCTTCGATGAGCGACCGCAGTTTCTTGCAAACACCTACATAATCCACGATGCCGGAGCAGGGAACGTGAATGCCTTTCACGCTATTAGTCACATAGGGTTCAATTTCGGTAACTTCCTGCGGGTCAATTTTTTTGATGCCTTCAATACCGTTGATCTTGCCGGTCTCAAAAATATTATCCAGGCGGGGGATGTCTTCTTCATCAGTGGCAACAATGACCTTGCCGCAGATTTCGTAATCCACCTCGTGTTGTTGGCAAAAACCCACTAACTGATGGCGTCCTTCTACACAATTTTTTGCGCGGTAGCTGTTGGGCTCATAGTAGATACCCGAGTGGATGACACCGGAGTTGTTGCCGGTTTGGTGGGCGGCTACTTCATCTTCTTTTTCCAGGACTAATATGTCCAGATCGGGAAATGATTCGGATAATTTGTAAGTGGTGGACAGTCCGACGATGCCGGCACCGACGATGATAAAATCGTGTGTCATGAGGTACTGATTCTGTTCATCCCTAAAATGAGTCGCTAAAAATACAAAAACAGAGGACAGGGATAAATAAAAAAGGCCGGAGGAATATCCGGCCTTTGATTACAGTTAGCGTTGGTGCTTATTATCCGCCTTGGACGCCTTTTTCATTGAACGGGCGCGGGAAGGATTCGTGTACAACGTCTCCGGGTCGATTGATGGGCAGTTCATCGAGTCGTTCGTAGCGGCGCATGTCAACCCAGCGGTGACCTTCGAACCAGAGTTCGTACCGGCGCTGATTGAGTATTTCATCGAGGAGAGCGGCTTGCGTCAACGGTCCGCCGTAATTGGGCAGGTCGGCTTCGTTGCGGATAATATTGATCGCCTCTTCGGCCTCCAGCAGATCGGCGACACTGTTATTACGATTAATCAATGCTTCAGCATAAATAAGAATCAACTCGCCATTTCTGATGATCGGGATGTCATCGGTGTTAGATGTATAAACAAAGACATCGTGCGTGCCGGTTACTCCGGCATTCGAAAATGGCTGATTTCGTTGTATCGCATTATCCAGCCGATTGTCATTGGCTTCAGCATCTGCCAGCCAGCTCGGATGAGCCGTGCGCAAATCTCCGGTTGAATTCAATGCAAGGAACAGCGGGTTAAGTTGGTCTCCGGCATTGGCCGAAAACTTGTGGTAAACGCCCAAGTCCAGATCTGCAGTAAGATCAAAGAATGACTCACTTATATGAGTGAGTGCTTGCCCCCACTCTTCGCGATATACGGCAATGCGAGCAGCAAGGGCGCGATTGAACTGCCGGAATCCCGGGCCAGTATCAAATCCTTCGAAGCCACTGCTAAGCTGAACCGGAAATGAGCCTTGGGCTGCGTCGATATTATCAGCGCCATCATCGAGCAGCGTGGCAATGTTGGCCAGTGCTGTGCTGTGATCGACAAATTGACCGAGGTTATCGGGATCCGAAACTTCAGTGCGAATTCCGCCCTCGTATTGCTGGTTAAGGGCCATCAGCAGCTCATGAGCCTGAATGGTTCGGGCGAATCCGAAGAATGCCTGCCGATCTTCTTCGGTGACGGTGGCTGAGGTCGTATTTTCAGCACCTTCCAGAATCAGGTTGGTATTTTTGACGGCAGAATACCGTGCTGTATATGGGTTGGTGGTGTAGAAGGCATTGTCGTCAAGAACGCCGCCGTCCGCACCGAGGAGATCGCCCACAAATCGGGGATCAGAACCCGAGAAACGGTAGTGCTCTCGTCCAATTACCCCCACACCGTCGATGTATGTACCCATATTATTGCGCATCTGAGAAAGCGTACCGGTGACCAACAGGTTTAGCTGTTGGGCTGTGGGATTTTGCGTAAATCCTTCCGGGCTGGGCCGGTTGGGATCCAAAGCATTATTGATGTCGCAGGCGGTCATTACCAGTAGCAAAATGACAACCCGTGATATGTGTTTAAGAGTTTTCATAAGTAGTTATATAGTTGGGTTGAAATTTTGTTAGAAACCAATGGCGACATTAAATAGAAACCGCTTGGAGGATGGGAACGGAGCCACATCCACACCGGTAGAAATACCGTTGTTACCGAAGTTAGATACTTCGGGATCATAACCCGAATAATCGGTAAACAGCAGCAGGTTTTGCCCTGATACCCCGAATCGCAAGTTACGGATGCCGGAGTATATGTTATCGGTTACCTGTCGTGGCACAGTATAGTACAGCGATACTTCGCGCAATTTCACGTATCCTGCATCTTCCACAAAAACAGCGGTGTTCGTTCCGGAGAAGAATGCGTTAATACGCTCAGTCGAATTGGTAACACCATCACCGTTACTGTCTCTGTCATAGTCGAAGGTAGTTCCTCCGAAATCTGATAACAGGTTTGTAAGGTTGATGTTTTCGCCGCCTTGTTTCCAGTGCCAGAGCATCGAAAATTCGAAATTCTTCAGGAACCTTACCTGGTTTAGGAACGACATCTGGAAGTCGGCTTCGGCATCGCCGAGTTTAACATCTGTATCGGGAGATTCGGGCGTACGTCCCACAATTTGGGTTGGGGATTCCCCTTCTTCTACTTTGAATGCACCGAGGGTGGTAGAAAATCCACCGGTAATAAAAGGGGGTACACCCAGATCGGTGATTTCGGCCCGGTTCAGCCAGAAATTGGTTGTTGACCTCCACGAAACGTTGGGTGTTTGGATTGGTGCCATTCCCAGTGACAGCTCGATGCCTTGGTTTTTAAGTTCGCCGGCATTGGTGTTCTGGAACACAAAGCCCGACGATTGTGGCAGCTGCGCGGTCAGAATCAGATCTTCTACTTGTTTGTAATAGTAGGTAGCACCGAGACTTACGCGATTGTCGAATAGCCCCAGATCTAGTCCGGTTTCGAATTCGCGCGAACGCTCGGGTCTAATATCGGGATCGCCCTGCGTATTGTTGATGATGGATCCTGTAGCACCATCGATATTTGCTGATCCCAGCACGGTAAACTTGGGTTGCTGAAGCGATACAGTGCCCGGAGATGGAATACCACCCGATTCACCATAAGCTGCACGCAGTTTCAGTTGATTGATAGCCGGGGCATCCCAGAAATCAAAGTTAGCTACGTTTAGCGCAATTGATCCTTTCGGGAAGGCATACAGCTTATTCGGATCACCGTTCAGTGATGATTGATCTACCCGGATACCGGCCGTTGTTATAACTCGGTTTCTCCAGTTGGCTTCCTGCTGGAAGAAATAGCCAATGTCCTCTTGGTCGAGCACGCGGTTGAACACATTAACGTTGCCGGCCTGCTCCAGGTTGGCTTGTCCCGCCACAAGGTTGATCGCCTGTGTAGTTTCGCGTTCTTCGCTGAAATCCAGCCTGGTAATACCCAGCTGAGACGTCATGTCAACAAACCTGCCTGCCATGAAATTGTAAAGCAGCAAAGCAGATAGATTGGTATTTAGCACAGTGTTATTACCCTGCGAGTATAAGCCATTGGTAGCAGTTGGACCTGCCTGTTGAAACTGCAGTGTTTCGGGGAAATAAAGCCTAGTTTCGTTGGTATAGTAATCGAGGCCTCCGCGAAGTGAAAGTTGCAGTAAACTGGTACCTTCTTGCAGCAGATTTATTTTTACATCAGTACCGCCCGTGAAACGATTAGTTTTGCCGGATATATCCGAAAGTGCAATTGTTTGCAAAGGGTTGGAGCCTGCTGTGGGATTGTTCGGGAAATTCCCATTTTCATCAGCATACAGATTTTTCCACGGCAGGGTAGAAGTAAGAGCTACGCCGTACGAAACACCCGCATTGTCGTTGTTCGTGACGCCCCGTGCATCCTCAGAATTGGCGTAGTAGGTATTGAGGGAGACATCCACGAATTTCGATAGCTGATGATCGATGTTTGCACGAATTGAGTTGCGCTCGAAGCCGGTATTTTTGATAATTCCCTCCTCATCTTGCAACGAACCGGCGATATAAAAACGGGTGATATCATCGCCGCCAGACAAACTTATGCGACTGTTGCGGATAAGTCCATCTTCGTCGTAGATCTCTTTTTCGTAATTGCTGAGGGTGCCATTGTTTTGGGCAGTCAGGTATTCTTCAGCTTCATCATCTCCAAAAGTATCGCGCACGCGTTCTTCGGTAAAATCACGAGTGCCTACGTAGTTGAGGATATTAGCAAATCCCACTTCCTGTGAAATATCTATTTGCGTGGCACCACCTTGTCCTTTTTTGGTTGTGATGATGATTACCCCTGCGTTAGCCCGTGCGCCATAAATAGCCGCAGCCGAAGCACCTTTAAGGACCTCTACGCTCTCGATATCCTCGGGATTGAGGTCAGCAATACGGTTGGGCGCATTATCTTGGGTCGTAGCCACCGCACCGTTGGTGGAAGCAGCTGTAGCAGTATTTGTGCCATTCGATATTGCAGAGTTGTTCATGTACACACCATCTACAATATAAAGCGGTTCCGAAGCGCCGGTAATCGTGGTAATGCCCCGAAGCTTGATGGAGATTCCACCCCCGGGTGCACCTGAATTCTGTACAATATTGGCACCCGTGAGCTTGCCTTGCAGGGCACCATCCAGGGTTTGTGGGGTCACCGATTCGGTTAACTCTTTTGAATTGATCGAGAAGACATCATTGGCCAGATTACTGCGTTTGACCGTAGAAGCAAGCCCTGTAACGACTACTTCTTCTAGATTGGCAATGTCGGAAGCGAGTTCTACCTGTAAATTCGTGTCCGATTCATCCACTTCAATAATTGTAGAGAGATATCCTATATAGCTTACCCGGATGGTTGCGCTCTGGCCGGGCAGACGAAGAGAAAATTCTCCGTTAACATCTGTGGTGGTGCCGGTACTTGTTTCCGCATGGAAAATATTGGCGCCGACCAACAGATCACCGGTATTTTTATCAACAACAGTACCGGTTACCGTAAACTGGGCATACGTTACTTGTGCTGCAAGCAACAGTAAAGCCAACAGTAAGATAGGTTTGTAGCGTAAGTTCATAAGTGTAACGGTTTGGTTATTATAGGTTTAGCCAAAATTAAATTATTCCAAACCGTGGCAAGGCCGAACTATTTTGTGATGAACAGTTGATTTGAGTATGCAAAAAGTAGTTGTTTGGGGATAAGTAAAACGGGAACTAATTTGTGATTAATTCTTTTATATTGCATTCACAATATTCCATGTGCTAAGTAGTTTTTTCTAACAGCTTATAGCCTATAAAATTTTGATGATATTATGATCAGCGAGAGATATACAATTACTTTGGTTCTCTGTTTAGGTATTCTAATAGGTTGCAGTTCATCCGACAAACCTCAGCAGCAACAGGAGGCTCAAAAAGAATCTGCTCCCCAAACCGATGCCGAATACATTGAGCAGGCGACTTTTACCGACTTTCAGGGTAATAATGTGAATCTATCAGATTTCAAGGGTAAAGTTGTGCTGATCGACTTTTGGGAAACGTGGTGCAAGCCTTGCATTGCTAGTTTCCCCACGCTGCAGAAATTACAGGAAAATTATTCTGACAGTTTTGTGGTGCTGGCTGTGACTCCGGGCTTTACTGATACCCGCGAAGATGCCCGGTCTTTTGCTGAAGAACATGATTATACATTTGAGTACTTGATGGATTCTAACAACCTGCACCGGCAGTTGGGAGTCCAGAGTATCCCTTACAAAATCTTTGTTGATCCGGAAGGAAATTTTATCAAAAAGTCGATTGGCAGTCGCGGGGCAGACGAAGATTATAAAAAGGTTAAACAGGTTATCGAAAAGCATAAGAAATCTTAATGCGTATAGTCATATATTTATTTGTTGCTTGTTGAGTACTAGTAGTAAATCTTGTATTTTTAAAGACTTTCATAAAACGAAAAAATTAAGCTAAACATCCATGGCACAAAAAGTAAAAGAGAAACTTCCATATAAAGTTAAAGACATCGGCCTGGCAGAGTTTGGCCGTAAAGAGATCCGATTGGCCGAAGCTGAAATGCCGGGACTGATGGCACTGCGCGAAGAATATGCTAATGAACAGCCGTTGAAGGGCGCACGTATAGCGGGCTGCCTGCACATGACGGTACAAACGGCGGTGCTCATCGAAACACTTATTGAGCTTGGCGCCGAAGTTCAATGGTCATCCTGCAATATCTTTTCAACACAGGATCATGCTGCTGCAGCCATCGCTGATCAGGATATCCCGGTGTATGCGTGGAAAGGAATGAACGAAGAAGAGTTCTGGTGGTGCATTGAGCAGACGCTGTTCTTTGAAGATGGCAAGCCGCTGAATATGATTTTGGATGATGGCGGAGACCTGACGAAGCTGGTGCACGAAGATTATCCCGAACTGCTTGACGGCATCAACGGAATTTCTGAAGAGACTACAACTGGTGTTAACCGTCTCTACAAAATGGCGAAGAACGGTACGCTCGGCGCACCCGCCATTAACGTTAATGACTCGGTAACCAAGTCAAAGTTTGATAATAAGTACGGTTGCCGCGAGTCTTGTGTGGATGCGGTTAAGCGTGCCACCGATATCATGCTTGCCGGAAAAGTTGCAGTAGTAGCCGGTTACGGTGATGTTGGGAAAGGTTCTGCTGCTTCGCTTCGAGGCGCGGGTGCTCGCGTAATTGTTACGGAAATTGATCCGATCTGTGCACTGCAGGCGGCAATGGAAGGTTACGAAGTGATGAAAATGGATGATGCTATTCCAAAGGCAGATATTGTAGTTACCGCTACCGGTAACAAAGACATTATTACCGAGCGTCACTTCAAGAAGATGAACGACAAAACCATTGTCGGTAATATCGGTCACTTTGATAACGAGATTGATGTGGCGTGGCTCAAGGATAATTCTGAGCGCGATAACATCAAGCCGCAGGTTGATCTGTTTAAGCTCAATGAAAACGGCAGGGAGATTATTCTCCTTTCCGAAGGTCGCCTGATGAACTTAGGTAATGCAACAGGGCATCCCTCTTTTGTGATGTCAAACAGTTTTACCAACCAGACGCTGGCACAGATTGCACTCTGGAATCGTCCGGAAGATTTTGATCTGGACGTAAGTGTACTGCCAAAAGAGCTGGATGAAAAAGTGGCTCGTCTGCACCTCCAGAAAATTGGAGTGGAACTTGATGAGCTTTCTGAAGAGCAGGCTGAATATATTGACGTCCCCAAAGATGGACCATATAAGCCTGACCATTACCGCTATTAATTTTCGATAGCAGTTTGTAATTTTGGCCTCATTCATTTTGCGATGGATGAGGCTTTTTTTTACCACTCAGTGTATTATATAATCTGATCGCAATGCTCTGCGTTGCGATCTTTATGTTCCGACGCAGAGCATGGGAATGAGATTTCAAGGTTTTTTATTTATCAAAACTTCATGTCATCCTGTCCCGAGAATTCGGGATCAGGATCTCTGCAAGAAAAGTCTTAGAAATAAAAAATTTGATTTATGTCTGATAACAAGAAAGAAATAAGCATTACGGTAGAACTGGATGATAATAATGTACCTGAGAAGATAGATTGGAATGCCACAGATAAAGACGGCGAAGGCATAGCCAACTGTAAAGCCATGTTGTTGTCGATGTGGGATCCCGAAAAGCAGGATACGCTGCGGTTGGATCTGTGGACAAAAGAGATGACGAAAGATGAAATGAAAATATTTTTCCATCAAACGCTGGTGACGATGGCCGATACCCTGGAGAACTCAACCGAAGAAGAGGGCATGGCCGAAGATATGCGTGATTTTACCTCCTACTTCGCCGAAAAGATGGAAATCCTAGATCAGTAAAAAATGAAAAAGTAGTAAATTAAAAATGAGGTGGGAATATTTTTCATTGGTAAAGAATAGAACCAAATGTCACGGCACTATCTCGCTCGCGCTCATCCCAGAGATCGTAGCTGAGCACATCGCCTTTTAGTTTTGGCATGCTTTGCAGAAAAGTAAAAAGCGGAGGAAAACCACAAATCCGGTAGGCATCCATATTGGATTTCATCAGCTCCAGCAGTTCGTTTTTTTGATTGGTTGAGCCGAATTCTAAAAACTGCTCATCAAAGGTTTCAACTTCATCAAACATAGATGATGCAGGTGTTTGATCTCCGAATTTTTTACCAAAGTGTGATAGGTCGCCACTGATCAGAAAAAAGGTGTCCTCATCATCACCGAATTGTTGATGCAATAAATCAGAAAAGTGGTCGAGTTGCTGGCCGAGATATCCATCTTCCATATAGTACAGGTCGTCAAGTCCGCGGGTGAGAAATGGCACAATCTTGAAGTCGTGATCCCAAAGATAGCTTAAAAAAAGCAGGTGTAGCTCAATGCTGTGCTCCATCCGATGGGCACGATCGTGATTAGTAATGCCAACTTTAGTTTCGGTATTTTTGAGTTTGCTAATGATTTGCCGGTCGCGCTCGATAGTTCCCAAGGGCAGCTCAAAATCCTTATCCACCAAAACAAACGGATGTTCTTTATACTGATCAGGATAGAGCCCCGCATAGTGCGAAGTAGCTATGACAACTACTCTTTTAGGGGTTAACTCCCTGATGGGTGCGAACGCTTTTACAAAACTGTCAAGTGCAACGCGCGGATCAATGTGAGGTGCGTAGAGCGCTTTGGCATGCTCAACGGTATCAATGTTTTGCTTGGCAAAAGCCTCATCTAAGTAGTTTGTGAGTTCATCGGGATGAGCCGGATAGGATTCACCGGCCGTCACAGATTTA
Organism: uncultured Balneolaceae bacterium; assembly: GCA_964490705.1. Taxonomy (GTDB): domain Bacteria; phylum Bacteroidota; class Rhodothermia; order Balneolales; family Balneolaceae; genus Fodinibius. Next base: position 141,535 of record CAZBCG010000006.1, on the reverse strand, counting down.
TGGGTCGTTGATTGCTCATACTCCGATTCGATTTTCTCAGCATGCTCCTCAAAATGTGCTGAGGAAAGCAGGTGGTTTTTATCCAAAAACTGGATGAACTCCAGTAAATCTTGTTTGCTGACTCCTTCGCCCAGAAACGATTCCAGATCGTCGATACTTTTGTGCCCGTCAATCAAATTAAGAATCGTACTGGCCTCTTGCTTTAGCGCAAAATCGGGTGTGGCGTAGTCTCGCTGATCGTGAAAATAGAGCAGCGAATGCCCGTTTTCCTGAACGGGAATAATCTGCAGATCGCGGCGCAGCGGTGGAATAGTATCAGAAAGTGAATCAAAAAGGTTGTTGGTACTCATAATATTTTTAAAATGAATAACATGTCATCCTGAACTTGCCGTGTCCCGACCATTCGGGGTTTCAGGATCTCCATAACTAAATTTCCAGATGTTGATTCCAAATTCTCTGAACAGCATGGCATTTTGTTATTTTTCTTTTCGCATCGCCTGACATTCACACTTAATTCCGTACTGTTCACAAAGGGGATGCTCCGGCGGTTCAGAAATGCGCGCTTTGCAGGCATTGCGTCCGTGATGAATCATCAGGTGCGAAAGATCGGTCCAGGAATCACGTGGGAACAGGGCCATCAGGTCGCGTTCAATCTTGTCGGTGTTTTTTTCGTGTTCAGTTAACCCATACCTGTTAGAAAATCGGCGGACATGCGTATCCACAACAACGCCCACATTTATATTAAAGGCATTGCCGAGCACAACATTTGCCGTTTTGCGTGCTACGCCATAGAGTTCGAGCAGGTCATCCATCTTTTGGGGGACTTTTCCACCGTGCTTTTCCGTAATGGTTTGTGAAGATTGCTTCAGGGCCTTGGCCTTGTTGCGGTAAAATCCCGTTGATCGCACCAACTCTTCCAACTCCTGGATGGGCGCATTGGCCATTGCCTGGGGCGTGGGATAGGCATCAAAAAGATCGGGTGTTACCTTATTGACCCTAACATCGGTGCACTGCGCACTCAAAATAGTGGCGCACAGCAGTTCGAATGAATTTCGATGATCCAGTGCGCAGTGTGGGTTGGGATAGTGCTTATAGAGCTCGTCCAATATTTTTTGTGCCCGTTCTTTTTGCTCCTCAGTTTTTTCGGGTAGTTTTGGAAGGTCGTTGTACAGCTTGATTTTTGCCATTTCTGTCAATCAATATTCTAATATTTACAACTCAAATGCAGGTAGATTTCCAGTAGTGATTTCCCCTACCTTTAGCTTCACAAAATAAATGAAAGTAATCCCAATGTCTCTACCAAAAGCAAAGGCCAAAAAACTGGTTTCAAGTCCCTATGCCTGGCTGGTGCTGGGGCTGCTGACGCTCATTTATATCTCCAGTTTTGTGGATCGACAGATTATCGCCGTATTGGCACCCCAAATCCAGCAAGAATTATCACTCAGTAATTTTCAAGTGGGACTGATGTACGGCACTGCCTTTTCCTTTATTTATGCTATTTGCGGCATTCCGATGGGGCGGTTGGCGGATATCTACTCGCGTAAGCTGATGATTATTGCCGGACTGGTAGTGTGGAGCCTGATGACATTTATTAGCGGATTTGCCAGTTCACTTGCCTTTCTAATTACAGCGCGATTTTTTGTGGGGATTAGCGAATCGGCCTTGAGTCCGGCGGTCTATTCGCTGCTTTCGGATTATTTTCGTCCCGACAAGCGGGGAACGGTATTTTCTATTTATTCGGCCGGTATTTTCGTGGGGATTGGCGTTTCCTTCTTGGTCGGCGGCGGGATTGCACAGGCCTATGACTGGCGAATGGCGCTGATGGCTGTTGGGTTGCCGGGCATTCTCATCGCCGGGATTGGCTGGTTCGTGATTCGCGAATTGCCACGCGGCATCACGCAGGAAAATCAGCGGTTTGATACCGAAGCTAGTTTTACCGAAGTGGTTTCGTATATCCTCAATAAAAAGACCGTGCGCTATCATTTTTTGGGATTTTCTTTCCTCGCGTTCACCGGTTATACGATCCTCGGATTTATCGGTATTGTGCTCACCGATATCCATGGTGCCGGTTCGCTGGTACCGCAGTACGGCTGGTTTATGATGGCCACGGGACTCAGCGTAATGGCATCGGGCAAAGCTGCTGACTGGCTGGCTCAAAAAATTGAACCTTCGTACCGATTTGTGCCGGGAATATTTGCTGCTTTGGGGTGCCTTCCGTTGTACTATTTTGGCTTGTTTGCCGAATCAGCAACGACAGCGTTGGTTTTAATTGGGCTGGCGAATGTGATCTCCTCATCCTATAACGGAATTGCCGCAGCGATTTTGCAATATTTGGTGAAACCGAACATGCGGGCACTGGCCGGTGGATTGTATCTGTTTGTCATCAGCGTAGTGGGATTTGGTGTAGGTCCACCGCTCACCGGCTGGCTGATGGATACGTTTTTTACCGGTGATTACGGCGCGGCAAAAGCTTTGATGCTGGTATTTAGTTATTGTGGAATTCTAGCAACTCTCTGCTTTTGGATGGCGATGCAATTTTATGAGGATGATATAGAAGAAGATTAGTATAGGAGGCCGCAGATTTACACGGATTTAAACAGAAAAGTTTATGATGCATGACACAGGTGGCATGGTGCAAGAGAAGCCAATATCAATTTAGGTGGCTTTTTTCGACTGATTCAATAAATTGGTAAAGTTTTTGCCAAGCAGGTTTAACTTATGTGATAAATGATTAAATAATTCTTTATCGGATAATGATTTTGTTTCAAAAAGTATTTCTAAATGATCTCTTGTTTCATCAACTGAGGAGTGAGCGTAAATTAAAAACCGTATAAAATCTTGTTTGTAACGTCTCCTTCCATATCCCTCTACGATATTTGATCGTATTGATTTTTATGATCTACGAATTTGGCTCCCGGTTTCATATAGTTCAAATTTGGGTAAATCCATAGTCATCTTATGGACCTCAATTACAATTTCTCTGGATAATTGCCAGATCTGCAGCTTCTTATAGCTCATGGTCTTAACCTTTTTATAAGTAAGACCGATGAAACAGCGGTCCTTACAAAGTTATTGCGTAAAGGTAACGTGGAATATCCGGCAGGACGAGTCCTGAATCTTGTAACTTGTATCTTGCTTCAAACTTCCTTGAGCGAATGGGAAAGCGCCTGCAGCGAGTCTTTCGCATCCCCAAAGAACATCTGATTAGATTCTTTGTAGAACAGCGGATTATCGATGCCGGCAAAACCGGGATTCAGGCTCCGCTTAAATACAATGGTCCGTTCGGCTTCATCCACATTCATGATGGGCATGCCGTAAATGGGACTTCCGGGCTCGGTTTTTGCTACGGGATTCACCACATCATTGGCACCGATAATCAGCACCACATCCGTTGATTTAAATTCCGGATTAATCTGTTCCATATCGTAAAGTTGATCGTAAGGCACATCGGCCTCGGCCAGCAGTACATTCATGTGTCCGGGCATGCGTCCGGCGACGGGATGGATGCCGTACTTTACTTCTACTCCTCGGTTCTCAAGCTTATCAGCTACTTCTTTAAGCACGTGCTGCGCTTGGGCAACTGCTAATCCGTAACCGGGTACGATCACCACGCGATCGGAATAGGCGCATTGCAAGGCCACATCATCCGGGGTCGTTTCGCGCACGGTTTTGTCGGTATCGGCGGCGGGACCAGATCCCGAGTCACCGTCTCCGCCGAATGCGCCAAAGAGCACATTCGTGAGCGTTCGGTTCATCGCTTTGCACATGATGTTTGTGAGGATGAGTCCTGCTGCCCCAACCAGCGCACCGCTGATAATGAGCAGATTGTTGTTGATCACAAAGCCCGCCATGGATGCGGCGATGCCGGAGTAGGAGTTGAGCAGTGAAATGACCACCGGCATATCGGCGCCGCCGATCGGAATGACTGTTAAAATACCCAGCAGTAAAGCAACGCCGAACACCAGCCAGAACACTAATTGATTAGCGGGATCATAGGCCAGCCATCCTACCAGTACGAGCGTGCCAACTGTTAGCAGGGCATTAAAAATATTGTGTCCCGGAAAGGTGATGGGGTTGCCACTAATAAATCCCTTGAGTTTGCCAAAGGCGATGAAACTGCCGGTAAAGGTGATGGAGCCAATCAGGATACTAAGTCCGATAGTGACAAGATCTTGGGTAACAAGTGTGGTAGGGTCGGCTACACGGACAAATTCACCCCAGGCCACTACGGCCGAGGCACCACCGCCAAAGCCGTTGAATATAGCTACCATTTCCGGCATGGCGGTCATTTCTACTTTTTTTGCGGCAAAAGCACCAATTGCTGATCCCAAAACAATGCCGCCGATAATATATTCAAACGAGATAATCTGCTGATCGAAAAGTGTTACAACCACCCCAATGAGCATTCCCAATGCCGCAAGCTGATTTCCCGATCGGGCAGTGGCCGGAGAACCGAGTCGCTTGATCCCAAAGATAAATACCCCGGTGGCAATGAGGTAACAAAGCTGAATCAGGTTTGGAAGTACCGCCTGTATGGATGGAGGAAGAAGACTACTCATTATTTTTCTCTTTTTTCTTGAACATTTCCAGCATGCGATCGGTCACCATAAATCCGCCGACTACGTTAATAGTCGCAAACACGATTGCCAGGAAGCCGATAAGCTGGGCGACTTCGCTTTCCGTCTGTCCTGCAACGACCAGTGCGCCAAGGATTGTAATCCCGGAAATAGCATTGGCACCCGACATCAGTGGGGTATGCAGCGTTGGCGGGACTTTGGAGATTAACTCGAAGCCCACAAAAGAGGTCAGCACGAAAATAAAGAGGTTAAAAATGAGTCCAGACATGATTTTACAATTTTGAATTGGGAATGAAGAATTAGGAATTGGTAACTATAATTCATCATTCCTAATTTTTCATTTTTAATTATCCTTAAGCATGGGGCTGATGATTTCGCCCTGATGCGTGATCGTTGTTTTTAGCGTGATTTCATCTTCAAAATCGAATTCCGGTTTGCCGTCTTCATTAAGCAGGTGATTGAGCAATGCCAGCATATTTTTGGAATACATCTGACTGGCATGATAAGCCAGCATGCTCGGCAAGTTTAGCGGACCAATAATTTTCACATCGTGCTTAACTGCTGTTTCTCCCGGTTCAGTGAGCTCACAATTGCCGCCTTGTTCGGCAGCCAAATCCACAATTACAGCCCCGGCATGCATATCTTTCACCATCTCTTTGGTGACAAGAAGCGGAGCCGGCTTCCCGGGAATTAAGGCAGTAGTAATGATAATGTCGGATTTCTTAGCATGCTCGTGGATCACCTGTCGCTGTCGTTCCTGTTCGTCCTCGGCCAGTTCCTTGGCATAGCCGCCTTCGGTTTCTGATTCTTCATCAAGATCGGGCACTTCTACAAAAGTGGCTCCCAGACTTTCGACCTGTTCTTTTACGGCGGGACGAATGTCAAAGGCCTCAACGACAGCGCCCAGCCGTTTGGCAGTAGCAATAGATTGGAGTCCCGCTACGCCGGCACCCAGCACCAGTACTTTTGCGGGTGCGATTGTTCCGGCAGCCGTCATCATCATCGGCAAATAGCGATCCAGTTCATTAGCGCCAATCAGGCCTGCTTTATATCCTGCAATAGAACTCATCGAGGAAAGAGCATCCATATTTTGAGCACGCGAAATGCGGGGAATGGCGTCCATCCCCAAAGCAGTAATATTTTTTTCCCTGAGAAAATCGACTGTATCTTCGTTTTGCAGCGCCCACAGAAAACAGATGAGGATGCTGCCTTCCTTCATTTTTTCCAGATCTCCTTGGGGTGGGGTCTGGATACTGATGACAATATCCGCCTCACTAAAAAGTTTGTTGCGATCAGACACGGTATCAGCACCAGCCTTTTGATAGGCCTGATTAAGATAATTGGCCGGGTTGCCGGCATCAGCTTCTACCCAAACCTCCAGCCCTTTGTCAGTCAGCTTGCCAACAGTTTCAGGAGTAAGTGCTACTCTTTTTTCGCGTTCTGCCGTTTCTTTTGGGATAGCTATAGTCACAACAGTTCACCAACAGTTTTGAATTAAGCCGTAACTTATTGAAAACTTGTAGTTTTACAAACGGATAATGAGGTAAGATTCGAAAAGTTGAACACGTCTTATTTACGGATACAAGTCAAAGTAAATTGATTGAGCCTATGAATCTAATAGGAATTTTTGACTCAATCCTTTGAGCTAAATTTTGTAGTTTATGACCGAATTATTTCAAACTCGTTAAATTATAATGATGGAAGATATTGCTGGCAAAACATTTGATGTAGTAATCGTTGGAAGTGGTCCTGCGGGATTAACGGCTGCACTGTATGCAGCACGTGCTGATTTAAATCCCCTTGTATTTGAGGGGCCTGAGCCCGGCGGTCAACTCATGCAAACGACGGATGTAGAGAATTATCCCGGTTATCCCGAAGGGGTGATGGGGCCCGCGATGATGAAGGATTTCCGCGAACAGGCCAAGCGTTTTGGAGCCGACTGCCGCTACGGCATGGTAACGAATATCGATTTTGATGAGCGTCCCTATCGACTTGAAGTGGATGAAGAAACAGAACTATTTGCTAAATCCATTATCGTTTCAACCGGTGCATCTGCCAAATGGCTAGATCTTGAAAGTGAACAGCGCCTGCGTGGGAAGGGCGTGTCGGCCTGTGCAACATGCGACGGTGCCTTTTTTCGTGATGAGCACGTAATTGTAGTAGGCGGTGGCGATACGGCGATGGAAGAAGCTACGTTCTTGACCAAGTTCGCCAGCAAAGTTACCGTCCTGCATCGCCGGCAAGAGCTTCGTGCATCAAAAACGATGCAGAATCGCGCATTCAATGACGATAAAATTGAGTTTATGTGGGATACCGAACTCGAGGAAGTGCTCGGCGAAGATGCTGTTGATGGCGTAAAGGTGATCAACAACGAAACGCAGGAAATCACCACGCTGGATGATGTAACAGGGGTGTTCATCGCGATTGGACACAAGCCCAACACCGATCTGTTTAAAGGCGTGCTCGAAATGGATGATGTGGGTTATATCAAAACGAAGGGGCAGTCAACGGAAACCGATATGCCCGGAATATTTGCCTCTGGAGATGCAATGGATCCGGTGTATCGTCAGGCGGTTACCGCAGCTGGAACGGGATGTCGCGCCGCTCTCGATGCCGAGCGATTTTTGGCCGAGATCGAAGTCAAAGAAAAGGCGCTGGCGGAGTAATTTTTTCCATGAGTGATGAGTAACGAGTGATCTGTTTTTACTCGTTACTTATTACTCCTCACTATCTTTTCCTACCGTTTTATCCATTTCTTCATTGTCTTCTTTTTCTTCTGTTGATTCATCATCCTCATCACGGATTTCGATAAAATCAGCTTCTACCTCGTATTCATCCCCGTCCATTTCTTCATCTGGATAGCGCTCGACAATGATTTTTATATCGTTCATAAACAGCGCAAACATGCTGATCGCCGAAACAATAGGAGCAATGGTCGTCAATAGGGCAGCACCTCCTACACCTACCGTCAGCTGTGACTGGAAAAGGACTTTCCCCTTCTTGTCCTTAATAATAACGCGGCGGGCATTTCCTTCTTTAATTAATTTTTTTATCTGACTGATGATCTCAGAAACAGTGCCTTTAATTTCTTGGGTAAAGGTCTTGCGGGAGTTTGAGGTTTCCATAATTTGCTTACTCATTTAATTATAAAGCTACTTTTGGATCAAATTTAATTCCTTTTGTAAGGAATCGTTCGCTTCAAGGTCTTACTACGTTAACGATTAAAGAAAGATTCACCAAGGAGACCTTATGCTATCACGCGTTTATTGTGCCTCTACCATTGGTGTAGATGCGCGCCTTATCGAAGTTGAGACCAATATGTCCACGGGCATGCCCAAGTATTTTTTAGTGGGATTACCCGATCGTGCCGTCAGCGAATCTAGTGATCGTATCGAAGCGGCGCTCAAGAATTCTAATGCCGAATTTCCAAAAGGACGCATCACTGTAAATTTAGCCCCGGCCGACCTACCCAAAGAGGGCAGTGCGTTTGATCTGCCCATTGCCGTGACGTTGCTCAATGTATCAGGACAAATAGAAACCGAGAAACTCGAAGATACGCTCATTCTCGGAGAGCTCGCGCTGGATGGTAAGTTGCGGGCCGTTAATGGCGTGCTGCCGATGGCAGTGCAGGCTCGTGATAAGGGACTGAAGCATATGGTTGTTCCCGCCGAAAACGGTCCCGAAGCAGCAGTAGTCGATGGTATCAATGTGTATTCGTTTGAGCACTTAACCGAAGTGATGGAGTGGTTGCAGGATGAAGATACGCATTCGGCCCTGGATGTGGATGTTAAAAAAATGTTTCGTAGAAATGGTGAGGGGGAGATTCTGGACTTTAGCGATGTGCGGGGGCAGGAGAACGTCAAACGAGCTCTGGAAGTAGCAGCTGCCGGCGGACATAATGTTATAATGGTTGGCCCGCCCGGTTCCGGCAAAACGATGATGGCACGGCGACTGCCCACGATTTTACCTCCTCTTACGCTGGATGAAGCCCTAGAAACAACCAAGATCCATTCCGTGGCTGGCTTATTGCCCGGTGGAAAAGCACTGGTCACGAATCGCCCGTTTCGATCGCCGCACCATACGGTTTCTGATGTTGCTCTGGTTGGTGGTGGCAGTATTCCCATGCCCGGCGAAATTTCCATGGCGCATAACGGCGTCCTCTTTTTGGATGAGGTGCCCGAGTTTAAGCGCAGTGCGCTGGAAGTAATGCGTCAGCCGCTGGAGGATGGTTCTGTTAGTATATCGCGTGCGCGCATGAGCGTGAGCTATCCCAGTCGTATTATGCTCGTGGCCTCGATGAACCCATCGCCCACGGGAGATTGGTACGATCCCGCTGATCCGGGAGGTGCTTCTCCCTCACAGATGCAGCGGTACCTGAGTAAAATCAGCGGGCCCATGCTTGATCGGATTGATTTACATATCGAAGTGCAGAAGGTGAGTTATGATGAACTCTCCAGCAAGTCGAAGGGAGAATCATCAGAAAAAATACGAGGACGAGTAGTACAGGCGCGGCAGGTGCAGACCGAGCGATTTGAGGGTGTGAAAAATGTCTATTGTAATGCGCAAATGAACACCAAGATGTCTCGCAAGATCTGTACGCTGGATGATGCCGGGAAGCAGATGCTCAAAAAAGCGATCACCTCACTGGGACTTTCGGCGCGGGCGTATGATCGAATCCTCAAAGTTTCGCGAACAATTGCTGATCTCGAACGCGATGAAAATATTCGTTCAAACCACATAGCAGAGGCTATTCAATACCGCAGCTTAGACAGAGAAGGTTGGCTGGGATAACAGGTGTAGCCTTTTGTAATTTATGCGAACGATTTGTCAGGTATATGGGCTTTATCCAGTAATTGTCTGTACGGTGTTAATTTCTCTTGGACGTTTGAAGCTCTTTCATACTGATATTTAATGCTCTGTTAGCAATTCTGTAGGTATAAGCCATCCGAAATTGCCCTCTAAGTGGGATAGGAGTCGATAAGGGAAATATATTTTCATTTGTATTCTATACAAATTACATTAACAGCAAATGGTTATACCTTAAGGTTTATTGCTCTCTTAAGGAATTAACGTTTTGAGCTCTCTATAAGGGGATGGGCTAACAATTAAATCGTTATGCAATTGCATAACGGATATATCTATTCTTTTATAGAGCTCATTCATTGAAATCACTAATAAAATGAGGTTATCTATGCTTAGAAAGTTACTTTTCACGGTAATGGTATGTCTTGTTTCTGTCGGCACTGCTTTTGCGCAGACCGGTAGTTTAAGCGGGACAGTGACTGATGCCCAGTCTGGTGAGGTATTGCCAGGGGCTAATGTTGTTATTACGGATATTTCCCGTGGTAGTCCCGTAGGTACTGATGGAACATACGAGATTACAGATGTTCCGGCAGGTACTTATCAAGTTACCGTTTCCTTCATCGGATATAATGAACAGACAAAGTCAGTTGAAGTTACTGCAGGCGAAGAGGCAACACTCGATTTTGCACTTCAGTCTGGAGTTGACCTGGGTGAGGTCGTTGTTACTGCCTTGGGAGAAGAGGTAAGTGAACGATCGGTATCTTTTTCAACTCAGGAAGTTTCTGAGGATCAATTGAATGTTACTCAGAATGCAAATATAAAGACCGGACTTGCCGGTAAGGTTTCGGGTGTCCAGATGGTTGGACAGGCCGGATCGAAGCTGGGTAGTTTTGGTAGCATCCGAATTCGTGGTGCTATTTCACTGACGAATGATCTGGCGGAACCACTGTACGTAGTTGATGGTGTTCCTGTCGATGATCCGAATATCGTTGACATGAATACTGTACAGGATGTTAGTGTTCTCAAAGGACCGAATGCTACCGCACTATACGGACAGCGTGGTGAAAACGGGGTAGTTATTATCTCGACCAAGCAAGCTGACCGTAGCGGTGTGAGTGTTGAATTAACAAATTCAACGACCTTCGAGGATGTTGCTTATACTCCTGAATTCCAGAACAAGTATGGAAAAGGATATACGCAAGGTGATTTTGTAACAATTGATATGAATGCTGGGAGTCCTCTCGGCGTGCCATATCCTTCATATTTAGAACCCCTAGAGGGAGAGCGGTATATTCAATATGGTTATGCCGACGAGAGTTGGGGACCCGCATTTGACGGAGAACCTTATGCTCCATGGTATACATGGTATCCCGACAGCCCGTATTACGGTGAAACAGCACCTTGGGACGCGGCACCCAACAACGTAGAAAACTTCTACGATACAGGGGTTACTACTAAATCTGGGATTTCTGTAAACTATAACTCAGATTCATACTCAGCGCGCTTGTCGTACACCAACTTGAATCAAAGTGGAATACTGCCATACTCAAGTATGGGCAAGCACTTTGTTAACGGTCGGTTTAACTATGATGTGACCGAAGACTTTAACGTTGGTGTAAACTTCAATTACACTACACAAGATGTTCGTGGTGAGGTGCGTGATGACGGCTATGGCAACCAAACCTCAGGAGCATTTAACTCTTGGTTTGGACGCCAGCTTGAAATTGATAAGGTTCGTGAGTTGAAGGATCTTCAAACTCCCGAAGGTTATCATGCTTCCTGGAACCAATGGGGTCCTGCCTATATGGGAGCCGGAGGAGGTTATCTGAAACCTGCATTCTGGTTTAATCCATATACGTGGATGGAAAGATATGATGAAACACGTCAAACGGATAATCTATTGGTTAACGTTGATCTCTCGTATCAGCTGAGTGATCAGCTTGAACTGACGGGTAGTGCAAATACAACGTCTGAGCACTATGATTTCCGATTTGAGCTGCCCAACAGCTTGGCATTTTCTGCCGATCAAACCGGTAACTTTTACAATTACTGGGTGAACAGCTTTGGTGAGTACACAAGAACTTCCAAAGAGCACAACTTCAGCTCTCGTCTGAATTATGAAGGTGATTTTGATAATATTTCAGTCAACGCCTTTGTAGGTGGTCAAATCCGAATTCAGGATTTCACGAGTATTAATGCTCAAATGGATCGAACCAATATTCAAAATGGTGGTTTGATTATTCCTGATGTTTATCGGTACAGTAATTCTCAGGAGCGCGTTGTTCCTGTCGAAAGCAACTGGGATAAACAAGTGCTCAGTTTCTTTACCAAAGCTACTGTTGGTTATCAGGATTACATTTATGTTGATGCTTCTTATCGTCAAGATTACAGTTCTGCACTCCCGAGCGATAACAACGGTTATGGATATCCATCTGTTGGACTGTCGTTCGTGTTTAGCGAACTGATCGATACTGATATTCTGTCCTACGGTAAACTCCGTGCAGGATGGGCTCAGGTCGGTAACGATGTAGGAGCTGAATTGATTGACCAAACGTATTCACTGCAGGATGACCCATACACTAACCCAGCTACGGGTTCTGGTGTACCACTGTTGTTTACTAGTGGAACGCTGGTTGATCCGAACATTAAGCCCGCACTCAACTCCTCGTTCGAGGTTGGTGCCGATCTTCGATTCTTGAACGATCGCCTAGGGGTGAATCTGACATACTATAGTGAGACTCGTGAAGATGAGATTATTGCCGCTTCGCTTTCTGCGGGTACCGGTTATTCTTCTTTTCTCACCAATGCTGGTTCATCCGAGCGAGAAGGAGTCGAGGTTAGCTTGAATACAACGCCGGTTAGCAGCGAAACCTTCCGGTGGGATGCTACTATCAATTGGGCTACCAACGAAACAATTGTAACCTCCCTTCCCGAAGGTTTGAGTTCGTACGAGTTAGGAGCTGAGTCTGCTTTCGACTTCGTTTCTCTGACGCACCAAATTGACGAAGAGTGGGGCCAGATTCGTGGCGCTGGCATTCAGCGTAACGATAGCGGTACTCCTGTTATTAATAGCAGTGGTACCTATGCTGTTGAGCAGAATCAATACTTCGGCAGTGTACTGCCCGACTGGACCGGTGGTTTCCTCAATACCGTTACCTATAAAGGGTTGAGCCTGACGGCTTCCATTGATTTCCAAAAAGGTGGACAGTTCTTTACACTGTCTGAACAGTGGGGTCGATATTCCGGACTGCTTGATGAAACAGCAGCTGATAACAACTTAGGCAACCCACGACGAGATCCACTGCTTGACAGCAGCGGAAATCCTGTTGGCAGTACGTTTGTATCTGCTGACAATGCCGGTGAAGAAACTGGCGGTGTCTATGTTAACGGAGTTGACTCTGATGGTAATCCCATGGAAGGATATGTTGCTGCTCAAACGTACTATAAGCAGTGGTATTCCAACAGATTGGCTGAGCCATTCATCCACGACGCTAGCTACATTAAGCTTCGCGAAGTGAACTTGTCTTACACCTTGCCACAGAGCTGGATTGGAGACTTTTTGAATTCAGCTACCATTGGCGTTGTAGGACGTAACATTTGGATGATTGCTGTATCTGATGATAATACCAATAATTGGGATCCGTCAGAAATAGCAGAAACCTATGGGGAGAACGGACAGCTTCCGGGAACCCAGAGTTATGGCTTTAATGTAAAAGTAACGTTTTAACAGTATTAACTATGAAGAAACTTAGCTTATTATTAGTACCAATATTCTTATGTATCTTCGCAGTGTCATCATGCGACTCCGTAGATTTCGGAGATATTAATACGGATGATGATGCTCCGCAAGAGGCTAATGCTGAGGGACTCATGGCAGGTGCCATGAACTCGTACTTTACCCTGGTGGGAAGTGCACATATCAATCCTCAGCTGTACGTACAGTATCAAACGCAGAGCGTTTATACCCAGGAAATGCGCTATGCCGAAAGTCCTAAACCATGGTCCCCGTACTATTCGGGTATTCTGAGTAATCTTTCTCAGGTTAAAGATTTGACCACAGGTGAAGTTGCTCCCGTAACACTCGAATACGGATCGGCAGCAAACCAGAAAGGGGTTGCCATGATTATGAGCGGCCTCGTATGGAAGCGTATTACCGACACCTGGGGTCCGGCTCCATTTGCTGAGGCTTTACAGGCCGAAAGCAACAAGGCTCCGGCCTATACGGGTCAGGAAACGATCTATAAAAGTGTTATAGATTCGATTAAAGCCGGCCGAGATATGATTAATCCCGGCGAAGCCGGACCAACAGGAGATGTTGTGTATGGGGGAGATGTAGCAAAGTGGCAAAGACTTGCCAACTCGCTGATTCTTTCCATGTCTCTGCAGATGTCTAGCGCAGATGAAACCTATGCCGAAACGCAATTTAACGATGCGCTTACGCATTCGGCAGGTGTTATCGAAACAGTGGCACAAGAAGCATGGTATGACCATGCAAACGCTTCTGGAGCAACCAACCCGTTTACCGTATATCGTGGTGCTGACTATTACTTAGCAGAACCATTTACGGATGCGCTGCAGGGGACAACGCCAAACGATTCGTCGATTGCATACTCTAATGACAGCTTCGATGCTCGTTTGAATGTGTTGTCCACAGATCCGTCAGCGTCAGGTGCTCCTTATGGACAGAATAACTCTGGAGTTTCAGGCCCCTCAATTTCGGGTGCTGTTTCCAGTGCAGATTCTCCATTGCCTGTGTTTACTGCGGCTTACACCTATCTCAATCGAGCAGAAGCAAAAGAGATGGGATGGACTTCTGCTGCAGATGAACCACAAACTACTGAGCAGCTCTTGACAGCTGGTATCGAAGCATCCTACGCGTCAATGGACGACCATTGGGATGACGGCAGTGCTTCATCAGGAAACCTGCAAAGTGATGGTAGTAATTTCGCGGCAGACCGTATTGCTGATGCAGCAAACGCAAGCGGCGGTATTATGCAGGTAATTGGTGAAGAAAAATGGGCTGCCCTTTTTACGGACGGTTTTACAGCCTGGGCTGAATGGCGACGAACCGGATATCCGGGTCTGGTGCCAGCACCAGATGCGTCAAACGATGGAAATATTCCTCGTCGTTACGTTTACCCAAGTACTGAAGCTGGTGTGAACACGCAGGCATATGAGAATGGCGTGGGCATGCTTACTCCTGGAGAGGATAGTAACACATCACGTTTCTGGTGGGACTTGTAATAGCTCCCTAGCCAATTTTAAAGCCTCTTCCGGCAACGGAAGGGGCTTTTTTATTTTTGGGCTACATTATGGATTGAGCTATTGAATACAAATTTATCATTGATTCGAGTCCACAAATTGAATATGCTAACCTGCAATTGCTAACCAGCCGACATTAATTCATTGCCTGCATTCGCTGACATTGTTTTTCCGACAGCCGTACGCCAGCCGTTTACCTATAGTGTACCTGCAGAATTTCAGGCACAAGTTGAGCCGGGCAAGCGCGTGTGGGTACCCCTGCAAAAGCATAAGGCTATCGGGATGATCGTCAATCTTCATGACAAAGAGCCCGACTTCAATACCCGTCCCGTACAGCAGGTACTGGATAATGAACCGGTGTTATCTGGGGAAATGCTCAGGCTCACCCAATGGATGTACCGGTTTTACTACTGCGGATGGGGCGAAACCATTCAGGCGGCCTTACCGCTGGGGCTTAATTTCTATGCCGAAAAAAAGTTGAGAGTATATAATCAGGACATTCCCGATCATCTCAGCAATAAGCAAAAAGAGATCATAAGTGAAATCGGGGACAAAGAATCATATCCACTGAAGGAAGCCCACAAGCGATGGGGCGATAATGTAATAGATAAATTGATAGGCCAAAAAGTATTGGAGATTTGGGAGGAGCCTGTCACCAAGATGGAACCCAATACCGATAAGCTATGGAATTGGACGGAACAGGGGACCTCCGAAGCAGTCACATCACTGATTCAGGATCATAAAGATGCGGACAAATTTTATAAATGGGTGCAGGCATTGGAGCTGCTTACCGAAGTGGGGCTGCCGGAGTTTCAGCGAAATCTAACTGGGCACGATCTGCTTGAGTATTACACCTTGCAGCGTATTGCCGAGGAGGGATTAATTGATTATAAGGAAGTGGAAGCGCATAACATCAGCTTGAAATATGAGCACCAACCAGAACGGTTGAATACGCTTAATCAGGAACAGCAGGAAGCGTATCAACAAATAGAAAAAGCCTTAAATGAACAGTTATTTGCCAATTTTTTGCTGTATGGAGTGACCGGAAGTGGCAAGACCGAAGTCTATATCCATGCGCTTAAAAAAGCCTTGGAGCAGGGCAAAGGTGGACTGGTATTGGTGCCCGAAATTGGCCTTACGCCACAGATCGTCGAGCGGTTTTATACGGTTTTCGGGGATGATATTGCCGTACTGCACAGCCGACTGACCAATCGCGAACGCTATGATGCATGGCGTGCCCTGCAACAAGGAGAAAAACGAATTGCCATCGGCGCGCGGTCGGCGGTTTTTGCTCCCATTCATAATTTGGGCATTATCATTATTGACGAGGAGCACGATGCTTCGTACAAGCAAGAAGATCCCGCCCCGCGCTATCACGGCCGTGATGTAGCGATTATGCGCGCTCATATCAATGATGCTGTAACGGTGATGGGATCGGCTACACCCAGCATGGTGTCGCTGCACGGAGCAAAAAAAGATAAGAGCAAGCTCCTTACACTTACCGAGCGTCCGTTTGAATCCCGGATGCCTGAAGTAAACGTACTGGATTTAAAACAGTACCGATCGGCGATGAAGGGGCCCGTTGCTGTACCGCTGTATGAGGCTACAAAAGAAGCTCTTGCCCAGGATGAACAGGCGATATTTTTGTACAATCGACGGGGATTTTCTTCGTACCTGCAATGCCAAACTTGCGGTGAAATTCCCGAATGTCCCAATTGTTCGGTGAGCCTCACCTTTCACAAATCAAAAAAGCAGCTGCGATGTCATTACTGTGGATATGCCGAGCGTCAGCCCCGCCGCTGCAAAGAATGCGGAAACGATTCAGTTGCCCCACAGGGCAGTGGAACTCAGCAGCTGGAAGAAGATATCGCTGAGCTATTTTCTGATGCCGAAACGCTGCGCATGGATTTTGATACCACATCCGGCAAAAATGCCCATGCCAATATCTTAAACGCCTTCGGTCGTAAAGAGGCCGATATTTTAGTGGGCACGCAGATTGTGGGCAAGGGACTCGATTTCCCCGATGTTACAGTTGTAGGCGTTATTGATGCCGACACGGAGCTTGCGTTTCCATCCTTTCGATCGAGTGAGCGTATGTATCAGTTGTTGAGTCAGGTGGCGGGACGTTCGGGACGCGCCGGTAAAGAGGGCAGGGTGTTTTTCCAGACTTGGCAGCCCGATCATGCCGCTATTCAAACGGCCAAGCAACATGATTACAAGGCGTTTGCACGCCAAGAGCTGGCCTATCGGAAGATGTTGCAATATCCGCCGTATTCCAGAATTATCAGGTTTGTATTTAAAGGAAAAAAAGAGTGGCTTGTGCAGAACGTAGCTGAAATATTCACCGAGAGTTTGGAACGAATACTCGGTGATCCAGAGCCTATACTGGGGCCATCACCCGCAGCCATCACGAAGATGCAAAACTATTTTCGATGGGAAACGTTTATTAAGATTAATCCGTCGAATGGGGCAACAGCTATTGAACGACTTATCGACGAGACTTTTGATTATTATGATCAGCAAAAACCCAAGGGAGCAAGTGCGGTGCGTATCAATGTAAATGTGGATGCACTGGAATGATTTATATTGCATATTTCGTATTAATTAGGGCACCACAAAATACTCAATACGCACTAAGCAAAGCTTGCATTCTGTTTAATAAATTCGATTATTACAGCAGTCTAATAGCTATCAGCAATCCAAACAGTAAGTTATGGGCGAATCAAGAGTAAAATTGGCCGACAGTCAGGAAGAAGTTCAGCGCTTTATGAAGTATGTGCTCAAAGATCTTCGGGCGCTGGATCGAATGCTGGACGAAGGTGATTGGTTTGAAACGGATCCCATCCGAATAGGGGCCGAGCAGGAGCTTTGTTTGGTTGACCAGCAGGCGAAGGCATGGCCGCGCTCTATGGAAATTTTGGATAAATTGCATGCTGATGACGGCGGATCATACACCACCGAATTTGCCAAATTTAACCTCGAGATCAACCTTAAGCCACTGGAATTTCATGGTGATTGTCTTTCACGGATGGAAGAAAATCTCCAGCATAAAGTGGATGCGGTACGTAAAGAGGCCGAAGAGTTGGGCGGCGATATCGTCCTGACAGGAATTCTGCCCACTATCAGAAAGATGGATGTGGATCTTAAAAATTTGACTCCGTTACAGCGATACCGAGCGCTTTGCCAGGCCATCACCAAGTTGCGCAGCGAAGATTTTGACCTCCGCATTCAGGGGATGGATGAGCTGCTCATGAAATTTGATTCTCCGCTTCTCGAAGCCTGTAATACCGGCTTTCAAGTACATTTGCAAGTGGGGCCGGATGAATTTGTGCCCAAATATAATATTGCCCAGCTAATTACGGCACCGGTGCTGGCCAGTACGGTCGGGTCGCCAATTTTATTTGGCAAGCGGCTCTGGAATGAAACGCGCATCGCGCTGTTTCAGCAGTCGGTGGATACGCGAACGGTGGGCGATCATCTTCGGGAGAGCAGTCCGCGTGTGACATTTGGCAACGAATGGGTCGATCAAAGTATCCTCGAAATATTCCAGGAAGATACCGCGCGCTATCGCGTGATGTTGAGCTCGGAAGTGACCGAAGATGTGGATAAACTGCTGGATGAAGGCACACCGCCTGCGCTTAAAGCATTGCAGGTTCATAACGGTACGGTATATCGGTGGAATCGTCCCTGTTATGGCGTAACTGATGGTAAGGCCCATCTGCGGATTGAGAATAGAGTATGCCCGTCGGGACCAACGGTAACCGATGAGATTGCCAATTCCGCCTTCTGGCTGGGTCTCATGAATCAGATGGAAGAGTATTATCCCAATGTATCTGACAAAATGGATTTCGATGATGCCCGCATGAACTTTTTTGCGGCCTCCAAGTTGGGCCTTGATACTAAATTTCGCTGGTTTGATGATAAACGGATTAATGCCGTGGACCTGATCACCGAAGAATTACTGCCTATTGCCCGCGAAGGACTCCAAAAAGCAGAGATTGACGACAGCGATATCACAAGTTATCTCGAAATTATAGAGGAGCGGGTTACCGCCGGACAGACGCCTTCGCACTGGATGCTTGATAATTATGCTGCACTGATGAAAGAAAATCCATCCAAGGAACAGACACTGGCCGCCATTACCACGGCAATGATCAAAAATCAGAAAAAGGGTGAGCCGGTACATAAATGGGGTCGAGCGCGGATGGAGGACTTAGAGCACTGGAAGCCGTCGAGCCTGATTGTGGAAGAGTTTATGACAACTGATCTGTTTACCGTACAGCAGGATGATCTGCTGGAGTTTACGGCCAACTTGATTGACTGGCGGCGCATTCGATATGTTCCGGTAGAGGATGACAAGAAACATCTTGTGGGACTAGTGACCATGCGCATGGTGTTTAACGCCTACAGCAAGGCGGTGAACCACGATGAAGACGTGGTCGAGTCGGTAGAGGATATCATGATCACGAATCCTATTACTATTCATCCCGAGGCGTCCATCATGGAGGCGATGGAGATTATGGGTAGCCAAAAAATCGGCTGCTTGCCGGTGGTAAAAAATAACCGGCTGGTTGGCATTATCACCGAGCAAAATTATATGACAATTGTAGCACGACTGCTTAAAGTATTGGATTTGAATAACGATTCGGATGAATAAATTGGCAACACCGGAAACATCGAAATCAGTATCTGACAAGCGGATTATTGGTTCTATCGAGGGCGATCCGGATGGGCCTACTGTGGTGGTTTTGGGCGGCATGCATGGCAACGAGTGGGCCGGCGTTGAGGCCATCTCAAATGTGGTGCGCACGCTGGATGGGGTACAGCCGCCCATTAACGGACAGCTGCTGGCCCTTCGGGCAAATATTAGCGCGCTGGAACAAAACGTGCGCTATATCGATGAGGATATGAATCGTATCTGGTTTCCCTCGGTGCTCGATCACGTTCGCAATACGCCGGGAGATCAGCTAAAATCGAGCGAACGGATAGAGCTTAAAAGTTTGCTTATGATACTGGATGACATCAAGCAAAATTCCAATGGGCCGGTAATTTTGGCTGATGTGCATACTTTCTCAGCCGATGGTTGGATGTTTACAATCACCAGTTCCGAGCCCAAACAGCGAAAGTTGCTATCGAATTTGCATGTGCCTATGGTTTTTGGGATTGAAGAATCGTTGCGCGGGACAGCACTGGGGTATTATCAGAAGCAAGGTCTTATCTCATTTGGGCTGGAAGGCGGACAGCATAAGCATCAGCTTACCGAGTACAACACCACTGCTTCGCTGATGTTGCTGCTGCAGGCGGTGGGCTGTATCGAGGAGCAGTACGTGGACGAAATCAAGGAATATCAAAAGCATTTGCAGTCGCATACGCAATATTTGCCCGTGGAAACTCAGCTCGTCTATCAACATATTATTGAGCCGGGTGATAATTTTCAGATGCGCCCGGGCTACGAGAACTTCCAGCCCATCAAAAAAGGAGAGTGGTTGGCCAGCGATCAGCACGGTAAAATTGTCGCACGATGCGATGGTTACATCCTGATGCCCCTGTATCAGAATCAGGGGAATGATGGATTCTTTATTATCCGAGAGCACGAAGGTTAACTTTTTTTTGTTATTTTGTGGCACGTTTGAACGGGAGGCAAGCTGAAGTTATAAATTCCCATCAATAACAAAGGTTATGGAAGATTATCAATTTGTTGACGGTACGCGGCTATCGTCGGTGATAGAGTCGCTTATTTTTGCCAGTCCGGAGCCCATTTCGGAGGAAAAAATTTGTGAGATTATTGCCAAGGGCGAAGAAAATCTTGGCCTCGAAACCGATGCCATCGAACCTTTTGTGGATAAACTTAATCAGCGATACGAAGAAAATGGGCTGGCTTTCCGGATTGATTTTGTCGCCGGCGGATATACGTTTGCCACTAAGAAACGTTTTGAACCCTGGCTGAGTATCTTTCAGCACGAAAATGCCTATCGTAAGCTGTCACAGTCGGCGATAGAAACGCTGGCCATTGTGGCCTACAAACAGCCCGTAACCAAGCCCGAAGTCGATGATATTCGTGGTGTCGATTCGGGATACATCCTGCGTCAGCTGTTGGAGAAAGTGCTTATTGAGGTTTCGGGTCGGTTGGATGCACCCGGAAAACCGCTGCTCTATCGTACCACCAAGCACTTTTTAAAACACTTTGGAATCAACTCGATTGATGAGCTGCCCAAGCCGCGCGAAATCGAAGAAATTCTCAAAGATGATGACATGGCTGAACACCGGCAGTTCCTGTTTGATCGTCAGCTGGAGCTCAAAGATCTACAGGAAAAAGTCGATGACGAAGACGCGGCCGAAACAGCCCTTTCACTCATCGATGCCGTTGAAAAGATTGATGAGGACGAGGTAGAAGTCCCGGATTTGGAAGAATATACGGCCGACGAGTTGCTGCTTGACGACGATGAGGAAGACGAAGAAAGTGATGATGAATCAGAAAATGAATTGAATGAAGTAGAGGACGAGACAGATAATGAGTCGAAAGAAGAGGAATAATCAAGAACCCCACCACCAAGCCGATCAGAATTACGACAAGGATGAGCTCATCCGCCTGAATAAATATATTGCTCACTGTGGATTTTGCTCGCGTCGCGATGCCGATGATTATATCGCCGCGGGTAAGGTGGAGGTCAATGACGAGGTCGTCACCCAGATGGGAGTGAAGGTGAAGCGTACTGATAAAGTGGTGGTAGAAGGACAGACGCTCAATCTCGAAAACTTTGTCTATATTCTGCTCAACAAGCCCAAAGATACGATTACCACCACCGACGATCCGCGTGGACGTGATACGGTGATGGACAAGATCAATGATGCTACGGGCAAGCGCGTGTATCCCGTGGGGCGCCTTGACCGCCATACGATGGGATTGCTTATTTTAACGAACGATGGTGACCTGGCGAATCGGCTGATGCATCCCAGTTACCAGGTGCGAAAAACGTATGAGGTAGAATCCGAGCCCAAGCTGAAGGATGATGAATTGCAAAAACTACAGCAGGGTATTGAACTCGATGACGGACCCGCCGAGGCCCATAAATTAACCCGCACGCCCAATGGATTTGTGATGTCTATTTTTGAGGGACGAAATCGCTTAGTGCGACGGATGGTAGAATATTTTGGGGCCGAAGTGACTAAACTCAAGCGCGTTGAATATGCCGGGCTTACGCTCAAAGAGGTAAAAATGGGTCGCTGGCGCTACCTCAAAAAAGGTGAAATTAATGCCCTGCGCAAAATGGTAAAACTCGATACGCTCGATTTTAATAACAGCTAATCAAAAACCCATGTCATCCTGAATTTATTTCAGGATCTGCATGATAATGTACTGTAAGTGTTATGCAATATTCGACTATTACTAAGACTTCAGGATCTGTTTTATCAAATGAAGGGCTACCTATCTATTATGATTATTACCTGCCTTCCGGGGTAGGAGATAAATCACTTCCCGTCATCTTTTTTTTGCATGGATTTAAAGGATTCAAAGACTGGGGTGCATTCCCCGACGCGTGTGCTGAATTGAGTGCCGCGGGATTTGCTGTTGTGGCGATGAACTTTTCGCTCAACGGTGTGGGAGAGAGTATGACCGAATTTGATCAGCTGGATCTGTTTGCCCGCGAAACGCTGAGCCAAGATCTGGATGATGTGCGCACCGTAATTTCTGCCATTCAAAACGGAGAAGTTTTTCCTGATCTTAGTCGTATTGATCTAAATAAGATGGGCCTTCTTGGTCATTCTCGCGGTGGACATACGGCGGTAGCGGCGGCAGCAGAATACGCCGAGATCGGATGCCTGGTCACATGGTCGGCCGTGGCCGATTATAATGCCCGCTGGAGTGACCAGATGATTACTGACTGGGAAAGCAAAGGCGTTACCGAAATTAAAAATGGCCGCACTGGACAAATGATGCCGGTCAACGATGTGGTCTATAAAGATGCGCTCGAAAATGCCGATCGACTGATGGCGGTAAAGCGGGCTCGAGAGCTCAATATTCCGGCCCTGTTTATTCATTCCAAGGGTGATGACGCTGTCTCGCACGAAAATGCCGAGCAACTGTATCGCAATTGTGCATCGGATCAAAAAGATCTTAAACTTATACCCGGTTCGGGACATACCTTTGATACTGCGCACCCTTTTGAAGAGGATAATTTTCCTGCTGCTTTTCAGCAAGTACTTACCTATACCACGGCATGGTTTCAGGATCATTTGCAATAATGGATCATCCATCCGGTTAACTACGAAAAAAGAGAATATGCGCCGATATATTTTTTTAGTCGCACTGCTGCTTGGGTTAGCGCTGTCCGCCCGCGCCCAACCGCCTGAGCTAATTAATGATTCCGATTTTCGTACTGATGCAACTGCTGCTATTGACTCTATTTATAATTTCAATTTTGATGGCGCCGATGCTCGTCTTGCGCCGTGGAAAAACCAGTATCCCGACCACCCGCTTTGGATGGTGTTGGATGGTATCGAATTTTGGTGGAAAGTGCTTTCGGATCTGGAGGATACATCGCACGATGAGCAGTTTGTCAATATCATGAAGCGGGTTGATTATCAGGCCGGCAAATTGCTCCACAATCAGCCTTCGCATGCCGATGGGTTGATTGTCCGCGCGATAAGCAATGGCTACCTGGCACGGCATAATGCCAATCGTGGCAACTGGCTGACGAGCATGAATTTTGCCCGAAAAGCATTGAATGCCTACAATTATTTGCGGGATCAGCAGCCCGATCTGCCGGATTTAAAACTGGCCGAGGGCTTGAAGCTATACTACACGGCCTATCTGCCCGAAGAGTATCCCATTGTTAAAACGGTTTCCTGGGCGATGCCGTCCGGGAACAAGGAAAAGGGATTGGTGTTTATTCGAGAAGCATCCGAAGAAGCAATTTTTGCCCGGGCCGAGGCCGCATATTTTCTCGGTAATATCAATTACAATTATGAGAATGACTACGAGGTTGCGGTTCGTCAATTTGAAACGCTGCAAAATCAATATCCCAACAATAATTACTATGCTCGGGTGCTGGCAAAAAGTTATTATAAACGAGGCAAGCACGATGAGGCCTTGAATTTTATCCAGCAAACGTTACAGCGGTGGAAAGAGGATAATCTTCCGCATTTTAAAGTGATGCAGGAAGAATTGTTGGCGTGGAAGGGGCGCATTTTGGAGCAAAGAGAAGATGATCAGGCGGCGCTGGAGGCCTATCAAAAATCATTTGAAGTCAGTCAACAACTGCCCCGTACAAAAGAGCGTTCTTTTTATGTGGTGTCGGGATATCTGGCTGGAGATTTGCTTTACGAACAGAATAAACCGGATGAAGCAAAGTATTATCTTAAAAAAGTAAGCGAAGCCGATGTTGACAATGGCTATCGGGAACGCGCTAGAGAACTGCTTGCAACAATAGAAGAATAACTGTTATCCTTCTCAAAATGGAAGAAAGGTACAAACGTTATGCTTATTGGCTTGATTTCTGATTCCCACGATCACGTTCCAAACATAGAGCAGGCCGTCGAAATATTTAAAAACCGCTCTGTGGATGTTGTCCTGCACGCCGGGGATTTTTGCAGTCCCTTTACGGTTCCGCCCTTCGAAGGATTGCCCCTCAAAGGAGTATTCGGTAACAATGACGGTGATCATTATTTGTTGCTGGACAAATTTCGAGCCATCGACGCCGAACATTTTGGCAGTTTCGGGGATCTCAAGATCGATGGAAAGCGCATTGCCTTATATCACGGAACTGATGCGCCCATCACCGCTGCACTGGAACAGTGCGGGAATTATGATCTTGTGGTATTGGGACATACGCATGAAAAAAAGGCCGAGATGATCAACGAAACGCTGGCGGTGAATCCCGGTACGGCTCACGGATTTGACGGCGAAGCTACTATTGCCTTGATCGATACGAAGAAGATGAGCGCAGGTTTTTTATCCCTGGATTAAATATAAAGGGCCTTTGCCCCCCTCGTCTCGTTATTTCAAACGAGTGCAACGACGAGAAAAATCTTTGTTTTTCCGACCTTGAATTCGCTTAAACAAAGATCTCTCCCTGCCGGTCGAGATGACAGGCTAGGCTTTTTAGGGTTTTGCAAAGCTCCCTATAAATTGCGTATCGCGAACTCTCAAAATAATGCCCGATACGCAATGTTTTTTACAGCTTTACCGATTTAGGTTTTTGCAGACGGCTTCGGTAAAGGCCGTTGTGGATCCACTACCACTAATATCAGGGGTGCAAACGGATTTATCTTCGAGCGTGTAATAGACTGCCTGTCGGATGCGCTCTGCCAAGTCATGCTCATCGAGATGCTCGAGTAGCATCAATCCCGAAAGCAAAAACGCAATAGGATTGGCTTTGTTTTGACCGGCAATGTCGGGCGCTGAACCGTGGACAGCCTCAAACATCGCGGCATCGTCGCCAATATTTGCAGCTCCGGTCAGGCCGAGTCCGCCAACCAATCCTGACGCAAGATCGGAAAGAATATCCCCAAAAAGATTGGTGGTAACAATGACATCGAACTGCTCGGGACGCATCACCATCTGCATGGCCATGTTATCCACGATCAGATCTTCGTATTCAATATCGGGATAATCGGCAGAAATCTCTTCGCCGACTTCGAGAAAAAGCCCACAAGTAAACTTTAGGATGTTCGCTTTGTGAATGAGCGTAACCTTGTCGCGATCTTTCTTTTTGGCATATTCAAAGGCCGCTCGGATCACCTTTTCGCTGGCATCGCGGGTTACCACGGCAATACTTTCGGCATGGCTATCTTCTTTTACCCACTGTTCTTTGCCGATATACAGTCCCTCAGTATTTTCGCGAAACATCACCAAATCCACGTCTTCAAATCGACTGTGGATGTGCGGCAGGGTTTTCGCCGGACGGATGTTGCTGTAGAGCTGGAATTTTTTGCGCATGGCCACATTCACGGATCGGAATCCTGCGCCAACCGGGGTCGTCAGCGGACCTTTAAGCGCAATGCGATACTTGTCGATGGCTTCAATCGTATCATCGGGCAGGGGATTGTCGAGTTCTTCGTGCGCGGTGAGTCCTGCGGTACGCTCAATCCAGTTGATGTCGGCACCGGCCTCATCAAAGATTGTGGTTACTGCTTTTGTGATTTCGGGACCGATACCGTCGCCGGGAATTAAAACTACATCATGCATGAGAAAACAGTTCGTTTAGACAGATTTAAAAAAAGTTCAAACTTCGTTCGATAAGCGCCAAATATACGAAGAATCCAGCGCGATGTCAGAAAGGTTTTGAGTATGGAATCAGCTGGAAGCAATATCGAGCACGGCCGAGCCTTCGAAATTCCCGGCTCGCAGGTCATCAAGTGCTTGGTTGGCTTTTGCCAGCGGATAAGTAGTGACTTGGGATTCGACCGGGATCTGTGGAGCCAGCTTCATAAATTCGGTTCCGTCTTTTCTGGTGAGATTCGCGACGGATTCGATCGACCGTTCTTCCCATAAGTCGCTGTATGAGAAGCTTGGAATATCACTCATGTGGATGCCCGCACAAACAACCTTCCCGCCTTTCTTAACGGCTTTGAGTGCTTGGGGAACGAGCGGTCCGACGGGTGCAAAAATGATGGCGGCGTCTAATTTTTGGGGAGGTAGCGTTTCCGAACCGCCGGCCCAAGTAGCACCCAGTGAACGTGCAAATTCCTGTCCTTTTTCGTCACCGGGACGTGTAAACGCAAATACTTCTTTTCCTTGGTGTAAGGCTACTTGCGTTAAGATATGGGCAGCCGATCCAAATCCATAGAAACCGAGCGTTTGCGCATCACCTGTTTTGCGGAGCGACCGGTAGCCAATCAATCCTGCGCAAAGCAACGGCGCGGCTTGTGTAGCCGGATATTCATCGGGAATGGGAAAACAAAATCGCCCGCTGGCGACGGCGTATTCTGCAAATCCACCGTTGATATTATAGCCAGTAAACTGGGCATTGTCGCAGAGGTTTTCCTGATCGGATTGACAAAATTCACAGTGTCCGCAGGTTGAACCGAGCCACGGGACGCCCACTTTGTCTCCGGTTGAAAATCCCGAAACGTCAGCGCCTATTTCTTGCACCGTGCCCACAATTTGATGTCCAAGGATGAGCGGCAGGTTGGGGTTTTCGAGTTCTTCATCCACAATGTGCAGATCGGTGCGGCAGATGCCACAGCTTTGGACCTTGAGCAGCAGTTGGTGTTCATCCGGTTGGGGTACGGCTAGATCTCGAAGTTCAAGCGGTTCCCCGACGGTATGTAAAACCATTGCTTTCATAGCACAAAATCATAGAGATTTTTAGAAATAAGCAATGCCGTCGGGCGTGGCTCCGGTATCAAATTGTTTGATTACCTTCCAGGAGTTCGTATCGATTACTGCAATCTGGTCGATATTACTATTGGCTACAAAAAGTCGATTGCCATCATCAGAAAATGTTAGTCCGATAGGCATTCCCTGCTGGTTCCCTTCAACCGTAGAAATCTTTTGAATTTGCTTTCGACTTGCTACATCAAAAATGGTCACTTCGCTTGATTCTGCATTCGAAACGGCAACGAATTTCCCATCATTGGAAACCTCGGCCCGAATGGGGAATGAGGAGCTATTAAGCGTTTCAATAATTTTATTGCCAGTAGTTTCCAGAATAGAAACGGTATTAGCGCTGCGATTGGTGATCCAAACTTCGTTTTTGTTTGGGATGGTAGTGATGCCTTCGGTGCCGTCTCCAGTCTTAATTATGTCGGTTGATTTTTTTGTGGTAAGGTCGAGGATATTCACCGAACCCGATCCCAAATTTGTCACATAGGCAGTTTGCTCGTTATTGGCCAGGGCGACCATATGCGAAACCTGTTGCCCTGTTTCAATACTGGATAAGATTTTTCCCGAATCAATATCCACAATTACTACGGATTGTTGAACTTCTGCCGTGACGATTGCTCGTTTGCCATCAGAAAACCATTGCACGCCATGCGGTCGCTGATAATCACCAAGCGAAATTGTTTTACTTACTTCTTGGCTTTCCAAATCAACAATGGTGAGTGAATTACCCGGTGTGTCACCGCCGTAATTAGTGATGATTGCCCGGCTCCGATCCGGGGAAACGGCAACTTCATGCGGAGCAGTGCCTGTTTTGTACTCGGCATTTTTTTCGCCGGTTTCGGCATTGAGTTGCCAAGCGGTATTGTCGGATTTGTTGAGGATCAGGATGTGATTTTGTGCTAGCAACTCAAGGGGAGAAAATGCCAGTAAAACAGAAATGATTGTCGTAAGAATGATTTTCATAAGCTACACACAAGTTGTTTTAGATTTAATAACGGCGGTTTCGTTTGGCTTGCAACTTTCTGTCCAGGCTCAACTTTCCCGGTCCGATAAAGAGCAGGCTCAGAAAAACGATAGCTATTTCTATGCTGTGCGAATAGCTTGCAAATCCATCGGCGGCCCCAATATGTTTTGCTGTAGCCGCAAGCATTACAAGCATTAAACAAAATGTGGTAGGGGTGAAAAAGAGTCCGCCGATTAAAAATATACCGCCAAAAAATTCGATAACTCCCGCCATAAATCCAAAAAACATGGGAGCTGTATCAATACCCAGGTATTGCATTGCACCACCGACCTCAGTCCATATTTCCGGCCCGCCAAACATTTTCGGATATCCGTGCAAGATAAACATAATGCCAAGGCCAATGCGCAAGATTAATAACCCGATATTTCGATAGTCGCCTCGTTTGCGATTTTTTAGCATGCGAAGAACATCATTTGTTAATTATAGGTAATACGATAGATGGTGCCGCCGTGGTCGTCGGAAATGAGTACCGATCCATCGGGCAACTCTAGCAGATCGACCGGTCGCCCCAATACTGCCTCATTTTGTTGCAGCCAGCCGGTGATAAATGGCTCGTAAGAAACGGCCTTCCCATTTTTAAGGGTAACTTTGGTTATACGATACCCGATTTTTTCACTTCTGTTCCAGCTCCCATGTTCGGCAATTAATATCTGATTCTTGTAGCTGTCGGGAAACATGTCGCCGGTATAAAACATCATTCCCAGCGGTGCTACGTGTGGATCGAGTTCTTGGGCAGGTGATCGAAATTCTTGATCCATACCTTTTCCTTTGTCGCCCAACTCGGGATCCCAGATATCGGCTCCGTGTTTGTAGGGATATCCAAAGTGTTGCCCGGTTTGGGATAGATGATTGAGTTCGCAGGGTGGTCGGTCGTCGCCCATCCAGTCGCGGCCGTTGTCGGTAAACCAGAGGTCATCGGTCGTGGGGTCCCAATCGAAGCCCACTGAATTGCGTACACCATGTGCTACAATTTCCCGTCCTGATCCATCGGGATTGATACGGGTGATGCTGGCAAAAATTTCGTTATCGCGATCACAGATATTGCACGGAGCCCCAACGGGAACATACAACTTACCATCCGGACCAAAGTCGATAAACTTCCAGCCGTGGTGACCTTCAGTGGGATAATCATCGGTGATTACTAAAGGCTCCGGCGGACTTTGAAGCTGAGAATCAATATTATTAAGGCGGAGTATTTTGCTGACGGCACCGATATACAAATTGCCATTGCGGTAGGCGATACCGCTGGGCAGACGCAGATCTTCAGCGATAACATAGACACTGTCGGCTTTGTAATCGTTATCAGAATCGGTGATAGCATATACGTTACCTTCGCCGCGACTGCCGGCATAAATCGTGCCATCGGCACCAAGGGCCAACTGGCGGGCATCGGGGACATCAGAGGCGAAAACTTCAACGGAAAACCCTTTGGGCGCATCGAGATTATCCAAAATGAGGCTGTTGTTATTTTGGGAGGAGCAGCTTCCCAAAAATAGCATTATCAGGGCGGTGCCCACCAAAAGTGTTACTTTGGGATCTGCAGTAATATCCATTAGGTACGCATTTTTCACTAGTCACTGATTAAATTTTCCTAAGTAGAATTAATGATACAATCCTTTGCCATTAATATCGAACGGAGCGGGCTATTTGTTATTTAAATATTTGTAAATAAATCACTCCCAATAAAAAAGGACGCGAAAGAGATAATCTTCGCGCCCTTTTTTGAGAGTAATTCGGAGTTAGGCCGTGGCCTTTTTGCGATGTGTGATTTTGGTTCCCAGCACGTCTAAAAATGCTGACAGCCATTTGGGATGTCCGGGCCATGCAGGGGATGTCACCAAGTTGCCATCGACAACCACTTCGGTGGGTTCCACATCTTTATAGTTTGCACCGGCAGCTTCCATCTCAGGTCCGCATGCGGGATACGCTGTCAAGGTTTTGCCTTTGATGACATCCGCAGCCGAGAGAATTTGCAAGCCGTGACAGATGGCTGCAACCGGTTTGTCATTGCTGAAAAAGTGACGAACCATATCCAACACGCCATCTTCGCGGCGCAGGTATTCGGGGGCACGTCCGCCGGCAACGACGAGCGCCTCATAATCTCCGGGATCAACATCATCGAAGGTAGCGTTGAGTCCGAAATTGTGCCCTGGTTTTTCGGTGTAGGTTTGATCACCCTCAAAATCATGGATTGCTGTTTTCACGCTTTCGCCTTTTTCTTTTCCCGGACAGACGGCATGCACGGTATGACCCACCATTTGCAGAGCCTGGAAGGGTACCATGATTTCATAATCTTCTCCAAAATCTCCGACAAGCATTAAGATCTTTTTGCCACTCATAGTTATTTCCTCTATTTATTTGATTAGTATTTTGATACCTGGTGATCCTATAACTTTAGTAGAGGTCTCAGCGTTCTTTTGTAACAATATTTGCCTGAGGTCGTAGCCCATTTCCTTCAAATCAGCTAATTGTAAATTGATGGCATTATGAACAACAATCGTTGGCTCTTTTGTACCTTCCTTTCGGTATTTATCTCAGTAATGGTTGCAGTACCTGCTACTGCTCAACAGCCACAGTCTCATACTTCAAAAATTCCCGGCTTAGATTCGCTGCAAACTACCGTGGATTCCCTGTTGAAAGAGCATGAGGTTCCCGGAGCCGGTATTGCCCTGGTGCACAAAGATTCGGTCATCTGGACCGGTGGCGTGGGATATGCTAATTATGAGACGAAGCAGCCTGTCACTTCAGATGATCTGTTCCGAGTTGGTTCGGTCTCAAAGTCGTTTGTGGCACTGGGATTGATGCAGCTCGTACAGCAGGAGAAGTTGGATTTGAACGACAAGGTGCAGGAGCTGGTGCCGGAGGTTGAAATCAACAATCCGTGGCGCAAAACCGACCCGGTACAGGTTAAGCATCTGCTGGAACACACCTCAGGTTTTGATGATATGCACTTCAACGAAATGTACAATATTGAGCACGATCCACAGATGCCTCTTGAAGAGGCACTGGCCGTAAATCCCAACTCTCGGAATGTACGATGGAAACCGGGTACTCGGTACTCCTATTCCAATCCCGGATATGGAGTGGCTGGATATATCATCGAGAAAGTAACGGGGCGGCAATATGAAGATTATCTTAAGGATGAGGTGATGGAACCGATGGGGATGGATTGGTCGTCTTTTGCCTATTCGGATTCGGTTAAGAAAAAACTGGTGCAGGGATATGAGGGTGATTATAATCCCATCGATTATCGCCATATTTATCTACGACCTTCGGGAGCATTGCATACCTCTCCCAGTGAGATGGCCCGGTTCGTCCGCATGATGTTGAACAATGGAACCCTTGATGGACAATCAGTTATTGCCGATAGCCTGTTGACACGAATGGAAACGTCAATGACCACACTTGCGGCGAAACACGGATTCCAGAATGGCTATGGCCTTGGTATGCAGCACTCTGAGACACAGGGATATCCCAATTATAACCATGGCGGAGGAATTGCTGGTTTTATCTCGAAGTACAGGTACTTTCCGGACCATGATCTTGGATTTGCTCTTTTTGTGAATAGTACGGCGGCATTTAATAATATTGAAAAGGAAATTACGTCGTTTTTACTACGGGATGCTCCCAAGCCCGATCCCACGCCAACGGTCAATCTTTCTACAGAGCAGCTTTCCCGATTTGAGGGTTATTATATGAACAGAAGTCCACGCAACCAGCTGTTCGCACCACTCGATTTGATATTTGGAGGCGTTACAATCAATGTTGCGGATGATACGCTGCGATCAAGTGGATTTATGCAATCGCCTACTCCGCTGCTGGCGGTGTCTGAAAATCAATTCCGGCAAGCAGATCAGACCATGGCTTCGACCATTTTTATGGATACAGATGAATATGGTCAAACGATGCGTCACGGCGGTGATTTTTATATCAAAACAGGTAGCTGGAAAAAGTATGTCCATCGCGGATTATTTTTTGGAGGGCTCGGCATTTTTGCAACATTTATGCTTTTCAGCTTGTGCTGGATTCCCTTCGAAATCTACCGGAAATACAGTGCCAAACGATCGCCGTTTGCCTACCAACAATTGTTTTTGTGGCCGCTGGGTGCGCTCTTGAGTATTGCCCTATTAATTGGATCTGCAACACAGTTGTCAATGATGCATCTTGGGCAACCAACGCTGGCCGCGGTGCTGGTGATGATTGCTACCTACCTTTTTGGGGCGGCCTCGGTGGGTTCACTTTGGGTAAGTCTGCGTAGTTGGCAGAAAGATATTCACTGGTTGATGAGTACTTACTTTTCACTCGTTTCGGTTACGCTGGTTGGTTTTACCCTCTTTTTTATCTACGCAGACTGGATGGGATTACGGCTCTGGGCGTATTAACTGTCAGGAATCGGATGCACTGCATTTGGTTATCAGCCGGGTGATAAATTCCTGTTGCGCCGGGTTGATTTTCTTGCGGGCTTCGAAAGGACCAAAGTATTCAATCCGGTCGATTTCGGGAAAGGATTCTATCTTGCCGGAATTGGGTGGCCACTCCAGCTCAAACTCATTGGGGGCAAATATAAAATCATCGGGGATTTGGTATTCGACTGCCCAGCCATGTACTGTTTTGCCGCCCTTTTGGGTGATGGGTCCCAGCTCTATGAAATTGCCTTCGGGTACAAAGCCAAGTTCTTCCTCAAATTCACGTTTGCCAGCATCCAGCAGGTCTTCGTCTTCTTCTATTTCTCCCTTGGGGATCGACCATGCACCCTCGTCTTTATCCCACCAGTACGGGCCACCGGGGTGAGCCAATAATACTTGCAGGTGTGGTTTGCGAATGAAGAGTAAAATTCCGGCGCTAATGTTTGCCAATGGACTATGTTTCGATCGATTAAAATGTTTAGTATAATAATTTTTAATTCTAACGAGAAGAGGGAGACACCGATGAAAAATATCACATTGTGGATGGTGGGTGGTATCGTTTTGGTAGGGGGCGCCTTTTTTATCCCCGAACAATCCGGTAGTATGTGGCCATCTGTTATATGGAGTAGTATTGCAGCAGCAGTTTATCTCCTCGTTTTTGCTTATCGCTGGCTTGATGAAATTACATCAGGACTCAAGCGAAGAACTATTGCAGTGATGCTTGGGGTTCTAATTGTGGGTTGTGGTGTTTTTGCAGTTATCAATTATGAGCAAAGTGTATATCAGGAGCAATTGCTTATGCAGATTCGTAATAATATCGAACAAGATGTTGCCCATATTTATATTAACAAGCCGTTGCACAAGACGTTTCGTGCCTATCACACTTCTGACAAAGACAAACCGAATATGGGACAACTATTTGCCGCCGATTATGATTCGTTGGTGACGAATCAGGGCGAATTTTTGTATGCAGATACCCAAGATGACGAATCGCTGCAAATTTATCTTTCCAAAGCAGGACCGGACAGCGTAGTACTAATTGCTGAATCGAAAGTGGCAGATGCACGGAACGCAGATTTCCAAAACTTTTCCGGTGCTAGTGGTCTGTGGCAGGTTCGAGGAATTCTAACATCAAAGGGAGTTGACTATGAGCGAGAAAACTAAATACAGTCGTTGGTTACCGTGGGGTATTGTTGTTACGGTTGTCATAGGAATTGGAATGCTGAGCGGTATGCTACATTGGGGATGGTTAACGACGCCTTGGTCGTTAGCGCAATTTGTGAGCAGGGAGGTAAGTATTGCATATTTTCAATCTGTAGATCCCGATGTTGGTGCCTTTTGGCCGGAACGATGGCAAGCTTTGGCGGGCCTAATTGTACTTTTTGTAGTGGGACCCTCGCTCTGGATATGGAGTGAAATCCGAAATGAGGAGAACGAAAATCCCATTAAGAAAGGAATTACTTGGTATGTGGGTGCGATCATCGTTATTCTGGGATTAGTGACCGGCGTTTTGGGGAGTACGGTCGAAGCTATTGTATTTCAGAATACGCAGGAAAGTGCAGCGATCAGCAAACATGAAGATAGTCTGCGAGGTCAGTTAGGTATGCTGGCGTTTGATGCTGTCGAACGGTATCACCAACTGCGATCTTTAGGTGGGGGAGATGGCAGTTTTCGCGGTATTCAGGCTGGGGATACGGTGCGTGCTATTCAATTACCCGATCTGGAAAGTTATGGAAATACTGACCCTGAGACCGAATTTGTGCTAAAGAAGGTGGAGTCGGACAGCACGATTACCATTTATGGCATTGGTCAAAAGAAGGGCGGAGACCCCAATTTCGAAAATGCCAATGGCGAAACCGGGAAAGTACAGATTAGCATCACAATTACACCATCAACCGAAGATATGTTTACGATAATCGGTGATAATATCCACTAGTTTTTACATCCGATTCCAGATCCAGTCGGGGGTAAGCTTGATGATCCAACCAATGAGCCGCCATCGCCGGGGCACGTAAGCTTGGTGTTTCTCCTGCTGGATGGCATCGGCAATTTGTCGAGCGGCTTTATCAGTATCGGCCAGCCAAAACATGCCATTTTTGCCTTCGGTCATCTCCGACTTTACAAAACCGGGCAAAATGGTAGTGACTTTGATGTCAGCATCGGTATGGTTGGCCTTTTGCCGGTATCCTTGCAGATAGGTGTTCATAAATGCTTTTGATGCGTTGTAGGGGGCACTTAATCCCCAGCCAAAAAGTGAGGCTACCGAAGAGATGCCGATGATATGTCCCTGTTCTTGCCGGTGAAACATGGAGTAGCTGTAGGCCGCCAGATTTGCAAAACCGCGCACATTCACATCAATAATGTGCATATCGCCCTCGTGGCTTACCCGCTTTTGATAGTTAGAAACGCCGGCATTTAGAACAAGACGGTCGATTCCCCCCATCTTTTTCTTGAGCTGTTCTAGCTGGTCAATAGCCGCATCCATTTCAGTAACATCCATGTATTCGGTATAGGTGCGGCTGCCCAGTTCTTGCTTTAGTTCTTCGAGTCGTTCGAGCCGACGTCCGGTAGCGCCAATAATAGCGCCTCGTTCGTGAAACTCCAGCGCCAATGCTCTTCCAATTCCTGATGTTGCTCCGATGATAGCTATTTTTGTTGACATGCGTTACGTAATGGTTTGGTGAAAATAGTGCGTAGAAAGATTAATCCAGCCTGGATGATTATTTGATGTCCGAAATGCGGCTGGGTGTAATACCTCAGCCAGGATGCGGGTAGAATCCACCAGCCGTGGACCGGGCCGATTAAAATATTGATTTCCATCCAGGATAAACACCTGTTTATTTTGGACTGCTTTGAGGGTGTTCCAGCCATCATGAGTAGTGAGCTGATCGATCTCGGAAAGCGTTTGTTCGATAGAATATCCGCAGGGCAATAGGGTGATAACTTCGGGATCCCATCTGCGGATGGATTCCCATTCCAGCCATGGAGAATGTTCGCCGGCTTCGGCTCCGATAGGGTTGCCGCCGGCCAGTTGGATAAGCTCCGGCATCCAGTTGCCGGCTGACATCAACGGGTCCAGCCATTCCAGCCCCAGGATGGCAGGCCGGGATAGCGGTGCTGTCTGATTTTGTATCTGCATAAGTTCCGACTTCATCTGCTCGGTGAGCCACTTGGCTGTTTCTTCTGCATCAATAGCTTGGCCAATGGTGCGGATGGAATCAACAACGCCGGAAAGATCGGTGGGCGATACAGAAACAACTTCTACGTGTTCCCCCAATCGCTTTTGGACGGCCTCTTTGACTTCATCGACCGAAGCGGCACAGACTTCGCAGTGATCCTGGGTAATGATAATATCCGGATCGAGTTCGGAAAGAATATCTTCATCCACGCGATAGACCGAGAGCCCTTCTTGCAGCAGTGCCTTTACCCGCTGGTTGATCTCGTAACTGTTTCCCTCAGGATTAAATTTGGGTTCGGTGCAGATGGGCAAGTCGGTGACTTCGGCAGGGAAATCGCATTCATGTGAGCATCCCACAAGCTGATGCTGTTTGTCGAGCGCCGCCACAATTTCGGTAGTGCTGGGTAAAAGGGAAACAATGCGCATAACCTTCAAACGCAGTTGAGTTATTGGATGATGTTCATAGAACGCCCCACTTTTAACGGGCTGTCGTAAAGTAATGGAAATAGTGATTATATCGTAGTGTTGTGCTGTCCAAGAGTGAGAGGATTCAACCTCCTCATTCGCGAAAGTAGTTGCTGGTGAGTCGTTAAAACCAGTATTAATTTTCCTTTGTTATAACTTGTTCAATTTGACTCGAATTAGTTGAACCTCTCTTTAATAAATATTCAGTTAAATTAATTTTACTTTTCAAGTGGTTTATATTGGTGTTGGAGAAAAGAGATTATTTTAGATCGGAACATATTATCAATATATTAGTTGGTTATAACCTAATCGATTTATCTAACCGCAAACTACTATCTTTTATTTATGAAGTTTTTCAAACGTTCCGCCGCTTTTGTTCTGGGATTTTTTCTTATTGCTGGTGCGGCATTTTCACAAGGTCAACAGATGCAGCAAAATTCTCAGGCCGATAGCGTTACCGATGAGCAGCTCAAGAAGTTTGCTGCTGTGAATCAGGCAATGCAGAAGATTCGCCAGTCTTCGAGTCAGCAGGTTCAATCTTTGTTGTCTGACAAAGAGATGACCATGCAGCGATTTCAGCAGATTATGATGAGTCGGCAGAATCCTCAAGCTCCAGATTCGCTGGCCCCGACAAAAAAAGAACAAAAAACGATGAAGCAGATTCAGCCAAAGCTGAATAAAATCCAGAAGAAGTCTAAGTCCCAAATGATGGGAGCAATGAAGGAAAATGGATTAAATCAGCAGCAATTTCAGTCAATTCTGAGAGCTATTCAGTCAAATCCGGAAGTAATGAAGCGATTTCAAAAAATTGCTCAGGGTTCTGGTCAAAAATAGTTCCTGTTGTTTTGACATTTTATAGAGTCCATCTCGGTACGCTGAGATGGACTTTTTTTATTGCTGGCTTATCCACTGATTTGCTTTAGGATAGAAACGCCAGGGGAGGTCAGCATCTTCTCCAGCATACGAAACGCCTATGCGAGAAGTAGCAACAAGTTCATCCTCAGAAAAAGAAACATCCCGATCTTCAATCCAGATGGCTTGGCCATTGAGGTCGGTGCCGTCATAATCCGTTGTGATGCCCAGGGCCTGTGTAAGCCGTCCCGGTCCGGCCGTAAGAGCAGGATCAATTTTATCTGCATTGCGCCGGCGAAGCATGAGCTGTTCTCCATCCAATGGTTGAATAGCTCGAATCAAAACGGCATCAGCTTTATCCTGTACATTAGTTACCACATTAAAAAGATGATGGA
The DNA here is from genome assembly GCA_964490705.1 of uncultured Balneolaceae bacterium. GTDB lineage: Bacteria > Bacteroidota > Rhodothermia > Balneolales > Balneolaceae > Fodinibius. The sequence continues at coordinate 104,245 of CAZBCG010000006.1, read as the reverse complement.
TGCCATAGCAAAGATAGATATAGGCAATTCCACCCGGTTGATACATCGTTTCGGTGCGGGCGGTTCGGGTGCCGTTGTTGGCATGGCAGGCTTTGTCGCCGCGGCCGCAGTAGGCCTCGGTCTCGGTGATGATGCCGCTGGTAATGGTATCGCCGAACGACGTACACAGCACTTTGCCCACCAATTGCTGGGCTACCGAAACCACATCTTCTTGCTGATAAAACGAAGCCGAAAGCTTTTGCATGGTTATGGAGATCAAGAAATCGTCGTGTAGGGATTCTCAGAAATGGGTTTTTCATCCAGAAAAATTTCTTGGTACGACCGAGCGATGATGGTTGTAATCACAAAAAGGGCCGCCGAGTAAAAAGCCCAGACCCCGATAATGACCAGAATAGTATATCCCTGATAAAAATAGCGATAGGCACCCATGGCATAATCCAGGTAGTAACCCACGCCCATTTTAGCCAGTTCGAAAAGTACGGTATAAATTATAGCTGCCAACAGTGCCACCTTGCGCTGCATCCGCTTTTCGCTGATATATCGAAAGATGATATAGAATAAGATGAGGGTAAAGATGATGGGAATTAGCAGATTTAGCAGATCATAAACCCAGCTAAGCTGAAATACCATTTCGGTATAGGGCAGTGAAAATTGGTCAAACGAAAAGATGGAAAGCAGGGAGATAGCCAGGCTGAAGAACAGAAAAACGCCGCCCACTAATCCAAAAGTGAAGAAATTATAGACCATCTCGAGGATGGGATGACGGCGATCTTCAATTTCAAAAATATCGAAGATGACATGCTTGAGACTGTGGAAAAATCCCAGGGAAAAGAAAATCAGGATGACAGTACCGATAATCCCAAAAATGCGGCGTGCACCCACCAGTGGATTGAGCAACGACTCCAGCGTTACGGCTCCGCGATACACATCTCCGGATTGTGACTCATAAGTGAAGCTCGGAAATAATTCGCGTCCATACCGTACAATCTCGGCAAAGGCCTCTTCATACGAAAGTACATAACCGATGATCGAGATCATCAGCAAGATGAAGGGAATAGCACAGATAAACAGATTAAAGGTGATGGCAGAAGCACTAAAAAAAACGTCCTTCTTCTTGATCAAGGTTACGATGAGCCGCCAGAAATTCTTATACTTCTGCACAGTCAATAAATGCTGATTAGTTATTATTCGGCCAGTTTTTGTGAACTTGTCTTGTTGCTGAGCCGCATTAATAGTACTGAAAAATTATCAATAAATTAACTGCTTGTCGATGAGTACTAAAACCAAGTCGCTTACGCCGTTAATGCGGCAGTATCACGAGATTAAGGATGAGCACGAAGGAGCCATTTTGCTATTTCGTGTGGGTGACTTTTATGAAACCTTTGCCGATGATGCCGAGCTGGTGAGTGAGGAGTTAGGTATTACACTCACCAAGCGAAATAACGGCAGCGACCAAACCCCGCTGGCCGGATTTCCCTATCACGCGCTGGATACCTACCTGCCCAAGTTGGTAAAGAAAGGATATCGCGTGGCGGTCTGCGAGCAGGTCGAGGATCCATCCGAGGCAAAGAAAGCGGGAAGAAAGATTGTATCCCGCGAAGTGACCGAGATTACCACGCCCGGCGTAACGATGTCGGAAAAGTTACTTGAGCACAAGCGCAATAACTACGCTGCTGCGGTTTATTGGAAGGGGAAAACAGCCGGTATCGGCTTTGCGGATGTATCCACCGGAGAGTTTGCGCTGAGCGAGGTGCCCAAAGAACAGCTGAACGATCTGCTGCAATCTATTACGCCCGCCGAGCTGTTGTTGCCACAGTATCTCAAAAATGATGTGCCCGAATATTTGCTCGATTATAATATGACCTTTATCGAGGAGTGGGTCTATGAAGGGGATTACGGATACAATCTGCTGACCGACCATTTTGAGACGCATTCGCTCAAAGGATTTGGCGTCGAAGATCAGGAAGTAGCCCACGTGGCAGCCGGCGCATTGATGCACTATATCCAGGAGACACAGAAAGCTTCGCTGGGACACATCAAGCGGCTGCACAAGTTTGAGAATAATGAATACATGGCACTGGATGGATCAACCAAGCGCAACCTGGAGCTGACGACCACCATCCAGGAGGGTGCCAGTGAGGGCACGCTCATCTCTATTTTGGATGAAACCAGCACGGCTATGGGCGGACGGATGCTCCGCAAGTGGATTATGCGTCCACTGAAACGTATGAAACCCATTCGGGAGCGACTCAATGCCGTAGAAGCGCTGAATGTCAATCACGATGTGCGCGACAAGCTGCGCGAAGAGTTAGGTCAAGTTGGAGATCTCGAGCGATTGATTTCAAGGATTTGTGTGGGGCGGGCGAATCCACGTGATCTGGTGAGCCTCAAAGAATCGCTGGCACAGATTCCGCGCATCAAAATGCAGTTCAAGCAGCTCGAAGAACCATTGCTGATCGATATTTTAGAGCGCCTGAAACTGCTGATTGAAGTACAGGAAATGATTGAAAATGCCATTGCCGAAGATCCGCCGACCAGCCTGCGCGATGGTGATATCTTCAAGGATGGCTATAACGAAGAGCTGGATGAGCTGCGCAACGTGGCTCGAAATGGTAAAGATTATATTGCCGAAACTAAAGATGAGCTGGCTGCCGAAACGGGCATTGATTCCCTCAAGATCGGCTATAACAAGGTGTATGGCTATTATATCGAGGTAACCAATACCCACGCCGATAAAGTGCCCGAGCATTTTATTCGCAAGCAGACGCTGGTGAACTCCGAGCGTTATATTACGCCCGAGCTCAAAGAGGTGGAAGAGAAGATTCTGTCGTCCGAAGAACAGAGCAAGTCACTTGAATATGATCTGTTTGAGGAACTTCGTATCGAGATTGCCGGCTTTGCCGAGGAGATCCAGCAGGTAGCCGAAGCCATCGCTGAGCTCGATTGCTTGCAGAGCTTTGCGGAGGTCTCTTATCACAACAATTACTGCAAGCCGGCGATTGCCGATGATCAGAAAATTGATATCACAAAGGGACGTCATCCGGTGGTGGAGAAAACATTACCGCCCGGCGATCCCTTTATTCCCAACGACATTCACGTCGAAAATGAGGACGAGCAGATCCTGATTATTACTGGTCCCAATATGGCGGGGAAGAGTATTATCTTGCGCCAAACGGGACTAATTGTGCTGCTGGCGCAGATCGGCTGTTTCGTGCCGGCCGACGAGGCGCACATCGGGCTGGTGGATAAAATATTTACACGCGTGGGTGCTTCTGATAACTTGGCGGCGGGCGAAAGTACGTTTTTGGTTGAGATGAACGAAGCGGCGAATATCTTGAATAACGCCACTCGAAATTCGCTGATTTTGCTGGATGAGGTCGGGCGCGGTACGAGTACGTTTGACGGACTCAGCATTGCGTGGTCGCTGGCCGAGTATTTGCATAATCAACCGTCAGTAGCGGCCAAAACGCTTTTTGCTACGCACTATCACGAGCTGAACGAGCTCGAAAATATGTACGATCACATTGTAAATTACAACGTGTCGGTCAAAGAACACGACGACAAGGTAATCTTTCTGCGCAAGCTGGTGCGCGGCGGTGCCGATCACAGTTACGGTATTCAGGTGGCCGACATGGCGGGCCTGCCTTCGATTGTCATTGAGCGCGCAAAAGAAATTCTTCAAAACCTGGAAAACCACAGTCTGGACGTTACCGACAGCAACGGCACGCTCGAAGAAGGCGCCAAGAAAAAGAAGGCAGCCGTCAAAAAAGCCGCACAAGAGCTCGATAAGCAGGAGCAGATTCAGCAGCCGTCGCTGTTTCAAACACAGCTCGATCCTCATGTGGAGCAGCTTATCGACAAGCTTGAGGCCTGCGATCCCAATCGCATGACGCCCATCGAATCGCTGATGCTGGTCTCGGAACTGAAAAAGCTGGTGGATAAGAAGGGCTGATTTTTTGCAACAATTAAAATTCTTGTTGCAAAGATTTCAAAAGTTTCAAATTATAAAGGAGCAGGTAATTTTTTCAGGTGTTTAACTATTATTCAATTCTATGGCCAATCAAACTGAACTTACACAGCAAATTGTCGCTGACTTCGCAGAGGGGTACAGCAACTTTGGATTGAATCCCCTGATGGGACGTATTGTAGGACTGCTGATTATCTCGGAGGATCCGCAGTCGCTCGATGATTTTGTTGATAAGCTGGAGATGAGCAAGGGACCGATTTCGCAGATTTGCCGTCGGCTTAAAGAACGGGGATTGATCGAAAAAGTATGGATTCCGGGCGACAGGAAGGATTATTACAAGGCCGCAGATGATATTTTTGGAAAGGCGTATGCCAATCAGGTAGCCAAGATGCAGAAGAATATTGAGATCGCTGAAAAATATCTGACGCTGGCACAGTCTATGGAATCTTCGGATGCTGAATTTATCAAGCAGCAGATGAAAGTGATGAAATCATTTTATGAGCTGATGGATGAGTACAACGAAAAGTTTATGGATGCCTGGAAGTCCAAGCACAAAGAGATTACGGAATAAAAATTTTACCAATTAGTATTTGGAACTTTTCAAATATTTAATAACTTAATTTCACAGTCATGAAAAATTACCGCAAAATATTGTCTTCGGTATTGCTTGCCTTGGTGATGGTGATCTCTACATCGTTGCTGCAGGCGCAGCAGACGGATTTTGCTGATCTCGATTATCCCTACAAGGTTGAATATCAGCAGCTCGATAACGGCCAGCGGATTGCCTACATCGACGAAGGGGAAGGGACGCCGCTTTTGTTGATTCACGGACTTGGGAGCTATATTCCCGCCTGGAAGCAGAATATTGCGGCACTGAGCGAAAATCATCGCGTAATTGCGTTGGATCTGCCCGGTTTTGGCAAGTCATCCAAGGATGCCAACAGTTACTCTATCCCATTTTTTACTGAGACAGTAATGCAGTTGCAACAGGCGTTGGGTATCCCTAAGGCCACATGGATCGGCCACTCGATGGGTGCCCAGATTGCGATGGAAGGGGCACTGAGTCATCCCCAGAAAATTTCTAAGCTCATACTGTTAGCCCCGGCCGGTTTTGAAACGTTTACCGAGCAAGAGGGGCAGATGATGACCTCCTTCGTAACTCCCGCTTCCATCAAAGCGACCCCCGATTCGTTGATTCGTCAAACATTCAAAGCTACTTTTTATGATTTTCCCAAAGAAGCGGAATTTATGGCTGAGGATCGGGTAGCCATTCGAGGCGCCAAAAACTTTGACGGCTATGCCAGAGCGTACGCGGCATCGGTGCAGGCCATGATCGATGGTCCGGTTTTTAGTCGGCTTTCCCAGATTAAGCAGCCGGCGCTCATTATTTATGGCAAGCAGGATGCGCTCATTCCAAACCGGCAGTTGCACGCAGATCTCTCGACGAAAAAAGTGGCAGAATCAGGACATCAGAAATTGCCAAACAGCCAGCTTAAAATGATCGACAAGGCGGGACATTTTGTGCATTTCGAGCAGTCCGATATCGTCAATAAAGAAATACTGAAATTCATTAAAAATTAGAAGTAAAAGGTAGTTATGAAGGATTTTGAAGATAAACTTGTACTTATCACAGGCGGCGCGGGAGGCATCGGTAGAGAAACGGCGCGACAGTTTTTGGATCGCGGTGCATCGGTAGAACTGTGGGATATGGATGCTGAAACAGGAAAAGAGTTAATAGAATCATGGTCGGATGAAGGTCATGACGTGCATTTTCAAAAAGTAGATGTTACCGATTTTGATGCGGTCAAAGAGGCGATGGATTCCCTTCAGGATCGCTGGGGAAAGCTGGATGTGCTGGTGAATAATGCCGGTATTACCAAAGATTCCACCCTTAAGAAAATGAGTCCCGAAGATTGGCAACAGGTGGTGGATGTAAATATGAACGGGGTGTTTTACTGCGGAAAAGCCGCTGCTGATCTAATGCGGGAGCAGGAATCCGGAGTGATTCTCAATGCCAGTTCCGTAGTGGGAATTTATGGCAATTTTGGACAAAGCAATTATGTGGCGACAAAGTCCGGGGTCATCGGACTTACAAAAACCTGGGCTCGAGAGCTGGGCCGAAAAGGCGTTCGGGTGAATGCAGTAGCGCCCGGATTTATTGAAACGCCCATGGTGGATACTGTGCCCGACAAAGTGCTGGATAAACTCAAAGGTCAGACTCCGCTGGGACGTCTCGGCAAACCGGAGGATATCGCTTCAGCATACGTTTTTCTGGCTTCCGATCAGGCTGCGTTTATCACGGGAATTGTACTTCAGGTGGACGGGGGGCTCGTATTTTAATGAGACATTCCAAAATCATAGCAAGCGGTTCCTATGCTCCCGATCGCGTAATCAAAAATGAATGGTTTAACGAGCAACTGGGCGAAGATGTGGATACGTGGTTGCGCGAAAATCTGACCATCCGCGAGCGCCGCTGGATGGAAGAAGATCAATCGACGAGTGATTTGTGCGTAGAAGCGGGTAACGCTGCCCTGGAAATGGCAAACCTGCAAGCCACCGATATCGATCTGTTGATTATCGCCACTGATACACCGGACTACATTTCGCCCTCTACCGCATCAGTAGTACAGCATAAAATGGGGATGACCAACGCTACTTCGATGGATACTAATACGGCCTGTGCGGGATTTCCCACAGCTTTGACCTTGGCTAACAGCATGATGGCTACCGATCCGGTATATGAAAAAGTGATGGTGATTGGTGCCTATGGCATGAGTCGCTTTTTGAACTTAGATGATAAAAAGACGGTCACACTTTTTGCGGATGGCGCAGGGGCTGTGATACTTGAGCCCATCGAGCAAGATGGCGAAGGTTTTTTGGCTTCGGATCTGCGAACCAAGCCGGAATACTACAAGCATATGGGGATTTACGGCGGCGGCGCAGCAGCTCCCGCCGCGCGCAGTGAAACCCAAGGCGGAATTCAGTGTCTGCAATTTGTAGAGAAATTCCCCAAAGAGATTAATCCCGAAGTGTGGACCGATATGATTCGCACGCTAGCTCAAAAGGCGGAGTTTAACACCGATGATATTGCCGGGGCCTATATGACACAGATTAATATTAACCAGATTTGGGAGACCATGGATAACCTGTCGCTGAAGCGCGAAACGGCGCCGACGATTATGGATAAATTCGGATATACAGGTTCGGCGGCCATTCCCATGGCTTTTGACAAAGCGCTGCGCGAAGGATCGGTTTCCGACGGTGATATTTTAGTGTTCGTGGGATCCGGTGGCGGACTTCACTTCGGGGCGTGTGCGTATAAATGGTAATTACAGAAATATGTCATCCTGAACCATAGTGCTGAGTTTGTCTCAGTATCTCTTTCAGGATCTCATTAAATAATCTTTCCGATATGGAATTAGCATCATCCACAATGGTAACGGCCGGCTGGATTTTGATCCTGTGTTATGCAGGCGTCATTCTCTATTTCGTGATTCGCGGGGCCGGTCAGACCAAAGAGATGGATGATTATGCCTTGGGCAGCATGATGTTTTCGCCCACAGCGGTGGGTTTGTCATTGGCTGCCTCCATTACCAGTGCGGCGACTTTCATCATCAATCCGGGATTTGTTGCCCTCTACGGATTTAGCGGCGTTATTGCCATGGGACTGGCACTGCCCCTGGCCACCCTCGGTTCGCTGATCTTATTCACCAAGGGATTCAGAAACTATGGCAGTAGCGTCAAGGCGTTGAGCATGGCCGATTGGATCCGAAAAATGTACGACAGTGAGCGCTTTGGTATCTTCTTTGGATTTCTCTCGCTGCTTCTCATCACTTTTATCGTCCTCATTTGCGTTGGTTTAGTGAAAGTGATTGCCAGTACGCTGAATCTCCCGGAATTCTACACGCTGTTGGGCATTGTAATCTTTATTTTTGGATATATGATGTATGGCGGGGCCAACTCGATGGTTTATACCAATACCATCCAGGCGATTTTGATGGTCATCGTCGCCTTTATGTTACTGGGATCGGGATATGAGCATTTCAGTAATGGAGTAACCGGTTTTGTTGATAAGCTAAATGCAATCGATCCCAAACTAACGCAGCTTACCAACGACAGCAGCTTTTTGTTTCGCGACTATTTTGAAATTTTCGTAGCTCCTTTCATAGTGGGTATTGCTATTGTTTGTCAACCGCATATCCTTACAAAATCGTTATTACTCAACAGCGAAGATGATGTAAATCGTTATCTGACGGTGGGAATTCTTGCCCAGTTTCTGTTTTTCCTGGTCGTAATTGCCGGATTATTTGCCCGTATCACGTTTGCAGATCTGACGGTAAATGGAGAAGCACTGCCGATGGATGGAATCGTCTCGGCTTATGTAGTCAAAGAGTTTACGGTGATTATAGCGTTAATTATTGTGATGGGATTAATTTCTGCAGGAATATCTACGCTCGAAAGTCTGATCCAATCGCTTTCTACATCTATAACCAATGACATTATTGAGCCGCTGGCGGGCAAAGGAATTTTTGAGAAAGATGTCTGGGGACTGCCCGGAAAATTAGTTTGTAATCGTGTAGTGATTGTGGTGATGGCTGCAGTTACAGTCTTGTTATCATGGCAGCAGCTTGTAAATCCGAAATTGAGTGTCGGAATTTTTGCCCAGAATGGCGTCTATGCCTATTTCTCAGCCGCTTTTGTCCCCATTTTAATTGGGATGTTTTTCAAGAACGTCCCCAAAGCCGCTCCGATCTGGGCATCAATTGTGGCAGTAATAGTACACTTTACGGTGTATTATGCACAGATTCGCGTGCCGTTTTCCGAGGCGGATGGTGAAAATCCCGGTGTAGCTGCAGCGGTGGCAATTGTGAGTGCGGTTGTAGTGGGATTTTCGATTTACGGTGTTAAAAACAGTGGTTTTGAGTTTCGCAGCGAAAAGAAAGAACCTATAGTCGCAGAATAAGATGAATTTTAACGATTGGCTTACAAAACGAGAGCGATACACGCCGCAGAAAGAAGCGGTGATTGACGTTGCAAACGGCGATCGTTATACCTATCGCGAACTCAATGAAAAAGCTAATCGACTGGCGGCCTATCTGCAGCGCGATCAACAGCTAAAGTCTGGTGATCGTGTCGCTGTAGTTTCGAAGAACAATATTGAATATTTGATTCTGTTTTTCGCCTGTGCAAAGATTGGAGCGGTACTGGTACCGCTCAATTATCGACTGCCCCAAGCGGGATTGCTTGAGCTGATTTCGGATTGTAATCCGCATCTGCTGATCTATTCTGAGGAGTTTAAAGAGAGTGCTCAGGAAGCAGCTAAAAAGCTTGATCCGGTTTCGCTGTTAGCGTTGAATAATGGCGAATCGTCTGTCGCTGAAATTATGAGTTCCGCAGGCGATGATCCCGTGATCTACGAGGCTTCGGCCGAAGATATCGTGATGATTTTATATACTTCGGGCACCACCGGCAAGTCAAAGGGAGCAATGATTTCGTATCGGCAGATTCACTGGAATTCGATGAATACCGAGATTAGCCTTGGGTTGACCGGTGATGATACTTCTTTTGTAAATACCCCTTTCTATCACACCGGCGGCTGGCACGTACTGTTGACTCCCCTCATTCATCACGGTGGAAAATTAGTGCTCCAGCCCGAATTTGATGCCGCAGAATGTAACCGACTGATTGAGGAAGAAGGAATCACCATTCTTTTTGGGATCCCCACCATGCTTCGGATGATGATGGAGGAGCCTAATTTTGAGGAGACGGATTTCACCAGCGTGCGTTTTGCCATTTGTGGCGGGGAGTCGTGTCCCATTCCGATTATCAAAAAGTATCAAGAGAAGAATGTGCCCATGCGCCAGGGATACGGGCTGACGGAGGTGGGACCAAACTGCTATTCGCTGCCGGCCGAAGATGCGATCCGTAAAAAAGGATCCGTCGGATTTCCGAATTTTCATATCGGCGTAAAAATTGTGGATGATGACAATCAGGAAGTGCCGCAGGGAGAAGTGGGGGAACTGATGATGAAAGGTCCGCATGTGTTTTCGGGTTACTGGAAAAATCCTGAAGAAACGGAAGCGACCATCGAGGATGGCTGGGTGCACACGGGCGATCTGTTTAAGTGCGATGATGAAGGATACTATTACATGGTGGGTCGCAAGAAAGAGATGTACATCAGCGGCGGAGAAAATGTGTATCCCGTGCAGGTTGAGAAAGTAATTTATCAGCATGAGGCGGTGGCGCAGGTAGCGGTCATTGGCGTGCCCGATGAGAAGTGGGGCGAAACCGGTTGTGCGTTTGTGGTGCTTAAGGATGGGGCATCACTTTCGGAGCAAGCCTTGAAGGATTACTGTCGGCGATATTTGGCAGGCTATCAGTGTCCGGGCTATGTGATTTTTAAGGATGCGCTGCCCGTCGGCGATTCGAATAAGATTCAGAAACGGGATTTAGAAGAGGAATTTAAGGAGCTGCATAATGACTAAAATCAAACATCTGCCCGGCATAACGTCCCAGTTTTTTGATACTGATCGCCTGCGAATGTATGTGCTTACCGCGGGCATTTCTGATAATCCTGCAATTCTTTTTCTGCATGGAAATACGAGCAGCTCGACGATCTGGGAAGAGTTTATGCTGGAATTTTCCGATGATTACTTTTGCATAGCTCCCGACCTTCGGGGATTTGGAGATACAGAAGAAAAACTTATTGATGCTACGCGCGGTATTCAGGATTGGGTGGATGACCTTGCTGCGCTGATCCAAACGTTACATCTGGATAATTTTGATTTGGTGGGACATTCATTGGGGGGATTTGTGTGCTGGGGGATGATTGCTCAGCATTCAGACAGCATTAGAACGGCTTCACTGATTGCCCCGGGTCCGCCGATGGGTTTTGGCGGTATCCACGGCAAAGAGGGGATCGCCAACAATAAGGATTATTCCGGTTCGGGCGGAGGTATTGTGGTTAATGAATTTGCCGATCGTGTTATGGACAATGATCGCTCGACAGATGATCCGCTGTATTCGCCACGCAATGTGATGAATCGCCTGTTCTGGAAAAATGGCTTTCAGGCTGATCGCGAAGAGGATATTCTCACGGCGATGCTTGATATCCATACCGGCGGAAAAAAATATCCCGGAGATTATATTTCTTCTGATTTCTGGCCGGGGATGGCACCGGGCAAATTTGGTCCGGTCAATGCTATTTCACCCAAGTATAACCGTTTTTTATTGCAGGATTTTTTGCATGCTCGATCCAAACCGCCGCTACTCTGGATTCACGGCAAAGACGATAATATTATTGCGGATAAATCCTTTTCTGATCCGGGCTTTCAGGGCAAAATGGAGCTGCGTGAAGGCTGGCCGGGTGAAGAACAATATCCCCCACAACCCATGCTGTCACAAATATCCTATGCTTTGGATAAATATCAATCGGTGGGAGGCACAGTAGTCAAAAAAGAAATTGCTGACTGCGGACACACTCCTTTTATCGAAAAGCCTGTGGAAAGCAAGAAGGCGATAAATTCGCTCTTAAATCGGAATGATAAAAAATTTCATTAATAATATTTGAAATTTTCCAAAACTTTGATAAATATGAAAATAGAATGCAAAAATTTTAATAGCAATATAAACTGCAAACAGGGATCATCATGAAAATACAAACAACAATCATATTGTTTTGCCTCTTGCTGTTTACGGTAGCAGGAGCTGTGGCCCAAAATAGCGGGACCGTTGAGGGTACAGTTACGGACGAAGAAACCGGAGAGTTGATGCCGGGGGTAAATGTTTCGCTGATGGGAACCACGAAAGGAGCTGCCACTGATGAATCGGGTAAGTATCGAATAACAGGAATTGCTGAAGGTCAGTATCGCATTAAGGCAACTTACCTGGGGTACGCAAATTTCGAAAGTGATCCGGTAGCGGTTGAAGGCGGAGAAACGATTACCTTTGACATAAGCATGGAAGAAACCGTGTGGAGAGGGAACGAAGTGGTGGTATCCGCTTCAAAACAGCCGGAAAAATTGCTGGAGTCTCCGACGACTATCGAGCGCGTATCGCAAGAAGAGCTCGAAACAACCGGTGGAAATACATTTATGTCCGCATTTTCAAATTTAAAAGGTGTTAATTACAACAATGCAGGCATAAATACACAGCTCGTTTCGGCCCGTGGTTTTAATAGCAGCTTTAATACACGGTTGCTGTTTATGATTGATGGTCGCCTGGCAACGCTGGGAGCTACGGGGCTACCGCAGGGTAACTTTTTGCCGGCCAGCAAGATTGATGTCGAAAGTATGGAGGTTGTATTAGGACCAGCTTCTGCACTTTACGGTCCCAATTCGGGCTCAGGGGTTATAAATGTTACAACCAAAGATCCATGGGATGATTCCGGAGTAACGGTTGCGTCACGAGTAGGAAATCAAAGTCTTTCAGACTTAACATTTCGCGTAGCCGGTACTGTAAATGATGCGTTTGGCTGGAAGGTAACCGGCCAGTTTATGGGAGCGGTTGATTTTAAACCAAAACGTGAAAACAACCTCCATTTTTATCGGACTGACGTTACCGATACCGGCGACCCCAGCAATATTTTTGAAAGCGATGTCGTGGAAGATTATGATGTTGGAGCCAAAAAGATAAATGGATCGTTGTACTACAGGCTTGGAGACTGGACCGTTTCAGGAAAATACGGCTGGTCATCGACGAGTCAATTTTCGTTGACTTCAAACGGACGTAACCGCATCGAAGATTGGAAGGTTAATTACCAGTCTCTTACGGTAAGTAGCGATAACTGGTATGCACAAGTAACCAGAAACGGCAACGAAGCCGGTAGTTACCAGTTGAATCAGGTGGTTACTGCGGTACAGTCAACTGTAGATCAGGGGGTACCTCTAAGTTTAATTCCTGTTGAGGATATTCGTGAGGCTGTTGCATTTGTTGACGATACAGAGATTTATGATTCTGAACTTCAGTATAACAACACCTTTGGCAATCTCGATCTTGTAGCCGGGCTTAATTATCGAAATATGTTGCCGGAATCAAAGGGTACGTATCTTGCTGACGGAGGCGGCGAAGATATTAGCCGAGAGCTCTTCGGTGGCTATGCACAATTGAAGTACGATGTATTACCGGATAAGTTAGAGCTGGTTGCTGCTGCCCGTGTAGATGAAAACACGGATTACGACACGCAATTAAGTCCCAAGGGATCTATTGTATATACCGTGGCCGAAGGACACAATGTGCGGGCAACGTATAACAGAGCGTTTACATCGCCTACCATTTTACAGAGCCATGCATATATTCCTGTTCCCAATGCATTTGCTCAGGGCTATGCATTGCTAATTAAAGGTAATATTGATGGATATACCGTACAGGATGCAAATGGCGATGTGGTTAGAACAATCTCACCGGTTGACCCCGAAGAAGTAAACTCAATGGAATTGGGTTACAAAGGGGTATTCGGGAAAAAGTTATTTGTTGATATCGTAGGGTATTATTCTTGGTATCAAAACTTTGTTGGAACCCAAATAATTAATATTGATGATCCCACTTATACGGCATACCAAAATGGGAATCCTGTAATGGTAGAAGGGAGTAACTTAACAGCCGTTCAAACCTATGTAAATTATGGTGAGGCTGAAGTTCAGGGATTGGATGTAGGGCTTAACTACTACTTTAATGATCGATATAGTATGAGTGCCAGCATGTCCACCATCAAGCTTGCAAGCTTTACCAAAGAACCGGGCAGAAGTGATCTTCCGCTGAATACACCACCACTCAAAATAAAAGGTGGATTTACGGCCAAGAACTTTTTTAACTCTTCGACGTTTACCGAGCCTTTTATTAAGATTAATGGCCGCTGGCGTGACAGTTACGAATATGTTTCGGGATACTGGAACTCAAATGTATTGCTTGATGATGATGGCAATCCTGATAACACAGAAGAGTTACCGTCTAAGTTCGAGCTCGACCTGAGCTTGGGTTTCGATATCCTCGACACCGGGTTTTCGCTTCAGGGAAGTGTCAATAATATCCTTGATACCGAAAAAGTAGACTTGTTGGGAACACCTGCCATGGGGAGAACCTATTGGCTGTCCATGAAGTTTGATTTTAATGGATTCCGTTTCTAAGCATAACGACTCATCCCCCTAAAAGAGCCTGCTCCGAATTTCGGGGTGGGCTTTTTTTATTTTAAATCCATCAATGAGAATGACCTTGCTAACACCTATCTTTAGTGCTGTAAATTGAAAACACCAGACCATGTTTTGAAAACATCCGCTAAATATATTGCCGATCGCATTCGCCTGATGATTGCCACCAAACAGTTTCAAGTGGGTGAAACGTTGCCTTCAACGCGTCAGCTGGGACAGCAGTTAGAGTCGAGTTTTCACACCGTTCGCAAGGCGTACCACATTTTGGCTGATGAAGGATTGATTCGCAGCGAGCGGGGTAAGGGCTTTATTGTGGAGCGGCAGAATACGAATCTTGATAAAGCGGACCGACTCGAAGTGGGTGCTGAAAAGATGCGTAAGCTGCTCGAAGAGCTAATCGGCTATGGGCTGGATGAATCAGAAATTGACGAGCTGTTTCAGGAACAGTTGAACTTTATGGATTGGCCGGATCGGATTGAAAGCTGTGCCAGTATTGGCGAAACCGAAGAATTGGGACGTATGGTGGCTGATGCCATCAAAAAAGAAGTGGGGGTTCGCAGTCGCATTTTGAATGCTAATCAATATAACGAGACTGTGAAGTACGATGCATTGTTTGTTCCCATTCAGCTGGTGAATAAATTTCGCGATTTTGCCGAAAAAGGTCGCCTGCTGCCGATTGTGTATAGTATAGATCCCAATACGCTGCTGTCGGTGGTAGATCGTGCAGCTATTGATACCATTGGTCTAGTAACGGCCGAGGATCAGACCATCCCCAAGATTATCGACGAGCTGAAAGTGAGTATCAAGTTTGGCGGCTCGTTTGTGGCCGGGGCTACCTATGGAGAATCGCTGCCACTGTTTGTCCGTGAAACGGATCTTATTTTATATACCTCGCAAAGTGCCAAACTGGTGGAGAAGAAAATTCCTGAACGTCGCCGTATAAAATTGGAGTATCGCATCTCGGAGCAGAGCGCCGATACCATCCGGGCCGAGCTTTGGGATCAATAGTACAACAGGCAAACGTGAGAAGTGAAACGGGGAATTATCTCACATTTGACGTTTGACGTCTGCCAGAAATGAATTTGAAATCCAGAAGTATTGTATTAATGAGCGACAAAAAGATTAAGAAATTAATAAATCGTGCGCTCGATGCGGTGAATGCCGAGATCGAAACGGTGCGCGAAAAGCCGGCGCAGGATGTGCTGTTTGACGGTACGCGGCTCGAAGATCATCCGCCCAATACGTTTTACTATGAGTTTGAGTCGCAAAACACCTCACTGCGATTTGCGGAAGTGATTCAGGGTGAAATGGAAGATCACGAGGATGAACTGGAGCTGTATCCCGTGGAAGTGGGAGATGAAAAAGTGGTGCTGCATTTTCCCCATAATTATGGATCTACGCTGCCCAAAGTGAGTGTGGAGTGGGAGAACGATTTCGTGCTCCGAAAGCTGAAATCGGAGCTCGCAAAGTTACTCAATTCCGATCAGAAAAATCGTCGTAAACAGATCGGGAAGCTATTTTATCACGATGCAAGAAAGCATCATACCGAGGATGATGAGACGCGCGTTTTGGATGACAGTCGCCGAAATGATTCGCAGCACGAATCGCTGGTAAAATCCCTTCAAAATGAAGTGCTGTATGTCTGGGGACCGCCGGGCACAGGCAAGACCTCTACGCTGGGATTTATGATGGCCAATTACCTGATCAAGGGGAAGCGTGTGCTGTTTGCCGCCAATACCAACCGTGCGGTAGATGTGGGATTGTTAAGCGCATTAAAGGCGTTGACATCCGTGGAAAAAGAACATTTAGAAGAAAACGTTACGCGCTTCGGTGAAATGGCGCTGGACAGTGAGCGGCTGGAGGGCGTGCTTTTTGACCAGCATATCGAAAAGAAGCAGCAGGCCCAGAAGGAAAAGGCCGGAAACCTGGACAACTTGCTGGGCGAATATCAGAAGCTGCAGAAAGAGGTCGACAATCTGATGGAGCACGGCGAAGAGGTGCCGCAGGAACTTGACGACCGTATCGAAAGGTTGGGTAAGCGTGTGGATGAGCACGGCGGCGAAGTGGCGCTGGAGGAAAAGATTGACGATCTCATTACGGTCAATGAGCGGATCGAGCTCGAGCGTATGCAACTGGTGGCTACCACGCTGGCTAAGGTGTGTACCTCGGATCTGTTCGATGGACAAGAGTTCGATGCGGTGGTGGTTGATGAGGCGTCGATGGCGAATTTGCCGTACCTGATGGTACTGGCCGCAAAGGCAAAGTCGCATATTGTTGTAGTGGGGGATCCCATGCAGTTGCCGCCCATTGCATTGACGGATGATCAGTCGGCGCGCAAGTTTCTGGAGGAGGATATTTTTACCTTTGCTTCGGAGGCCGAGACCACCGAAGACCTGTTTGCCTGGCACGACAAAAATCGTCCGCTGACCACTTTTTATGATACCCAATATCGCTTGAATGAAGATCTGGCGGAAGTGTTGAGTACGGTGTTTTATGAGGGGCGATTAAAAACAGCCCAGCCGGATGAGGAGCTGGATCCGATGATCAAGCAGCAGGAGAGCAGCCAGACCACGGTGAATGTGATCGACAGCCAAAAGTATGGGCCAAGGTTAACTCAAAAGGACGAAGGCAAGGGATTTCAGCCGGTCAACGAGGTTCACAATCATATTCTTATCAAAATGGTGAAGCGATTGGTGCTTAAGAATCACGTGCCGGTGGATGAAATCGGGATTATTGTACCGTTCCGCAGTACGGTCTATGAAATTCGTGATGCGCTCTATCAAAATGACCTCGGCATGATCGAAGTGGGCACGATTCACACATTCCAGGGGCGCGAAAAGGATGTGATTATTTTTGATACGGTGATGAGCGGAGAAGAACAATACGGCCGTCGTCGCCACTATTCGGTGCGGCCTTTTGATGAAGAGAAAAACGGGCTGGCTGTGCCCCGTTTACTCAATGTAGCGTTTTCGCGTAGCAAGGATCGCTTGGTTATTTTAGCGGATATGAGCCACATTAATAAAGTTTATGCCGGCAAGTTTTTGGGGCGCTTGTTGCATCGCTTTCAGGAAAATGGGGAATAAGCTATCGCCCGAACACTGGGGTTGTGGTCGGGAGAATATTATTTAAGCATGTGCACTTCAAAAGTACCGGGCATCTGGAATAACAAGAATATCATGCTGAACTTGTTTCAGCATCTACAGGCTTTAGCCAGCTGAAATAAGCTTCCACGCTTATCATAGCATAAAAACTAATATTGTTTTCATTCGTCAGGTGACAAGTTCAGTCACCGGATGAGGTATCAAAAATCGCCTTCTTCGTAGCGGCGGCCATAGCGCTCCTCATCAATTCGTTTAAGATCAGCAAGCCGGTTGGCATCTAGTGCGGCTAGGATCATTTCGCGCTTGCCCAACGCTCCCTGTGTTTTGGCGACATGCCATCCCGCCCAGGCCAGAGCTCCCTGTGCTTTGGATGCGGCACAATACGTTGAGAGCATCACATCACCGGCACTTAAAGTTTTTATTTTTTTGAAAACATCACCAGTCCATAAATCGGGATTGGCATCAGGCGAAAAGGCGTCGTGAAAAATATATTGAGCGCCGATATTTTCCTCTGGGAAATTGGCAAACATCCCATTAAAAATGTGTGCTGATACGTTATCAAAAAATGAGAAAGTATTCATCCTATCGTCGAGATTATCAAAAACAGAAAGGACTTTATCGCCCAGTTCAGGATGGTTGAGATGTTGCTTGTAGTTGAGGTTTTGGGCTGTGTTGGCATCCAGCGGAAATCCCTCGATGGTGTAATAGTCGATCTTGGCCTCAGACCCTGAATCAAGATAATAATCGAGCAAGAGCATCAGGTTTAATCCCGTGCCGAATCCTATTTCAAGTATGGTAATGTCTGATTGTTGATTGAGTGCATCGAGCAGGTCGGTTTGCTCAAAAAACACATGTTTACTTTCAGCTATGGCTCCATTGGGATTGTGATAGTGCTGGTCAAAGCCAGAGGAATAGACGGTGTGTGAGCCATCCCGGGTAATGATGAGCTTGGAATCACTCTCAGAAGTATCTTCAGACATTATTTGTTGGCGTCGATATTCACATTTCCGTATCCGCAACTGACGACTACGGGCACGCCGCCTCCGTTGATCGTTCCGGAGATGTTGCCCTTGCTTTTGTTGCCGTCGAAGTTGAACAGGTCAGCCAGTTTTACGACCGACCCCGAAATATCGAGATTAGCACCGATATTTTCAGGCAGCATAAGAGAAATATTTCCTGCCGAAGTATAAAATTTTAATGGTCCGTTCGCTTCTTGAACAGACGTTGAAATGTTACCACCGGAGGTTTTGGCGACAACATTGCCCGAAGCATTCTTGATTTCGATATGCCCTCCTCCGGTTTTTGCTGTGAGCGAGCCGTTTGCGTTCTGTACTTTGATATGCCCTCCTCCGGTAGATAGTAATACATTGCCTGAAATTTGCTCGCAAGTAATATGCCCGCCCCCGGTTTCGGCCACCGTTTCGCCCTCAATGGTATCCAGCGTTATATGTCCGCCGGAGGTATGAAACTGCTGATTGTTGTTCAGGTTATTGGCATTGATATGTCCGCCGGAGGTCTTGGCATTAATCTTTGTACTGCTTGGTAGTGTAAGCGTAGCCTCGAGATTAATATAGTTGGACATATTACTCTCATTGCTTGAACGCATGCGAAATGTAGCGCTCGGCGATGAAAACTGCCTGTCGATGTTCATATTCTTAGAAAAGGCAGCCGGATCTTCGAGATCGCCCGTAGCGCGAATAATAATTTCTCCCTTAGCAGCATCAGAACCCACGATATTTACATTTCCAAATTCCAGATCAAAGTCCATCGACTGCAGATTATCTGTGTTGAATGAATCCCGGAATACATATACTCCCGGACTCACCTCTGTCCATTGGGATTCATCAACATCATAGTCTTTGTTAATATACACTTTTTGATTTTGGACCTTTACATTAAAATCAGCCTTTTCAATTTTTTGGAGTTTCGTTTCCAGCTGTTTCAGACTTTCATCCAGATGTCGTTGAATATCTTCTTCGTTCACGTGCTGCTCGATGACCTTGTCGATATTTTTAAGCTCAATTTCGAGATCCTTCAGTTCTTCTAAGTTTTTGATGTCCTTTAGTTTTTCGAGATTCTCGAGCTCGTCTAAATTTTGCAGATCAATAACAATGGTACTCGGCAGTCCGCTGGGGGGCGTTGGCGGAGTTGGTGCTGTAGATTCTAGTTTTTTAGAGGTGGCATTGTTGTCCGCAGAAGAAGGCGATGAATTGTGATCCAGCAGGTAAATTCCAATGGCAACGAATGCAATACCTGCCAAAACAATTTCCCAAGATATGTTTCGTGTGTTCATGTTCGTGTGCTAGCTGTTTTGGGTAACCGTAGTAATCTCCTGAACTGTACGGTGATACCCTAAATATGTTACAGAAATTAGTGTCATGAACTTGCCAGAAAATTTCTATTTTCTACTTCAGGCATCAATGTTGTCTTACAATCAAATAATTTGATATGGAATTACGTAAAATCCAAGATAAAGCGAAAGCATATCACGATGAGATGATTGCTATACGTCGCCACTTGCACCAGAATCCCGAACTGAGTTACCAAGAGCACGAAACGACATCGTTTATCATCGAAAAATTGGAAGCATTGGGTATTTCAGTGGATCGTCCGCTGGAAACGGGATGCGTAGGGGTGCTGAAGGGCGGAAAATCTTCTGATCGCGTGATGGCTTTGCGGGCAGATATTGATGCGTTGCCTATTTCGGAAGAGGGCGACCACAAAAAAGAGTTTATGTCTCAAAATGAGGGTGTTGCTCACTGCTGTGGACATGATAGCCATACCGCAAATATGTTGGGGATAGCTAAAATTTTGACGGATCTGCAGGATGAAATTGAGGGAACGGTGTTGCTTATTTTTCAGCCGGGAGAAGAAAAACTGCCCGGTGGCGGCCGCTTGCTCTGCGAAACGGGTTATTTGCAAGAGAAAGGCGTAGATGTGATTTACGGATTGCATTCTAACCCCAATTTAGCACCCGGAAAGATTGCTACTCGCAAGGGACCGTTGATGGCCCGGCCTGATGAATTCAAAATCGAAATTATTGGACAGGGCGGTCACGCCGCATCACCTCACGAGGCTGTAGATCCTATTGTAATGGCTAGTCAGGTTGTAAGTCAACTGCAGACGATTGTGAGTCGAAATATAAATCCTACCGAACCTGCTGTGGTAACGGTAGGAAAAATTAGCGGCGGATCGGCTCATAATATCATCCCCGAAAAAGTGGAAATGTTGGGCACGGTGCGTACTTTTGGGGAAGAGACGGCCAAGATGATCGAGAAACGCATCGAGCAGATTGTGAAAGGTATTACTGAAGCATCTGGTGGTAGCTACACCTTTGATTTTGATTTTGGTTATCCCGCTGTGCACAATACCGATTGGGCGACGGACTGCGTAATTGATTCCGCCAGCGAGCTTTTGGGTAGAGAGAATGTGGAGATTATGGAAGACCCCATTATGGCAGGGGAGGATTTTGCATTTTATCAGCAGGAGTTTCCGGGCGTTTTTTTCTTT
This sequence comes from uncultured Balneolaceae bacterium, assembly GCA_964490705.1. Lineage (GTDB taxonomy): Bacteria > Bacteroidota > Rhodothermia > Balneolales > Balneolaceae > Fodinibius. Next base: position 83,522 of record CAZBCG010000006.1, on the reverse strand, counting down.
CTGGGGAGCGGGCGCGAAGAAACGGGATCGACCTATACCTGGCATCATCCCAAATACAATATTGACGAAGAGTGTTTTACGACCGGTGCGGCGTTAATGGCATCGTTGGTGTTTCAAGAGATTAGAGATTAGTTATTAGTATCAGTAAACAGGTTAGATTAGAGTCTTTTGAAACTTAGCAACCAGCAACGAATAACCGATAACAAATAACAATGAAGCAATACTCTTTTTGGGAAGAAGATTCCTTTTTACGGCCTTACGATTTAATCATCGTGGGAGCCGGCATCGTCGGGCTCTCATCAGCACTGTTTTATAAACAAGAATTTCCTGATGCGCGGGTAGCAGTGTTAGAACGGGGATTTTTACCGCAGGGTGCCAGCACGCGAAATGCGGGCTTTGCATGCGTAGGTTCCATCGGTGAGCACCTGGCGGATATGCAGAAAGAATCCGAAGAAAATATCAAAAAGCGTATTGTTCGCCGGTATAGGGGACTGGAGCTTTTAAAGCAAACGCTGGGTGAGCAAGCTATTGGTTATGAACATTGCGGAGGATATGAATTTTTTCGATCCCGGGAAGATTTCGAAAAGGTATCTCTGCATATCGATAAGTTTAACCGGTGGATGCTGGACTTGCTGGATGAACAATCGGTTTATAGCACTGGACAACTGGAAGGATATCCTGTGATTCAAAACCGACTCGAGGGGGCACTTCATCCCGGTAAAATGATGCAGGCGCTTGTCCAAAAAGTGAGCCAGGCGGGGGTAGAAATTAAATGGAATTGCAATGTGGAAACGGTGAGTCCCGAAGGGGTGGTGCTTGTTGAGAATGGTCCCCGGCTCAGTGCGCAAAGAGTATTGCTGGCGGCCAATGGATTTCTGCAGCGTCTGCTTCCGGAGGTTGATGTTATACCTGCCCGCGGGTTTGTTTTTGTTACGAACGAGCTCAAAAAGATGCCTTGGAAGGGAATTTTTCATCACGACGAAGGATATATCTATTTTCGTAATGTGGGAAAACGACTGCTGATTGGCGGCGCACGAAATCTGGATAAAGAGGGAGAAAAAACCGATCATTTTGGAACTAATGAAACCATCAAAAGTCACCTTGTTAATTTTGTATCGGATGTGTTAAGGCTGCCCGATGAGTGGCGGGTTGCACAGCAATGGTCCGGCATTATGGGATTTACACCCACAAAGACGCCGATTGTTCAACAGGTGGATGATCGTCGATATGTGGCAGCGGGGCTTAGCGGAATGGGTATTGCCATCGGCATGGATATTGGGACGAATGCAGTACAGTTACTTTCGGATGGATAGAAATTTTGCTATTAGTTAGAAGGCATTCAAATAATAAGTGGTAAAAGAATATTTATGATCAGTCGTAAACATTTTTTGAAAATGACGGTCCTCGGCGGACTTCTGCCAATGGAAAAGTGGTCCCCAATACAATCTATAAGTGCTGGGACAGCTAATAAGCCGCTGGTAATTTCTACCTGGAAACACGGTTTGGCGGCAAATAAAGAGGCATGGAATATACTCTCAGCGGGTGGTTCTGCACTCGATGCGGTAGAGGCCGGCGTTCGGGTGACCGAAGCTGATTCGGAGGTACGCACCGTCGGTTATGGAGGATATCCCGATCGGGATGGGTTTGTAACGTTGGATGCATGCATCATGGATGAGCAGAATCGGTGCGGATCAGTGGCGGCATTACAGCATATCAAGCATCCGATTTCGGTAGCACGAAAAGTTAAAGAAGAGACGCCGCATGTGATGCTGGTGGCTGATGGTGCACTGGACTTTGCGTTGGAGCAGGGGTTTGAGAAAGAAGATCTGCTTACGGAAGCATCCAAAAAGGATTGGAAGGAATGGAAGAAAAAAGCTGAATATAAGCCCGAGATCAATATTGAAAATCACGATACCATCGGCATGCTGGCGTTGGATGCGGACGGTAATTTGTCGGGGGCGTGCACGACCAGCGGCACGGCCTGGAAAATGCATGGCCGGGTAGGTGACTCTCCGCTCATTGGGGCCGGTTTATTCGTTGATAATGAAGTGGGTGCTGCAGCGGCAACGGGTCTGGGCGAAGAGGTCATCAGAACGTGTGGCAGTCACTTGGTAGTTGAAAATATGCGTCGCGGTGATGATCCCAAAACCGCTTGTAAGAAAGCGGTACAGCGCATTGCACAGAAAAATGATTCACTGGAGGGCATCCAGGTGGGGTTCATCGCCGTAAATAAGCAAGGCCAATTTGGCGGATACAGTGTCCAAAAGGGGTTTGATTTTGCCGTTTACCAATCCGATGAGAATCGCCTAATAGACAGCAATCACTGGGTTAGCTAATCGGTATCAGGGTGCTGCGTTAAAAATTCGCGGTACAGGTCGAGCAGCTCGTTGAGCATCATTGCCGTGGCACCCCACAATGGCACGCGATGCACATCCCAGTACGGTACCTGGTAGGTATGCTTACTTAGATTCCAGTCTTCAACTGTCAGGTTTTTCTTGTGGATAAGCGAGCGCAGTTCTACAGCAAATACCTCTTCGACTTCTCGGGGATTGATCTTGAAATCAGGAGGGGCGTCCATAACACCCACTACCGGGCTCACAATATTATTGGAGTGGCGCACGTACAGATCGCTGAGCTGCCCGATAATTGTTACCTCTTCTTGTTTAATACCGATCTCTTCCCAGGCTTCGCGAAGGGCTGTTTCAGTTATTGTTTCCCCCTCTTCCGCACGTCCGCCGGGAAAGCTAATTTGCCCGCCGTGATTGATATCGCTGCTGCGCAGGGTTAGCGTGAGCTCCGGTTGGTTTTCCTGATTGGGAAAGAGCAGAACCAACACACTGCTTTGATGTGCACTTTCGGGGGCTTCCATGGCACGTGGCTGCCCGGCACTGTCAGCGATCGGTTTGGGAGCCATTTCGAGCTGGGCCCGTTGGCCAGGCAGTTGTTTGTTCAGCCGTTCTTCTAAAAAGGAAATCAGGTCGTGCATGTATTGTTCGAATATCAAAAAATTACTGCGCAATATGCTTAACGCATTATCGGTCAAATCATTCCATCTGGTGATGTATCCCAATATAACATACTGATAATGTGCATGGATGGTTAGGATGGATATATAAATCAGACAGTAAAATGAAAATATATGTAAATATATAAGATAGGCAGCATGGGGATGTTGTTACAAAAAAAGCATTAGATGTTTTTAATCCATATCGGCGGGATAATCTGTAACATATCATCATTTGTTAACTCATGTAAATGAAAGGGGCTCAAGTCCTTACAGCTTTTTCGATGATATCGGAAGTGCTAATTTTTAAATAGCTATTCAGGGATGAGTCTCAATTAATACTCGCTCATACGTGAGTGTAATTTTAATAAAATAAGGTCATCTATGTTACATAGAACCACAGTTAAACTGAGCGCAATTTTTGTTGTTGCTCTTCTGGTAATAACAGGTTGTGATCAGCCGACAAACGTTAACCAAGAAAAAGAACAGGAAAAACCAACCGATGAGAAGCTTGAGCAGATCAAAAATATGCAAGGGCAACCCATCGACGGGCAGTACATTGTAGTGTTTGATAACGATGGTATTAAAGGCAAAGCGACAGTTGAACAACGGTCGCAGCAAATCAATACTATAATGGGTAAGCACAGTATCAAAAAAGATGCTGTTAAAAACCGATATAAGAATGCACTTGGCGGTTTCTCGGCTAAACTCTCTGATAAACAACTGAATAGTCTGCGTCAGGATAAGAGCGTAGAATATGTTGAGCAGGATCGGGTTGTCATACTTTCACCCCCAACCACAAATGATCATGCTCCATGGTGGTGCTATTATTTTGGTATAGGATGCCACGATGATGGAGGCGGAAGTGGACAAGTTACTCCTTACGGTATTGACCGCGTAGGCGGTGCAACAGCTAGCTCAGGTACGGCCTGGGTTATTGATACCGGCGTTGATTTAGACCACGATGATCTGAATGTGGATACGCAGCGTAGTGCTTCTTTTGTAAGTACCGAATCTACTGCAGACGATGGCAACGGCCACGGTACGCACGTTGCGGGAACTATTGCAGCGCTTGATAATGATATTGATGTTGTGGGCGTTGCTGCCGGCGCCTCCGTGGTGGGCGTTAAAGTGCTCGACAGCGGCGGAAGCGGAACGTATTCCGGTGTGATTGACGGTATCGATTATGTAGCTGCCAATGCTTCGGCCGGCGATGTTGCCAATATGAGTTTGGGCGGCAGTACTTCTACTGCTGTTGATGATGCCGTTCGGAATGCAGCTGATCAGGGTATCTACTTTGCACTGGCGGCTGGTAACGATGGTGCCGATGCCAATAACTCATCTCCGGCGCGCGTAGAATACAGCAATGTGTGGACGATTTCCGCCATTGATTCGGACGATAATTTTGCGTCGTTCTCGAATTATGGGAATCCTCCGATTGAGTATGCCGCGCCGGGCGTAGATGTAGAGTCGTTGTGGATGAATAATAGCACTAATACTATCAGTGGTACTTCTATGGCTAGTCCGCATGCAGCGGGCGTTCTGCTTGTTACGGGTGGAACTCCCACCAGCGATGGTACAGCCAACGGAGACCCCGACGGCAATGCTGATCCTATTATTCATCAATAAGTAGGATGGCACGTTTTTACTGTGGCACCTGCTCGAAAGGGCAGGTGCTTTTTTATGAGACCTGAAAAAGCTGAATCTGAAATACCAGAGGTGTAGTCGAAACAGTGTTGCGTCAGAGAAAAGGTAATATAGGTCCCGATGAAGAATTCCACTACATAACATTCCCGAGAATATTAAAAAAAATTAATACGAAAATTCCGGTTTATTTGTAACAGAGAGATTTATCAATACTCTTGGTTATCTTGTTGCAGGAAAGATTAGGCCATACTATCAACAAAAGTTCTTTAGGGTAGTTTTGGAACCTTGAGAATATTCCTGCCTTCATGTTCGCTTAATGCGAATATAATTCTAATAAAAGAAGGTATATCTATGCGAAATACATTCTTCAAAATAACCTTGGTTATAGCATTGGTTGTCTTTGGATTCACAGCTTGTGACCAACCGACGACTAATATGAACCAAGAAGAGACGAAAGAAGAACTAAATAATAATGCTAATATAGACGGTCAATATATCGTCGTCTTCAATGACAAAGATGCCCAGGGAAAAGCTCTTTCTGATGTGGCAACTGTCAAAGAGATGAGACACGCTGTATTTACAGATCACAATATCGCCGAAAGCGATGTTGTTGGCGAATACAATGTTGCTCTAAAAGGATTTGCAGCACAGCTAACTGCTGATCAGCTTGCAAATCTCCGCAATGACGAGCGTGTTGATTACATCGAGGAAGACCAAATGGTATCACTGGCACCTCCCGGAGCTTGTTCTCCATGGCCACACTGCCGAAATAATGACGACGATGGAGGAAGTACTTCCCAAACGACACCCTGGGGAATTGATCGCGTTGGCGGAGCAACGGCCAGCAGTGGAACGGCTTGGGTAATTGATACCGGTATCGACCTGGATCATCCTGATCTGAACGTTGATACCGATCGAAGTATATCATATGCTTCAAATACTCCTGACGACGGAAACGGCCATGGTACCCATGTTGCCGGAACTATTGCTGCTATTGACAACGATCAAGGTGTTGTAGGCGTTGCAGCTGGTGCTACGGTAGTAGCAGTCAAAGTACTGGATGACCGTGGAAGTGGCTCGTATTCAGATGTAATTGATGGTATCGATTATGTTGCAGCCAATGCTTCATCTGGAGATGTTGCCAACATGAGTCTCGGCGGCGGCACTTCTGATGCGGTAGATGATGCGGTTCGCAATGCTGCTGATCAGGGAGTATATTTTGCAGTAGCAGCCGGTAATGACGGCGCTGATGCGAATAATTATTCTCCTGCTCGAGTAGAATACAACAACGTTTGGACAGTATCAGCAACGGATGATACTGATGCATTTGCTTCGTTTTCAAACTGGTCGGGACCTACTGATCCTCCCATCGAATTTGCTGCCCCTGGTGTGGATATTCTCTCACTGTGGACCGGCGGGGGAACAGATACCATCAGCGGTACATCTATGGCGTCCCCTCACGTAGCCGGATTGCTTCTGGTTACAAATGGTAGTCCTAATTCTGATGGAACTGCCAGTGGAGATCCTGATGGAGATCCTGATCCTATTGCGCATAACTAACCTTATGCAATTGTTGGATTAATTTCTTTCAAGCACCTGTCTGAAAAGGCAGGTGCTTTTTTATTTTTATGAATTGCTTTATTAGAGCATCCAGAGTTCGTATTTTCAGCACTTTATTATTTATAACCACAGATTCTTTTATCCTGTACTATGAAAAAGAAGTATAATGTTTACGGTATTGGCAATGCGCTGGTTGATATGGAATTTGAAGTAACCAACGAATTTTTACAGAAACACGAGGTCAAGAAAGGGGTTATGACACTCGTGGATGAAGACACACAGTTTGAATTAATTGATAATATTGACCGTGCCGAGACCATCGAAAAGCCGGGCGGTTCGGCCGCAAACACTATTTTTGCGATAAGCCAGTTTGGGGGGAAAGCATTTTATTCCTGCAAAGTTGCCGATGATACCTTTGGTGATTTATATCTTAAGGATATGAAGGAGGCGGGCATTGATACCAATTTTGATCGCCAGGAGCGCGAAGAGGGAGTAACCGGAAAATGCCTGGTGATGATTACCGGTGATGCTGAACGCACGATGAATACCTACTTGGGCATTACCGCTAGTATCTCTACCAGCGAGATTGATGAGCTTGCCATTCGGGATTCGGAATATGTTTACATCGAGGGTTACCTGGCTACATCTCCCAATGGATTTGAAGCAATGAAAGAAACCAAACAAATTGCGCAGAACAACAATGTAAAAACGGCCTTGACGCTTTCGGATCCTTCTGTTGTTGAAGGATTCAAGGAACGGTTCGAAGAGGTTATTGGTGCTTCGGTAGACCTGCTATTTTGTAACGAAGAAGAAGCGAAAATTTATACCGGTAAAGAGAACCTGATGGAAGCACGGGAAGTGCTTAAGAAAGAAGCCAAGCGATTTGTTATCACCCAGGGAAAAAATGGGGCTATGATCTTCGATGGCGATACCTTTGTTGATATTGAGCCGTACGACGTAAAAGCAGTTGATACCAACGGCGCAGGCGATATGTATGCGGGCGCCTTTTTGTACGGCATCACCAACGGAATGGGATATGCCGGGGCCGGAAAGCTGGCCAGCCTGGCGGGGTCGAAAATTGTATCCCAATTTGGTCCGCGACTGGAGTGGCACCAAGTACAGGAAATTTTGCATCAATCCACCGCAAGCGAATGACAAAATCCTATAACTCTTTTTGCAGATGAATACGATTGTTCTGGCATCGCGCAACAAGCACAAAATTGAAGAACTGCGATCTACGCTTAAACCGCTGGGCATCAGTCTCAAGTCAACGTACGATTTTCCTGATCTGGACGAAGTGATCGAAGACCGGGATACGCTCGAAGGCAATGCTCTCAAAAAGGCGCAATATGTTTCTTCGGCAACTGATTTGCCGACCTTGTCTGATGATACCGGCCTCGAAGTGGATGCCCTTGGTGGACGCCCGGGCGTGTATTCGGCCCGCTATGCCGGGGAATCGGCCACTTACCAGGATAATGTGGATAAACTGCTCAACGAAATGAGTGAGGTGTCAGACAATGATCGCGGGGCGCAATTCCGTACGGTCGTTGCCTTTGTTACCGACGAATCCACTTATACCTTCGAGGGCATTTGTCGGGGGCAGATTCTCACCGAAGCGCATGGCGACAAAGGTTTTGGGTACGATCCGGTTTTTAAGCCCAACGGCTACGACCAGACGTTTGCACAGCTGGATCCCGGTATTAAAAATGAGATCAGTCACCGGGGACGTGCTATCCAGCAATTTGTGGAGTGGTTGAAAGAGCAGTAGGATCTAATCGGGAAATGAAATCTTCCCAAAGTTTACCTTCTTTTTTGACTCGGGATGAATCTGAAAACCATCACCCGAAAGCATTTCGTTAGCCAATACCGCAAAAATGACCGCTTCTTTGGCATCGGGATTAAACCCAAGAGATTCAAAACTTTCAATGTTACAACAAGAGAGTATATTCGAAAGGGCATTTATTAATACCGGATTGTGTAATCCGCCACCGCTGACATAGATGTTCGGCGTTTGCTCATCACCCGTGATATCCAAAATTGAATCAGCGATAGTTTCTGCAGAAAGCTGCGTGAGGGTAGCAATCACGTCTTCTGCAGATGGGAGGTCAAGATTTGTTTGCTGGATTTGATTTCTAACCCAATCCAAATGAAAAACTTCGGGACCCGTTGATTTGGGCAGCGGTTGTTGGAAATAGGGATCCGATTTTAGAGCGGTTAGTAGGTCCGCATGGACGGTCCCTTTTTGAGCAATGGTGCCGTTTTCATCAAACTCTTGATCAAAATAGTGCCGCATTGCGGCATCAATTAAGGTGTTGCCGGGACCGGTATCCGTGGTGATGGACGATTGGCTGGAATTCGATGCGGCCGGCAAAAAAGTAAAGTTGGCAATACCACCGATGTTCAGCAGAATCCGATTTTCGGTCTCGTGGGTAAAAAGCATCCGGTCAACCAAAGCGGCCATGGGTGCGCCCTCACCGCCTGCGGCAGTATGCTTTTGTCGAAAATCGCTGATGGTGAGAATGCCGGTTTTTTGGGCGATATGGTCGCCATCCCCAATCTGAAGGGTAGCGTTGGGCATACCTGCTTGTTTATGCTGGGATTTTGGAGCGTGATAAATAGTTTGCCCGTGACTGGCAATACAGTCAATTTCTGTGGGTTTGATACCCCATTCTTCCAAGATCTTCAACACTAATTTTCCGTGATAATCGCCGAACCACGAATGCTGCAGGCAGACATCCTCCAAAGAAACCTGTGGTATGGATGTTATATTCTTTAACCGATTTTTGGTTTTGATATCATAGGGTTTTGTGGCAAAATGCGTGAGTTCTAACTCGGTCTCAGTGCCGCTTCCGCTGATTTTACAAAGCGCAATATCTAACCCATCCAGCGAAGTGCCCGACATCAATCCAACGATTTTTTTAGTCGGCTTTGAGGCTAAATTTGCCAGTTGTTTAATTGAGGAATTCATCGAACAAGTTCTGAATTAAAAATCCTATTAGTAAATATTCTTCTTTCCATGAAGATGCAACTTAGTAATAGATCGGAATGAGTTAACTTGAAATCAATAAGTATAGCACTTCTTTATGTTCATTTTTTCAATGAGGAAAAAACGAACCAAAAAACTCACCGGGGAATCGTAGATTTTGTTCTTTTGATAGCTTTTATTTTCAATTGCTTTGATTCATTAGTTGTTGTTTACTAATCTTTCCCGCAATTCCCCGGATCCCGAATATAAACCGTGAGGTGCTATCAAGTTTTTGAATACTATGTAATCCTACAAATAAATTGCTATAATGCTGTCGCTCTAAAATTACAGTCCAAATTTACCAGACGGCCTCGGCGTGGAATTTTCTCTCATCGACTACATTGTTATTGTCGTTTATTTGATTGGCGTTGCAGCACTTGGGATTTATGCGGCAGGGCGTCAATCTTCCAATGCCGACTACTTTTTGGGCGGGGATGGACTGCCTTGGTGGGCGGTGATGTTTTCGGTGGTGGCTACCGAGACGAGCACACTTACATTTATTAGTATTCCCGCTGTAGCTTATGGTGGCAATCTTACCTTTCTACAGATTACGCTGGGTTATATCGTGGGACGCGTGTTAGTGAGTCAGCTGTTGCTGCCGGCCTACTTCAAGGGCAATCTTTCCACGGCATACCAATTTTTGGAGCAGCGCTTTGGAGCCTCCATGCGCAATGCGGCCAGCACTACCTTTATGATCACGCGCCTGTTGGCAGATGGCGTTCGGCTTTTTGCTACGGCGATTCCTTTAGCGATTATTCTCCGCCTTGGTGGTGCTTTTACTGGCTGGGGTGATATTGAACTTTATCTGTTAGCGATTACAGCCATCTCGGTGATTACCCTAATTTATACGCTTATCGGTGGTATTAAGGCGGTTGTCTGGATGGATGTGATGCAGATGGCGGTCTATATCGGCGGTGCGGTACTGGCTATTGGTATTATGTTGGTTGATTTGCCAAACGGACTAAGCGGTGCCATCGCTATTGCCTCGGATGCGGGTAAAACACAAATTATTGATTTCGGATTTGATTTGCCGTTCGCAGATTTTATTGCTCAGCCCTATACCTTCCTTACGGCACTCATCGGTGGAGCTATTTTTTCCATTGCTTCACATGGAACCGATCAGCTTATCGTCCAACGACTATTGACTACTCGGAACGTTAAAAAAAGTCAGCGCGCCCTGGTCTGGAGTGGAGTTGTAGTGGCCTTTCAATTCGGGCTTTTTCTGTTTATCGGATTGTTGCTGTACGCTTTTTATGATGCGCAATCAGCACAGCAGTTAGGGCTGGCAACCACCGACGAAATTTTTGCCAAGTTTATCGTCGAGCAGCTGCCGGTGGGATTATCGGGACTGATCATTGCCTCGCTGTTTGCCGCAGCCATGAGCAGTCTCAGCTCATCGCTTAATTCACTGGCGTCATCAACTACGCTGGATTTGTACAAGCCCTACTTTGGCAAGGAGAATACGCAGGCCGAGGACCTCAAAATTTCCCGCATCATCACGATGGTTTGGGCGGTTATTCTAACGGGGTCAGCCTTCTTCTTTGCCTATTTGCAGTTGCAAGAGGGCGAACGTCCGGCTGTCGTGGAACTGGGATTGGGTATTGCTTCATACACCTATGGTGGTCTGCTTGGAGCATTTTTACTAGGTCGTTTGTTTGATGATCCCGATAAAATTGATGCCATGATTGGTTTTTTTGTGGGATTGCTCTCACTGCTGTTTATGGTGGAAGGTCCCATCCATAATATGCTGCCGGGAGAACCGCTGGCCATTGCGTGGCCGCTTTATACTGTCGTGGGCAGTGCTATTGTCATGATCGCCGGAAATATTTCAAGATGGTTTAGAAAGAACAGCAAAATCTAAGTAGATAGTTTTAATAAGTTCGGCATAAGAATGCCAGGCGGAGATTGTCGTGAGATGAGTGATAATTTCATACCGGTTATATTGTGGAAACAAGCATGGCAGGAATGGACCATTGGAATTATCATCGAACGACAATTAAAGCCGTTTTGGGATTCACAGCCGGCGATTTTTTTGGTTCATTTTTTCATCGCTGAAAAAAATGAACGGACAATAAAGAAAAGGATTATCAATGAATTCAGTTAAGACATTTATCACCTGTCTGTTATTGATCGGCTTCATAAGCTGTTCTGATGAGATAGAGCAAACAGAAGCGGGACATATCATTGCTATTGATAGTCTCATCCAACAAGAAATCAAAGCCAATAACATTCCCGGCGCGGTAATCCAGGTTAAAAAGGGCGATTCTATTCTTCATCGGAGTGCGTACGGCTATGCTCATAGATACGATTACCAGTTGCAGCCGATTGAAAATCCCAAGCCAATGACCACTGAGCATCTGTTTGATTTGGCTTCGCTCACCAAAGTGACAGCTACGACATTTGGTATCATGCTGCTTGTTGATGAAGGTGAAATCGATCTTGATGATCCCATTCATACCTATCTGCCGGAGTTTGAGAAAGGACAAAAATCCCAAATTACTGTTCGCCATCTGCTTACTCATACAGCGGGCTTGGCCCAGTGGAAACCGATCTATTATTTTGCCACAAATGCTCGGCAGCGATATCAATACATCGCAGATTTGCCACTGAAATGGCCGGTTGGGCAAGAGCGCCATTACAGTGATCTGGGATTTATACTGCTGGGAGATATCATTAAAAAAGTAACCGATCAGCGATTGGATACATTTTTGGAAGAGCAGTTTTATGATCGGTTAGATCTCACCGATACTTTTTTTAATCCACTGGAAAAGGGAGTTAAAGAGATTGCTGCGACCTCGCACGGAAATCCCTTTGAGAAACAGATGGTATATGATGATGACTTTGGCTATCGTGTGGATGTGGATCCAGAGTTGTGGGATGGATGGCGGGAATATACACTCCGCGGGGAAGTCAATGACGGTAATGCCTGGTATGCAAGCGGTGGTGTAGCGGGCCATGCGGGCCTTTTTTCAACCGTTGATGATCTGCAGGTACTGATTGATCTGTTAATAAATAATGGCCGATCCAGAGGAGAACAAATCATTTCGTCTGCAGTTATCGATACCTTTTTAACGAGAGGGCGTTTTGAAAATGGATTGGGCTGGGCGATGGATAAAGAATTTATTTCTGCTGAAGGAAGTCCCGATGGTACGTTTGGTCATACCGGATTTACCGGGACAAATATCGTGGCTGTGCCACAGGACTCTCTTTCCCTAATCTTGTTAACAAACCGTCAAAATGTAGGGCGCCAAGACAATGGCACTTACTTTGATTTGGGATCTTTGCGACAGGCTATTTTTGATGAAGTACGAGCAATTGTCTCAAAATAATTATCGGACATCGCCGCCCGGGTCGAATTTGTGCTGGCGGAACCAAGTCTCAAATTGCAGGTTCTCAACCCTCATCAGGATGTTGTAGAGCTCAGCGTCGGGTTCGGTATCAAAATAAACGAGTCCACTAATGCTTTCGCCGGGCCACAGATCGGTGATGCGCAGGGCATCGGTCTTCCAGAACTTTTTGTTGCCCCGCAGGCTTGATCGGCGGTACTGATATTCGGCGCGGTCGGCTTGTTGATTTACAGCATTTTCAGCCATTTGCTCACCGGCCTCTTCACTTTCTTCGGGCGAATCTGTTGCAATGCTGTTGGCCAGAGTGATGCCCTGTAGGGTATAAAAAAGCAACTCATCCGTTTTCTGATTCGCTTTTTGTTGAGAGAGTGCCAGATCTAAATTGAGGATTTTCTGCTCAGGATCTTTGGCCTGTTCAAGGGTAACAAATTTCGCCAGGTTTTCGGGGCTGGATCCCAAATAAGCTTTGTATGCCAGGGAATCGGGGGCTACGCGGATGATGCGATTTGATTTGTTAACCACTTCTACCTCGAGAGCAAACATATCCGAGGTGTGTTCAAAATAACTGACGGTCACGAACACACTGTCTTTTTGCAGATGGATGTATTCTACACCCTGATAATAGGAGGTTTGATTCTTGTCCGCTTCTGATTTGAGACGATAAACGGGTTCCGGTGAACACCCCTGAAGTAGAAATAATCCACCAAGTGCAAGTAGTATAAGACGATTCATATCCCCAAAAGTTTGTGATAATGTTCAATTTCTATAGAAAATTTAGGGATCGTAGTCCATTGGCAAAATCACATGTTTATGTGAATTTTCTTTTCTGAGCAAATATTACATTACAGCTGAGCGTTGAGCAACAGAAGATAATCATTTCATTTTCACCTAAAAGGAGATCTACTATGAGAAAGCTTAGCTTGGTATTGGCGGTTACATTTTTGCTATCGTGCGGGGGCGAACAGGGGCCATCGGGGCCGCAGGGACCTCCGGGTCCAGCGGGAAAGGCTTATGAGGTTGAAGTTGACTTCAGTGAGTCAAATAACTATACGGCGTTTTCTGAGTTCCCTGATATCGAGGTCTTGTCCACTGATGTTGTTATGGTGTATTTGCTTTGGGAAGTTGATCAAAATACGGGTAATGATGTTTGGCAACCGTTGCCGGTGTCGGTATTCTTTAACGACGGTGAATTACAGTATGCCTTTGATCATACGCTTGCTGATGTAAAACTTTTCTTAACCGGCGATACTGATCTTAGCACTGTGGGTGATGAATACACGCAGGATCAGATCTTTCGGATTGCTATTTTGCCCGTGGATTATGTGCAATCCAATAAAATTAATCTCCATAATATGAACGAAGTGATGGATGTCGTTGGCAGGGAGAATATTCGGCAGTTGGAAATGGAATAGGTGAAAAGATAGAATACAGATATTCTGATTAAGCTTTACCAAACTTTGGAAGTTTGGTAAAGCTTTAGTCAAGTTATTTTTCTTATTCAGGTATAAGGTGCGAAATGTCATTGTAATTCTTCATTTCTTTATGATAAGATTTGAATTTCTCCCTGTTGCCGAATAAATCAAGAACACCTTGTCGATTTATTTTTGTTGCTCCTTCGCTGAGTATAGATTGATATGAGGAGTATTCCGACTCTAAATATTCATTTGCGAAATTATGGTGAATAGGATTGTGGTGGATGTAATGAATGAGATGTTGAAGATAATTTGTAGAATCAACTTCTACTCGTTTGAAAGGGCGTTGAAATAGGCTTCCATTTCGTTTATAAACCTTGTTATAGGATTTAGTATAGGAGTTAAAGAGATTACTAAATTTTTGAGATATAAGACCTGACAGGTTTTCAAAACCTGTCAGGTCTATATTATCTTCTCCTTTTATTTGAACAAGAAAATGGAAATGGTTTGGGATAAGGCAGTAAGCCCAGACGTTCAGGTATTGGTTGAGGTAAGAACTCCATTTATCCAGAAAAAAGGTGTAATTCTTCTGTTCTCTGAAAAGTTGCTCGTCTCCGATAGCCCTGTTATAGATGTGATAAAAGTGCAAAGATTTAAACTCCGATCTGGGTTCTCTCATGATGAAATATATTGATACTTACACTTTCCAAGTTTTGAAAACTTGGAAAGTCTGTAGAGTTATTTTTAGTAAAAGTACCAAAACCTGACAGGTTTCTGAAACCTGTCAGGTTTGCCGTTACTCCGGATCGTAATTCAGATTCGGTCCCAGCCAGCGTTCAACCTCTTTAACGCTCATATCTTTGCGTTCGGCATAATCCTCGATTTGATCTTTTTTAAAATCGCCCACATTAAAATAATCCGATTCGGGATGGGCAAAATACAATCCGCTAACTGAAGCCGCCGGATGCATGGCAAACGATTCTGTCAGCGTAATTCCAGCTTTATTTTCAACATCCAGCAGATCAAACAGGATTCGTTTTTCAGTATGATCGGGCTGTGCCGGATAGCCCGGAGCGGGACGAATACCGTCGTACTGCTCGCGGATCAGCGACTCATTGCTGTAGCTTTCATTCGGTGCGTATCCCCAAATCTTTTTGCGCACTTTTTCGTGCAACAGCTCGGTGAAAGCCTCTGCCAGCCGGTCGGCCAGCGCTTTAGTGAGAATGGCGTTGTAATCATCGTGATCATCTTCGAACTGTTTGACCAGCTCGGGAGCGCCAATACCTGCTGTTACCGCAAAACCGCCCATATAATCTTTGATGCCTGATTCTTTGGGAGCTACAAAATCAGACAGCGCCTTGTTGGGCTGCCCCCGTCGCTTTTTAGCCTGCTGACGCAGCATATGGAAGGTGGTAAGCACTTCTTCGCGATTATCATCGGTGTACAGTTCCACATCATCACCCACCGAATTAGCCGGATACAATCCTAAAACCGCCCGCGCTTTGAGCAATTTTTGATCGATAATTTGATCAAGCAGCTCGTTGGCATCATCATATAATTTTTGTGCTTCTTCGCCGTACTTTTCGTCTTCCAGGATATCCGGGAACTTGCCCTTCATCTGCCAGGCAATAAAAAACGGTCCCCAGTCAATGTAATTCCGGATCTCTTCCAGCGGATAATTATCAAATTCCTGGGTGCCCAGCTGGTTGGGTTTTACGATTTCGGATGACTCCCAATCGATCTGCGTGGCATTTTCTCGGGCTTCTTCAATCGGCAAATAGGTCTTGCGGCTGGAACGTCCCTCATGGCGTTTCCGCAATTTCACATAGTCATTTTTGATTTTCTTCACGAACTCATCATGCAGTGTTTTCGATACCAGGTTTCCCGTTACCGAAACACTTCGCGAGGCATCGAGCACGTGTACCACGGGTTGATCGTAATTTGGCTCAATCTTAACTGCCGTGTGCATGCGCGAGGTTGTAGCACCCCCAATCATCAAGGGCTGCTTGAAGTTTTCGCGCTTCAGCTCTTTGGCCACGTGCACCATCTCATCCAGCGAAGGTGTAATGAGCCCGCTGAGTCCAATGATATCCACATTGTTTTTACGGGCTTCTTCGAGGATTTTATCAGCCGGAACCATAACGCCGAGGTCAATTACGTCAAAATTATTGCAGCGAAGTACGACAGCCACAATATTTTTACCGATATCGTGGACGTCACCTTTTACCGTAGCCAGCAGCACCTTGGCTTTGGGCTCAGTGTCTTGATTCTTCTCTTTTTCTTCCTCGATATAGGGAATGAGATGGGCCACGCCTTTCTTCATCACACGGGCGCTTTTTACCACCTGCGGGAGAAACATCTTGCCCGATCCAAACAGATCTCCAACTACATCCATGCCGGACATCATCGGGCCCTCAATAACTTCAATAGGCTGATCGTATTTTTGCCGGGCTTCCTCCACATCATCCACGATATGATCAACGATGCCTTTTACCAGCGCGTGTTCTATCCGTTTTTCTACGGATTTGGTACGCCATTCCTGCGTTTTCTCTTTGGTTTCGGTCTTATCATCCTTGATCTCCTCGGCATAGTCCACCAGCCGTTCAGTGGCATCATCGCGGCGATTTAGGATAACGTCCTCGACGAGTTCGCGCAGTTTCTCGGGAATCTCTTCATAGATTTCAAGCTGACCGGCATTAACGATGGCCATATCGAGTCCCGCTTGGATAGCATGATACAGGAATACCGAATGCATGGCCTCACGAACTTTATTATTGCCGCGAAAAGAGAACGAGATATTGCTGAGTCCGCCGCTCACTTTTGCCAGCGGAAGGTTCTCCTTGATCCATTTGGTAGCTCTGATAAAGTCAACGCCGTAGTTGTTATGCTCCTCGATGCCGGTCGCTACCGTCAGGATATTGGGGTCTAAGATGATATCCTGCGGGGCAAAACCAACTTCCTCGGTAAGGATTTTGTAGGCTCTTTCGGCAATTTCAATGCGTCGCTCGTAGCTGTCGGCCTGACCCTTTTCATCGAACCCCATGACGACCACAGCAGCTCCAAAGTTGAGGATTTCGCGTGCATGTTCCTTGAATTCCTCTTCGCCTTCTTTGAGGGAAATAGAGTTCACCACACATTTTCCCTGGGCGGCTTTTAATCCCGCTTTGAGTACCGACCATTTCGAGGAGTCGATCATAATGGGAACGCGCGAAATATCCGGCTCAGCGGCAATAAGCTGCAGAAAGTCCACCATTACCTCTTCGGATTCGAGCATGCCCTCGTCCATGTTGATGTCGATGACCTGGGCGCCGTTTTCTACCTGTTGACGTGCCACCGAGAGCGCTTCTTCGTGCTCCTCATTTTTGATGAGCCGCTTGAACTTGCGCGATCCCATTACATTGGTGCGTTCGCCGATATTCACAAAGTTGGTTTCGGGACGAACAACAAGCGGTTCTAGTCCACTGAGGCGTAAATATGGTTTTTGCTCGGGAATTTGTCGCGGTTTGCATTCTTTGGCTGCTTCAGTAATAGCTTCGATATGTTCGGGAGTAGTACCGCAACACCCACCGACAAGATTTACAAAATTTGACTCGGCATAGTCGTGCAGCTGATTGGCCATAAATTCCGGTGTCTCGTTGTATTCACCCATCTCATCGGGCAGTCCCGCGTTGGGATAGAGACTCGTATGGCAATCTGCAATATTAGCCAGCTCTTCGATATAGGGCCGCATCTGCTTGGATCCCAGTGAACAGTTCAGTCCCACACTCAGCAAATTCTTGGTATGGGATACTGAAATCCAGAATGCTTCAGTTGTCTGTCCCGAAAGTGTACGTCCACTCTGATCAACAATCGTTCCCGAAATCATTACGGGTATTTGATTACCCGTTTCTTCCACATATTTATGGATGGCATAGATAGCAGCTTTGGCGTTGAGCGTATCAAAAATGGTTTCGACGAGCAGGATATCCACACCGCCGTCAACCAAGCCGCGAATCTGTTCGGCATAGGCTTCCTTAAGCTGATCGAAGGTAATAGCGCGATAGCCGGGGTCTTCTACATCCGGTGAGAGGGAAAGCGTTTTATTCGTGGGACCAATGGCACCGGCCACGAAGCGGGGCTTGTCGGGATTTTTATCCGTAAATTCATCGGCCACTACGCGGGCATTTTTGGCCGCTGCCACATTAAGCTCGTAGGCCAGATCTTCCATGTGATAGTCGGCCTGCGAAATGGACGTGCTGTTAAAAGTGTTGGTTTCAATGATGTCAGATCCCGCAGAAAGGAACTGCCGATGAATATCTTTAATAAGATCGGGCTGGGTAATACTCAGTAGGTCATTGTTGCCCTTGAGGTCATCAGCTTTTTCGAAATCAGAAAAGCGTTCGCCGCGGTAATCTTCTTCGGTGAGATTTTGATTCTGAATCATGGTGCCCATGGCACCATCCAGAATTAGGATTCGATCTTCTAACAGATCCTTAATTTGATCAAATTTCATGTACGTAGTTCTCAGGTAATAATTATCAGGTACTTGTGGTTGCACAAAAACTTTTCAACTAAGCTACGAAGTGATTACCTTAAACACTGTTAGATTTTCGTTATGAAAATCTCGCAGAAAGAAGAAAAAGTTTTTGGATCCTTAAGTTACAAATAATCACAGAGTAAATGAAAGTTATAGAACATTACGAGCGTGCCAACGAGCCGCTTATCTCTTTTGAAATTATACCTCCCAAGAGAGGGGGCTCGGTGGATACGGTTTTTGAGTCGCTGGATAAGGTGATGAAGTATAATCCGCCTTTTATTGATGTGACTTATCACGCAGCAGAATCATACTACGAAGAGTTAGAAGACGGTACGATCAAGCGTCATATTAAGCGAAAACGCCCGGGTACGATTGGGCTTTGCGCGGCAATCAAGCATAAGTACGGGGTTGATCCGGTGCCGCACTTGATTTGTGAGGGATTTACGAAAGAGGAAACGGAAGATGCTCTTATTGAGCTCAATTATCTGGGGATTGATAATGTACTGGCCATTCGCGGGGATTCGCCCGATGATTCGACGCCGCGATTTAAAAACGGGACGTACAATAAATATGCGCTCGATCTTGTCAACCAGATTAAGGATATGAATCGCGGAAAATATCTCGAGGATATTGTAAATGCCCATGAAACAAATTTCTGTGTGGGCGTCGCCGGCTATCCTGAAAAGCATTTCGAGGCTCCGAATCTTGATTTTGATATCCAACAGCTCAAGAAGAAGGTAGATGCGGGCGGCGATTATATCGTAACACAGATGTTTTTTGATAACCAGGCCTACTTCCGGTTTGTGGAGAAATGTCGTGAGGCGGGTATTGAATGTCCGATTGTACCGGGCTTAAAGGTTCTTACACGCGAGCGACATCTGAATTTCCTGCCTAAGTTTTTCCATCTGAATATTCCGGAAGCACTTTCGGATGAAGTGCAAGCCGATCCCGGTAATGCCAGAGAAATTGGTGTTGAGTGGGCAACGCAACAGTGCACCGAGCTGTTGGAGGGCGGCGCGCCGGGTATCCACTTTTATATTATGGGTGATCCAACGCCGGCTTTAGATGCTGTTGAATGCTTGCCATTGGGGTCGCGGGTGAAAGCGAATAGTTGATCAGAATAAATTATGCAACTTTTATCTGTGCATTATTTGTCTCTTGTTAAAATCAATTCTACCACTGCATTTATTAAACAGTTAACATAATTTAGGAAGAAGGCAATGGCGTTTAGGATTTCGGCAGTTCTATTTTTTCTGACGGTGTTTTTGCCGGGATCGTTTGCAATGGCTCAAGATATGCGAGCTAATCCGGATGAGGTGACGATTGATTCGGATAGTGCTTTAGTACATTCCTACTTGGATGAAGCTGCTGTTGCCAGAAGGGAGGGAGATATTCGCAGGCAGCGAATGCTGCTTGACAGAGCATATGATGTAGCTGATTCTCTCGATGTTCCATTATTGATTAAAACGGTCGAGAAAGATCTTGGGGAGTATTATCTGGAGGCAAGCAGTTATGATTCGGCTGAAACTGTGCTTCGACGGGCTGTGGAGCGTCCTTCAGATAAAGAAGTGCAAACTCAGGTCTTAAATCTATTGGCTACGGCTTATAATTACCAATCGCAGTACCCCAAGGCAATGAGTACCTACAATCAGGCGCTGTCACTGATTGATTCGCTGGAGGGTCCGGATAAGTATGCGGCTATAAATGCAAATAAAGCCGTTATTTATGAGAAATTAGGAAATATAAGTAAGGCTGTTTCACTGTATCAGAAAGGGATTACTTTTGCAGAGGCTGTCGGGGACAGCAGTTTTTTGGCTAAGGCATTAAATAATCTGGGTAAACTTTATTATGAGCAGTCAAACTACGAGGATGCCGAGACCTATCTTAACGAGGCAATTAGTATTAGTGAGGAGCAGGAGTTCTATAACACCTTGTTGCTGGCAAAGCATAATTTAGCCGGCACGGAACGTGATCTTGGCAACTATGATGAAGCACGGAATTTGTATCAAGAGGCGTGGACCCTGCATGACAAAGTGCGACCGGACAGTCCGCCTATACAACTTTTGCATAATATGGGGATGTTTCATGTAGCTGTTTCTGAGCTTGATGAAGCAGAAGAACATTTTCGAGAATCATTAAATTATTCCCAAAAAGGAGGGGTACCGGACGGGCTTTTTCACAATTTTATCGGACTTGGTGATGTAGCCGTTGCTCGCGGTGATTATTTAGAGTCCACGCGTTTTTATGATAAAGCTTTTGAGGTTGCCCAAAAGGTGGATTCACCCCCGTTTCGCATCACTGCTTCGGAAAAGTTGTATGAGGCTTATAAAAAAGCCGGTAATTATGAGCAGGCACTTTCATATCATGAGCTGGCCAAAGAAGTGTCCGATAGTTTGACGGAAGCTCAGCAAGATCAACAGCTGGCTATGGCTGAAACCGAGTTGGGTTTGCGCCAGCAGCAAAAAATAAATGATCTGTTACAAGAGCAGCAAGCTCAGCAAGAAGCGCGAATTGTTACCCAAAATTGGCTTATTGGAGTATCGGTGCTGGTAATTCTGGTAGTGTTGGTTTCTGCAATAATGTTATATCGTTCAAATAGAAAAAGGGAGCAAGTTAACCGAGAGTTAAAAGAGCTCAACGAAGTGAAAGATAAAATGATTGCGGTAATTGCTCACGATTTGCGATCTCCGATGACGTCGATGCAGGGCGTTTTTTACTTGCTGAAGGATGAAGATCTGGAGATGGATGAGATCAGAAAAATTGCTTCGGAGCTGGAGGTAACTGTCCAGCAGAATATTAACATGATGGATAACTTGTTGAGTTGGGCAAACAGCCAAATGAAAGGGTTAGAAGTAGAAACCGAAACAATTGCTGCATATGAGCTTGTGAATGAAGTATTGAAAAACAGCTCTTTTCAAGCTGATCATAAATCAATTGCGCTTTTGAATGAGGTAGATCAGGATTTACAAGTCAAAGCTGATATCAATCTTACAAAGCTTATTATCCGGAACTTGGTTAATAATGCCATAAAGTTTTCAAGTGAGGGAGATAGTATTACAGTTATTGCAGAAGAGAATAATCAGGATGTGGTTTTCAAGGTTAAAGATACCGGAATTGGTATTCCCGAGGAAGAACAAGAGGATATTTTCTCGTTGCAGGGAAAATCACGTTCGGGGACGAATAATGAAAATGGCAGTGGCTTGGGCCTTCAGCTGTGTAAAGAATTTATAGAAAAGCAGAATGGAGAGATTGCGGTTGAGAGCACCGAGGGAGAGGGAACAACCTTTATATTTAGCCTGCCGAAAGGATAATTTATCAAAAGCTCAGGAAGCTTGTTAATATTGTAAGGACACACCCGCGGCGTGTCCTTACTTGAATTAAGGTTATTTCTACCGAACAAACACAGGCTCGGTTTTATCTTCGGTATGCTCTTCGCTGTAGCTATAGTCATTACCATTAAAGCCAAGTAGTCCCTCATAGGAATTTATCTCATTTTCGATAAGATAACGTGTCATGGTCCCGCGATTCTTTTTAGCATAAAAGCCGATGACTTTCAGATTCCCATTCTTGAAATCTTTAAACTTGGGTGTTATAACATCAACCTTCAGTTTATTCGGATCTAATGCCTTGAAATACTCTTTGCTGGCCAGGTTCACGAATAGCTCATCGTCGTCAAGCTCATTATTTAAAACTTCGGTAAGACTGTCGCCCCAAAATTCGTACAGTTTGTCATAGCCGTTGATTTGCAGTTTAGTTCCCATTTCCAGACGATAGGGTTGCATAAGGTCTAGCGGACGAAGAATTCCGTACATTCCCGAAAGGATGCGCAGACTGTTTTGAAGGAAATCAATATGGTCTTTATTAATGGAGTATGCGTCCAGCTCTTTGTACGCCGATCCGTTAAATGCATAAATGCAGGGACGGGCATTATCATCATTAAAAGGAGTCGAAAATTTCTGATAGCGCTCGTAGTTCAGATCTGCCAAATTCTGACTGATATCCATAAGGTCTTTTAATTCCTCTTTCGACATATCAGCCAACTTGTTGTTAAGTGTTTCAGCTTCATCCAAAAATTGAGGTTGGGAGGATTTATCGATTGGCAGTTCACTTTCATAGTTCAGCGATTTTGCCGGGGAAAGAACGATTTTCATAATATGTAATAGTAAAAGTTAGAAATTATGTTGTAGATCAGGATTTATTAATTGCATTGCAAAACGGATCATTCCATTGCATTAGCAAGAATAAAAATGGGAATGTGGAAGAATTTTTTAGGGTGGGAATAAGTTGTAAAATCAACTCCCCATGGCTCCAATATCGCCCCGAATTTCTCCGCGCTGGTGATCAAAGGTATTTACGGTGATAAAAAGTTCTCCCTTTTTGAGCAATGCTTTTTCCGATGGAGATAGTACAAAACGGTTTTCCTTGGCTTTAAATGTTCCGCTTTTCTTGTCATCAGAAACTTCTGCCGTTAGGTTATAGAGCTGATTGCCGCTCTCCCTGCGGATATTCACCATGATGTAAGCGCCGGAATATTGGCCCATCAGGTCCGAGAATTCACCTGTAACAGAGAGCGTATCGCCGCGGAGGGTAACATCAACAACACCCGATCCGCTGGTGGCAACGCGGGGTTTCATCTTGTATCCGGCCAGCGTAATATTCCGTGATTGCTGTGCGCTAACGGATGTTGGTATAGCAATAGATCCTAGAAAAAGAACGATGAGGATGAATGTGCCGTATTTAATCAATTTCATTGGTAATACCCCTCTGTGATTTTGATTAAGACCTATCTGATAAACTGATAAATTGATCTTTTATTTTGTGTTTTCAGCGGGATTTAAACCACTCCTTAACTTCATCTGCACTTTTAGTATTGAGAATGCGCTCTTTCTCAAATTTGGCTTTACGCGCAATGCGCACGCCGTAGGGGATGTCATCAATGCCTTTTTTACTGTGCGCATCGGGATTAATCGACGACATCAATCCCACTTCTTTCGCTTTGTTTCCATGCCGCCAGTCGAGATCCAGCCGGTGGGGACTGGCATTGATCTCGATAGCCGTATTGTGCTCGGCTGCCAGCTCAATTAGTTCATTCATATCAAGGTCGCTGCCGTCGCGTTGCAGTAGCAGTCGTCCTGTTGGGTGACCGATTATTCTTGTATAGGGATTTTTAATCGCATTCCGGAAGCGCGTCATCATTTTTTCGCGGGACATGTCCAGTCCGTTGTGTACGCTGGCAATTAGAAAATCAAAATCGTCCAGAATCTCATCCTCATAATCGAGGCTGCCGTCGCTGAGGATGTCCGATTCAATACCCTTAAAGATTCGGAAATCAGTTCCATTGGATTCAAACTCTTCATTCAACTGATCGATCTCCTCCCACTGCTGTTTGATTTCATCCACCGAAAGTCCGCCGGCATAGGCCGCTGTTTTGGAGTGATCGGTAATGCCCAGATATT
This sequence comes from uncultured Balneolaceae bacterium, assembly GCA_964490705.1. Taxonomy (GTDB): domain Bacteria; phylum Bacteroidota; class Rhodothermia; order Balneolales; family Balneolaceae; genus Fodinibius. The sequence continues at coordinate 59,555 of CAZBCG010000006.1, read as the reverse complement.
CATAGCCGCGCTCGATGCACGCCTCGGCCATCTCCTTAATAGAAAACTTGCCGTCGCTGTATGTACTGTGGGCATGAATGATGCCACGGATGTCATCATCCTCGACCAAATTCATTGATTCATGATCCTCAAAAAATGCTATTTCGCCCCGATCTTCGCGAAGCTCCGGCGGTACAAAATGCAAATCCAGATGCTCGTAAATATCGGTTTCTGATGAGTAGTCGATAGGCGCATCAAAATTGGTGTTGCCGTCATCATCAAGCTTGAACAGACCGTATTCATTGAGCGACAGCCCGCGTTCGCGAGCTCGTTGACGCAGCACCACATTGTGTTCTTTGCTGCCGGTAAAGTACATCAGCGCCGCAGGGAACTGCTCGGGCTTGACAATCCGCAGATCTACTTGCCGGCCGTTTTCGGTGCGGATCGAACTTTTGGTATCACCGCGTCCCAGCACGTCCACCACGAGTTCGTGATCCACAAAGGCATCAAAAAGGTCGGAAATATGCTCTTCTTTGGCTCCAATCAGGATGTCCACATCGCCAATGGTTTCATTGGATCGGCGGAGCGATCCCGCTACATCTATGGCTTCTACGCCATCCAGACCTTTCAGAAAATCATACATGGGGCGAGCGATATCCAAAGCCTGATCAAGGCGGCAGCGTTCATCGAATTGTTGCATCCACTCGATGGACTTCAGGATTTTTTGCGCGGATTTTTCTCCCAGTCCATCAAGTTCAGCCACCCGTCCATCCTGGCAGGCTTCTTTGAGTTCATCCAGTTCCGAAATGCCGAGCTCTTGGTGTATCTTGGCAATGTTTTTGGGACCGAGTCCCGAGATATCCAGCCATTTTATAATGCCGGCCGGAATGCGATCGCGCAGACTTTCGAGCACGTCAATGGTGCCGTCCTGTGCATACGATTTGATATCACTGGCAATGGAATCGCCAATACCTTTGATGTCGGTCAGCGAATCATTCTCGATATATTTGTTGATATCATCGTTGAGCGATTCGATCGTTTGGGCAGCGCGATCAAAGGCAATAGCGCGAAACCGGTTTTCGCCGGCCAGCTGCATCAGTTGATAAATTTCGCGCAGACGCTCGGCTATTTCATTGTTTGTTACAGGCATAGATGGCGTATAAGTTTGATATTACTTTAGAATGGGTAAAGGTAAGAAATACTGGAATGTTTAACAGTATTTTCGTTTTGCTTAGGCGGCAACATCTTCACATTCCAGGGGTGGAAAATAGGTGGTAAATGTAGTGCCTTTATCAATTTCACTATCACATTGGATAGATCCGCTCAGTGTATCCATTCTGTTTTTGACGATAGACAGCCCGAGGCCTGTCGAAGACTCATCGCCGGTTGGTTGGGTGCTGATATCGGCATAGGGTTCAAAGAGCTGTTTTTGCTCCTCTTTTTTAATGCCAGGGCCTTGATCGCTAACTGACATTGTAAATCCATTGTTGTTCTTGTTGCCGGTTAAAGAAACCGTAACTGTAGTGTTGGAGGGGGAATACTTTATGGCGTTGGAAATAAGATTTTCTGCCACTTGTGAAAACATTGCTTTGTCGGTACAAAAGGTGGTGTCTTTGCAGTCACTTTCTAAATTCAGGCTAATATTCTTGGATGATGCTTTTGGTTGAGATCCCATTAAAATTGCTTTTAGTAATCTGTAAACGTTCACATTTTCAGGACGAGTAGTATTGTTTTCTCCTTCTTCAATTTTTTGCACATCCAGAAAGTTATTAATCATGGTTGACATTTTATGAGCCGACTCCGAAATGTAATCCAAATACTCTGTTTGTTCCTCAGTTAGTTGGTCTTGGTCATTCTTGATGAGTTCAGCGATAGACATAATAGCATTTAAGGGACTCCGAAGATCGTGTGCAGCCATACTCATAAATTTACTTTTCTCGTTACTTAGCTGAACTTCTCGCTCATGGAGATCAGCAAGCATGGTATTGCTTTTTTCGAGCTGATCGATAAGTTGTCGGTTTTCTTTATTTTTTTGCCGGATGGTTATCAGGGCTATTACAATTGTAACTCCAATAAAGAACAGCCCGCCATAAGAAATAATATTAAACAGCAGAGAGCTTTGATCGAGTTGTTCTCTTTGTTGTTCGAGCAATTGCTCTTCGTAGGTAATTATTTTGTCGAGTGTACTGCGGATCGTATCCATCTGCTCTCTGCCAAAATGGGTATTTGTAAGTGCAAGGGCCTCTTTCCCTCCTTCTTTTTCAAAAAGGGTAATTGTTTCTTCAAGTTCAGACAGTTTTTTGTCAATGGCTGGCTTTAACTCATTTTTAATGATGTGATGCTGATCGGATTTGTCTCGTGCTAATGTACTAAGCTGGTCAAGCTGGTAATTAACACGTTTTGCAGCATTTGTATAAGGTTGTAAATAGTTTTGATTACCTGTAATAAGGTAGCCACGTTGGCCGGTTTCGGCATTTAGCAGGATGGCATACAATTGATTGGCATTGTGAATGACCTCATGCGTCTGTAACAGGTTGCGGGTATCTTCGTTTTCTTCTACTTCTCCGTAAAAAGTGAAGATTCCCGTGATAATTGTTAGTACAATTGAGATTACAAGCAGTGCATAGATACTCCACGACCGTATGTTCATAATATCAGTTACCTTACCTAAAGCACAATTTTGTTAGTTAATATAGAATGCTTAATTCAAACCAGCACTTCATTGTTTTTCCTAAGATGCCCTCTCTGAATGAAGTCACAAACTTAAGTCAAAGAATACTCATTACAAATGTCCTATCTATTGTAAAATATTTTGTTTTAATTTGGTTCCAAATTTACTTCATTCTTATATCACTGGTGAGCAAATTTACTAAAAGATAGACTAGTCTGATCATGAATTTAAAATCCTGTAACAGCTCTTTATTTCTACTGGTTGTTTCGCTTATTATTGTTGGATGTTCCGGTGGTAATATGGAGTCGGAGCAAGTTGGGCAAAAGGCGGTTAACACAATGTTAGATGACTGGCACGATGCGGCCGAGGACGCCAATTTTGATCGGTATTTTAATCACTTTGCCAGCGACAGCGCTATTTTTATGGGTACCGATGCTACCGAACGGTGGACCGTCGCCGAATTTCGTCCGTGGGCCAAACCCTATTTTGATCAGGGACAGGCCTGGAATTTTACGCCTGTTGAGCGTCATGTTTATTTTTCTGATAACGGCAAAACCGCGTGGTTTGATGAATCGCTCGATACGCCCAATTTAGGTCCCGCCCGTGGCACTGGTGTGTTAACAAAGCAGGGTGGTGACTGGAAGATTGCTCACTATAATCTTTCTATTCCCATCCCCAACGCTATTGCTGATACGGTGGTAGCCCAAGTGAAAAAAGCGCTGCAAGAACAATCCCCAAATAATTCTAACTCTAAGTAACGAGTAAAAAGTAATGAGTGAGATATACTTACTTATTACTCGTTACTTACTACTTATGACTAAACAAAAATCATGCGAAAATTAGCTTCGAGATATTTCCTCACATTATTTTTTGCACTGTTTATTACAACTGGGATAAAAGCACAATCCGGTCTGCAGTCGCCCTCTGAATTTTTAGGTTATGAGCTGGGCAGTCAATGGACGCCCCATCATAAAGTAATGGATTACTTTTGGCATGTGGCGGAGCAGTCGGCGTTGGTGGAGGCGAAGACATACGGAACCACGAATGAAGGCCGTGAGCTCATGTTGGCATATATATCGAGCGAGCAGAACATGGGGCAGTTGGAGAAAATTCGTATGAATAACCTTAAGCGTACGGGGATGGTTGATGGCGAACCGACGGCCGACAGTACGGCCATCGTGTGGCTGAGTTACAATGTGCATGGCAACGAAACATCCAGCAGCGAGGCGGCCATGAAAACCATTTACGAGCTCGTACGTCCCGATAATCCCGAGACCAAAGAGTGGTTGCAGAATACCATGGTGATTATGGATCCGATGCTTAATCCGGATGGACGCGACCGTTATGTGCACTGGTACAAAGAAACGGTTGGGGATACGTTTAATGCCTATGGCGAAGCGCGCGAACACCACGAGCCCTGGCCGGGGGGACGCACGAATCATTACTATTTTGATCTGAATCGCGACTGGGCATGGCTGACGCAAAAAGAGAGTCGCCAGCGTGTGGCTGAATATCAGAAATGGATGCCGCATATCCACGTCGATTTTCATGAGCAGAGCTATACATCGCCCTACTATTTTGCACCGGCGGCTAAACCGTTTCACAAAGCGATTACCGAATGGCAGCGCGATTTTCAATATACCATTGGTGCCAATCATGCGGAGTATTTTAACAAAAACGGCTGGCTCTACTTTACACGCGAAGTGTTTGATCTATTTTATCCCAGCTACGGGGATACCTATCCGATTTTTAATGGTTCCATTGGTATGACTTACGAGCAGGCCGGTGGCGGATATTCGGGGCTGGGCATCCGAAAGCCCGAAGGCGATACGCTAACGCTTACCGATCGGTTGACACATCACCACACTACGGGATTGTCAACGGTTGAGGTGAGTTCACGCAATGCCGGTCAGCTTGTGGATCAGTTTGCCGAGTATTACCGGACGGCACAGCAAAATCCGCAGGGAGAATACAAGACTTTTGTGATCGACAAGGATAACAATCCCGATAAGCTGCAGGCGCTGTTTGCGCTGCTCGATAAGCACCAGGTGAAATATGGAGAGGCGTCGCAGTCGCAGCGGTTGTCGGGATATAATTACAATACCGGTAGTACCGAGCGGGTGTGGGTTGAGGAGGGAGATTACCTGGTGAGTGCCTATCAGCCCAAGTCGGTGCTGGCGCGCATCTTTTTTGAGCCGCGTCCCGAGCTGACGGATTCGGTAACCTATGATATCACTGCTTGGGAGCAGCATTATGCGTATGGTCTGGATGGTTATGCACTGACTGAGCGTTTAAATGTAGAGGCAGCTTCGGCTCCGCAAAAAGAGATTGATAATACGACGGATGGCAATCCCTATACGTATGTGGCCGAATGGAAGGATCTGGGAGATGCCAATTTGCTGGCTGATCTGCTCAAGCACGACATCAAAGTCCGGTTCGCCGAAGAAAAGTTTAAAATTGACGATAAAAGCTATGCACCCGGCACGCTGATTATTACGCGATCTGATAACAAAAATCGCGCCCAGAAATTTGATTCTTTGGTACAGGAGCTGGCCACAAAACACCACCAGCAGATTCATGCAGTTTCCACCGGATTTGTAGAGTCGGGCTCTGATTTTGGATCTTCATCGGTCCGCTATCTCGAAAAACCACGGGTGGCTCTGCTCTCTGGTAAGGGAACCTCATCGAATAGGGTGGGCGAAATCTGGCACTATTTTGATAGGCAGATCAACTATCCCGTTACGTTGCTGAGTACCGATTATTTTGATGAGATAGACCTGCACAATTATGATGTACTGATTTTGCCATCCGGTTATTATAATAGTGCTATCGATAGCAGCCGGCTGAGCGATATCCGTGAGTGGATCTCATCGGGCGGAAGGCTGATTGCCGTGCAGGATGCCAATGATTTTTTGGCCGGAAAAGAAGGATTTAATCTGGCTAAGAAATCAGATGATGAAGATGGGGAACATCCCCAGTCCGGGACGGTACTGGATGAGTATGGTCAGCAACAACGTGAAAATATATCCAGCTACAACAGTGGATCGATTTATGAAATCACTATGGATAACAGTCATCCGCTGGCCTTCGGGTACGATGATCACTATTTCTCTCTCAAACTCGATACTGATGCGTATGGATATCTGAAAGACGGATGGAATGTGGGCGTTGCCAAAGAAGATGCGCACATGAGTGGTTTTGTGGGATACAAAGCCAAAGAAAAGCTCAAGAATACGCTGACTTTTGGCGTCCAAAATATGGGGCAGGGTTCTGTGATTTATATGGTTGATAATCCGTTGTTCCGGGCCTTTTGGTACAACGGAAAGCTGCTGTTTGGTAATGCGGTGTTTTTGGTAGGGCAGTGATTGGTCTTTGGTTATCTGTTATTGGTTAATGGATTTTTTCTATCAGCCGGCAACTAATAATTAAAAAATTTATGTTCATTTCTTTTTTGATGATCAATAGGTTGTCTCGTATCTTCACGCCGTACACCAAACCAACAAAGGTTGGGGGTGCTTGCAATAGCAGGCTGAGATCATACCCTGAGAACCTGAACCGAATAATATTGGCGTAGGGAAACCAAGGCGGCAGTTTTCTGCTGCACTGATCAGCATTTCTTGCAAGTTCATCTCCCGCTCTTATAAACCTATAAGACGGAGGAACTTATGTTTACCACTCTACTACAACGCACAGCGTTGCTGTGTTTATTCTTGTCATTTACCACTTCTCTTTTCGCTCAAACCATAACGGGCGAAGTCCTTAATGAGGAAACAAACGAACCCATTGCCGGAGCCAATATTTTTGTGCTCGATACGAATATTGGCACGGTTACTAATCAGGATGGGACATTTAGTCTCAACGTACCCGAAGATGTCCAGACGTTGAGAATCAGCTATGTGGGATATAAAACCAAGGAAATTCCTATTGAGAATAATCTCACGGTGTATCTGAATCCATCTGTAAGCCTCGAAGAGATCGTGATCCAGGGCGTGCGGGCAGAAGAAGACGATCCCGTTGCGCAAAGTATTGTTCGAAAGGAAGAGCTCGAAGCGGTTTATAACGGCGAACAGCCTACTTTTTATCTGGAAGATTTGACGCCGGCAATATTCTCTTATTCCGAATCCGGAACTAAGTTGGCCAATTATGGCAGCATGCGACTGCGGGGCATCAGCCAAGAGCGCATCAATATGACGCTGAATGGCGTTCCGCTCAATGACATGATCGACCACGGCGTATTTTTTTCAAACTTTACCGATATCAGCAACAGTTTTGAGTCGGTACAGGTGCAGCGGGGCGTCGGGACCAGCAGTAATGGTGTGGCGTCGTATGCCGGTTCCATCAACTTTGAGAGCGTGAATATCGAGGGACGTGAACAGGGCGGACAGCTGGAATTAGGCTATGGATCATTTGACAGCTATCGCATCAACACGAGTTTATCGTCCGGGATGATCGATGATAAATGGTCGTTTTATGGCAGTTACAGTCGCATTCATTCTAACGGCTACCGAGATAATACCGGTACCAATGCACATTCCTTTTTCTTTTCGGGTGGTTATTTTGGAGAAAATGATATGGTCAAAATCAATGCCTTTGATGCCGGTTCCAAAAATGGACTGGGCTATTCGGCCGTGGCCGAAAGCGATCTCGAAGATGATCCGCGCACGAATTATCTGAACGAAAACGACAAGGATGATTTTGGTCAGCGGCTGGTACAACTGCAGCATACGCACATTTTCAGTGATGAATTTCAGACTACGGCTTCGCTCTATTATGGCGGCTCCGGAGGAGACTATCTCTATACCTATTCACAGGCAGATGGTTCGCTGACACAGATCAATTACCCGCTCTACAACGACCGTTATGGACTGATGGTGAACGGTTTTTGGGATTCGGGGAACTGGGAGATCAGTTCGGGCGTGCATGGATACCTTTTTTATCGGATCAACGAAGAATCGTTCGCTCCGGATTTTGAAAACCCCTATTACAAAGATGAATCCGACAAACAAGAATTCAGCTGGTTTGCCAAAGCAGAGTGGTCAAATGACAACTGGAAGATTTTTGCCGATCTGCAGATTCGCACGCAGCAATTGACCATCCATCCCGATTTTGATTTTATTGGTCCCCCGCCTGAGGGACCGACTGAGAAAAAACCAATCGAGAAAAACTGGACATTCATCAATCCCAAGCTGGGGCTCAGCTATTCGTTTTCCGACAATATTACGGCCTATGCATCGGCGGGCAGGATGGAACGAGAGCCCACGAGAATTGATATTCTCGGGGGATTCCAACTCGGATCAGCCAATTATAGTCAGGCACGAGCCGATAATTTTAATCCCGAGTTTGTACGTGATTACGAAGGGGGCGTTAAGCTCAATTATCAGAATTTGGCATTGCAGGCGAACTACTTTTTTATGGATTTCCGGGATGAGATTGCGCCCATCGGTGAAGTAATCGCTTTTGGCGTGCAGAAGCGTCGAAATATCCCGGACAGCTATCGAACAGGCTTTGAGCTGCAGTGGAATTATTTGTCAACGGATTTTATGACGTTTCAGGGCAATATGACTTATATGCAGAGCAATATCGATTCTTTTACAACGGGAGCTGGCAATACATTTAACGATAAAACGCCTATTTTAAGTCCCGAGTGGATTGTAAACGGGAAGCTGAAATTCTTTCCCGTCGAGAACTTGACGGTGGGTTTATCCGGGAAGTTTGTGAGCGAGTCGTACCTGGAGTTGACCAACAATCCTGAAATGATGTTGCCCTCTTATACTGTTTTTGATGCCTCAGTTTCTTACGAACTCGACAAGCTGTCATTTCGATTGGAGGTTAAAAATCTGGGAGATGAAGTCTATTATACCAGCGGTGCACCGGTGGATACCAATTCGGATGGTGTAAATGATGAGCCCGGCTATTTTGTGAATGCCGATCGCCATTTCTTTTTTTCGTTGCGGTATAAATTATAGTTGTGTGCAATATCGTACAACGATGATCGTTTATTTAGCAGATAGATATGATTTAGATTAGAGATCATTTTAAAAAGGGCGGGCCGAAAGGTTCGCCCTTTTTTGTTTTTCCACCAAAAAACTGTCTTAAGCGTGGACGCTTAGCTGTTTACGTTTTTCATTAACTATCCTGTTTGGCACTGGCAAAAAAGGTGAGCTCCTCATCGCGATGGTGTTGATCCTGCCCGGTTGCACCTGCTTTTCTGTCGATAACCTGTATTAAAATTGCCCCGCTGATAATAAATGCGGCAGAGATTATTTCGAGCTGCGATGGGTTTTCGCCGATACTAAGCCAGGCAATGAGCAACGCCGCGATAGGAACTAAATTTCCATACAGTACCACTTGGGTGGGGCCGAGCTTTTTAAGAGCCCGAACTTTAACCCATTGCCCCATACCCACGCCAATAGCGCCGCCGGCCAAGATAGCAATCCAGGTCCAAAGTCCCAGCGATAGCCAGGTGACTTCAATAAGTGCCGGAGATGCAATGAGCAGATACAGGGAACCTCCGATAGCAGTTCGGAGAGCGACAATCGGTACCGATCCATATTCACGGGCTAACGGCTTAATAAGATGTAATTCAATGACGGTGAGGATAAGCGCAAAAATTAAAATAAGATCTCCGAGCCAATAGCCCTGCTCGGGACGTAGCCCATCCCAAGCCAAAACAACAGTTCCTACCATGGCCAGGAAAACCCCCAGATAGCCGTACAGCCCCATGCGTTCAGTTCGAAAGAGATACCCAAAGCCTGTGCTCACCGCCGGACCCAAGGCCAGCCAGAGCGAAGCCCGTGCGCCGTGGGTAAGCCCTAGTCCCTCGATACCAAGCCAGGGAGCAAGGGTAGCCCCGATGACTGAAACAATTAACAGCCGGGGCCAGTGTTCTTTTTTTATTTTTGGTAAAAATGGAAGGCTTCGGTTGGTCCTTTTGCGCTCAACCCGGTATTGCAAATACATAATAATAAACATAGCAATGCCTCCCATCGCGAACCGGGAAACACTGAACGCAATGGGAGACATCTCTCTGAGTGCAATTTCTGCAAGGATAAAATTAGCTCCCCACAGAAACGTGAATAGCACAAGGATACTGTGGTGAGACCACGCCTCACCATCAGCCAGAGTAGTATTTGTACGGTTGCTGCTGATAGGTTTTCCGTTTAAATATTATGCTTCGATAGTAAACGGAACTTTGACGTTGTCCCACCACAGAACCACTGTTGCTGATTCCATCGTGATGTCATCGAAATAAAACATCATTCGTTCGATATAATCAGATTCTTGCGGGGTAACTTCAAAGCGGAATAGATCCTGACTCTTATCATACTGTGTACCCCATGAAAGTTTTTTGTTTATAATGATAGTCCATGAATCTTTACCTGGAATAGTGTATAACGAATAGGTGCCGGCCTCTAGCTTATTTCCTTCTATAGTGACGTCGTCTGAGACAACAATAGCCGTAGATTCATTGGCACCGGTTCTCCAAACCTCGTTATAGGGCACAAGTCCCCCAAAAATGTCGCGATCCTTAACAGCCGGACGGCCGTAGGTAATAGTAATGTCAGTTGTACCAATAGTTTGGCTTACCGTGGCATTCGGGCTGGTTCTGGCCTCTTCATTGCCTCGTTCTTGTGCAAATGTCAGTGATGTTATACAAACGAGGGCTAAAAGTAACAGCCCGGTTTTTATAATAGGGTATTTAGATATCTTCATAGCATTGAAAGTTAGGTTCACATTAGCAGATCAGTATCATGCAACATAAATCGTGCAACTTTGGTTTAATGTTGCACGCGAAAATAACAAGTCGAAATATAATATCAGATTTTTTGGATGTATTAAAATTGATGGAACGGGATGTTTGCGAAATTTTATTTAATGTTAAGATTTTTTAATATTTTAAATTGATTTTTACATCTTGCCATAAGCAATTCGTGATGTAGTATTTGGGGGTCTAATGAATACACATGAGAGTCATAAATTTTCCAGCCAGATTGAGAAGTTATTCAGTAGTGGTACGGTTATACTGTTTACTTGTGATAGTTCGGATGATTTTCCGTTGCTGTCGGTAAGTGAGAATTCCAAAGATATTTTGGGATTTGAATCATCTTATTTTCTGGAGAATGAGCATGGCTGGTCCAACCGCATTCACCCCGAAGACAGAAAGAAGGTGTTCAAACGATTTAAAGAGGTGCTTAATGAAGGGGGCGGTGCGATCAACGAATATCGCTTTAAGCGCAAAGACGGTACGTATATCTGGCTGCGGGATGAGCTGAAGCTTATCGAAGATGCCGAAGGCGATAATCCCATTGTGTATGGTTCGTCTTTTGAAATTACTGAGCGCAAAAAAGCCGAGTTGGCACTCAAAGAAAGTAAAGAGCAGTATCAGTCGGTGGTTGAGCATATCAAAGATGTTACTTACTCAATTGATAGTGAAGGGCACATTACGTTTTTAAATCAACCATGGGAAGTCCAGACCCAATACAGTATCGAGGAGTCGCTGGGCAAACCTTTTTGGGAGTTTGTTCATCCCCGAGATACCGACAGGTTTAAAGAGATTTTTGATGCACTGGTGAATAACGAGCGGCAATCGCAATCGGAAGTGCTGCGAATTCTCACCAACGAGGGTCATTTTTATTGGGCCGAAGTCTATGCCACAAGGCTGTACGACAAAGTGGATGAGGAGTTGTCGATTACGGGAACGGTGATCGACGTTTCTGAAGAAATTGCGCGTCTCCGTGAGCGTGAAGAAATTAATGAACAGCTCGAAAAACGCGTGGAGCAACGATCCAACGAGTTGACAGAAGAGATTGAACGGCGTGAACAGGTGGAGATGAAGCTTCAGGAGCGACTTTCATATGAACAGGCGATATCACAATGTTCCAGCTTATTATTGGAAAAATCCGGTCAACAAGCACTCGAAAAAAGCTTAGAAACGCTGTTGCAAGTCTCCCATTCTGATCGGGTGTATATGTATAAAAATAAGGAGATCGACGATGAGCTTTATCTGGAGCCTGTGATGGAGGTGTGTGCGGAAGGGGTGGAGTCGTCGTTGGCAAAACTGGATGAACCGATCAGCTATTCGCAGGTGCCATGGTGGTCTCAGAAGCTGTCGGAAAACAAGGTAATCAACATGCGGGTGGATGATCTGCCGGATAAGGAGCGTATCATCCTGGAAGATCAGGATGTACAATCGGTGCTGGTCATCCCGCTATGGGTAGGCGGCGAATGGTATGGCTATATCGGTTTTGCGGATACGAGCCAGGCTCACAAGTGGGAGAAAAATGAGGTTCGTCTGCTGCATACTGCTGCTGATCTTATTTCAGCATTTGAAAAACGCAAGATGATTGAAAAGTCGTTGGTTGAGCAGCGTAATTACACCGAAACAATTTTAAACAGTCTGCCCAGTATTTACTTGCTGATGAACGAAGATTTGGAGCATGTGCAGTGGAACAGCAATGCCGAGCGATATACCGGCTATAGCGGAGAGGAGCTGGCTACGAAAGATGCCTATGACTTGATTGTTCCCGAAGACCATGAAAAGCTGGCAAAGGCTACCCAAGAGGTCCGTGAAAACAGAGGAACCGGCACAGAATTGACATTGCTCACAAAATCGGGAGAGGAGGTACCCTACTTCTGGAGGGGGTATTACATTGAGCTCAAGCAGAAAAAATATTTCCTCTGTGTAGGTATTGACATCACTCAGCAGAAAAAAACGGAGCAAAAACTGCTGGAAGAAAAACGATTTAGTGAAGCTCTTCTCGAAAGCCTGCCGGGTATTTTTTATATGTTCGACGAAGATGGAAATTACGAACGATGGAATCAGAATTTACTAGATAAATCGGGCTATTCTGAAGAAGAAATTCAGCAGATGCATCCATCAGACCTTTTCGATGACCAAGAGTATGAAGAGATAGAGAAAGAGATCGAAGAGGTTTTTAAAACGGGGAAATCAGAGGTGGAATCCAGCCTTCTGACAAAAGACGGCGACAAAATCCCCTACTATTTTACAGGGCAACTGTTTACTGCTGATCAAAAGCAGTATTTGATTGGTGTTGGTCATGATATTTCTGAGCAGAAAAAAGCGCGTGAAGAACTCAGGAAAAATGAAGAGCTTTTCCGAAACCTCTTTCTGCAGGCACCGGCGGCTATTGTGATGGTGACCCCCGATAACGTCATACAGCATGTGAACAATAGTTTTGAAGATCTGTTTGGTTATACCGAAGATGAACTCCAGGGCAAGGATATTGATGAGGTGCTGGTGCCCGAAGAGGAAATGGATGAAGCCCCTAAAATGCCCGGTACCAATTATTCGATGGATAGATTCCACAAAGAGGCCCAGCGGCTTACCAAGAGTGGTAAGCTGGTCGATGTTTTTGTAGCGGGTATTCCGGTGTATGTGGATAATGAGCCTATTGCCGGTTTTGGCATGTATATTGATATTACTGAGCAGAAGAAATACGAGGAAGAGATCTACACCTCACTCAAAGAAAAACATGTGCTGCTGCAGGAAATCCATCACCGCGTAAAAAATAACCTTGCTGTAGTATCGGGACTCATTCAGCTGCAGATGTATGAGACGGATGATGAAGTTGTAAGGGATACCTTGCAGGAAAGTGAAAGTCGCATTCAAACGATGGCGCTCATCCACGAAAAACTGTATAAATCCCAAAACCTGTCGCGTATCTCCTGCAAGTCATATATCGGTGATCTTGTTGAGACCATCCGATCAACGAACGACACTCCCAAAGATATTACGGTGCATAAAGATATTGATGATGTTCAACTGAGTATCAATAAAGCGGTGCCTTTTGCACTGCTCGTCAACGAAGTCGTCACCAATGCCTTTAAGCATGCGTTCCAAGATCGAAAGGAGGGAGAAATTCGCATACAGCTGGAAGGCAGCGGAGATCAGCTGGAGGTCGAAATTCGGGATGATGGTATTGGGCTGCCGGAGGATTTTGATCCGGAAAGCAGAGACAGTCTGGGAATGACGCTCATCCACAACTTTATGAAACAGCTTAGTGCAGATGGTCAGCTTGCCAGCGATAACGGTACCTATCTGGAGCTCTCTTTCGACGTCGAAGATGTTAATGGGTCGTCGTCTTCGGGATTGATTGATCTATAGAAAAAGTTCACAAAAAAGAACCCCGAGAGTTTAGTGCAACTCCCGGGGCAAAAAAGGTAAGTATGGTGTTCCGGGTCAAGAATCTTTCTTTTTGCTATCCTTGAGCATGTGCGAAAACTCCTTGCGGAATTTTTTTAGCTTTGGAGCAATGACGACCGTGCAATATCCCGCATTGGGATTATTGGCATAATAATTCTGGTGATAGTTCTCGGCCTTTGAATAATTTTTGAGGGGTTGCACTTCCGTCACAATGGGATCTTCCCATAGCTCTGAGGCATCAGTTTTTTCAAGTGATTGTAGGGCAATCTCTTTTTGCTCCTCATTGTGATAGAAAATAACAGACCGGTATTGTGGACCTACATCGGCACCCTGGCGATTTTTGGTCGTGGGGTTATGCGTGTGCCAGAAGACCTCCAGCAGCTGCTCAAAAGATACCACCGAAGGATCGTAGGTAATGCGCGTTACCTCGGCATGGTCCGTATTACCCGATGATACCTCCCGATAGCTGGGATTTTTCAGATCTCCGCCGGCATATCCGGCCACTACCGATTGAACCCCTTTCACTTCTTCAAAAATTGCTTCTACACACCAAAAGCACCCAGCGCCCAATGTAGCTTGTGCAATATTTTCAGAACTGTTAGCCATATCCATATTGTTGGTTTGTTGTGCTTGTAGCGGCGCAATTGCAATAATGCTGATTGCACTTGCCGCAAGTATCAGTTGTAGGGTATCCATAGCAATTACATCTATTAAAGGTTATGTAAGTAATCACCTTAGCAAGCATAATAGTGGTTAATATATTATGCACTCTATAGATGCATTACCTGCAACAGGTATTACTATTTTCGTGTTTCTTCGTAGGCCTCAATAAATTCATCAGGCGTTTGCTTGGCAATAATTTCGGCAATAGCATCCAGCGGAAGGTCGTTTACGGTTTGGAAACGCAGACAAGAGCGTCCCATATCCATCTCCTTGCTTGCCTCTTCGAACTGCTCTTCAAGCCATTCTTGCAGTTCCTCATCCTGATAGACCGACATCAGGTATAGCGCGTTATGGTTTTCCTGTGCCGCAAGTCCTATATACGTAAGGGGTTGGCCGTTATAGGTATCGGGATATTTGTCCAGCGGAATTTCGTAGTTAATCATCCCCCAGCTGATGGTTTCTTCGTATCCATCCGGCAGATGTTCGAGAATAAGCTCGCGAATTTCCTCAATGGTTTCCCGCCGGTACTCCGGTAATTCCTGAATATAATCTTCGACTGTTTGCACATTACTTTTTGCCATAATAAAAAGCTCGTCGTTAATAGTTTTGAATTGTTGATAAAGAAGTTAAGAAGTTCCGTTCATAGTTGCATCAATAGTAATTGCTGTTCGCACCGAATGGGCAATAAAGCAGCGCTGGTGTGCCCGGTGGTGCAGCTCATCAAACACAGCTTGGTCCGGCCGCTGATCTCCGCCAAACCGAACAACCGGCCGTAATATAACTTCTGTAATGGCCAATTTCCCCTCCTGATTCTTTTCCATTTTGCCCTGTACGTCATCGGTGTAATCATCCACAATGTAGCCTTCGCGCGATGCTATCGACAAAAACCAAAGCATATGACAGCTCGACAATGAGGCAATGAATGCTTCTTCGGGATCAACGGCAGCAGGATCGCTGAAGGGTTCG
Source organism: uncultured Balneolaceae bacterium (assembly GCA_964490705.1). GTDB lineage: Bacteria > Bacteroidota > Rhodothermia > Balneolales > Balneolaceae > Fodinibius. The sequence continues at coordinate 44,112 of CAZBCG010000006.1, read as the reverse complement.
GGCACGATCTCTGGTGATGCCGATGCGGATACCGTGATACCTCCGTCAAATTCCCACTCGTGTTTGCGGGAGTACTCATTTTGGGTAAACCTATTGCCTGTGTGCTGCCAGTGAATGGTTGCGGTATATGTACTCATGAGGGATTTCCTATTATTTTAGCAGCTTCTAACCTAAAACAATTTCCATTTCATTCCGGATCTCGTCTCGGGATCTCGAAAAAAGTTTTTCTAGACAATGAAAAGAAACGAAGATGATTGCAAAAGCTTTGTTAATAGGTGATTGAATCTGGGTTAAACTTGAATAATTCTGTTAAATATATAAAGAGTTAGTGATAGATTCGTTTATCGCCCCTTCGAAGGGGGATGATATATTACTTTTATAATTCTAAAGAATATCATCAACAGTCTTAGTTCCTTGAATACACTAAAATATTATTTAAACAAAAATCATTAGTTATCATTATGAAATATCGTTTTTTAGGACGATCGGGACTGAAGGTATCAGCACTGTCATTTGGTTCGTGGGTTACATTCGGTGATCAAATTGATGAAAATGTAGCTTATGAATCGATGAAAACGGCTTATGATGCCGGCGTTAATTTCTTCGATAATGCTGAGGCATATGCCGAAGGTCAGTCGGAGAAAATGATGGGCAACATCATCCAAAAAGCCGGATGGAAGCGTTCAGACCTTGTGTTGTCAACAAAGATTTTCTGGGGTGGCGAAGGTCCCAACGATCAGGGATTGTCATTCAAGCATATCAAAGAGGGCACAGAAGCGGCACTTCGTCGTCTGCAAACCGATTATGTGGATCTTATTTTCTGCCATCGGCCGGACAAGCATACACCCATTGGAGAAACGGTGTGGGCGATGAATCAGATGATTAACGAAGGCAAAGCACTGTACTGGGGCACCAGCGAATGGTCGGCGCGCGAAATTCGTCAGGCGTATGATTTTGCCAGACAAGAATACCTTCGACCCCCGCTGATGGATCAGCCGCAATACAATATGTTCAAGCGCGATAAAGTGGAAAAAGAGTTTGCCCCGTTGTACGATGAGATTGGACTCGGCACTACGATCTGGAGTCCCCTGGCCAGTGGACTGCTGACGGGCAAATATAACGACGGTGTGCCCGAGGGAAGTCGCCTGTCGCTGGAAAAATATGACTGGCTGCGCGAAAAGTTGCTCGAAACCGAAAGCGGTCGGAAGAAGCTACAGAAAGTGGAAAAACTTGCCACCATTGCCGATGAAGCCGGCATCCCGATGCCGCTGTTTGCGCTGGCGTGGTGCCTCAAAAATGAGAATGTGAGCACGGTTATTACGGGGGCATCCAAAGCAGAGCAGGTGGAACAGAATATGAAAGCCATTGATGTGGTCGATCAGTTGACGCCTGATGTGATGGAGCGCATCGAAGAGGTGTTGGATAATAAGCCGGAGCCGCATACCAACTTCCGCCAAAATTAATACTCCACCGCTTGTTGACTTTGCGGAATGGACAGATGGGATTGTACGAATACCCACTGTCCATTTCTTTTTTCCATGACGCCGGAAAAGCGGGCATTTTCTGTGGTATAGTGGTCATCAGTCGTTTCAACTTCGGAATCCATAATAAATGAAAACCAAGCGACGGTACCCGATTCCGAAATATTGATGATTTCTTCGCGGCGGGATACGTTGTAGGATTTCATAGATTTAAACATGGCAATGGTATCATTTTTCATTACTTCCCATCCCACCCAATATTCGTCTGTGTCGGTGCCGATATTGACCATTTTGGCATCATGAGCAGTAATTTGAGAAATAGTTTCGAGATCCTGTTCATCCATGGCAGTGAAAAAAGATTCGATGACAGATCGTACAGCTTCTTGGTCGTTCATCAAAAAAGTAGATTTAATTTGAGGTTGTATTGTCGTCGGTCGGATATGTTTGCCCCTCGTAAAGTATGGTGTATTCGTTGCGAAAACGAATGGGAATGGAGCGATCGGCAATAAGCACGGTAAAGTGCAGGTGCGGCGAAGTTGTAAATCCGGTGTTGCCACTGAGCCCGATAACCTGACCGGCAAATACGCGGTCGCCCACTTCAACAATGGCGCCGTTTTTCTTAAGATGAGCATAGGCGGCAATGGTTCCATCATCATGACAGACCATAATGCGATTGCTCTTGTTCATCAGGGTTATATCTTCCCCGCCAATCTCGTTGTTTTCCTCCACAAATCCGACAATACCGCCGCGCGCAGCAGCAACATAACTTCCTTTCGGCATGGCAAAATCAAACGCATAGTTTGCGATCTTGGTATTGTGGGTGTGGTCGGTTTTATTACCCTGAGTAAGTACGTGTGACTTACCCTCTGGGAACGGCAGGTTATATTCATACCGGTCGTCATGGACGGCATCGGGATCACCCAAAATGTAGTTGTAATTAAGCGTCTGTTCGAGTTTGGTCATTAACGTGTCTTGGGGATTGGGCCAGCGAAACAGCATGCGTTCTTGTCCATCGGGTATATAGGCGGTAAAGGTTGTATCCAGTGGTTTTGAGGATGCAGATAAGGTGATGGGGCAGGGTAAATCATTTTGTGCATGAAATGACAGCGTATCGTTGCTGCTCTCGGGACGTACCACAATATGCTGTGCATTTCCCATCATACACAGGCCAAGCAGTAGCAGTATGCAAAGGAGTGTTCGCATCATGGCAATCTGATTTATTCATCAAACGTCATCCTTGTACATGGTAAAAAATGATTTTGTTGCAGGCCACTTCACAATAGAAATGATCAGCACAGTTTTGAGCCGTTGGGTACCTCTTGATCCGGAACCGCGAGCACCACTTCTTCTCCTTGCCGATAAAAACCGGTAACCAGGCACTCCGATATAATTGGTCCAATCTGTTTGGGCGGAAAGTTTACAACGCCAACAACCTGTTTGCCAACGAGATCTTCAATATCGTACAGATCAGTAATCTGTGCACTGCTTTTTTTGATGCCGATGTCATCGCCAAAATCTACGCGGAGTTTGTAGGCCGGCTGTCGGGCTTCGGGGAATGCCTCGGCTTCGATAATTGTGCCTACCCGCATTTCAACAGCTTCGAACTCATCCCAGCTGATCGTGTCCATAATCCATTATTCGTTTTTTGATGGTTCCTGTGCTTCGGGGAGCCATTCGAAATTGTCGGTGCGTGGAAATTGATGTATGATATCCATCAGTTCTTTGGCAGGAGTTCCGAGCTTCCTGGTATCGAGATTTAGCCAGGCCCCGTCAACGGTAATTTGTGCTGCCTTGGCGCCGTTCTGCCTAAATATTTCATGCAGAAATGTCCAGCGGCTGCCGTCTTTACGCATTTTTTGCAGTTGGCAACTGACGGTTATTTCTTCGGAGAGTCCAATCTCTTTAAAAAATTTGGTTTCTTCGCGAAATAAGATAGGGCCGAGACCCATGGTGGAGATCTCTTGCATAGAAAGTCCAAAATCCTTGAACATCGCCACGCGGGTTTGGGCTGCATAATCATTATAGACCGAGTGCCGCATGTGCCGGTTGGGATCCATATCGGCCCAGATGACTTCGTACGACTTGGTGTAGCGTTCCATAGGTAGATCGTCAGTTAAGTATCAAACACAATAGCCGGTAACATAATTAAAAAATGTTGTGATTGTATAGTTACCTATCAGGAAACTCTTTCTATCAGGATGTCGAGCACGGATTGCTCCCGGTACACACTGTAAATGGAGGCAAACCAGATGGCGGCATGTAAAAACGGAGGCAGCCAACCCAGGCTAATTCCCAACATGCCCAGCATCGTTGCAAAGAAAACATTGAATAGGAAGAAAGATCCAAATACAAACAAATACAGCGGAAGGAGCGTACCGAAAAAGATAATAAGGCCGGTCAGAAATTTATTGTCATTTTCATCCCGTATCGACTTAATTTCTTTTTTTAATGATTCCATTTTTAGATCTCTGTGGAGATCATTTTGCAGTTCTTTCTCCTTTTGTTCTCTTCGGCGTTGTTCAATCAGTTTTTGTCTCTCTTCTTCGTCCATCCTACTGTAATGTTTAGTTTGTGAAGTAATCAAAAAATGTATCAAGTAATGATTCTCGACGATAAATCCCAATGCCTGCTCCCAGCCAGATGCAAGAATGCAAGTAGGGAATAAAAGCACCGAGATGAATACCGACTTGGCTTAGATCATCCCCATATAAAAAGTTGATCGTCCAGAATGGCAAGAAGATGAAGATATAAAGGGGAGTCAGCGTGCCGAAAAAGAGGATCAGGGCTTCTGCATACCGGTTTTCATTCTCCCCGCCGATTGCTTTAAGATCATTGTTCCGATCCTCGACCTTTAAATACTTGGCGATGCTATTGGTAAACTCCTTTTCTTTTTGCTCTTGCCTGCGTTTTTTAGCCAGCTTTTTTCTCTCTTGTTCATCCATGATTACATTTATCCTATTGTTGTGACCATAACCGAATATAATGTGGAAAGAGTGGGGATCAACTGCAAGTCCTAGATGAGGAAGGGAAACAAATTACGGCTCTGATTTTACTATTGGTTTGACGGAGAGATCATCCAGAACGTGCTGGAGTAGGTGGGCAAAGACGGTGTTGAGCTGGCGCAGGATTCTCCGGAGCTCAACGATTCGTTTACCACTGTGGCCGAGCGACTGGAAGCCGAACCCAATTCCTTTTATGTGCTGGAATACTGCTCACCCAAACGCTGCGGACAGCATAACCTGGAACTGCGCGCCATCTATGAAGATAAATTCGGAAGCTTCAGCACCAGCTTTTCTGCGGAAGGATTTTCGGGTGGGTGTTCGGTGGAGTAGGGCAAGGTCCCAAAAACAAAAACCCTTGCATCCTTCAGTTGGATACAAGGGTTTGAGTGCCCTGGACTAGAGTCGAACTAGCACTCCCGAAAATGGGAACTGACCCCTCAAGCCAGCGCGTCTACCAATTCCGCCACCAGGGCGATACTTTAAAATCACAAATTACAAAAGAACAAATATCAAACAGCAGAGAAAGTGCTATAGTGAAATTTGAAGACTTCAAATATAGCGCTTTACGGCAAAAAATAACAACTAATAATTTGTTATTTGAACGTTGTCATTTGTGATTTAGAGAAGATTTACATCTCGGAGAGCTGCTCCTTCACGTATTCGTTTTCGGGATCCATTTTGCTGGCCTGCTCGTAATAGGTTTTGGCCTTGGCGCCTTGTCCCGCACGCTGCATCAGGTCGCCCATCAGAATCCAGTTTTCGACATCCTTTGGATTTTGCTTAATGCGATTCAGCAAATATTCAATAGCCTCGTTGCCGTTGTCGCTCATGATCATGTGCAGCACCTTGTTGCGGTGAGCTGCGGGCGAATCATCCAGATCAATAGCCTTTTCAAAATCTTCGATAGCCAGATCCAGGTTTTCGAGCTGAAGATTCGCAAATCCACGCAGGTTGTGATAGCCGCTGTTCTGATCTTCGAGCTCAACCGCTTTGTCGAGCGCTTCAATGCTTTTTTCCCACTGGTTCAGCTTTTGAAACACCATGCCTTCCAGGTGGTATCCGTCGGCCGACTCCGGCTCCATCTTCTGGAGCTGATGCGAAATATCGAGCGCGTGATCGTAGTCGCCTTCGTGCAAAAGGGCTAATCCTTCTTCGAGCTGTTCTTCAAAATTCATGCGTAAAACTGCTTTCGAGTTAGTTTTGATGTAAAAGATATAAATCAACGTGATTTCGCCCCAAAGATAAGCAAAGTTTGGGCGTTAATCAGACGAATTGGACGAGGATTTTTCCTCATCGGTAATCTCTTCAAATTCGGCCTCTTCAATCCCCTCGAATCGTTGTGGTCCGTCGCTGGTAGATTGATTATTCGGGTTTTGCCGGTCTTGGCGCTGTTGATTCTGCTGTTGCTGCTGGGCCATCTGTTGAAAGGTGCGATAGAAAAAGTTGACCCCACCGCGATGCTTTTGGCCACCGCGTGATTTCAGAAAGAAGCGGCTGATGATTTTCACCAGCAAATACATCACCACAAAAAATAAGAGCGTGCGTAAAAACATTTCTAGTCGTCAGGAATAATATGAATATGCGTATTACCGCGAACAGGCTGATTAAAAATCTGTTCTTCGATGTAATCTAAGTGTTTTTTGTTACTAACGAAATCGATTTCAGATGTATTAATGATCATCAGCGGTGATTTATTGTAGTGATGGAAAAAATTGTTGTAGGCATCACTCAGTTCCTGCAGATAGTCGCGCGTAATTTGACGTTCATATTCCCGGTCGCGCTCGCGGATGTTTTTCATCAGCCGATCCACATTCGACTGCAGGTAAATCACCAGATCGGGCGTCGCCGAAATGCCCGTCATGATATTGTAAATGGAATCGTAGAGTGCCAGCTCATCATCCTGCAGGTTCAGGCGTGCAAAAATGCGGTCCTTCTCAAAAATATAGTCCGAAATCGTCATTTGCTGGAACAGATCCTTGTTCAGCATTTTCTGCTGCTGCTTAAATCGGCTGGCCAAAAACGACATCTGTGTGGGAAAAGCATAGCGCTCCCGATCCTTATAAAATTTCGGCAGAAAGGGATTTTCGTCAAACTCTTCGAGCACCAGCCGCGCATCGTGACGTTCGGTGAGCAGTTTCGCCAGCGAGGTTTTGCCCACCCCGATGACGCCTTCAATTGCAATAAATTCGAATTCATTTTTCATGGTTACCAACGCAGATCTGTTTTCTGAACTCTCAGGTTTTCAGCCTCAGCAATAAGTTGTTCGACAGGCGTCCCCGACTTCGGATCTTTCCATTGGGGCATAACCTCCTTCAGCGGTTCCAGCACAAACAATCGCTTGCCGTATTCCGGATGCGGAATGATAAGAGTATCGGTTTGAATCACCAAGTCGTCATACGAAATAATGTCGAGATCGATCGTGCGTGCACTCCACCGCGGCTGATCGCCCGAACGCCCGTGCTCTTTTTCAAAGGTTTTGAAGGTTTTGATCAGCGGCTTCGGCTCCAGCGAGCTCTCCATCACCACCAGCGCATTGTAAAAATCGCGCGTCGAAGGACCCACCGGCTCGGTAATATAAATAGCCGACTGTGTAATTGGCTCCTCCGAAAGCTCCTCCAAAAACTCCCGGGCATCCGTCAGATGCTGCTGCCGATCGCCCACATTCGAACCCAGTGCCACCGCTACCGTTGCCATGTCATGCGAATTTCGGAGTGTGCGGTTTCTGTTTCGAGGGGAGGGGTGAGCTTTCGCACAGCCACATCCAGCTGCACGATCCGGGGAAATTGCTCAAACAGCGCATCGCCGATCCGTTTCGCCAGGGTTTCAATCAGCTTCACCGACGGACCGTTCATCACCGATGCTGCTATCTGTTCTGCTTTTTGATAATCAATGGTATCGCCGAGAGCATCCTTTTCGCCGGCCTGTTGCAGGTCGGCCGAGAATACGAGATCGACTTCAAAATCATTCCCCTCTTCGCGTTCCTGCTGATAATATCCGTGCTTGGCCCGAAAGCGGAGGCCTTTGAGCGTCAGGGTATCCATTGTTACAGCGTAGAGACTTCAATTTTTTGATGCAGCTCATCCACAATGCGTTTGTGTTTGGCCGTGGTCTGCATCCGTTCTTCTACCGTTGAAATAGCATGGATCACCGTGGAGTGATCGCGTCCTCCGAAGTGAAGTCCGATTGTTTTTAGGCTGGAATCGGTAAACTGTTTAGCCAAATACATCGCAATCTGCCGCGCTTCCACAATCTCTTGCTTGCGCGTTTTTTCGCGCACTTTATTGGTGTCGATCCCAAAATAATCGCATACATAATTTTGGATCTGTTCAATCGAGATCGTCGTATGGGATTCCTGAATCATATCTTTGAGCACGCGCTTGGCCATCTGCGGTTCAATTTCATCCACATGCTGCAGCGAAGCAAAAGCCAGCAGTTTAATAATAGCGCCTTCGAGGTCGCGCACATTTGACTTAAAGTTGTGAGCAATAAATTCGAGTACATCATGCGACAGCTCAATACCGTTGTCGTTGGCTTTGCGCTCGAGGATGGCGTACCTAGTTTCATATTCCGGTACCTGCAGGTCGGCGCTCAGTCCCCAGCTGAAACGCGAAATAAGTCGTTCTTCAATATCGGGAATTTCACGCGGAGCACGATCGCTGCTCAGGATAATCTGTTTCCCATCCTGGTGCAGCGCATTAAAAATATGGAAGAACTCTTCCTGCGTCTTTTCCTTGCCGCTAAAGAATTGAATGTCATCGACAATCAGCACATCGATCTGGCGATAGAACATCGTAAATTCACTGGCCCGGTTGTTTCGGATCGCCTGCACAAATTCATTGGTAAAACTTTCGGAGCTTATATAAAGGACGGCCAGATCGTCGCCGTGTTCTTTCTTTACCTTGTTGCCGATGCTTTGAATCAGGTGCGTTTTGCCGAGACCGGTACCCCCATAAATGAAAAAAGGATTGAAGGAATTGCTTCCCGGATTTTCAGCAATAGCCATGGCTGCCGAACGCGCCAGTCGATTACAGTCGCCTTCGATATAGCGATCAAAAACATAATTGGTGTTTAGGTTGGAATCGATCTTTGTTTTTTGGATTCCCGGAATCACAAACGGATTCTCAATCTTGCCCGGGCTGTATTCCGAATATCCCTTCACATCCTGCTGCTGATTACTGTCCGGCGGCATGGGTCGCTGGGGCAGTCGCACCGATTTGTTTTCGGTGTCATTGTCAGACTTTTCCAGCACTATCGAATACTCGAGTTTGCCTTCTTCGCCCAGTACTTTTGCCAGGGTAGAGCGCAGCATTCCATAGTAATGTTCTTCAAGCCATTCGTACCAAAATTGACTGGGCACTTCAATGGTAAGCGTATTGTCTTTCAGCTTTACCGGGGTGATTGGCTCAAACCACGACTTATACTTTTGGTAGCTGATATTGTCCTTAATAATTTCTAAGCACTGCTCCCACGCAGTATCGGCAGAAATTGTACTCAACGTCCCGTGACCTCCTCTAAAGATTTAATAATTAAACGCTCGGAAGCTTGCAGTTATCCACACGATTTGTGCGCTGTCCTCATTTGGCGTGGAACGAAGATGATAATTTCAGAGGCAGATGTCAAAAAAATATTGGGGTCATATAAAAAAGTTATCCACATCACTCTAAACAGTGTAACTTCATGCGTAGCATGCGATTAGTATTTTTTACACATTTCTATCAAAAAGTGCTTGACAGTACATAATACTGCGCTAACATTGATTTCACCTTTGCTTAACACCGCAAAACCACACAGAAAAAAGTTTTCAACAAGTTATCCACATTGAATTGTTGATGGCTTGGTCGGCATGGGGTTTCAGGGAAGAAATGCAAAAAATGAAAATAAAAAAGCGCATTTATTTGCGTTGCGCAACGATAAAGCGGGGCTTCTTGTCGTAATCCTTTTTCAGGATCGCATCCCATTTATTTTGATCGAAAAGGGCTGTTATATCTTCCGCATAATTTTCATGGATTTCCAGATAAAGCATTCCGTCATCTGAAAGATTATTGCTGGCAAATGTAATGATAGCACTATACATCTGATCCATATTATCACAGAACAGTGCCTGGTGAGGTTCGTACTCTTTTACCTGTGATTCGAGCACCTCTTTTTCATCGGGCTTTACGTACGGCGGATTGGAAATAATGATATCCAGCGATTGGTCAAAATGAATTGTTTCGGGAGAGAGAATATCGCCTTCAGAAAAAGATATTTCGACTTCATTTTGGTTCGCATTTTTTTGTGCAACCTCCAGAGCTTCTTGTGAAATATCAATTCCGTTCACCTGCCAGTTCGGTCGCTCCATTTTTATAGCGATGGGGATACAACCCGAACCGGTGCCGAGGTCGAGCAGTGATAGTTCAGTATCATCGGGATGCTCATCCAGAATAATTTCGACGAGCTGCTCAGTTTCGATACGTGGAATAAGCACGTGCTCGTTGACCGAGATCCGTGCGTTCATGAAATCCGAAAAGCCGATAATATATTGAAGTGGCTCGTGGCTGGCCCGACGTTTTACCATCGGCCGCAGCGTATCCAGTTCATCTTTAGAAAGGGGCCGGTCGTATTTGAGATATAAATCCAGCCGCTTGATCTCCAGGGTCTCGGCCAGCAGCCATTCGATGCTGTGCCGCGGGTCGGGAATGGATTTTTCCTTAAAAAAGTCTGTTGCCCATTCCAACATGGAAAGGACTGTCCATTCCTCGACCTTGGTGCTCATATTGGTAGGATAAGAAGATTTAGGACTCGTCTTGTTGCGGCTCTTGCTCTTTCTCTTGTTGAACAGTGAGCCCAAATCGTTTACCGAAATCCAAAATAAAATCGGTTACTTCATCGTCGATGGTACGCTTCTCTTCGTCCAGCGAGCTCCCGCGAAATCCCATACGTCCACCGGTTTTTTTGAGCTCAAAGCGATTTTGTTTACCAGTAAACTCAATAATACAAGTAAGGGTCACGCTGGCGTTTATCTGTTTTTCGTATTCTTCATAAACCGCAACGTGTACCTCATCTTTCGTGTCAGAAGATTCGTATTTATACAAGTATTTCGGTTCAATACTATTGAATAGTTGGTTCGGCATGCGACGTAAAGTATCTGCCGGACCATAAACAAGATACTTGCTTTCAGTTGCCATAATGTGTTAAATTCAATTGAGTGAATTGCTTATATTGTAAAGAGCCTGAATAAAAGTTTTTCTGCAACCATAGTCAAATCTAGTTGTACCCGCAAGATCATTATTTCGGGATAATTTTGGAAATGCATAATTTTTTTGGATGACGGACTGTTATAGTATTATAATTTGTTAGTGCGAATGAATGTGAAAGTGACCATCAACATCATGAAAAATTTTATAGCAACGTCAATTGGTGTAGCAGTTGTTGCGATAATGATTCTCGGGATAGCAGCAACAAATAATGCCTATGCTCAGCTCGAAGAACCCAGTGTAGTAGAAGTTTCGCAACCCAAAACGCCTTTAACTGAAGGAGTTCGTAACACACTCGGGTTTGATGCGTTTGTAAATAATTTTGGTATTGGTATTGGGGGGCATTATTCACGCGTAGTGGGACCATACACCGAGCTGACATTTCGAACCGGCATTACCGGCATCCGGGATGTAAGTGAACAGAATTTTCAGAGCTTCTTAACCGGCCAGCAAATCATTCCCAACAAGTACAAACGTGCATTCGGATTTCCATTTCTCTTGGGGGTTAAGCAGCGACTTTTTGCTGAAAATATTGAGGACAGTTTTCGCTTTTTCATAAGTGCAGGTGTGGGTCCGGCAATGGCTTTTACCTATCCTTATGTGCAGGATGCTAATAATAATGGATTCCGTGATTTCTATGCTGTTCCTGTTAGTGAGAATCAGACCATTTTGGATCCCCAGGAAAGAGTCAACGATATTTTTTCGGGATGGAAAAATGGCGAAACCCATTGGGGCTTTAACGGAGAAATTAAAATTGGAGTTGATTTAGGCAGTACATTTAGCTCCAAAACCACCATCGAGTTTGGGTATTTCTTCTACTACTTTAAGCAGGGATTACAGATTATGGAGCCCTATAAACCATATGGATATACCGAACCTTCCGATGGTTTTCCAGGTTTTCCAATTGCGGAAGATCAGGATGGCGATCCAAATCCATTTAATCCTGCTCAAAAGTACTTCGGGACCCCGCAAATTAAATTTACATTCGGCGGAATGTGGTAGAAAAGGTGGAAGGGAGTATGTACAAAGGGAGAATGGAGAACCAACTAAAAATTTTGAATTCCTAAAACAAAAAAGATTTTCCGTCTCCCGTCTCCCGTCTCCCGTCTCCCGTCTCCTTTTTCCTTTTCCTCCTTTTTCCTCTAGTTAAAACCTTGTACCTTTGATCTCAATTCCACCTGAACCAAAAGAGATCAACGATGAGTTTTATTGACGAAATTATTGGGCGCCAGATTATTGATTCACGAGGAAATCCCACCGTTGAAGTAGATGTCGTACTGACCAATGATATGATGGGGCGCGCGGCCGTTCCATCGGGAGCATCAACGGGAGAGTATGAAGCCGTTGAGCTGCGGGACTCTGATTCCGATCATTACTTGGGCAAGGGCGTCACCAAAGCCGTCGAAAACGTCAATACTGTTATTGCCAATGAGCTGCGTGGGTTCGAAGTATTCAATCAGGTTGAGATTGATAACACGATGCTGGATGTCGATGGCACGGAAAACAAAAGCAATCTCGGTGCCAATGCTATGCTCGGGGTTTCGCTGGCTGTGGCCGATGCCGCTTCAAATGCGCTAAACATTCCGATGTGGCGCTATATTGGAGGTGTAAATGCCAAGGTGTTGCCGCTGCCGATGATGAATATCATCAATGGCGGGTCGCATGCCGATAACAATGTGGACCTGCAGGAATTTATGATTATGCCCAGCGGCGCATCCTCATTTTCGGAAGCAGTGCGAATGGGCTCCGAGATTTTTCATCATCTGAAAAAGGTTTTGAGCAGCAAAAATTACAGCACGGCCGTGGGAGATGAAGGCGGTTTTGCTCCTGATTTAAACTCCAATGAAGAAGCCGTGGAAGTTATTCTGCAGGCGATCGAAAAAGCGGGTTATGCTCCGGCTGATGATGTAGTGATTGCTCTCGATCCGGCGACAGCTGAATTTTACAATCCCGATAAGGAAGTGTACGAATTTCGGTGGAGTGACGGCAGTGAGCGAACCAACGATGAAATGGTGGAGTTCTGGAGCAAGTGGGTCGAAAAATATCCGATCGTTTCTATCGAAGATGCGTTGGACGAAAACGACTGGGACGGTTGGAAAAAGCTTACCGATGCTGTTGGCGATAAAGTACAACTTGTTGGTGATGATCTTTTTGTGACCAACACCGAGCGCTTGGCCAAGGGTATCCGGATGGGGATAGCAAATTCGATTCTCATCAAAGTGAACCAGATTGGCACGCTTACCGAAACGCTGGACGCCATCGAAATGGCCCATAAGAATGACTACACGGCTGTAATTTCTCACCGATCCGGAGAAACGGAAGATACCACTATTGCCGATTTAGCTGTGGCAACGAATGCTGGGCAGATTAAAACGGGCTCGATGAGTCGCACCGACCGCATTGCCAAATATAATCAGCTGCTGCGGATTGAAGAGCAGCTGGGCGACAATGCGATCTTCTTGGGCGGCGATGTTTTTGGTTTTTAATCTCTGAGAACGGAACGCGGTTGTCACAGATGAATAGCCCAACGCGAATGTTTGGCAACACGACCTGATCGTTTTTATCTGTGTTCTGTTACAATTTTTTTTCTACATGCAAATCACGGAGCTCAAGCTGCAAAATTTTCGGAATCACGTCGAGACGACGGTCGATTGGGCTCCGCACATGAATGTGATTATCGGTCCAAATGGTGCCGGTAAAACCAACCTTATTGATGCCATTCATTATCTCTGCATGAGCCGCAGTTTTGTATCATCCAGCGATATGTATGTGGTGAATCAAGAGGCTACCTTTTTTATGATCAAGGGGCATTTCGAGGGGAATATTCGCGCCAGTTTTGATGTGGGCTGTTCGTACTCGCGCGGTAAGGGCAAGAAAATTTTTGTCAACGAAAGTCCGCTCGATCGCCTTTCTGATCTCATTGGCATGGTGCCGGTGGTGGTCCTTTCGCCGAGGGATAAAAAACTGACGAGCGAAGGTCCCAGCGAGCGCCGTTCATTTATTGATTCATTTATCAGTCAGATTTCACCGGGTTACTTGCAAGATCTGCTGGATTTTCGGAAGGCACGCAAGCAGCGAAATAAACTGTTACAGGAGTTTCGCGGCAGCCGCGAAGTGCTAATTGCCTATCTCGAACCCTGGAACGTGCAGCTCATGGAGTATGGCGCTCGTATTGTTGCCAAACGCACGAAAGTGCTCAACAATTTTCAGGATTATCTTGCCAAAGAATATGAAGTGATTTCGGGAATGCGTCACGAGCCGCATCTCGAATATCAGACCTTTTGTGAGCCCAGCGAAGACGTAGAGGTGGTGCGGGAGCGATATGAGACCAAGCTTGCGGAAGAAGAAGATCATGAAATTGAGCGCGAGCTTACGCTTATTGGTCCGCACCGCGACGAGATCGTTTTTTATCTGGATGATTACGAGCTGCGCAAATATGGGTCGCAGGGGCAGCACCGGCTGTTTGCGTTGGCTTTGAAACTGGCCCAGCTTTTGTATTTTTCAGATGAACTGGATGATCTGCCGATATTTTTGTTGGATGATGTGTTCGGCGATCTGGATGCGCAGCGCACCGAAGTGCTGCTTAACGCCTTAATTGAACATGCAGGACAAACGTTTGTAACAGCTGCTAATCCCATCCCGTTTGATGACTACCTTACGTTCGATGGTAAAAAAAATCGAAAGTTTGAGGTCGAAAACGGTAATATCAATCGTCTAAGCTAAACCAACGTGAGCCGATTCCGATCAAATAAACCCAAGCTGCTGAAAGAAGCGCTCAAAGATTTTTTGGATGATTATCCGCATCGCAAGCGGTTAAAGCGGGGGATGATTCTGTCTTTGTGGGAACAAACAGTGGGCGAAAAAATCGCTGAACAAACCGAAAATATCCACTTTGAGCATGGCAATTTGGTGATCCACGTAAAAAACCCCGCCTGGCGGCAAGAGATCCACATGAAGCGGTTTAGCATTGCTAAAAAACTGAATGAGAAAGTCGAAGAACAGATCATCAAAGAGATTGTGGTGCGTTCCTGATGGTTTTGCAAAGGATTATGCCGCAGAGTATATTGGTTGCAAACCGAAGATATTGTGATGTCTAAAATAGAGGAATACAAAGAAAAATTACGTAACGGCTGGAAAATCCTCATAAATACATCCGAGGAGGAAGAAGAAGCCGAAGTGGGACGAGAGCGAATCGTCGTATTTGTAGTAGCTTTAATTCTGGCGCTCTGTTTGTGGTTGATGGTGAATCTGAGCCGGGATTATAACCTGAATATTGATTTGCCGATTTCGCTTGGGGCTGTCCCGGAAGAGCAGGCACTGGCCGAGAATCTGCCCGAAAAAGCAACGGTGAGTGTTTCCGGTGAGGGCTGGAAGCTTATCAACCTCTACAACAATCCTCCGAGCGTAAATGTGGATGTTACCAATACCGAAATTAATGTCTATGACCAAGTGCAACAACAGATGAACATGTTGCCCGATATCAGCGTGCAGAAAGTACAACCGCTGATTTTGACCGTCCAGCTCGAAGAGCGTATTTCTAAAAAAGTGCCGCTGCGATCGCGCGTCAATGTTTCATTTCGTGATCAATATGGTTTTGTGGGATCCCCCCAGATACATCCCGACAGCATAACGGTAAATGGGGCCCGCTCGCTGGTTGAAAATATTACTGAATGGACCACCGATTCTGTTCATGTCTCAAATGTTTCCAGCGATATCTCACGAACTGTGGATTTAAAAAATGCTGGAAATTTGCTCATCATATCGCAACAAGAGGCCCGGTTTGAGGGTCGCGTATCCCAATATACCGAGGGTGAGGTGACGGTGGATGTGGAGACACGAAATTTGCCACAGGGACGAGGAATTAGTTACAGTCCCTCATCCATAACCGTTACGTATGATGTGCCGATTGATGAGTATAATGAAATTCAGGATATGAATCCCTTTACCGCCTATATCTCATACGAACAAATTGAGGAGGATTCGTCTGGATTTCTCACGCCCCAGATTGAGCAGTCTCCCAACGATTATCATATTAAGATGCGTTCGTTCCAGCCCCGCCGCGTTGCCTACTTTATGCAATTGGATTAGAAATTGCTACGCCACTTCGTCGAGCTGATCTTCGAATGGCTTGATGATCTCATCCACTGTGGCAGTATTATCGAAATAGGATAGAATTTTCAGGACCACTTCATCGACCAGCACATCGGGGCAGGAGGCGCCGGATGTGATGGCGATATCAACAGGCTGATTTTCGGTGGGAAGCCAATCGGCTGTTTGCTTGATTTCTTTATCCCACTGATTGAAGTGTTGAATACTGGCCGGCGACTCAATTTCTTCGGCATCCCGCACGTGATAGGTCGGGAAGGTTTGTTCCAGAATTTCGACCAGGTGCATAGTGTTCGAGGAATTGTATCCGCCTACTACGATCGACAGATCGCAATCGGTCTCAGCAAGGGCCAGTGTAGCCGACTGATTTTCGTTTGTAGCGTAGCAGAGCGTGTCTGAGGTGTCGGCAAAGTGATCGAGGGTGTCTGCCTTACCGTACTGCTCGATGGCCGCTTCTTTAAGAATTTTCATGACTTCCTCGGTTTCGGTGGCCAGCATCGTTGTCTGATTTATAACCCCAAAATGCTCGAGATCTTCATGGGGATCAAAACCATCCGTGCTCTTGTGTCCAAAGTGTTCTTCGAAATCAGATTTGGGACGATCGCCGGTGAGAATATCCGCCAGAATCTGGGCTTCTTCAGTATTGAGAACAACTACGCAAGGGGAGTGATCAGAACTGTGCGAAAAGGTGGCTCGCGTTTCTTCGTGGCGATGTTTGCCGTGAATCACCAGCGAGTAGCCCTTCTTGCCGAGCTGCTTTCCGCGCTTCCAGACTTTCTCCACAAACGGACAGGTGGTGTTGTATTCATAGGGATCAATACCCTGCTGCTGAAGCTTTTGCTGGATCTCGATCGTCGTTCCAAAAGCGGGTACGATCACAATATCGTCTTCGTCGAGCGATTCTATGGGGATGAGCTCCGTGCCGTCGGTTTCGAACAAAAACTCCACACCACGATCCAGCAGGTCTTCATTGACCGTGGGATTGTGAATCATTTCGCTAAGCAGATAGATATCCTTGTCCGGATTTTGTTCGACGGTTTTGTACGCGATATCAATTGCATTTTCGACGCCGTAGCAAAATCCAAAATGGCGCGGAATATGAAATCGCACCGGACCAAAATCGAGCACGCTGGGCTCAAGGTCTTTTTTGCGCGGATCCACTACCTTATTGGCGTCTTTGACCTTGCGGATAATCGGCGATTGATAAATCTCAGGAATATCAAACTTCTTACGTCCCATAAATGGAAAAACTGTTTTTGTATTTAGCGCCTAAATATACGGAGCTTAGCGCGAAACATCAGGAATAATAACAGGAGAAAAAGGTAAAACGATCATTGAAAAGCGAGCTGTCGGAAAGGCTAAAAACTCATTACTCACAATCCAATACTCATGACTCAGAACTCAATACCCAATACTAATCTAATCTTACACTTCCGCAACTTCGTCGAGCTTCACACCCACAAGCTGACTAATGCCCGTTTCCGGCATGGTTACCCCATACATCATTTCGGCCTTGCTCATCGTCTTTTTGTTGTGGGTAATGATGATAAACTGAGTGTCTTCACTGAACTGCTTAATCATGGCTGAAAAGCGCTCAATGTTCGCATCGTCAAGAGGCGCATCAACCTCATCGAGTACGCAGAACGGTGACGGTTTTACCAGGTAAATGGCAAAGAGCAGGGCAATGGCCGTAAGCGTTTTTTCGCCGCCCGAAAGCTGGTTGATCGTCGAGGGGCGCTTACCCTTGGGATTGGCTTTAATTTCGATGTCCGCATCCAGCGGATCTTCTGCTTCTTCGTCGATAACCAGATCGCAATAATCATCATCATTAAAGAGCGTGTGGAACACCTTTTGAAAATTGACGCGAATTTTCTCAAAGGTCTCGTTAAATCGGGCAGTCGCCGTTTTGTTGATCTCTTCGATAGTTTCGCGCAGTTCCTCGGCCGCCTGTTGGAGATCGCCCACCTGTTCCTCATAGAAATCGAGGCGTTCTTTTTCTTCCTCAAACTCTTCGATCGCCAGCGGATTAACCTCCCCAATTTTATTGAGCTTTTGCTTTAGCCACGAAATGCGTTCTTTGGCTTCCTCGGGCTCGGTATCTTCGGGCAGTTCTTTCTCCACCTGATCCATTAAAATACCATAGGTTTCCCAGATGTGATCGGATAGATTTTCGATCTGCATCTCGTACTTTTCTTTCGACATCGCCAGGTGATGCACGAGCTCCATATTTACCTCTTTGCGGCGGCGGACCTCCTTCAGCTCTTTCTCTATTTCGTTAATGCGTCCGCGCTGTTTGCCGGCTGCTTCTTCGGCGGATTCGAGATTCTTGTCGGCCTTTTGCTTTTGCTCCTTCAGCGTATCCAGTTGCTCTTCGGCCTGCTCAATGGTCGATTTATATTTACCGATTCGCTCCTTGGCTTCTTTCTTCTTTTTGGATCGGATCTCGAGCCGTTCCTTCAGGTTTTTGATGCCTTCTTCGGCGCGCTTAATGTCGCGCTCGTGATTTTCAACTTTGTTCTTCAAGTCCTGATGCTTGAGCTTCGCATCGTTGTATCGTTCCTGGGCAATTGATCGTTCTTCCTCGAGCTCCTGCAGTACCTGCTTCTTTTCTTCCTGCTGCTCATGCAGATCCTTGAGCTTCTGCTGCAGCTCTTTTTGACGAGGCTGCAGCTTATCAAGCTCCTGCTGCGAAGTATCTTCGTTGTCGATCAGCGATTCACGGCGATTTTCAAGCTCACCGATATTTTTCTCGTAAATCTCAATCTTCTGCGTAAAACTGTTGATCTTGTTTTCAATATCGCGAACGGCCTGCCCTTTCTCTTTGAGTTCCTGTTCAATCGCTTGCAGATCAATCGATTGATATTGTTGTTCGGCATCCTCAAGATCAGACTTCGCGGACTCAATCTTGGTGGTGATGCTTCCCGCCCGGTCTTCGAGCTTGGCAATTTTGTCTTTGAGACCCACGCGGATGCCTGCATTCTTGCTCTTGCTGCCGCTCTGCAGAAAGCGCCTGCTCGTAATTACTTCGCCATCCAGGGTAACACCTACATTTCGACTGCCGGAAATTTCATCATAAGCAGTATCGACAGAGTCGAATATTTTTACATTGCCGAGCAGCAGTTCTTTGAGTCCGTCAAACTGGTCGTCAGATTCAACCTCTTCAACAAGCGATCCGGGAATAGTATCGTAGGAATCCGAAAGCTGGTTGAGCGGGATGAACGTCGCACGTCCCTTGTCATTTTCTTTGAGCAGCTTCGCCGCTTTGTGAGCATCATCCAGCGTTTCTACGACTATGTGATTAAGTGCGTCGCTGAGTACTGCTTCCAGCGCCACGGCATGTTGTTCATCTGTCGAAAGCAGATTTGAGACCACATCGAGCAGTGGGAAATCGGCTTCGTGATTTTCGAGCAGAAACTGTACGCTGGATGGAAATGCCTCATTGGAATTGGCAATATCGCGGAGTAATTCAATCTCGGACTGCACCGAATCAAGCTTGCTCTGGTGGCTGCGGATCTGATCCTTAAGTTCATCTTGTTTCTGATTCAGTTCTTCGCGCTGTTCACGAGCGTTAGCCAGCTTTTCCTGCTGTTCATCGCGCTCCTGTTTTGCATCTCCAAGTTTATCCTTAAGTAGTTTCGTTTCACCGCGGAAGTTCATGATCTCGTCTTCCAGGTCTTCAATCTCTTCCCGGATGCGGATCAGGTCGCCCTCCGTATTTTCCAGTCGCGACTCAATTTTGATTCGCTTGGTCTGCAGGTCATTTAGATCCTGATTGGCCTGCGAAAATTCGTTTTCTAACTTGTTCAGCTTGTCACGCTCGGCAGAATACTGCTCCTGTATTTCGGAATAGCGCTCTTTGGAATCACTGAGATTCTGCTCTGCTTTTTGAAGATCTCCGTCAAATGTTTCGAGTTTTTTCTTACTGCTCTGGAACGCTTCACGCAGATCCTCAAGGTCTTTTTCGCCCTGCTCAATATCGTTGGCGTACTGCTCGATGACCCCTTCTTCGTTACTGATCTTTTCGCGCGTGATCTGCAGGTTGGTTTCCGTATCGCGGATTTTCGAATGCAGCTGACTTACTCGTCGCTGTGCCTCCGACTGTTTGCGCTCTTTTTCATTGAGCGTACTGCGAGCCGATTCTACCTCTTCCTCAAGCTTCTCGGCCTTCGATAAAATTTCTTTTTTTTCTTTATCCGCATTGTCGATGCGTTCTTCGAGCGGCTCTAGTTCCTCTTTAATTTGCACATACTCGTGCTTGTTGAGCGCCTTGTCGAGCCGTTCGAGCTCTTTTTTATACTTTTTAGCTTTTTGCGCTTTTTCGGCCTGCTTTTCTAGGGAGTTGGCTTTTTTCCGAACTTCGACCAGGATATCTTCTACACGCTGGAGGTCTTCCTGGGTTTCATCCAGCTTTCGAAACGTCTTTTTGCGCTTTTCTTTATACCGCGTAATACCGGCTGCTTCCTCAAAAAGACGACGCCGGTCGTTGTTTTTATCATTGAGAATCTCTTCGACCATCTTCAATTCAATCACCGAATAGGCATCAGAGCTCATTCCTGTATCCATGAACAGCCCGGTGATATCCTTAAGCCGACATGTGGTGCCGTTAATCAGGTACTCACTTTCACCAGAGCGGTAGAGCCGACGGCTGATGGTTACTTCGTTATATTCGGTAGGCAGCAATCCTTTATTATTGACAAAAGTGAGCGAAACTTCGGCCATGCCCAGCGCATTTTTCTGGGCCGTTCCGTTAAAAATGACGTTGGCCATACTCGAGGAGCGCAACAGGGTGGGGCGTTGCTCACCTAGGACCCAGCGCATAGCGTCCACAATGTTGGATTTGCCACAGCCATTGGGACCAACTATCGCCGTTATCCCCTTATCAAACGATACATTCGTTTTGTTGGCAAAACTCTTAAATCCCTGAAGTTCGAGTTCAGATATATACATCTGCTAATTTTTCAAATGGCAAAACTCAAATAACAAAGTTGCGATTTGTTACTTGTATTTTGGGATTTACGCTAGACTGTCATTATTTCTTCTTCCTTCTTCTCGGCCAAATCTTCAACCTTTTCGGTATGTTGATCGGTTAAGTTCTGAATCTCATCTTCGGCCTCATATAATGAATCTTCGGGGAGTGATTCTGACTCTACTTTTTTCTCGACCTCTTCGTTGGCATCGCGGCGGGTGTTCCGGATAGAAATTCGAGCTTCTTCGGCCAGTTCGCCTACCCGTTTTACGAGTTCCTTGCGACGCTCTTCGGATAAAATAGGAAGTGGAATCCGAATAATATTTCCATCGTTATTGGGATTTAATCCCAAGCCCGCAGCCATGATGGCCTTTTCAATGTCTTCGATTGCAGATTGATCAAATGGCTGTACGGTAAGCAGGCGTGCTTCGGGGGCACTTACATTGGCCAACTGGTTCAGCGGTGTTTGCGAACCGTAATAGTCAACTTTTACGCCATCTAAAATTGACGGCTGTGCTTTGCCTGCACGGATGTGCGATAACTCTTTTTTATAATGTGCCACAGCCTGCCCCATCTTTTTGTCGGCTGATTTAATAGTGGACTGTAGTTCTGGTGGAATCATAATGCTCAGATGTTGTTAATAGTCATTTTTTGCAACGCTGTTATCAGATCAAAATGAATTTAAGAAATCTAGGAATCTTCCCAAACTACCTCAGATCCCACAGAGGTATCGCCCAGGAGCACTTTTTTTAGATTCCCAACCTTATTCATATCAAAAACGATGATGGGAGTTTGGTTTTCGCGACACAACGTAAAGGCGGTTAAATCCATGATATCGAGTCGCCGGTCAAGTACTTCCTCACCGGTAATGGTGCTAAACTTCTCAGCATCGGGATTTTTCTCCGGATCAGAATCAAAAATGCCGTCCACGCGCGTTCCCTTGAGGATAACATCCGCCTCGATTTCGATAGCACGAAGCGAAGCGGCCGTATCGGTTGTAAAATAGGGGTTGCCCGTTCCGGCGCCAAAAATGACGACGCGTCCCTTTTCGAGGTGACGAATGGCACGGCGACGAATATAGGGTTCGGCAATTTCTTCCATCCGGATGGCCGACATCAGCCGGGTATGTACGCCCATGCGTTCGAGGGCATCCTGCAGGGCCATACTATTGATCATGGTTGCCAGCATGCCCATATAGTCGCCTTGCACGCGATCCATGCCTTCGGTGGCGCCTTTGACGCCCCGAAAAATGTTGCCGCCTCCTACAACGACAGAAACTTCAAATCCTTCGTCGTGGATTGATTTTATTTCTTCAGAATACTGGGTCAGGATATCACCATCAATTCCATGTCCCTGTTCACCGAGTAGTGCTTCGCCGCTTAATTTGACTAAAACGCGTTCGTATTTACTTGCCACTTTGTTATACCGTTAGAAATAAATTACTGTTATGATGTTGATCAATGCAATCTAAATCACAATCCCTTAAGCATAAAAAAAAGGCTACCGAATTGGTAGCCTTTTTTGTGAATGGAATCTGTTAGGAATCCTCTCCAAGCTGAAGTCTGTGAAACGACTTCACGAGGGGAGTATCATTTTGCTTGAGGTACTCTTCAACAGAGAGACTGTTATCCTTCACAAACTTTTGCTCCAGCAATACGCGTTCTTCATAGAAGCGTCGAAGCTTACCCTGTGAAGCTTTTTCAGCAATCTCTTCAGATTTTCCTTCTTCGAGAAGTTGCTCCTTGGCAATTTGAAGTTCCTTTTCAACAATGGAACTGTCCACATCGTCGCGCGTTACAGCCAGCGGATTCATTGCCGCTACCTGCATTGCTACGTCTTTGCCGATCTCTTCGTCAGAAATGTCGTCTTCAAACTCTACGAGTACACCCAGCTGGTTGCCCGGGTGGATGTAGGAGATAAAGTGTCCGTCAGACTCGACGAATACTGCCCGGTTGATCTTAATTTTTTCACCGATCTTGCCAACCATATCTTTTACGTGGTCGGCAACGGTAAGGCCATTCACTTCAACTTTAAGCAATTCATCAACAGAATTGATCTCGTTTTCATACACGATATCAAGAAACTGCTGTGCTCGCTGTTGGAAATCATCGTTACGAGCAACAAAGTCGGTCTCACAGTTGATTTCGAGTGCGGCGGCCTTGGTTCCGTCATCACTGACGCGGGTAACGATCAGTCCCTGGTTAGCTTCACGGTCAGCTCGCTTTTCAGAAAGTTTTTGACCTTTTTTTCGCAGGATTTCAGTGGCTTTTTCGAAATCGCCGTCTGCTTCCTGGAGGGCCTTTTTGCAGTCCATCATGCCGGCCCCGGTTTGTTCGCGTAGTTCTTTTACGTCTTTTGCAGAAATACTCATGTTCGAGTTACGCTATTTAAATTGTTGTTTTGTGTTAATAAAGTAGGATGCAACCTATTCTTCCTCGTCGGAAGAATCGTTGTCGTTCTCATCCTTGCGACGAGAGCGGCGCTTGCCGGTCGCCTTAATTTTTTCTTGTACTTCGTGTTCTTCAGCTTTCTTCGCATCTTGAGCAGCCTGCTGCATCATCTCTTCTTGACTGTGTTCTTCGCGTTGAGCATTGCCTTCAATAATAGCGTCGGCAACTTTAGAAGTAATCAGTTGGATGGTGCGAGCAGAGTCATCATTGCAAGGTACAATGTAATCAGGAATATCGGGATCGGCATTGGTATCAACCATGGCAACAATGGGGATATTCAGCTTCACAGCCTCGTTAACGGCAATATCCTCTTTGATCGTATCGACCACAAAAATAGCGCCGGGCAGATGCCCCATGTTGGCAATACCGCCAAGGGTATCTTCAAGCTTATCTTGTTCACGCTTCAGCATTAGAGCCTCTTTCTTGGTCAGCTCTTCGAATGTACCGTCTTCACTCATGCGGTCGATCTCTTCCATGCGAGAGATGCTCTTTTTGACCGTAGAAAAGTTGGTGAGCATACCACCAAGCCAGCGATGCGTCACATACGGCATGCCGCAACGGACCGCTTCGGTCTTAACAATATCTTGTGCTTGTTTCTTGGTTCCCACAAAAAGAATGGTCTTTCCGGCACGGGCAAGCTTGGTGACTTCATCCAGTGCTTCCTGGAAAAATTTTTGTGTCTTTTTGAGGTCAATGATGTGAATCCCGTTTCGTTCCATGAAGATAAATTCCTTCATCTTGGGATTCCATCGGCGGGTCAGGTGCCCGAAATGGGCGCCCGATTTCAGTAGTTCTTCTAAATCAGGTGTAGTAGGCATATGTGTGATTTATTTTTGAGTTTATCCTCTATACAGGTCGTCCCCGGCGCTAATCTTCCCGAAAACTTTCGGGAAAACACTCGGCGCACTGAGTCGCTGTATATGTGTGATATTAAAGTTGTGTGTGTTGGAAAAAAGAAAGCGTGAACTGCGCTGTAATTAACGCTTGGAGAACTGGAACTTCTTTCGTGCACCAGGTTGTCCGTACTTCTTGCGTTCGACCATGCGATCATCACGAGTAAGCAGATCATGTGCTTTCAACACGTCGTGCCACTCTTCGTTGTGATCATCGAGGGCGCGGGCCAGTGCATGTTGGATAGCTCCTGACTGGCCAGTAGTACCGCCGCCGCGAACTGTTACCTTGATGTCAAACTGACCGTCAGATTCAGTGACGTCAAGCGGCAGTTTAGCAACATTACGCTTTGCTTGTGTATCAAAGTATTCGTCCAAGGGTCGCTTGTTGATAACAAATTCACCTGACCCCGGCTGAATGTACAGTCGCGCAGTAGAAGTCTTTCTTCTTCCGATGAAATTTTTCTGTTCCATTCGTAATTAAAGCTCGATTTTTTCTGGTTGTTGTGCTTCTTGTTCATGAACCGGACCGGCATAAACGCGCAAATTGGTCATCAGTTTATCACCCAGCTTGTTTTTGGGCAACATGCCTTTAATGGCTTTTTCGATAACCAATTCTGGCTTGTGGTCCAGCATCTCTTCGGCCGAAGTATAACGTTCACCGCCGGGAAATCCGGTGTACCGGAAATATTCCTTTTGCTTCATCTTGTTACCGGTCAATACAACTTCGCTGGCATTGATAACCACGACGTTGTCGCCGGTATCCATATGCGGCGTGAACTCAGGCTTATGCTTTCCTCGTAAAATTGTTGCTACTTTAGAAGCAATACGTCCGAGAGCATGCCCTTCGGCATCAACAAGAACCCATTTCTTTTCGATATCACTCGGTTTGGCCGAGAAGGTCTTGTAACTATTCGTATCCACGATTAAAAAACTGGTTTAAAATTGCTTTTCTGTGAAGTCCCGCAAAATAGGCTTATTTATACCCATTTGCAACGGCGAAGATATGAAAAGTTTCTAAACGATGACAGGGAAGATTAAATAGAAAACATGATCAGAAATGTAACACCCAAAGGCATTTTTGTGGGATGAATTGCGAGCATAAATCAAAAAATAGTCGTACATTTGGGGCACATAAAAACGACGTGCTACGATCTTTGAAGAACTGTTAACCCGATAAGTAAGAACAAGATGAGCGACCAAAACAAATTTAACGAGACGAAAATCCTTTTTGAGACCGGAACCGGACAAGCCCAGATGTACAGCCTGAAAAAACTGGAGGAGATGGGGTATGGTACAATGGATAAGTTACCTTTTACGATTCGGATACTGCTCGAAGCTGTGCTCAGAGAGTACGATGGCTATGCTTTTACCGAGAAAGATATCGAAAGTTTGGCCAATTACAACGCCAAAAATCCGCAGGGAGAGATCCCGTTCAAGCCGTCGCGCGTGGTGCTTCAGGATTTTACCGGAGTCCCAGCTGTAGTTGATTTGGCTGCCCTGCGTTCAGCGATGGATCGTATGGGCGGACGTCCGACATCCATTAATCCCCAAGTACCTGTTGATCTGGTAATCGACCACTCGGTGCAGGTGGATGAGTTTGGTCAGGAATATGCTTTCATGCACAATGTGGAGCGAGAGTTTGAGCGTAACTGCGAGCGGTATGAGTTTC
The DNA here is from genome assembly GCA_964490705.1 of uncultured Balneolaceae bacterium. Lineage (GTDB taxonomy): Bacteria > Bacteroidota > Rhodothermia > Balneolales > Balneolaceae > Fodinibius. Next base: position 18,309 of record CAZBCG010000006.1, on the reverse strand, counting down.
TGAAATGGGGACAAAAAGCTTTTGATAATTTTCGGGTTGTGCCGCCGGGACGCGGGATTGTCCATCAGGTCAATCTGGAATACCTGGCCAAAGGGGCATTCGTCCGTGAAGAAGAGAACGGTTCTACGATCGTCTATCCCGATACACTTGTAGGCACCGATTCGCACACTACGATGATTAACGGTCTGGGTATTCTCGGTTGGGGCGTGGGCGGTATCGAGGCTGAAGCGGCCATGCTGGGTCAGCCAATTTATATGCTCGTGCCTGAGGTAGTGGGCATGAAGCTCACCGGCCAGCTGCGCGAAGGGGTTACCGCTACTGATTTGACGCTTACCGTTACCCAGATGCTGCGCAAGCATGGCGTAGTGGGTAAGTTCGTGGAATTTTATGGGGATGGGCTGAGCAGCATGAGTCTCCCTGATCGTGCTACGATCGCCAATATGTCGCCGGAATACGGGGCCACGATGGGCTTTTTCCCGATGGATGAGGAAGCTATGCGATATATGCTTCGAACGGGACGTGATCCCGAGCACGTAGAATTGGTCGAGCGATATATGAAAGAGCAGGGGCTATTCCGTACTGCCAATATGCCCGATCCGGAATTTTCGAGCACGCTGGAACTGGATCTGAGTACGGTCGAAACATCACTGGCCGGGCCCAAGTTACCGCACGATCGCATTGTGCTGCCGAATATGAAGGAAACATTCGAGAATAGCTTGACCAGCGACGACCCAACGATGGGTTTTAGTTTGGCACAAGAAAAATTGGCTAACAAGGGAACCTTTAAAAACGGTCAGGAGATCGAAATGGAACATGGCGATGTTGTTATTGCGGCCATCACCTCCTGCACAAATACTTCGAATCCGAGCGTAATGCTGGGAGCCGGAATTGTAGCCAAGAAAGCACTCGAAAAAGGATTGAAAGTGCCGCCTTATGTGAAGACGTCATTGGCTCCCGGCTCTCGCGTAGTAACGCAGTATCTCAACGAAGCCGGACTTACTGATTATATGGACAAACTGGGCTTTAACCTGGTGGGATACGGATGCACAACTTGTATCGGGAATTCCGGTCCGTTGCCACAAGCTGTAGAAAATGCGGTTAAAGAGGGCGATTTAATTGTAGCGGGTGTACTTTCAGGTAATCGAAACTTCGAAGGACGCATCCATCCCTATGTAAAAGCCAATTACCTGGCATCACCTCCGCTGGTTGTGGCGTATGCGCTGGCCGGTACGGTAGATATTGATCTCGCAAATGAACCGCTGGGTAAGGACTCCGATGGCAATGATGTGTATTTGAAAGATATTTGGCCGACCTCCGAAGAAATTGCCGAGCATCTTGACAGTGCCATTCGTCCCGAGTTGTTCGAAGAGCAGTATGGGGATATTTTCAAATCCGAAGAGTGGGATGAAATTCCCGTCGGTGGCGGCGATCTCTACGACTGGAAGCCGGAATCTACCTACATTCAGGAGCCGCCTTTCTTTATGGATATGGGCGAACAATCGGATCCGATTACATCGATCAATGGGGCACGGGCACTGGTTAAGGTGGGCGATTCTATTACGACGGATCATATTTCGCCGGCGGGTAACATAAAGGTTGATAGTCCGGCTGGGAAATACCTGGTTGAGCACGGTGTGGAGCAGCGTGATTTTAATTCGTACGGTTCCCGGCGCGGTAATGATCGGGTGATGACGCGCGGGACTTTTGCCAATGTGCGTTTCAAAAATCAGTTGGCACCGGGCAAAGAGGGTGGTTATACGAACTACTTCCCCGATGATAAAATCACCACTATTTTTGATGCTGCCACGCGATACAAAAAAGATGGTACTCCATTGGTCGCGCTAGCCGGCAAGCAATACGGCACGGGTTCATCCCGGGACTGGGCGGCCAAAGGCACAATTTTGCTAGGGGTCAAAGCCGTGATTGCAACTTCGTACGAACGCATCCACCGATCGAACCTGGTGGGGATGGGTGTGCTGCCGCTGCAATTTAAGGAAGGTGAATCAGCCGATACCCTGGGGCTGGACGGATCAGAGCAGTTTGATATTCATCTTTCTGATGATCTAAAAGCACGGTCGGTCGTCAAGGTTGACGCCAAGAAATCGAATGGTGAGACCATCTCCTTTGAAACGGTATGTCGTATCGATACGCCGGTAGAAATCGATTACTATCGCAATGGTGGAATTTTGCACTATGTGCTGCGGGAGTATCATCGCGCAGAAAAAGTTGCACAATCATAACAAGCCTTTGGCTTTTCTTAGAAAGCCCGATCTATTGCGAGGTCGGGCTTTTTATGTAAGGATGAGAGCAAATGGGCGTGGCAGTTTTCAAATCATCAAAAAAAATATTAACTATAACCCTTCGAGAGAGAAAAGTTAAATAATCGATTGAGGGGATTTATGCCATCATCAGACGAGGCATATACAAGTAAACTGAGTAATGACAGTCTTCATTTGCTGCTGAAAGATTTTAGCAGCTTGAACAGAGCTGTGGAGTTACGGGCTGTTCTGCGGCAAAGTATCCATATTATTCAAAACATGATGGATGCCGAGGCTGGCTCGCTTATGCTGCTCGATGAAGGCACCGGAGAACTTGAAGTAACCCTGCCTTCGGGACCCGTCAGTGATGAAATTCAGGGCAAGCGTATTCCAAAAGGTCGGGGATTTGGCGGCTGGGTGATCGACCACGAAGAGCCGTATTTTTCGAATGATGCTCAGAACAACGAAATTTTTGCTGGTGATCTTTCCGATTATTTTACAACAAAGAGCATTATTTGTGTACCGCTATCCAATAAAAAAGGTATTGTTTTTGGAGTTTTACAGGCGATCAACCGGAAAGGCGATGAAGGCTTTAGTGAAAAGGATATCCCTGTTTTTGAAGCGTTGGCCGACCACGTTGCTATTGCGATAGAGCGCACAAGAGAATCCGAAAACCTACAAAAACGCCTGCAGGAAAAAGAGCTGATGCTCACGGAAGTCCACCACCGGGTAAAAAATAATTTATCGACGCTAACGGCCCTTATTGAGATGGAGTTTGCCAAAGTGGAGAGTGAAACGGCCGAGCAAGTGCTGCGCAAAACATGCTCGCGTATCGAGTCGATGACAGAAATTCACGATCTGCTGTATCATTCAGGATTGGAGAAGGATATCAACCTGGGATCGTACCTGAAACGGCTCGCAGAGAAAATATCGTCGGTGCTTTCCAATCCCTCTCAGGATATCGCGGTGAATGTGGAAGCAGAGCCGGTGCTGCTGGATACTGAACGAGCAATGAGCTGCGGATTACTGTTGAATGAGCTGCTGGTAAATGCCTACAAACATGCGTTCCAGAACAGAAACAGAAAGGGAAAGATCCTTGTCAAAGTTACCGAGCAGAACGAAAATGTGGAGCTAGAAGTCGTTGATAACGGAGAAGGGCTGAGCGAAAACTTTTCTTTTGGCAATGCCGATTCGGTGGGGAGCTGGCTGATTGATGTGCTGCTTCGCCGCCTGAATGCATCCATCGAAATAAGTCGCGAGCAGGGCGCGGGATTTATGGTTCATTTCGAAAAATAGAATGATCAAAAAATCCAGTGCGCGGTCCCGCGCATGGTAAAAATTCGTGCCATCAGTTGAGAAATGGGCTTTTTGAGCATCAGTGAAACAACTGCATTTCTGATTGCCGGAAACCGAGCACGACGACCCAGCCGCATATTCATCTCCGCTCGTCGCATGGCATTGTGTGCTGCTTTAACTCGTCGTTTTTTAAATTGCTTAAGGATGTGATTTGTTGCTTGTTCTCGATGTATAATTTTCTCCAGACACTGTGCCAGATCCCACGCGCCCAGCCAGCCCAGATTCATGCCCTGTCCGCCGATGGGACTCACAACATGCGCAGCATCACCGGCTAAAATGATGCGGTTTTTGACCATCGGTTGGGCCATCAATTTTTGTACGCCAAAACTGCTGAGCATTATATTTTCAGTGCCGGCCAAATCGTGATCAATGCGGTGATGCACCCGCTCTTCGATATGCCCGCGATCGACCGATGGAATATAATGTTCCGTTTTGACCACCCATCGTCGCTTGTTGTTGAGCAGTGGAAATGATTCAATCAATCCCTCATCACAAAGGAAAATAGCCGCATCCGACCCGAAGTCAGTATTGTCTGAAAAGTCGCCCATAATGTATGTATCGGGATAGGATTTGCCCTCAAAAGAGATGTTGGCCTGTTGGCGGACGAAGCTGTTTTTGCCGTCGCAACCAATGATAAAATCAGCACTAATTTGGTTGTGTTCATTACCCTTTTGATACGAAACGACAGCCTGATTGTCGTGCTGTTCAATTTTTGTGACTTCTGCCCCGCGAACCAAGACATCAGGATTTAAATCATATAATTGTTCTTCTAGCAGGGCCTCGGTGTTCTCTTGTGGCAAAGCCAGGATAAAGTTGAACGGCGGCGGACAATCCGCAAACGAAAGTGTGCCTAACCGCCGGGTGTTTGCAAAAGCATGTCCTTTTTTGATTTGGATACCTGATTCTACAAATACGTCAGCTATGCCAAGTTTTTCGAACAACTCCAGCGAAACCGGATGAATGCCCAGCGATCGTGATCCCTCACGGATGGTTTTTCTTTTCTCAAGAATGATACAGGAGATACCGATCTGCTGCAGGCAAATGCCGAGGAATAGTCCCACTGCGCCACCGCCAACAATAGCTACTTGATATGCGGATTGCGAGCTATGCATGGTGATACGTCAGTAATAGTCGAAACGGGAAAACCGATTGTACCTGCCAATCGTGAGGTACCACTTCTTGCAACTCTGTCTTTGTATAGCTTCGCTTGATTGAGGTCAGGCCATCTTCGGTGATAAATGAGCTGCGAAATACCGGTCGGGAAAGCAGATTAAAAAACAGGTAGGCCCAGTCGTTGCGGTGGATATCGTTAAAAATAACTTGCTTCGAGCTTAGCTTTTTAGATTGCCTAAGAATTTCATCCAGTTCACCGGAATCAAGATGGTGTATCAGATGATTTGAGAGAACAAAGTCGAATTGGTGTTGTGTGGCATCAATCTCCGAAAGATCACATTGTAGGAATTCGATATCTTTTGGGCGTTCCAGCTGTTGAACAAAGTTAAATGCACGCGGATCGGGATCGATGGCCGTAATCTGTAAATCGAAGCCATCCTCCAATGCCCAGCGGGCTAATTTTATGGGAATATCTCCACCGCCAAATCCGATATCGAGCAGGGTGTTTTGACCGTTTGGATTTAACAATGGACGTATTTCGCGTTTATAAATCTTGTGCCACTGAGAGATCAGGCTGTTGATGGTACTAAACTGCCGGTAGGTATTCTCGAGCTCGACCAGATCGCAGTTGGGATCATCCATCCGTTCTTGGCTGGCGGTATCGCGTTGGGCCAGAAAAAACGTCATAATTGAGCGGGAATTTTGGTCAACAGGCCACTTTCGATGGTGAGTCCCGGTCCAAATGCCATAGCCAGAACAGACTCTTCCTTACCGTCTGCAGCAGGTCGATCCAGGAGATCAGCCAGCACAAAAAGGATGGTGGCGCTGCTCATATTTCCATATTCTGCCAGTACTTTACGGGGTGATTGTAACTGCTCGTTATTGAGTGAAAAGCTCTGTTCAATTTTGTCGAGAATGGCACGTCCGCCGGGATGGATCGCCCAATGCGTGATGTTCTCCGCTGATAGCTGATAATCATCAAAGAGTGGCTGGATGGATGCTGCCAGATTCGATTCAATAATTTCCGGCACATAGGTCGAAAGGACCATATCGAAACCGGTATCGCCGATGGTCCAGGCCATATCCTGCTCAGTTTCTTCGGCAATAGCGGTCGAAAACTGGGAAAGTGCAAAGCCGCCGCTGGCAGGCTGTGTATTATTGATGATCATGCCGGCAGCCCCATCCGCAAAAACGGAAGCGGAGATGAGGTTATCGGTGGCTTCGGAATCCTGCAGATGAAGGGTGCAAAGCTCAAGACAAACAACTAGCACATTGGCATCGGGATCGGATTCGACAAACGATTTCGCCATCTTCATGGCCGGAAAAGCGGCAAAGCAGCCCATAAATCCCAGGTGAAAGCGCTGGGTTGATGGAGATAAACCGAGTCCCTGAATAATTTCAAAACCGGGTTCGGGAGCAAAAAATCCGGTACACGATACGGTAATCACATGGGTAATATCATCGTAGGATACCGTGTTGTTTTCGGCAATGGTTTTGCGAGCGGTATCCACAAAAAGTGTTTTGGCCTGTTCGGCGTAAAGGTCGTTGCGCGTGCCAGTAGAAGGCTGGCTCAGTGAGCCGTCTTTTTCGAAAAAGAATCGCGGCGCTCCATTTTTGTTGAAATCGTTGATGACGGTATGCCGCTTTTCGATGCCCGATTTGGAGTAGATGCGGTGGATAATTCGCTGCGTGGTCTCTCCGCTGCCGATATATTTTTTCATCTGATCGCGGAGAAAATCCTGCTCGAAAAAATGTTCAGGAACCGCTGTGGCAATATTCTGGATATATGCGGACATCAGCCGTGAGTTGGTCAAGGATTTCTACTTATACTGTAATACCTTAATTTTATGCGAAAAATTCCGAAATCCTAATTTTGATAGTTAGAATTCACAGAAATTCACACAACTCATGACTCAGAACCCACGACTCAATACTCATAACTCACAACTACTTCGTCAACACATAAAATCGGATATTGTGGAGAATGGCGGCAATGGTAAGTCCGGCAATGAGCCCCATCCAAAGTCCCTGTGGTCCAATATTTTGGATAATCCCCAGGTAATACCCGAGGGGCAGTCCCACCATCCAGTAAGCAATAAAGTTTACGACCATGGGGATGGTGGTGTCTTTGAGTCCGCGCAGAGCACCGTAACCGCTAACTTGCAGTCCATCGGAAATCTGGAAAATAGCTGCCATATAGAGTAAGCTGATGGCCACTTGCTGCACTTCGGCATCTTGGGTGTAGATGCTGGTGATGACATCCGGAAATAAATATATGATTACAGCGGTAACACACATAAATGCCGTTGCCAGGGCAATACCTACATAGCCGCGGTGGCGGGCTTCGGGCATATCATCTTTGCCGATAGCATTGCCTACCCGTGTGGTGATGGCCGTTGATAATCCAAAGGGAACCATGAATGTCATCGCCGAAAAGTTAATGGCTACCTGGTGTCCCGCGACGGCCACTGCGCTTAGGGATCCCATCAGCAGGCTGACGAGCGCAAACATTGTAACTTCCATTGTGGAGCTGAGTCCGATTGGGACGCCAACCTGTAAAATTTCTTTGAGATAGCTCCATTCCGGCCAGCGAATTTTGCCAAATATATCGAATCGATCGTAGGGTTTGTGATTCATCGTAAAGACCAGCATTCCCGCAAACATGACGTAACCGACAACTGACGAAGCATATCCACAGCCAACGGCGCCGAGTTCGGGGAATCCCAGTTTGCCATACATGAAAATATAGTTAGCGATAACGTTGACAAATACGCCCAGCAGGGCAAAATACATGGCGGGACGAGTCACCGACATGCCCTCGTTAAAAAAGCGCAGTGCCATATATCCGCAGACGCCGAATATACCCCACGAAATGGCATCCAGATAGCCCTGCGCAACGGGAATAATAGAGGAAGTGACATCCAACAGGTGCATCACAATTTCGAGATTGCGGATCAGGAAAAAGACCGGGATCGCCAGCATCAGGCTGAGCCACAGCGCTTGCCGTACATTAACGCCAATTTCCTCGAAGTTACGCCTGCCCACAAGCTGTGCCACGATGGGAGTTACGGCCATCAGGATGCCGGCGGCCAGCATCATAAAGGGGATGAATACGGCTCCGCCTACAGCTACCGCAGCCAGATCCTCGGCCGAAAGATTGCCCGCCATCACGGTATCCACAAAGTTCATCGACATCTGCAGCAGCTGGGCGATGATGACCGGCAGCCCAATCTTGAGCGTCATGCCGGCTTCTTTACGTATGTTTTCTTTCTCGGATTTGAGGTAAGAGAGCATCGAGACGTTGAAAATAGAGCTGTTGCGAGGGATATAATTTGGATAGTAGAGAATCGCTTATGGTACAAAAAATGGCAGTGAAAAGTAAGCGGTTGGAGTGCGTAAATTTTACTCGTCAGCTTTTGGGCAGCTTAATCACAAAGGTCGTGCCTTCGTCCTCCACCGAAGCAAAACTGATGCTGCCTTCGTGGGCCTCAATAATTTTTTTACAGATGGCCAGCCCCAGTCCGGTGCCGCTGGATTTGGTTGAAAAGTTGGGCACAAAAATATTTTCACGATCTTCTTCGGGGATTCCCTTGCCATCATCCTCAACTTCTACAAATACGTGCTGCTGTTTTTGATAAAGCCGCAACACAATTTCACCGTTGCCGTCGGGCATCGCCTCATAAGCGTTTTTTACCAGGTTGATGAGTACGCGCTTAAGTTCGTCTCGAATCCCGGCGACATGCATGGTGTTTTTTTGTGTCTCCAGGCTAATGGTCACTTTTTCATCATGTTCATAAAGCTCAGTTACCGATGACAGGATATCCACCAAATTAACATTGGTGAATTCTTCTTCCAGCGGTTGCGAAAACTTGGAGAAGTCGGAAGCTATATTATTTAGGGATTGAATTTCCTCAATTAAATTATTGGTAATTTTCTGTATTTGTTTTTTGAGTTCTTCGGGATCTTGATTATTCCCCTTGAGTTGTCGTTCTAAGTGTTGCACATTCAGCTTCATGGGCGTCAGCGGATTTTTGATCTCGTGGGCAACCTGCTGGGCCATCTCTTTCCATGCGGCTTCGCGCTCGGCGGCGGCCAGTTCTTTTTGCAGTTTCTTCAGCCGCGATACCATGTTGTTATAAGCTTTGGCCAAGTTCCCGATTTCGTCTTCGCTTGTGACGGGGATTTTAGTATCCAGGTTGCCGGCCGAAATTTTGTTGAGTCCACGTTGGATATGCACCAGCGGCCGCGTTAGTTTTTTAGAAATGGCCGTAGATCCAATAATAAATAGCCCAAATACCAGCAGATATATAAGGATCAGATAGCTGGTTGTCTCAAGCAGTTGCTGGTCGTATTTCGGTGATTCCAGGAAGGTGGGGATGGCGATCGTACCCACCGGCTGATTTTCATCATCCAGAATAGAACGGTAGCCGATAAGCAGTGATTGTCCTGCCAGATTTACGGTCGAAAAGGCATCCTGCTGGCGCTGTACAAAAAGCTGATTATAAATTTCATAAGGCAGTACTGATGGCAACAGGTGCTGCTGGTAGATCTGGGGTGTGGTGGTCTCGACAACCCTTCGCCCATTGTAAAAGCTGGCATCTACGTTGAGGGGCGTGGTGAGTGTATCGAGCGAAAAGGAGCGGCTTAAGCTGATACCAGGATCGGACTGGCGATTTGCCTGTACGGTCTGAGATAGACTTTCGAGTTTGTCAAAAAGCTCCTGCCGTACAATATCCTGATTTTGTTGCTTGATGGCATAGTGCGAAGTTACGATCAGAAAAGTGAGAAACACGAGCGTAGCTAGCAGAAAACTATCTAAGATGCGATCTTGAAATCGCTTGTTTGTTCCTAAAAATGAAATGCTGCCCCAGCTGATGAGTTGTGCCATAAGTAATAGCAGGCAGCTGGTTAACAGCAAAATAAAACTAAATCGAAAAAAGGTGAACAGGATAATTCGATAATCAGAAAGGGTAGTACTAATCTTAATAATCGTTTCTTCGGATGACTTCCATAGCAGTGTTCGGTAATCATGTTCCGGATTTTGTTCGGTAACATAGATAAGCGAATCCTCCTGCAGTGCTTGTTGCTCATCGGCGTCGAGCGTTTGTTTTTGAGAAAAATGTCCCGTAAAGCCCTTCTGTGCAGAGTGTACTATTTGTCCATCCTGATACTTTTGCATCTGATAGCCCGTATTCCAATCCTCGTAGTTGAGCGATGCCATTACGGCACGAATGGGTTTGTTGAATTCAGGCCGCTCTTTGTAAATCGAACACAGTATCCAGGCAATGGGTGTGTCTTCCGACATCCCGAAAACGGGAATCCAGCCGCGATAAAAGGTGCGGTAATCCTGCTGATTGATAAGCTGCGGCAGTTGTACAATGGGACGGATGCTGGATTTCCTGATCTGCTCAATATTGGTGACCAGTTTCATTGTAGGGATGTTGTAAATTTGCGTCCAGTTTGGAGAATTGAGATCGGTCGCATAATCGGCAATGAGTTCACCAGTGGAGTTTACCAGTTGCAGGTCATAGGAATAGGCGTTCCACTTGGGAGAAAGAAAGGCCTGGACAGTTTCGGTGAATCGAGCTTGCAGGGTAGCCCGATTGTTTTGAAGATCCTCTTTGCTGATTGATTGAAAGCGTTGTTCCAGCGTGGTGAGAATTTCCTGCGTAAGTTTTTCAGCTACGGGATCTTCTTCTTGCGCATAGTTTTGAGCAGTTTTCCAGAGTTCATTATCCACATTTACCAGAGATGCTTGGTAAATCGCGGGAATGCAGAGACCTGCGATGACAAAACTGCCGATGACGATTTTCCGCAGTGGCGACATTTCCGTAACCCAGATGATATCTTTGACATAGGCAGCGGCAAATCCCAGTATTATTGCAAAGCTTAAAAAGCTGGTATAGAGAATGCGGGAAAGTGAGAGCTCAAGCGGCATAAAAAGCTGTAGAACGAACAGGCAAATACCAAAGGTGATTGCCAAGACCGATGCAGTGAGTTTAAAATATTCGGAGGTAGTACGAAACAGTAGCCGGTTGATGGCTGTAAGGATAATGCCGAGTGCTAAGACCGACATCCCCAGGGCCAGATACAGCACAATGGTACCCCATTCGGGAAGGATACGAAGATCCAGAAGTGGTACATTGCTGGTGATGCTGGCATGATACAGCAGATCGAAGACCCAGAGAATACCCGTGGCATTAAGCATGCCTGCGCCACCTGCCAAAACGATAGAGACAAGGTACGAATCGGGATTAATTTGTTTGCTGTAATCGTTGATTTTTCGGGCAACTGTAATGGCACCAACAAGGGCGAACAGGGCATTTGTACAGGTGAAGCTGATACTATCAACGGCAGTGCTCCAAACATCAGGGGATAAGTTGCTCAGCGCAAGCACCCAATACGATAGCATGTTGGTATAAAAGAGGATACACCAGCCAATACCGATAGATAGTAACTGTAATCCCAGCGCGCGCCATAATGGAAGCCGGTCGGCGGCCCAATATAGCAGGCAGCTGAGGATGAGGAAACAGAGCAGCGCAAAGACCGACCGCCAAAACCTGGTGTTTTGTTCCCACTGCTGTTGTGTCTGTTGAAATTTGTCTGCCGTAGCATATACTACGCCTATCGAATCTCCCTGTAGGTTGTTGAGCTGTTGGATCTGTTCGTATTCCTGTGGTGGGGAGCTAAAAATACTAAAGCTGAGCGGATAGGGAGAAGAGAACTCCGCAGAATTAAAGAGCGAAAACTCATTGCGGTCGCCAATGGGCAATGGATTTCGTTGCTCAATGCGATGGCTGGTCAGCAGATCAAAATTGATTGTCCCCGAACTGTCCTGCACCGAAAAGGGGACATGAAATTCCCAAAAAATGACATTGTTGTGTTTTTTGAGGGATATGCTATTCTGCTGTTGTGAGTTTGCCCCTGTTGGTTGCGGAGTATTGCCGAGTGCAAATCCATTCCATGCGATTGGGCGCTTATCCTGGTAAAGGGCGCTGCTCCAAAACTGGGGAAACTGGGCAAGTGCATTATGGAGATATTGATTGGATCGTTTTTGTAATAGGGGGCTCTGGAGGGTGGCAGCCAAGTCTTCGGTATCGGCAAGCAATGCTTGTTGTTTATTAATGAAATAATCGGATGCTTGCGTGAGGCTCCGTTCAATAATCTGTTCGTTGTTAACCTCCGAAGGCTTTACGCCATACCGCCAGCCCTCTAGTGCCAGCAACAGCAGTAGCAATCCCAAGAGCGTCCAACCCAAGAGGTGATGTAGCCTGTTGCTGTTAAATATTTTTTCCATGGTGGTTATTCGATTCATCAACTAAATGAATATGAACCGAAATTAAGGTTGAATCAAGTTGGGAATTTCGGAAAGCGGTTTCCCTTTGAGTACACCAATAATTACATCAGCAGCAAGCATGCCGATTGCTTCGCGCGTTTGGTAGCTTGCACTGGCCATGTGGGGCGTTAACAAGCAGTTGGGGGCATCTTGCAGGCTGGGATGAATTTCCGGTTCATTCTCAAATACATCAAGTCCTGCACCACCGATGATTTTGTTATGCAGGGCCTCGGCCAGGGCAGCCTCATCCACCACCGGACCGCGCGATGTGTTGATAAGAATGGCGTTTTCATGCATTGCCGACAAAATATGCTCATCAATAAGATGATGGGTTTCGTCGGTTAGCGGACAGTGGAGCGAAAGCACATCGGATGCCTTGGCCAATTCTTCCACGGTATCGTAATAAGTGGCATTCAGCTCGTCTTCAATTTCCTGGGCTACCCGGTTTCGATTGTGATAAATGATCTTCATCCCCAAAGCATGGGCCCGACGGGCTACGCCCTGACCGATACGTCCCATTCCTACGATACCGAGCGTTCGCCACTGTAGCTCCATCCCCAGAAAACCCACTGGCTCCCAGCTTTCAAACTTGCCGTTGAGCAGATATTTTTGCGCATCATAAAAGCGTCGCGACACGGCCAGCATCAAACCAAGTGTGAATTCAGCGCACGAATCGGTGAGCACACCCGGGGTGTTGGCTACTTTCACATTGTGATCTGCGGCAGCCTGCAGATCAATATTATCGTATCCAACCGCATGATTAGCAATAATTTCGAGATTGTTGGCAGCTGCAATCACCTTTTTAGTGATGGGATTGGAGAGCATGGTTAGCAGGCCGTGGTATTCCGGGATATCATTAATAAGCTTTTGCTCATTATTATAGACGGCATGGGTACCGACATCTACCGTAAAATGAGATCGCAGCTTTTCGAGAACCGAGGGAATAATCGGTTCGACAACCAGAACGCGTTTCGACATGATTAGTAGTTGAATTCAGTGCCGTTAACGAAGGCAGACGATTGCTCAGATATTTCTTTTTTGCTCACCCCTTCGTAGATAAAAGAAAATGGGGTAAGTACCTGCGCGCACATCTTATCGGGATTTCGCCAGGCTTTAATTTCTACCGAGAGCTTGTTTTCACTAATGCTGTGGGTGACTTCTTGGAGATTGGTGCAAGCATCGGGCAGCGTACCGCTGATAAGCAACGCCGGGTGCTCGTTGGCCGTGATCTGTTTTACAGAATCAATATAAACTTTGGAGGGTTTGTGGGGCTGGTCTCCAGGCTGTTGCAGCGAAACCAAATTGGGATAGGTTTCGTTGCCGTCTCCATTGTTGGAAGACGAAGCACAACCCACAATAATAAAGATGGTAAGTAACAGATAAATAGATTTCACTGCTAATAGTTAGTTGTCTTCAATTTTTCGGATTGTGGCATCATTCCACATGCGTTCCAGCGCATAATATTCACGCAGTTCTTTCTTAAAAATGTGGACGACTACATTCACGTAATCAAGAATTACCCAACGGCGCGTTTCACGTCCTTCTTCTTTCCACGCCTTTTCATTCAACTGCTCTTTGGTTTCTTTATTTACACTGTCGGCAATGGCCTTAATCTGCACATCCGTTTTGGCATGACAAATTACAAATTTGTCGGCCAGAGTGGTAAGTCCGTTGACATCGAGTACAGTGATGTCTTCGGCCTGTTTATCGAGCAGAGCTTCCGTAATTACATCAATCAGTTTGTCGGCATCGGCCGTTTTAGTATCATTGACGCTGGTAAACTGTTGGTCAGTTTTTGCTTTTTGAGAGCTGTTTGTCATATAGTGTTAGTTGAGTTTGAGAGATTGATAGTCGGAGCCGATCACCACGGTGGCATCCAAATAGTAATCTTTTGATGCTTCGATAAAGATATTTTCGGGACTGATGCCCAGAGCATCGGCCACGCGATGGGCGTTTTCCGAATCAAAGTTGCGTGCTATAACAACAGTTTGTTGCATATCAAAGTTTTTAAAATTGCCGGTTTCTACCACATCAAATCCATTTTGGCGAAGGGTAGAAGTAAAATCGTTAGCCAGACCTGGTACACCACATCCGTTTAGAACCTCGAGTTGAATGACATTGCCAATGAGCTTTGAATCATCTTGTGCTCGCTGGTTTTCAATTCTGGGATAAATGATGCGTGTAAACAATCCGAATAGCAGTAATACCAGCAGCAGGCTTAGAAAGCCAATAACAGCATTAAGAGCAAAAGAGTTAGATTCGCTGTTGCTTGAACTCATCTACCGCTATTAGTGAAAGGTTGGATCTCGAAAAGGTGAATGGTGCGAGCGATTATAGAATCCCGACGACCACGGCGACAGGCCATAGTTCGGAACTTGCTGAAACTGGATACTGATGTTACTATTGTCGCTGATCTGATAATTGAGCTCAGCATTGCGAATCAAAAACTTCATATCCATGCCCGAATTGTTATTTGACATAAAGTTATTGCCAAAGGGCGAATGTAGCACTTGTAGATCAATTCGGCCGGTCAAATCCTCCGAAAAGAAAAACTGCATCGTGTTGGTATAGGCATTCATATTTTGCATTTGACCGCCCCAGCTGGCAAAATTCATGGAGTAAGAATGACTCATTTGCATATTGAACAAGTTGCCGAGATTGGCCCCGTCACTGGGATCTTCTTTCACAATGGGCCCCATTAAATCTGACGAGCGTGTTTGCTCTTTGCGAAGCTGAGCATGCGAAAGTGCACTAATTCCCAGAACAAGCACCAGAAAAATGCTAACGAGGGGATAAATAGAGATGTTCTTCATAACAATACCAGTATTGATTGAAAGCCTGACATCAAAATAACGTCTTTGGCTATAATAAAGTATAATAAAGTATCAGCCTACAATAAAGAGAAAGCTGTAGCTAGCGATAATTTTTTTAGATATGCTAAGGTACGTTAATGGTCTTTTTGGTGGAGATAAAAATGGAGCCGGAGGCCGGATGCTTCTACAAAAAATTTGTTTAGATCTGAGTGTCAATAATTGAGAGTAGCGTTGTTGGTTTGAGGCCACCGCCGTGGTGGTCTGTGGGATTCCAATAATGAGACTTGTCCTGCGGATGAAAATCGAGTATATTTGGAACGCTTTTCAAGCCGATAAAAATACTGATTCGTAAAATCAAATAAAAGGCAAAAGTTCGATAATGAAACTTACCGATTTCAAGTTTGAAACTGATGATTATAACGTTCCGGAGAAACCGGTAGAGCCACGCGACGCTGCAAAGTTAATGGTTTTGGATCGAGAGGAGCAGACGATCTCCCACGAAAAATTTTCTGACCTCCACAAATATATGAATGAGGGAGATGTCTTAATTTATAATGATACCAAGGTCTTTCCGGCGCGCTTGAAAGGAAAAAAAGAAAAGACTGACGCTGATATTGAGGTGTTTTTACTGCGCGAATTGGTACCCGAAAATATGCTTTGGGATGTTCTGGTAGAGCCCGCCCGAAAAATTCGTATCGGCAATAAATTGTATTTTGGTCCCAATTTGATGGCGGAAGTGATTGATAATACCACATCGCGCGGACGAACAATTCGCTTTTTGTTTGACGGATCAAACGAAGAGTTATACGACATTTTGGATAATATTGGTGAGATGCCGTTGCCACCCTATATCGAACGCGATGCTGATGAAGACGACAAAGAACAATATCAGACCATTTTTGCCAAAGAGCGCGGTTCTGTAGCGGCACCGTTTGCAGCTATGCATTTTACAGATGAGCTTGTTGAGAAACTGAAAGATAAAGGTGTACAGATGCTGCCTATCACCATGCATATTGGATGGGGTACATTTCGGCCCTGCGAAGTGGAAGACTTGACCAAGCATCGAACAGATTCCGAAAATTATTATATCTCCGAAGAGACATCAGCCGAAATTAATGAGGCCTTGGCAGATAATGACCGGAAAGTAGTAGCCTGCGGTACGACTTCCGTTAGAACGATCGAAACGAGTATCACGGCCAGCGGTATTTCCAAGCCGGGTACCGGGTGGACAGATAAATTCATTTTTCCGCCCTATGATTTCAAAATTACCGAAGGAGTCATTACGAATTTTCATCGCCCCGAATCAACAATGCTGATGCTGGGCGCGGCTTTTGCCGGCTATGATTTTCTGATGGAAGCCTACGAAGAAGCCAAGGAAAATGATTATCGCTTCTTTGCCTTTGGTGATTCATTGCTGATTATATAACGTGACTACGAAGACACTTATCATTCCGGCTGCAGGATCAGGGAGTCGTATGCAAAAGGCGACTCCGAAACCTTTTCTGGAGCTATCAGGATCTACGATTTTAGAGCACACCATTCGCCGGTTTTTATCGCTCGAAGGGCTTTCCCAAGTTATTGTTGCCACATCAAAGGAGTATCTGGATAAAGCGGAGCAAATTCTTGGGGATTTATTGCCGCAAACGGTAGCCGGTTGTTGTCTGGTTGGGGGCACCAAGCGTCAAGATTCAATCCACAATGCATTGGCAAAGGTTACCGATGTTGATCTGGTGATAGTACACGATGCTGTTCGCCCTTTTGTAAAAGCTGACCATATTGAAAGTTGTTGCAAGGTAGCCGTGCAAGCTGGTGGAGCGGTATTGGGTGTGCCGGTTAAAGATACCATTAAAAGAATTGATGAGGAACAGGTAATACAGGAAACGCCATCGCGCAAATTCTTGTGGCAGACGCAGACGCCACAGGTTTTTCGAAAGCCTATAATACTAGAGGCTTACAAGAGGGCGATGAAAGATAATTTTACAGGCACGGATGATTCTTCGCTGGTGGAACGTCTCGGATATGATGTGAGAATGGTCGAAGGAGATCGCTCTAATTTTAAGATTACTTTTCCGCTGGATCTGGAACTTGCTCGATTATTAATCAACAAAGAAAATAGTTAGTACTATGCGCATCGGATATGGATATGATGTCCACCGCCTTGAGGTCGGCTACTCACTGGTGCTGGGCGGTGTAGAAATCCCTTTTGAAAAGGGGCTGGTTGGCCATTCTGATGCCGATGTGTTGCTCCACGCCATTTCCGATGCCCTGCTGGGAGCGTGTGCACTGGGCGATATTGGTCAGCATTTCCCCGATACGGATGACGAATTTGATGATATTAACAGTCGTATCTTATTACGAAAAGTGAGAGGTTTGATAAGAGGTAAAGGTTATCAGGTTTCAAATATTGATGCTACTGTTGTGGCCGAGCGTCCGAAGTTATCGCCCCACATCCCGACAATGCGAGATCGGATAGCCCAAGATTTATCTGTTGATGTAGATCAGATATCTGTAAAGGCAACAACATCCGAGGAGCTTGGATTTGTAGGAAATGGTGAGGGAATTACTGCTCAAGCTGTGGCACTATTAACCCAGGCCTAGCATCATGGTTGAGCAATTTATACAAGAATTTGTCCAGCTCGTAAATACCCTGCCGCCATTGAGCATTTACGTTGTGTTCTTTTTGGTTGCTTATTTCGAGAATGTCATCCCGCCGATTCCGGGGGATGTACTCGTTGCCTTTGGTGGTTATTTAGCAGCGGAATCCGTTGTTGGGCTAGTACCTATTTTATTATTAACAACCATTGCTTCTGTCTTTGGATTTATGAGCATGTACTGGATTGGCAGTCGCTGGGGGGCACAGATTGAACGCAAAAACCGGCAAATTTGGTTGCTCCGGTTTATCCCGCTGAAGTATATCAACAAGGTACGGTCATGGATGCAGCGCTGGGGGATGGGCGTGGTGTTGGCCAATCGGTTTCTGGCGGGAACACGATCCGTAATTTCTCTAACAGCAGGACTCAGCCAAACCCGCATTTCAGCCACGGTCATTTGTTCTACCATAAGTTCTATTTTGTGGAATGGAATTTTGTTGGCATTCGGATGGATCGTGCACGAGAATTGGCGGCTGATCGGAGAATATCTTTCTGTCTATGGGCAGATTATCCTTGGTGGTATCGCATTATTCATCATTGTCAGGCTCGGGATCTATTTCTATCGAAAATAAAGCCTTGTTTTTAGGTGTTAGTCAGATCCCGAAAGAAATTAAACTTTATTGTACTTTCAGTGTTGACAAAAATAAAAACAGTACTTAGTTTTCGAGTCTTTCGGCTAGAGGCTAGTCTGACAATCAAATATAGTCAGATTTCAAGAAATTTATCTCGACAAGCCAACGTAGCTCAGGGGTAGAGCAGCTGTCTTGTAAACAGCCGGTCGT
>CAZBCG010000005.1:0-187864 GCA_964490705.1 uncultured Balneolaceae bacterium | reverse complement strand
TTCCGATCAAGGGACGCATTGCCGCCGGGGCCATGCACCAGGCGATCAGTGAAAACCTTGGTCACCTGCCGGTGGAGATCCATCCCGAAAAGTCCGATCACTATTTTGCGCTCATCGTTGACGGAGACAGCATGATCGATGCCGATATCCGCGACGGCGACTATATCATCATTGATCCCCGTGAGCCTAAAGACGGGGAGATCGGCGCAATTCGATATCGCGGGGAGACGACCTTGAAAACCATTCGCAAACGATCCAATGGAATTACCCTGCAGCCCGAAAATCCGTCTTACGAACCCATCAGTATTACACCAGATGAATGGGAGGAAGTGACAGTATATGGCACCTATGTGGGCAAGGCTTGGAAAAAGAACGGGAACTGGGGCCTGATTTTTCGATCCGGATAATCAGAATGGTACAACGTTAGAGTAAACCTTTCGCATTTCGCTCGTTGTCAGTCTGTACTTTTCTTTGTACTATTTAAAAGTCTCTTATTAATACAACATACAGTTTTATGAAACGTGTCCAGCTTGATAAAGATATTCAGCCGCTGTCTGAATTTCGGGCCAATGCAGCTTCAATGATTGAAAAAATTAAAACAGAACATCGTCCCCTTGTTATTACTCAGCACGGGAAAAGTTCAGCTGTATTGCTTGATGTCGGTGATTATGAGCAAATGATTGATACTATTGAATTACTACGAGAAATCAATCAAGCTCGTCAAGAAATTGAAGACGGAAAAGGAATTGAACATGGAGAAGTGATGAACTCGTTAAAAGATCGGCTGGAGAAGATATAAATGAGAATTGTTTGGTCTCCTACTTCTCAACGAAAAATTGATGAAATCGTTGACTACATTTCGAAGGATAATGTAGATGCTGCATTGGCATTGGTTGAAGAATTCGAAAACCGTGTTCAGCATCTAAAAAAGTATCCACAATCAGGACGGATAGTTCCTGCCTTAAACGACGAAATGGTTCGTCAGCTTGTTGTACAATCCAATTATTTGATCATCTATGAAATCAATCAGAATCACATTGACATTTTGACTATTCGTCACGCGAAACAAGATGAAGACAAATCTGAGATTAAGTCTCAATAGAGGTTGTTATGTCAAAAAACATTGTCATACTTGCCGACGGCACGGGACAGGAGGGCGGAGAGGGATACAATTCCAATGTCTATAAGATCTTCAACATCATTGAGGACCGGACGAAGGAGCAGATTGTATATTACGATCCCGGATTGGGTACCAGCGGACTTAAGCTGATCAAGCAGGTGACAGGATTTGGTATTTCCCAAAATATCAAAGACTGCTACGAGTTCTTGTTTGAACATTTTGAGTCAGGCGATCAAATTTATCTGATCGGATTCAGCCGCGGCGCGGCCACGGTCCGGAGCCTTTCAGCTTTTATCCACTATTTCGGGATTCTGCCCAAATCGCGTCCCGATTTGATTCGGCAGGCCTATAAAATCTACCGCACTTGGGATGAAGACAAGCTGAAAAACCGGGCCGGGGCGTTTATCGAAAAGCATCATACTATGTGGGCGCGGGTCAAGTTTCTGGGATGTTTTGATACCGTAGATGCGCTTGGTTTTCCTATCAAAGAGATAAGTGCAATTTTGAATAAGATACCTTGCTGGAGACATAGATTTCATGATTTTAAGCTCAGCAAGAGCGTAGAAAATGCCTGTCACGCACTGGCTGTGGATGACGAACGCCAAACCTTTCATCCCGTACTTTGGGAAGCGGAGACCGAGGAGGATCAGTCTCTGGAACAGCTATGGTTCCCCGGCATGCACACTGATGTGGGCGGCGGCTATAAGGAGCATCAGCTTTCGGACCTTTCGCTTATTTGGATGTGCCGCAAAGCGATCGAACATGGATTGCGGATCTATGATAAAAGCAGAATATCGGTTGATCCCGATCCCGGGGGAGTAATGCATGATTCTCGCGGGACATGGTGGAAGAAATTGTATCGCAAAGAGGTACGGTACTGGCCCGAAGACCGGTTTGATGCGCCCGTAATTCATGAAAGTGTGCTGGAACGTGCCGAAACAAAAGACTACAATCCCTGGATCTTAGATCAGGATTACAAAGTAGAACCCCGTCTTGAAGCCTTTCATCCAGATTAGTTGACTCCTACCTATTAAGGATCTTAAATACTTAATCGCAAGGATTAAGAGCAGTTATCGCCCATTCCAGCCACACTTATTTTTGAACATTAAAATTTTTTAATTATTTTATATTAAAAGTTTCTAATGTTAGTGAACTAATTTTTACAACAATTAAAACATCTTTAGGTGGTAATATGGGAACAAAAGAAAAGGGAAGGGTACTTATCGTCGAAGATGATCTGCTTCTTTCGATGGTTGAAGAGCGCCTTGTTAAGAAACTAGGATATAGCGTTGTCGGAAAAGTCGAGAAAGGATCGGAGGCAGTAAACAAGGCATCTGAGCTTAATCCCGATATTATTATTATGGATATCTCTTTGAAGGGAGAAATCGATGGGGTGGAAGCCGTGCAAAAAATCCGGGAAAATTCCAGCGTGCCGGTAATTTACCTTTCGGGAAGCGCCGACCGTTACCATTATGAGCGAGCAAAAAAAACCGGGTTTACCGAATTCTTAGAAAAGCCCGTTACCAGTGGAGATTTAGAAGAGCCGTTGCATGCAGCCATTAACTATAATAGTGAGTCTCAACAGTCAGACTCTGAGGATCGTACGTTAAACAAAACAGCTTAATCCTGTAGATTTACGAGCACGCGTCCCACCTGTTTGCCTTCCAATATTTTTGCGATTTCGTCATCCAGTTGATCCAGCCCACATTCGTTAGCCAATTTTTTCAGATTATTTGGTTTCCAATCTGTAGCTAAATGTTGCCATAATTTTTTCCGAAGATCCATCAGGCAATTTCCACTGTCCATGCCCGCCAAATGTACCCCGCGCAAAATAAAGGGATATACGTTCGTATGAAGTTCATGCCCCAAAATATTTCCACAGCATGCAACAGTTCCGTTGTGTTTGGTTTGACGAAGTACCGTATCAAGCATGATACCGCCCACGGTATCAACAGCACCGGCCCATCGTCCGCTGAGTAATGGTCGCCCCGATTCATCCTGCACTTCCTCTCGATGGATTACGTTCGCAGCTCCCAGATCTTTTAAGAATGATTTCTGATCCATTTTGCCGGTTGCCGCTGTAACTTCATATCCCAGTTTGGCAAGAATAGCGATGGCCAGGGACCCCACGCCGCCGGTAGCACCGGTTACCAGTATGGGACCGTCGGCAGCAGAAAGATTATTCTGGCGGAGGTGGTGGACTCCAATAGCGGCGGTAAATCCGGCAGTGCCCAACATCATACTTTCACGCAAGCTGAGCTCTTTGGGTAATGGGACAATCCAGTCCCCCGGTACGCGAATATATTGGCTGAATCCGCCGGACGTATTCTGTCCTAAATCGTAGCCGGTTACCAAAACTTTATCACCATTTTTGAATCGGGAATCGCTGCTTTCTGCAACCACACCGGCAGCATCAATGCCGGGGATATGAGGATATTTTTTGGTAACGCCTTTGTTGCCGCTTGCTGAAAGAGCATCTTTGTAATTCAGTGATGAATAGTGAACCTTGATCAATACATCGTTTGCGGGGAGATCATTGACCGAACAGTCCTGAATTGAGCGCCTAAAGGTTCCGTCAGATTCTTCGACAACAAGTGCTTTGAAGGTTATATCCATAGCATTATATAGAGATTTGTTGGCTACTGATTATATATCTGGAAAAGGATGATTGTGATAAGATGGCTCTGAACGTTATCATTTTACAAAAGTATAGCAAGAATATTCTTCGATAAATAGAGAAGAAGCTTAAAATTTCTTATATCCCTTAGTTAATCGGAAAGGAATAAAAATATGTCTGATCAGAATAGCGGAGATATGCACTCGCGGATCGACCGGCTCGAACAGCGGGTTGAGCAGCTGGAGCAAGCATTATCACAGAAGATACAATCCCGGGATGCAGTAACCGAGCAGCCGATCGAAACTGCACCCGAAGAAGGCAGAGTCGATCAGCAAGAGCAAAGTCGTTGGTCAGCAAAAAATGTTCAGCTTGGCGAAGAATGGTTGAACCGCATCGGCATCGGGTTGTTGCTTATCGGCGTAGCCTTTTTGTTCAAGTATTCGATAGATCAGGGTTGGCTGATTCCGCAAATTCGCAGTGTCATCGGACTGGCGATCGGGAGTGTACTTTTTGGCAGTGGTTTTCGGATGGCGGAAGATTCCAAAGCACTCAAACAGATTTTGCTGGGCGGTGGCATCGCGGTCTTCTATATCACCGGCTTTGCCACCTTTCAGCTGTATGATTTTGTGCCCTCTATGCTGGTTTGGTCGTTTATGGTGGTTGTCACACTGCTGGCTCTTTCATTGTCGCTGAAACAAGATGAAGCCGTTCTGTCAATTGTAGGCACACTCGGCGCGCTGGGCACTCCCTTTATGTTGTATTCCGGGGACGGAAGTGTCGTAACACTGATGGGATACATCGCACTGATTCTCGTGGCAACTGCTGCAATCTATATGAAAAAAGGATGGAAATCGCTGCTCTGGAGTATTGCTCTCGGTGGATTCGGCGTACTTGTCGTAGCTGTCGCCGGCCTTAATTTTGAGTACGAAGCAGCAACCGCTACCGAAGAATGGTCGGTACAAAGTGGAGTTGTGATCTGGCTGATTGTGTCGTGGATATTACCCATACTGCGTGAAATAATGACGCTGAACAACCCACAGCGCTGGCCCGATCCCAAAATGCTGCTGCCAGATGGTTCTATTGATCCGGCGGTGAATCACAAAACAAGTTCCAGCGTGCACTTGATGGTATTTTTAGTACCTCTTTTTATGATTACGCTCAGCCATGGCGTGTGGGAATTTACGCTCAACCAGGGAGGCATAGGCTTTATGGTGCTAGCTGCGATGGGCGCCGCATTTTATTGGCCGCTAAAACAAAACGATCGTCCGAAAATTGCCTCAACGCATGCATTTATGGGATTGGTGATGCTTACGCTGGGATTGTTTTTGATCCTGGAGGGTAACTTCCTGATGATTGTGCTGATCGCCGAGACTGTAGCGTTGCGGTATATCGCTCACCAAACCGGAGATAGCAAAGTAAGTGTAAGTTCTCATATTTTGTTCGGCATTGTCATTTTTTGGATGTTACATATCCTGAATTATGCAGATGCTTCTGAGACGGCTATGCTGACTATGGAAACAGTGTCGCAATTGCTGGTGATCGGTGCGGGCGGACTCTTAATTCCGCGTTGGCTATCCAGTAAAGATCACCGACAAATTTATCAGGTTACATCGCATATCGTCTTCTTGATCTGGCTGTATCAGAAATTGTCGATCATGGAAAACGGGCAGGCCTTGGTGACGCTCTCATGGGGAATTTATGCTATTATTTTGCTTATTTTAGGTTTCATCCAATATGGCAAGGCGATGCGGCTGGTCGGAATGGCTACCATTTTTGTTGTTGTGGGTAAGCTCTTCCTGGTTGACCTGTCACAGCTGCAGGCCATTTGGCGCATCCTGTTGTTTATGGGATTTGGAGCCGTATTTTTACTACTCGGATATTACGGTCAATCCCGATGGAATAAAGATGAGGAAACATCTCTTAGCAATCATTGAAAAATATGTTACTTTTCGATTTCTCTTTTGCACCTTGTGTAGAGGGATAAGAAATATTCACTAATTGATTTCGAGATCATGAAAAAAGTAGCAGTTGCCATTTTTTGCGGCATTTTATTTGCGGGATGCATGCAGTCTCCCGTCGAAGATGTTGCCCAGTCCATCACCAAAGAAAGCCTGATGGAGCCCATCGAAGTGCTCTCCTCGGATGAATTTCAGGGCCGGAGTACGGGTACCGTTGGCGAAGAAAAGACCGTCGATTACCTGGTCGAAAAGCTGAAAGAATATGACATCAAAGGGGGCATGCCCGATGGCAGTTATACCCAGGATGTGCCGCTGATCGGGCAGACCACCGAGCAGGATGCACAGATCCGGATCACCCAGAACGGCAGTACGGTACACGCCTTCGATTACTATTCGGATTATATGGCGTGGCCCAGCAATCTGGAAGAAAATGTCTCGGTTGATGAGGCCGATCTGGTCTATGTAGGCTATGGCATTCAGGCACCCGAAGAAAATTGGGATGATTTCAAAGGGACGGACGTCGAAGGTAAAATACTGGTTGTCAAAAATAACGATCCCAGCGGAAACCCGGAGCTGTTCAAAGGGGATACCCGCTTGTATTACGGTCGCTACGATTACAAATATGAAAAAGCTCGAGAAATGGGCGCAGCCGGAGTGCTGATTATCCACACCACTCCCTCAGCAGGATACGGATGGAGTGTCGTGGCCAACAGCTGGAGTCGCGAGCGATTTTATCTGCGCGGTAATGAATCCATGAAAGATTCGCCCACAAAATTTAACGGCTGGCTCACCAAAGAGGCCAGTGCAAGTCTGTTCGAAAGTGCAGGATTAGATCTGGAGCAGCAGCTCAAAGCCGCCGAAAGTCGCGATTTTGAGCCGGTGCCGATGGAAGGGTTACGACTTAATCTGGATCTGTCCGCCAGCTACCGTGAGCAGGAGGCCCAAAATGTACTGGGGGTTGTTGAGGGAAATAACGAACAGCTCAACGATGAATATTTAGTATATACTGCACACCACGACCACCTGGGAATTACCAATCCCGTAGAAGGCGATTCCATTAATAACGGCGCGTTGGATAACGCGGCAGGCGTGAGTGCTGTGTTGAATGTGGCCCGGGGATACAAGCGGCTGCAGCCCCAGCTCAAACGAAGCGTCCTGTTCCTGTTTGTTGGTGCCGAAGAAGTGGGCTTGTTGGGATCAAAATACTGGGCTGAGCATCCTACCGTGCATCCCGGGAAAGTCACGGCCAACCTTAACCTGGATGGCATGAATGTGTATGGCAAAACCAAAGATATTGTGTTTATTGGCTATGGACGAAATACGGTGAGTGACATGATCGAAAATGTGGCCGAGCAGCGGGGACGCAAAGTAAAACCCGATCCCCATCCCGATCGGGGATATTTTTATCGGTCGGATCACTTTCCGCTGGCCAAAAAGGGTATTCCGGCGATTTTCCCGAATTCCGGCAATGAATTTATCGACAAGCCGGAGGGCTATGCGGCAATCGTTGACAGCCTGCAAAATGCCAATTACCATTCGGTAAACGATGAGATCAACAAGTACTGGGATCTGTCGGGCATGGAGCAAAATGTGCGGTTGTTTTTTACCGCCGGATACCGCATCCTCAACGACAGCGACATGCAGAAATGGAAAGAGGGCGATGAGTTTAAGCAAGTCCGCCTGGATATGATTCAGCAGGTGGCCGATCAACAAGAAAATTAAAATGTTTTGCCTGAAAGAAATGTTTAGGCACCAAATAATATCATATTAATTAAGCTAGAAACTGATGAGAAAGATACCAAGCATATGTGCTATTGCGATAATGATAATTCTTGGAACGGGCACCCTATCGCAGCTGACAGCACAAGATGATTCTACAGAACAAGCAACCGTCACGATAACGGAATACAGTGATTATCAATGTCCGGCTTGTGCGTACTTTCACCCGATTGTCAAAAAGCTGGAAGATAAATTTGGGGATCAAATTGAGTTGAATCTTAAGTTTTATCCCTTAAACAATCACCAGTTTGCAGCTCTTGCCGCCCGTGCAGCACAGGCAGCAAAAAACCAAGGTAAGTTTCGGGAGATGCATAACCTGATTTTCCAAAATCAGAAGCGATGGTCGCAGTCGAGCAATCCGGCTCCTATTTTTGAGAGTTACGCCAAAAAAATAGGGCTCGATATGGAAAAATTTCGCAATGAACTGAATGCCATGGAAACCCAGAAAACGGTGATGAAAGAGAAGCAGGAAGGAGTAAATAAAGGCGTTAATTCAACGCCTACATTTTTCATTGATGGCCAAAAGGTCGATCCACTGCCGCGAACATATTCCCAATTTGAACAGATTGTGCAGCAGCATCTGGAGAAAAAAGCAAAGGGATAAAAAATTTTAAGATGATTTACGAATTTCTGGATGAAAAACCTGATTATCCCGAATCGGTATTTGTAGCACCGAGTGCAGATATCATTGGCGATGTTACGTTTGGTGTCGAAAGCAGTGCTTGGTTTAATGTGACCATCCGCGGAGATGTCAACTGGATCGAAATTGGAAAGCGCTCCAATGTGCAGGACAATACCTGTATCCACGTGATGAACCAAACGGGTCCCACAAAAATTGGCGACGAAGTGACGATAGGGCACAACGCCATGATTCACGGCTGTACCATTCACGACCGAGCACTTATTGGCATTCACGCAACAGTGCTCGACGAGGCTGTCATAGAATCCGATGTAATCATTGCGGCCGGCAGTTTGGTGCCGCCCGGCAAGCGACTGGAATCAGGTTATATGTATATGGGATCTCCGGTAAAGCAGACCCGAAAGCTAACGGATGAAGAGATTGCCTCGATCAAAGAACATGCCGATAATTACGTGAAGTATGCCCGCGCTTATATGCAAAAAGATACCTACGAGACCAACCCATTTTACGACGTCAAAGAATAAGAAAGAATGTCATCCTTCTCGATTTATAACTTTACGTTTCAATAGATGCTGAAATAAATTCAGCATGACACAATAGATTTGTCCGGAATTTACCTCCATATCCCGTTTTGCAAACAAGCCTGCTCGTACTGCGATTTCTATTTTGTTACGCGCACTTCGGAGCGGGAGCACTTTGTACAGCGTATGCAGGATGAAATAGCAAGTTATGCGGATACCCAATTTGCCAGAGAGCCAGTCGAGACAATCTATTTTGGCGGCGGTACACCCTCGCTGCTCGAGCCCCAGCAAATCGAACAAATCTTAGATGCATTAGATAATACCTTTTCGCTGGATACCGGTGAAGTTACCTTTGAGATGAATCCCGATGACGTGTCGGAAGCGTTTTTAGCTGATCTCAGAAACCTGGGTATCAATCGAGCAAGCATGGGTGTGCAGACTTTTCAGCCCGATCTGCTGGAATTTATGAATCGCGCACATTCCAGTGACGAAGCCCTGCAATGTTTGGAATTGCTGAGCGCCTCCGGTTTCACCTCCTTTACGGTAGATCTGATTTACGGGAATCCGGATCAATCGCTGCAGCAGCTCGAAGAAGATCTGGATACCTTGCTGGCATTCGATCCCCCGCATATTTCAGCTTATTCGCTCACTATTGAGCCCAATACCCGGCTGGGAAAGCAGGTGGAGCTGGGACGCATCGCGCCTCCCGAAGATGACAAAGTTGCCGACCATTTTGATCTGATAAACGGCCGGCTGCGCGATCATGATATTCAGCGCTACGAGGTCAGTAATTACAGCAGGCCGGGTCGCGAGGCGGTGCACAACAGTAATTATTGGGAGCACAAAAACTATCTCGGTCTGGGTCCGGGCGCGCACTCATTTTGGTGGGATGATGAAGCGCTGCGATGGGAAAACGAGCGGAACTTGCGGGCATACCTGCGCAACGAAGATCAGCAGCAAAAAGAACAGCTCACGATGAAGCAGCTGGCCGAGGAACGCCTTATGATGGGGCTCCGAACCCGGGCGGGCGTGGGCCTGCAAGAGCTGGCAAAAAAGTATGAGTATGAACTAAACGATCGGCAAAAAAAGTATCTCCATAACAGAACAAAAGAAGGGAAGGTAGAGATCAGTGATTCCATCAGGCTAACCGACAAGGGCATTAAAATTGCCGACGCTATTATTTTGGATTTGGTGACGCTGCATTGATTGCTTTTCTTTACCAAATGGAACAACTTATTGCCGTCGTAATGAGTCAAAATATTAACTGATCAGGGACTGATGAACGCAAGCTTAAACGCCTTTATGAAGGGCATTATCGACTACGCGGGGCTCTTTCCGCCGGCCGATCTTTCGCTCGATACCTCCATCCAAAAGTACAGTACATATCGCAAAGTGGATGACGCCTGGATGTTATCACGATTTATCATCCCGGCCTGGCGACTTGATGAGCTAGCGCCGTATGGAGAAACGTTATTTCAGGAGGGAGCACCATTTGATTTTTCAGTGTTGGGGAAAGGCACTGAAACAGTCTCCGATTATCGGGATCACCTGGAAGAGATTGTAGCGGCGCTGGAACAATTTCATGAAACGCACGGCAGTCGTGTGACGACCGATATTCTGGAAATTAAACTGCCGCGGGAGGCTGTTTTTGCCAACGAACCGGATTTGCTGAGAGAAATTTATATCGAGACCGTTTCAGCACTGGATCATGTTTCGGAAATGCCCAATGAAATTTTTTTTGAGGGCTATTTTGAGGAAAACTGGAAAAAAGAGATTGGACTGATCATTGAAATGTTACAGCAAGTGAATGTAGATCTGGCTGCCCAGAACGTCCGACAGGTGGCCTTTAAATTACGTTGCGGTGGCGTGGAGGCCCATATGGTTCCCTCGGTTGAGCAGGTTGCTTTTGCACTCAATACGGCCCGCGAACAGAATGTAGCCGTAAAATGCACAGCAGGACTGCACCATCCGATCCGCCACTATGCCGATTCTGTACAGACGAAAATGCACGGATTTTTTAACGTTTTCGGAGGAGCGATGCTGAGCTACGCCCACGACCTTTCCAATGATGAATTGACCGATATTTTAAAGGAAGAAGATCCCGGAAATTTTGTATTTGAGGAAGAGGAGTTTCGATGGAAAGAGTTAAATATTTCGACCGAAGACGTTGCTGAACTGCGCGATGTTGCACTAATCTCCTTTGGCAGCTGCAGCTTTGATGAACCCCGCGAAGATTTACAGCAGCTGGGTCTTATGTAAGAGTATTTTTATTGATCAATATCTAATTGACGAATTTTTAATTCTTAATTCCTAATTCACAATATGCATCCAACCAACGACCCAACGATCGAATCTTTTGTTGATGTAGCATCAGCTTCTCATTTTCCGATTCAGAACTTGCCCTATGGTTTGGCGCAGCCCAAAGATGGCAGCGATGCTTTTCTCTGCTCGGCCATTGGTGATTATGTGGTGAATCTTGCCGCGCTCGAAGACGCCGGTTTGTTTGATGGAGCTGAGCTTGGTGACCAGCAGGTTTTCCAAGAGCCAACGTTGAATGCATTTATGGGATTGGGGCGCAAAGCATGGACCGAAGCCCGAACGTATCTCAGCAATATGTTGAGTGCTGATGAAGGTACGCTCCGCGATAATGAATCGCTGAAAGAACGGGTGCTGGTTCCCATGGATGAGGTGGAAATGCGGCTCCCCGTCGATATTGGAGATTACACCGATTTTTACTCTTCCGAGCAGCATGCCACCAATGTGGGCAGTATGTTTAGGGATCCCGAAAATGCGCTCAAAGATAACTGGAAACATTTGCCGGTGGGTTATCACGGACGAGCCAGCTCGGTAGTGATCAGCGGCACGGATCTGCATCGTCCACAGGGACAAATTTTGCCGCCCGACAGTGACGATACCCCGATTTTTAGCGCGTGTAAACTCTGTGATTTTGAGCTCGAGATGGGCTTTTTGACGGGGCCGGGCAACGAGCTGGGTAATCCTATTCCCGTAAACAAAGCCGATGAGCATATCTTTGGATTGATGCTCGTTAATGACTGGAGTGCTCGCGACATCCAGAAGTGGGAATATCAGCCGCTTGGACCGTTTCTGGCGAAAAACTGGGCGACCTCGGTATCCCCGTGGATTGTGACGCTGGATGCCCTTGAGCCGTTTCGGATAGAAGGACCAGAGCAAGATCCCGAGCCGTTGCCGTATCTGCAATCCGAAGGAAATTGGACGTTCGACATCAATTTGGATGTGTTTTTGCAGGGAAAAAATATGGATGAGCCGCATAAAGTTTGTGCATCCAATGCCAAAAACCTGTACTGGAATATCGCCCAGCAGCTGGCGCACCAGAGTATTACCGGCTGTAATATTCGTCCCGGTGACCTGTATGCATCAGGCACCATCAGCGGTAAAGAAAAAAGCTCGTATGGCAGTATGCTGGAGCTCAGCTGGAAAGGCACCGATCCCATTCAGCTGCCGAACGGTGAAGAACGAACGTTCCTCGAAGACGGTGATAAAGTGACGATGACCGGCTATGCCGATACCGATGATTATCGTATTGGCTTTGGGGAAGTGACCGGGAAAATTCTGCCGGCAAAAGAGTTAGAATAAGGCAAAAGTAAGAAGCAAGAAGGGATGAGCGTATTTCTTACTTCTTGCTTCTTACTTAATCAGCGTCATCTTTTTCACAATATTTTGCTGGTTGGTGATCAGCTGGTAGAAATAAACGCCTGAAGCTAATTCGCTGCCATTAAACGAAGGCTCATATAGTCCCGGTGAGAGTTCCTCGTCAATAAGGGTGCGAACCAAGCGTCCGCTGGAATCATAAACTCGGAGCTGTACATCACTGGTTTGCTCAAGAGTAAACCGAATGCGGGTAGTGGGATTAAAGGGATTGGGATAGTTTTGGCTCAGCGAATTATTCATATCAGTACTTCCGACATCCACAAACATTTTGTTGCCTCCGCTTGACGATGATGTGGACGAATTGGTAGTTATGAGGCCAAGTCTTTCCATGTTTTCCCAGTCGAGGTTGGGCATCTTGAACGACGACTCATTGGGTGCAAGGGGAATCATCGAAGCCTCTACTCTTCCGTCTTGATAGTAGGCTATAAGTCCGACGCCCAGTTTTGATTCCTGTGAGGCAACTTCCACCCGCATATTTCCTTCCGCATCGTCGGGGATGGGGACATTATAATATTTCGCTGAGAAGTTTATCGGGGACAGCTGTGACTCTGCACGCGGAATCTTGAAATTTCTGTTGTACAGCGATTCGACCGTAAAAATGGGAGGTTCGGGATAGACGTCGCTTTCGACAAACCCAAAATTGTCGGATGCGTTGCCGGGACCCGAGGCGTAGTGCCAGAGTTGTGATTCGATATAGGCTTCATTAAAGGCATGTGTGCCTCCCAGCTGCTGGGTCAACGCATCTACCATGGTGATGTTGGGATTGTCTTTTATGATCTCCCATACCTCAACCCAAAACTGAGAACCGTATTTTTCCTCAAAAAACAGGGCCCAGCTTACGATAAAATACGAGTCACCCGTCGATGGATAAAAACTTTGCGTGGGATCACTGAATATCGACAATGCCGATTCCAGATAAGTGTGATAATCATTCACGTTGTCATAGACAACCTCTTCCATCAGAGTGGCATCCATTTCGAGCCATAGTCCGGTTTCGCCATTCCATCCATTAGCCTCATATTGCACGGCATGCTTTAATTCATGCGCCACCGTTACTTTAACAGCACCAATTTGTGATCCTTCGGGATCATCATTTGGTGGGAAATTCTCTCCAAAGTCATTTTCTATTTCGATATAGGTTGTACCGCTACTGATGTTTGTAACACCGTAATACGGGGCGTCATAGACATCAATAGTATTGATCAGGTAAATATCATACGTTTGTCCTGTTAAAACAGGATCGGTATAGCCAAGCGTTTGTACTTCGTGTCGATAAGAAGAGTCGGCAGCTGCTGCCACTTCTTCCACATAGTCCGGAGTTCCGTTGCTGTTGGCATCTTCATTTGGGACTGCATGGTTGCCGGTTGTCTCGTAATGGATAGAAAAATTTCCCGAGGCTGAGGTGTATGTCTCGGAGGCCTGAATCGATTTATTGTTCATCATCGACTCAACTTCCTGGATAGTTGCAGACGAAAGCTGTGATTTGTTATTCTGATAATCGGAGATGGCAGGAGTTCCACATTTTACTGCCTGATCGCCTTTGGTCTGGAATTTAGGCGGCAGTTTATCACCCTTGTACATTACGTAAAATTTGTACAGCACTTTTTGATCGAGCGTAAGATTGCCCTGTAAAAAAGCGTGTTCAATCTTGCTAAAAGCAGTATGGTCATGCTTTTGGGAAGGCCGCTCTTGAGCGTGAGCTGCCCAACCGAGAAGCAGATAAAAGACAGCCAGTAATGCCAGAAATCGAAATGGGGAATTCATCGACAATACCAAAATTAGATGCAAAGACAGTTCATTTCTTGCAAAATTACCCTTATTTTTGGGATCTGCAAACGTTAACCATAAAAACACAAAGGGCACAAAAGAACTAAAATCTGCACCTTATACATAATTTGTGCTTTTGTGTTTTAGTGGTGGAAATAAACAGAATAGATTATGTACGAAGTAATTCTTTACTACAAGTTTAATCCCATTGAAGATCCCGAAACGTTCTGCGCTGATCACAAGGAATTCTGCAAAGAACTTGGTGTAAAGGGACGAATTTATATCGGTGAAGAAGGCATCAACGGTACGCTGGGCGGTACGCCGGAACAGGTGGCAAAATACAAAGAGCACCTGACGAGTATCCCCGGTTTTGACGGTATCGATTTTAAGACAGATACCAGCGATTATGTCCCTTTTGCTAAACTCAAATGCAAGACGCGCGACGAGCTGGTGGCTATCCACGAAGAGGATATAGATCCCCAAGATGGCGGAAAGTATCTTGAGCCGCATGAATGGAAAGAGGTGCTCGAAAATGAAGATGATTACGTACTGATTGACGTGCGTAATGACTACGAATCAAAAATTGGTCATTTCGAAGGAGCGGTGACCCCGGATGTGGAGAACTTCTACAACTTTCCGGAATGGCTCGAAGAGTTCGAGAAAGAGGTGGACAAGGATAAGAAAGTACTGATGTACTGCACCGGCGGCATCCGCTGCGAGAAGTTTTCAGTGCTGATGAAAGAGAAGGGCTGGCACGATGTCAATCAGCTGCACGGTGGTATTTTACGGTATGCCAATGAAGAAGGCGGCAAACACTACAAGGGCAAGTGCTTTGTATTTGATGATCGCTTGGTGGTACCCGTCAATGAGGATGATATGGAGCCCATTGCCCGCTGCGAAATTACCGGCAAACCGGCCGACACCTATATCAACTGCGCGAATATGGAATGCAACAAATTGTTTGTGTGCTCAGAAGAAGGCGCTAAAATGATGGACGGCTGCTGCAGCGAAGAATGTCGCCAGAGCGATTACAAGCGTCCCTTTGATCCCGAAAATGCGTTTCGCCCGTTCCGCAAATGGTATAATTATTTTGATGAGGACTTTAAAGAACGTCAGCTGGAAGAAGAAAAAGAATAGCGTTAGTAGGAGTTCGGGTCTTAAACACTGATATCAGGAGAGATGAGCAAACTGTGTTATCCTGAATCTAGTTCAGGACATGGTTCAGCATGACATGCTTTAGAAAGGGAATCTGCCAAATTTATTGATTCTTACTCTTTCTGTGATGTATAATCTCCATTACTTGTCGGGTAATATGGTTGCAGTCTTCTCCTTTAAAAGAGAGGAGATCTATTTTGTCAAGCATTTCCGCCAATTCCTCCTGAAGCATTTTTTTAGCCCGATGCAAACGTACTTTTACGTTTGATCTTGATATGTCCAGAACTTTAGCCGTTTCGCTCGTACTCAGCTGTTCAATTTCCCGCATTATCAATACGCTCCGGTATTTGGGCGACAATTTATCAATGGCTTTTTCGAGATGCTTGTTCATATCTTTTTCTATCACGTTTGCTTCAGGAGAAGACATTTCCTCACCGTTATCTGTTTGATCGTTATTTTGGTGATCCGTTACAGAAAAATCCACAGTATTTTTTTGGTTCTTCAATATTTTTAACGCTTCATTTATAGCGATGCGGGTAAGCCAGGTAGAGAATTTAGCTTCTCCTCGAAATTGTGTCAGATTTTCGAAAGCCTTCAAATAGGCCGACTGCATGGCATCCTCGGCATCCTGCCTGGATGTCAGGTATCCGCGGACTATCCGGAAAAGCTGTTGGTTGTATCGCCGGACGATCACCTCGAATAGTTCAACCTCTCCTTCTTTGATCTTTGATACGATAAATTCGTCAGAGAAGGAGTCGAGATCGCTTTCATCGCGATAGTGGAGTTCAAGCAGATCTTTTGCATCCGCATTTTCCATAAGGTGAAAAATTTCTTTGTAACCTTTTCGACTTATTCCGATCAAATAATATAATCAGAACTAATTAAATCCGGAGGAATATGTTTATTACAACTATCATTCTGTTTGCACTGGCAGCTGTACTCGGAGCTATCTTAATTACCAAAGTATTCAAAGACGAAGAAAGGCCCAAAACCGTAATTTACAGTCACGGTATAGCTGCTGCTGTTGCCCTGGTGTTGTTGATTATAGCTTACATAAATCAGGGGGGCAGCACGTGGCTGATGACGAGCATCCTTGTATTTATAGTGGCTGCATTGGGTGGTTTTGTGATGTTTGGACGAGAGATATCAGAAAAAACGATTCCGAAATGGCTGGCTGTGATACACGGATTGATCGCCGTCACGGGTTTTGTACTACTGTTGATTGCAGTTTTTGGTGTATAATAGTTGGTGAGACAAGTGAACTAAATGTGGAAACAAATTATAAAAGGCAGGTTGTTTGGACATCCTATCCATCCAATGCTTGTCCATTTTCCCACAGCACTTTTTTCGGCCGGATTTTTATTTGATACGGGCGGCATACTGCTAAATGAACCACAGCTTTTTTCGGCTTCGCTGTATGCTATTATCCTGGGCTTGGCCGGCGGACTTGCGGCTATTGTTTTTGGCCTGATAGATTATATAAAACTATCCCAGCAGCCACGGCAGTTTCGGCTGGCCAGCTGGCATGCAAGTATCCAATTTGCTGTTTTTATAATATTCGGAGTTATTGCCGGTCTAAAGTTTCAGGCCTATCCTGATTTGGGATCTCCAAATCTGCTGGAAGTGAGCATTATGGGAACAGCTGTAATAACAATGGTGATCGGTAATTACCTGGGCGGAGAATTGGTGATTACACACAGGATTGGGATAGATGAAGAATACTGATAAAAAACTCTGACAGGATTCATAATGATTTTCCTAAGCCTCCGCCACTGATTAAAATATTATCTGCGAAGGTGGCCAATAATATCGCGAAGCGGTTTTATCCCTTAAAAAAGGCTTTGGCCACAGATGCAAAATGAGCCGGTCG
Organism: uncultured Balneolaceae bacterium; assembly: GCA_964490705.1. GTDB lineage: Bacteria > Bacteroidota > Rhodothermia > Balneolales > Balneolaceae > Fodinibius. The sequence goes on along the minus strand of CAZBCG010000005.1, from coordinate 170,747 downwards.
ATCTAGGAAGGCGTAATGCCCGGCGTGATCGACGACCACCAGCGCGGCATCTTCAATTCCCTTTTCCATCCGCTCGGCTTGGTAGAGCGGAGCCGCATCGTCATTTCGTCCCCACAGCAATAGCACTTCGTGCGGAATTTTTGGCAATGTTGGTTCTAGGTATTCGGTGACTGTTTGGACAAACGTTTCGCGCATCACGCCACTGAGTTTGCTGTAGTCGCTGGAGCCGAGCGATTGCCAGAGTGCCGTTTGCCGAAGCCAGTTCAGGGCTTTTTGGCGCAGGTTTTTGGGCAGGATGAAAAATGGAGCCTTCAGTAGTTTGGCGGTATATTTCTTCAGGTAGTAGCTGAAACTGCGTTTGGGTTTCATCCCCGCACCGCCGGTGATTAATACTTTGCCGATCAATTCTTTCGCATTAGGACGCGCACACAGCTTCAGCGCAATGCGTCCGCCGAATGAGTGCACCAGCAGATCGGTTTGTTCAAGTTCCTGATCCTCAATGAACTGTTCAATGAGATCCGCATAGTCATCTACCTTCCAGGGTTGGTGAGGAACTGAAGAGTTGCCAAAGCCGGGCAGGTCGAGCACATAGCAATCCCGAATATCAGCCAGCTGTTTTGCCAGCGGCATCATCACTTGTTTGTTGCTGCCCCAGCCGTGGAGAATCAGCAATGGTCGCTCGTTTTCCATCCCCACAAGGTTGTAGGAGATCGAAAGTTTTCGGTAGTGGTAAATGTTTGTGGATTCCATATCTGAGCCAAACATCGAATTATTTTGACCATCAAACAAGAATAATATTGTAAGGATTGGCCTTCTAAGTGGTCTTACTTGTGAGGCATTACAACAAAATACGTCTTGCAAATTAAGTTTTCATGTCCTCCTGAACTTATTTCAGGATCTCAGTAAGATATTAATTGAGGAAGAGTGCAATGAAACGACGAATCTTTTTCTGGCTGGAAAAGCTTAAAATTACGCCGGCGGAACGTAAAACAATCTCGGGATTGGTTATTTTGCTCGTGACGTTGACGGTGTTTAATCTGGGATTGTCGCAGTCGGTTCCATTTGAGGATGATCAATACCACGAACTTGAGCAGCAGTTTGAGAAACGCACGGCTATGCTCAAGGCGGAGGAGCAAGAGTTGATGACACAGTATTATCCATCCGCAAAGAAAACGGTTGCCGCCGCGATTTCTGATACGGTTACTGATGACTCTACGGATTCTAAGCAGCTCCAAAAGAAGTCTCAACAAGCTTCTAAAGAACGTATTAACATCAATACTGCCGATAAATCGGCGCTGGAATCGCTGCCCGGAATAGGTTCTGCCTATGCTAAGCGCATCATTGATTACCGGAACGAGCACGGTGAATTTGAGACGATTGAGGAACTCAAAAAAATAAAGGGAATAGCCCAAAAGAGACTGGATAATTTGAAACCATTTGTCAAACTTAAGGATCCCAAATAAACTTCACGGATCCCGATGGCTACACGCATTTTATGGGCGGATGATGAGATTGGTCAGTTGAAGCCCCACATCATTTTTCTGGAAAATAAAGACTTCGAAGTCACCCCGGTGACTAATGGGGATGATGCGATTACGCTGATCCAGGAGCAGCCGTTTGATATCATTTTCCTGGATGAGCAGATGCCGGGCATGGACGGACTTGCCACGCTCAACAGAATTAAAACGCTGCAGCCGGCCTTGCCCGTGGTGATGATCACGAAAAGCGAGGAAGAGTCGATCATGGAGGAGGCGATCGGCGGTAAAATTTCGGATTATCTGATTAAGCCGGTCAACCCCAACCAGATTTTGCTTACTGTCAAACGGATTCTTGAACAAAGACGCATCCGTAACGAAAAATTTGCGCAGTCGTATCTGCGTAACTTCAACAAGCTTTCCGAACGCATCCACGAAGAGGCCAGCTGGGAGGAGTGGATCCGAATTTACCAACAGCTAACGCGCTGGGATATTGATCTGGAATCTGGTGAAGAATCGCTGCGGCAGGTGTTGGGCGATCAGTACCAGGAGGCGAACAAGATGTTCGGTCGTTTTATCAGGGATAATTACTTGTCGTGGTTGGATAAAACGACGCCCGAACGCCCGGCGCTATCGACTGACTTGGTAGATGAATATGTGTTGCCGCATGTCGAAAATGGACAAACGACGTTATTTCTGGTCATCGACTGCATGCGGTACGACCAGTGGCTGATGTTTGAAGAGCTGCTCAATGACGATTACAGCATCGATACTGATTTTTACTACTCCATTCTGCCGACGGCCACGCCTTATTCACGTAATGCGATTTTTTCCGGTTTATTTCCGCTGGAAATTGAAGATTCCTATCCCGATTTGTGGCACCAGGGAGAGGACGAGAGTTCCCTGAACCAGTATGAGCAAGAGCTGTTGATGAAGCAGTTTGCACGGAAAGGGATCGACAAAAACGTGAAGTATGAGAAAGTGCTCAACACCGAAGAGGGTCGTTCCATTACGGATAATATTCACAATTACCTGCAGGTTCCGCTGAGCACCTTTGTCTATAACTTTGTGGATACACTCGTGCATTCGCGGTCCGATTCTGATGTGCTCAAAGAAATTGCGCCGGATGTGCCTGCTTTTCGATCGCTGACCAAAACGTGGTTCCAGCACTCTACGCTTTTTGAGATCTTTAACATTCTGGCCGATGAAGAAGTGGTTATCGTGGTAACCAGCGACCACGGTGCTGTTCGTGCACTGCGTGATACCAAGGTGTTGGGCGACCGTAACACCTCTACCAGCCTGCGATACAAATACGGGCGCAATCTTTCGGCCGAGGAAGATGCCACGATGATTATCGAGAATCCCAAAGATTATCGGTTGCCCACACCCGGCCATTCCAACAATTACATTATCGCCAAAGAGGATTACTATTTCGTCTATCCTACAAATTATCATCAATATCAAAATCGGTATCGCGATACCTTTTTGCACGGCGGGGCAAGTATGGAAGAGATGATTTTGCCTATTGCCACCCTGCGTCCCAAGTCAATGTTATAGTAGCATTCTCGTGATCCACCTGTTATCTTCACTTCTTTACATCGAATAGCAAAACAACATGGAGAACCAGTTTACCAGCGAATCTCCCGAACAAACCATAGTGCTGGGAGAAAAGTTTGCCGCCGACGTACAGCCGGGAACCGTAGTGTGTTTGCAGGGAGAGCTCGGTGCCGGAAAAACGCACTTTGTAAAAGGGATGGCCAAAGCCTTGGGCATCGATCCCGATAACGTGAGTTCTCCTACCTTTACACTTATAAACGAATATTCGGGCGCAACGCCGCTCTATCATTTTGATTGCTATCGCATGGAATCGCCACGGGAGGCACTCGAAATTGGGGCTGAGGAGTATTTTTATAGGGATGGGATTTCGGTGATCGAATGGCCGGAGAAAATTGAATCATTGATTCCGCCGGAAGCGATCTGGATTTTGATCGAAGTACCTGACAGGAAATCCCGAAAATTTGTCATTAGAAAAAGAGCATCGTAATCCCGTATATTCTACAATCATGGCAACAAAGAAACGACTTTCATATCGGCTCGATCGGCTGCCGGTTATTTATCCGTATAACCGCAGGGCGGATAACAATATCCAGCTGGGAGATCTAGTGTATTACGGTCCGTGCCCCGAATTTTACGGCATCGGAGAAGTGGTGCGATCCATGGAAGGGTATTGCATTGTCGATTTCCGTCGCACCGGCGTCCTTAACATCGAGAAAGATGCCATGGCGATGAAGTATCTCATTCCCATCCACAAGCTGAACCTTGGGCATATCTTAAAGAGTACGTGATAACACGTAGAAGGTATTAGGTTAGCTGATTTCTCTTACTTTTTAATTTGAAGAGATCCTGAAACCCCGAATGGAGGGGGCACGGCAAGTTCAGGATGACATGGTTTTTGAATCGGGAATTTGAAGTAACTGTTCTCGTTTATTCAAAATCAGAGTCTTTGATGAATTCTGTTTCTTCGAGCAGTTCGCCATTTTCGGCTCGTCCGATTATCCAAAAAAGAATACTTACGGCCACTCCCGGATAGAAAGGCTCAATGCCTAAATAAGTATAGCCGGAAGCACCGCTTACCGTGCCAAGAATCAGCCAAAGCAACGAGACGCCGATGCTGCCGATCATGGTGGGCAGTACCCACTGCTTTCGTAGCGAAAACAATTTCAGATATACTCCCAGCACGGGAATCAGCAGTCCCGGAATCATCACCGAGCCGATGACATACCACAAGTCAATAACGCTGGGATAGATGATAATAAGCAGGATGCCAATGAGTGCAGCAACCAGCGTACTGATGCGTGTGAGCGTATTATTTTTGGTATCGGGGAAGATCTTGACGAGCAGATCGCGCCCGAGTGTTTGCCCTGATAAAAACAGGTAGCTGTCGAGCGTGGACATGATGGTAGCCAGCAGGGCAACGAAGAATAATCCCTTGAGGCCGATCGGCAGAATTTCGTTGGCCAGGTAGGGATACACCATGATTGGTTCGGCCAGATTGCCGCCCAGGATTGCGAAGCCATACATGCCGCTGAAAATAGTTAGGAAATCGAACACCGACCACAGCATGATAGAGATCAAAATGCCTCTTTGGGCTGTTTCTGGGGATTTCGCCGCCGCCGCCCGCTGGTGAAAGCTGGGATCGACGAAGGTCCACAGGGCAATAAAAAACCAAACTAGAATGTATTGGATGTCGTTGCCGCCGGTAATATCACGGAAGTCAGCGGGTACGGAATTCCAGAGTTGTCCCAGGCCGCCAAACTCCATACCGGCAAAAATAATCAGGCAGATGAAGCCGCAGAACATGAGCGCAATTTGCAGCATATCGGTATGGACTACGGCATTAAATCCGCCAAGAGTAACATAGGCAACGGAAAATAGTGCCACAGCACTGGCATACCACAAAAAGTGGCCCGCACCGCCGGTGAGGTATTGAAAAATGAGTCCCAGCATAAGAATATATGGCGCGGGACTTACGAGGATGAAGATGGGAATGGCCGAGAATTTTCCTGCTTTATCATTATAGAAATTGCCTACGGCCTCGGGCAGCGACAGGGCTTTATTCATCCGGATTTTACCAGCCAGCAGCCATGCAAAAAGGGCGGAAAAGACATAAAAGGGGATACCGAGAATCAGCCAAGTGGAGAGTCCGTTTTGATAGCTGAATTCACCGACACCGAGAATGCCACCGTACCATGTAGAAACGAGCGTTGCCACAAAGGCGGGCAGGCTCATTTTTCGTCCCGACAGCAAAAACGATTCTTCATCGTCGGTTTGCCAATCGCGCTGCCAGGTGAGATAGACCAAAAATCCGGAGTAGCAGAAAATGATGCCCCAGTCGAGAAACGTAAATGCTAATTCAGTCAATGATATCGGATTAAATTATTAACAGTATGTTGTGTCAAATGGATCGAAAGGTAATGGAGGGGAGTTTAATCAGCAACAAAGAGCAAAAGGTCGCCGGATTTGTATGTGACTTTAACAGGATTTTCGATCACTTTATTTGAGGAACCGTCGCGAACGCCATTTTCCAGCTTTTCATCTTGAAGGGGAAATTTGAGTCCTTTGGTACTGATCCCCGAAACCGATCCCGACAGGGGGAAGAGAGACACCGTAGTACCGACGGGAAAAGATTCCTCGAAAGGGGATGTAATCAGCCGAATTTCACCAAAATCATCTTTAAATACGATGGACTCGAAATGGGGATGAAATTGCTTGAGCACCGATAGGTTTTTTAACGTCTGATCGAGCCGAAGACCTGTGGCACCGAGCACACAGATATGCGTGCCGCCCTTTTTTTGAGCATAATCCAGCGCTTTTTCAAGATCATTCGTTTCTTGATCACCTTGAAAGACAATCTCGAATGATTCATCGCCCGAAGTCTTATAGCTGTCCAGATCACCAATAACAACATCCGGTAGTGCGTCAAAATTACGTGCAATATTCCCCCCGCCATCGGCCGCAATAAAGTAATCAGCTTTTGCGCGACATTCGCGGAATAGTCTCTCCGCGGGTGGTTGTCCATTGCAAAGAATGAGAATTTCTTTCATCAATAATGGTGTTATAGCTATTCTAAAGGTGATATTCGCTTTTATGATACGGGAATTTGCACTAACATTTTACCCCGAAAAAAATATTGCTTTCTTCGTAGCTATATCCCATTTTATTAAGCTTATTTTTCGCGGTTTACCCGTTTATTATGTTTGAAGAACTCATTCAAAAATTGAAGGAATACGACACCGTGGGTGTCTTTTCTCACATTCGTCCCGACGGTGATTGTATTGGCGCGCAAGTGGCTACCTGCTTATGGCTGCAAAGTAATGATATAAACGCTTATGCCTTCAATGATGATGATGTGCCGTTGAACTTGAAATGGCTGGCTGACTATTTCCCAATCCAGAAACCGGATGAAAAAACCCTGAACAAGTGCGATGCCTTTGTGTTACTGGATGGCAATTCGCCCAAGCGGTTTGGCAGTTATTCTGATTACATGCAGGATTATCCCAAGCCTACCTATATGGTGGATCATCACCCCGATCCGCACGATGGGTTTGATCTTAGCATTTCGGTCGAAGAAGCGTCTTCAACCTGCGAGCTTATTTTTCATCTCTTTTTGCAGAACGATGTCTCCCAGATTGATGAAAAAACAGCAAAAGCGCTGTACACCGGCATTCTAACGGATACGGGATCACTACAGTACGACAGCGTAACGCCGGAAACAATGAATATTGCTTCGGAGCTGCTTCGGCTTGGCGAATTTCGTCCCAACGAGGTGGCTGAACAGGTGTTCTCGAATAAAAGTTTGAACCAGCTTCATCTGCTTAGCAGGGCGATGGGCACTATCGAGCTTTACGAGGACAATCAGATTGCGGTGATGTACGTTACTGAAGAAATGCTGGAAGAAACCAATACCACCAATGACGATTGCGAAGGCTTTGTGGCCTATCCGTTGAGTGTAACCGGCATCAAAGCGGCCATCTTATTTAAGGCACTTGGTGACGGCGTAAAAATGAGCCTGCGATCCAAAAGTAATGATGTGGATGTGAACAAATGGGCTCGCAAAATCGGCGGTGGCGGACACAAAAAAGCATCCGGAGCGTGGCATCCCGGACCGCTTGAAGAAGCAATCGAAGAGGTTGTGGCTATTGGTTCCGACCAGCTTGTAAGTATCGACAAGTCGTAACCAAAACCTGTTTGTAGGATGATCAAGCGCGCAATTGGTACATTCATAATTGTACTATCTCTATCTCTATTTTTGGGTTGTGTGGATGAACAACTCGAAACCTCCAAGCCCCAATCTTCGAGTATTGCCGAGGCTTCAGGCGCGCAACCTTCGCATGTGGTAACGGATTCAGCCAAACAGACACAGCGCAGTGCTGAGGTGCAGCAAACAGAGCCCAAGCAGGTATCTCCATCTGCAGCAAATGCCCAAATCAATAACAGTAGGCAAACAGCCATCACCCGAGCCGTGCAAAAAGTGAGCCCTGCCGTGGTGAGTATTACCGTTACCGAAATGGTGTCGGGTGGACGCCGAATAGCTTTTGATGAATATTATAATCGCTTTTTTTCGGTGCCCATCGAGCGCGAAGTGAGTAGTATGGGTTCGGGATTTATCATCAGTAAAGATGGGATGATCGTGACGAACCAGCATGTTGCCAATAAAAATGCGAAGAAAGTAGTGGTGTCAATGACGGACGGCTCGCAGTATGAGGCAACGGTGTTGGGCTCTGATGAGCTGGCCGATCTTACCCTGCTACAAATTCAGGGCGACCGCGAATTTCCGGTTGCCGAATTTGGCAACTCCGACAGTGTAGTGGTGGGCGAATGGTCGCTGGCCGTGGGTAATCCCTTTGGATTGTTCGAAGCTGCTCAACCGTCGGTGACGGTGGGTGTGGTAAGTGCTCTGCATCGCGACTTTCGGCCGAATCCCAACGAGCCGCGGGTGTATATCGACATGATACAGACCGATGCCGCCATCAATCGGGGCAATTCGGGCGGTCCGCTGGTTGACAGCCAGGGCAAAGTTATTGGTGTGAACACCTTTATTTTTACCGGCGGAACCAGTGCTGGCAATGTAGGGTTGGGATTTGCCATCCCCAGTAACCGCGTGCAAAAGATTATTAAACAGCTTGCCGCTGATGGAGAAGTTCATCTCTCATATGATCCCGGATTTAATACCATGGAGATGACCTATCAGTTGGCGGCAAAATATGGACTGCCGGCGCGGATGGGACTGCTCGTGAACAGTGTAAATCGCGACGGACCCGCTTTTGAGGCCGGAATTGTGCCGGGCGATATTATCCTCAAAATTGGCAACGAGCGCGTGCAGAGTAAGATGCACGGACAGGCGCTGTTCCGCGAATATGAAGAGGGCGACTCGATGCGCGTAGAGCTCCTGCGCGACCAAAAACGTTATGAGACAAAGATGTATCTTCGGAAGAAGGTGAAGGAGTGAGGTTGATGAAATACAGCATCCTAAATAATTTCACGATTTCTAATAGTCCACAGATGAATCAGTGGGCTAAGTATTTGCTAAGTGAAGCTCGCTTAAGCGAGCTTTTTTATTAGAACTAGCCTGATGATTCATCTTCAGGCGATTTGGCATTGCGATTCAAAAATTGTTCAACTCGCTTTTCGTGTAAGTCACTTTCCCAGAATTTGGCAAAAGAATCCAGCTCTGCATTAATTGCTTTCCACCTGGCTTTGGTAATTTTCATAGCACCCCTTTTTAGATTACTGATGAAACGGCGGTCGTTGTTAATCAGCTGTTGCGCCCAATCCATCGTTTCCTTTTTGAGACTTCCTGCTGAGGAAATACGATTGATAAGCTTGTGATCCAATGCGGTTTGGGCATCCACGACTTTGGCTTCGGCCAGCCACCGCAGCGCGGTTGAGCGTCCTACTGATTCCACGAGCCGTGTGAGGCCGCCCCAGCCGGGAGGCAGATAAAACTTCCCCTGCGTAAAGCCGAAGGTTGCGTCCGGGGATGCAATTCGAAAGTCGAAAGCGAGCATAATTTCACATCCCCCGCCGTAGGCCGGTGCATTGATGGAGGCGATGGTCCAGCAGGGCAGCTTTTCGATGCGTGTGAGGATGGAGAGCATCCGTTTGGCCATGGGTTTGGCTTCTTCGGCGGTTTTGATGGTATGGAATTCTTGCAGGTCGCCGCCGGAGATAAATGAGTTATTGCCCGCACCGGTTAAGATCAGGCAGCGGATGTCGGAGTCGGTTTCCAGATCATCCAGCAAATTTTCGAGGGCTTCCATGACTGCGAAATTGATGGCATTGTGCGATGAGGGACGATTTACGGCGGCCCGACAAATATGATTTTTTTGTTCGACTTTTAGGACGCTCACTGTTAGGTTATGTTTTGGTTGCATTTACGGCGAAACATATTCAACAAATCGAATCTATATGTATCTCGTCAATAAAGAAAAGATAAATAAATCGCTGTCGGCAAAGATTGTCGATGCGCGCGTGGCACAGGTATTCAACTCGTTTGGAGATGTATTGGTAACATCCTCATTTGGGACGACCTCGGTGGTGTTGCTACATATTGTCAGTCGCATCAGGCCCAACTGTCCGATTTACTTTATTGATACGGGATATCATTTCGACGAAACGCTGGCCTATAAAGAACGACTGGGACGGCTGCTTGATTTGAATGTCATTGATCTGCGACCGGATCCCGCTGACCATTCGATGACCGAGAAAAAGCAATTGTGGAGTCAAGATCCGGATAAGTGCTGCCATATCAACAAGGTAGAACCGCTGGAGCGTGTTAAGTCGAAGTATAGCGTATGGATGTCGGGATTGATTGGTTTTCAAAATCGACATCGCAGCGACCTTGAAATTGTGGATGAAGAGGAAGAGATCATCAAATTTCATCCGCTTATCGACTGGAATACCTCGCTGGTAGAAGAGTATATCGAATGGCACGGGCTGCCGGAGCATCCGCTCAAAGAACAGGGATATCACTCCGTGGGATGCACCCACTGCACCGTTGCCGGTTTGGGGCGCAATGGCCGCTGGGCTGATGGTTCTAAAACAGAATGTGGATTGCACAAGTGAGGAATACGGTCAAAAGGAGCAGGGCATAAGCTTTTGGATTCTTTTGCAGTGCCTCAGATATCCTCGATGTCGTAGTCAATTTTTTGTTGCTTTGAGTTCTTAATCAGCCACTGCTGGTATTCTTCATTACCTTCCTGCTCGGTAAGCTGCAATGATATTATGCAGGGACAGTCGTAGCTGTGGAGCTCCTCAACGCGTTCGGTAAGCTCTCTCACATTGTGGTAAGGTGTTTTGGCAATAAGGATGGTTTCGGTATCTTCGACAATTTCGCCCTCCCAGCGATAGATCGATTCCATGCCCTCAACGATATTTACGCAAGCGGCAAGCTTTTCTTTGACCAGTGTTTTGCCGATTGATTTTGCTTCTTGTTTGTCTTTGGTGGTGATATATACAAGGCGGAGATTGTAAAACATGGGTGGCGGCCGTGAATGTGAGAATTCAATTTTCAATGGATATTAAAACTACAAAAAAAGCTGAAATGACTCACAGCCTTTTTTGCAGCAGGAAATGAATGGCTGGAGTTGAAATCAGACGAAAAAAACCGTAGTTTTCGGGGCTCTTAAAATCCTGTGCCTTATGCTAGGTGCAGGATTGTATTATCTGCGAGAGTGGCGGAATTGGTAGACGCGCTAGATTTAGGATCTAGTGTCTTTAAGACGTGGGGGTTCGAGTCCCCCCTCTCGTACACATATTCACTATATGAATACTGTCATTCTTACCGTTCTAATTAAATACTTTTTTGGAGTAGTTCTGTGGAAATAACTGTAAATGATATCACCTCTGTTGACAAAGAAATTGTAATTTCGGCTGTACGCGAAGATTTGGAGCCGAAGTTTAAAGAGGCCTATAAAAAATATAAAGGCCAGATTAATATGCCCGGATTTCGTCCCGGCAAGGTGCCGATCAAAATTATTAAGAAGCGCTTCGGGGATGAGATCGAATCCGAAGAGATCAACAATTATGTGCAGGAAGTGTTCGAGAATGAAGTGGTTCCTGAGCATGATCCCATTGGCGAAAGCAAAATGCTGGAGCTCACCTGGGAAAATGATGAGCTGGAAGCCAAGTTCAAGATTGGGGCCCGTCCGGATTTTGAGCTGGCTGATTTAAGCGAAATAACAGTAGATCGCCTGGTGCATGATGTTACTGATGAAGAAGTCGAAGAAGAGATTGATCGTCAGCTGCAGCAGGGCGGCAACTGGGAAGAAGTCGAAGAAGAAATTCAAGATGATTACCGCGTAACGGTTGATGCTACTCCTGTAGATGACGACGGAGAGCTTGATGAAGAGAATGCAGCCGAAGAAGTGATCGATCTCAGTAAGGAGGAATCAAACGAGTTTCGTGATGATCTGCTTGGTCATGAAGTAGGCGACGAAGTGGATGTGGAGATCGGCCACGATGATCATACGCACAATTTTAAGCTGGTCGTCAAGAAGGTTGAGAAGCCACACAAAGCTGAGTTGACTGATGAATTTGCAAAGCAGCAGAGCAATGAAGAGGCAAAAAATGTTGATGAATACCGTAGCTTGGTTAAAAGTCGCATTCAGGAATATTACGACCAGTCGGCGGATGATCTGTTCAAGAACGATATTATAGATGCGCTTGTTGAACAACATGACTTTGAGGTCCCCGAAGTGTTCAAAAGTCAAATTCTGAACCAGTATATCGAGCGTGTTAAACAGCAGTCGCAAGGAGAGCTACCGCCCGATTTTGATGAGGAAGAATATAAAGAGAATATGCAGGACCGGGCGGTGCGCGACGGAATGTGGTTTTTCCTCAATGAGAAGCTGCAAGAAAAATTTGACGATATCGAAATAAAACCCGAAGATATCGATGAACACTTAGAAGGCGAAGCCGCACGTTATGGTATTAGTGTTGACCAGATGCGGAATATGTTTGCACAGAATCCGCAGCAGCTCGAAAGTCTTCGAAACAGTATCCGCGAGGAAAAAGTGTTCGACAAGTTGAGAGCTGAGGTTGAAATTAACGAAATTGATAAAGAAACATATCAGGAAAAGCACGACGAAAAAGTGAAAGCCTAGTTTGTGCTCGCACTTTGTGAATTAACTTTCAGATAATTATTACAGCAGCTTATGGACAAGCAACCATTATACGAAATGCCAAATATTGAAGATGGAGAGTTCTCCCGGATCCAAAATAATAACTTGGTTCCGATGGTCGTTGAAAAGACCGAGCGCGGTGAGCGTGCATTTGATATCTATTCGCGGCTACTCAAAGATCGTATTGTTTTTCTGGGTACGCCTATTAATGATGCGGTAGCAAGCTCCGTGGTCGCGCAAATTTTGTATTTGCAGGCAGAAGATCCCGAAAAAGATATTAATATCTATATCAACAGCCCGGGAGGCGTTGTTTCGGCCGGTTTGGCAATTTACGATACCATGCAGTATGTTAGTTGTGATGTTGTTACAACCTGCGTAGGGATGGCGGCATCAATGGGCGCTGTGCTGTTGGCCGGCGGTGCTTCGGGCAAACGAAACTTGTTGCCCAATGCTCGTGTGATGATCCATCAGCCGCTCGGCGGTGTACAGGGACAGGCCAGCGATATTGAGATTGAGGCGCAAGAAATTTTGCGTATCAAGAAATTATTGGCTGATATTTTGGCCAAGCACAGTGGCAAAGACCAAGAGCAAGTGATGGAAGATTCTGACCGTAATAAGTGGTTGACATCTGAAGAAGCAAAAGACTATGGTTTGGTTGACAACATCATGCGCAATGCCAAGAAGGATAAAAGTAGTTAATTTACGATTTAGACTAGTCACAGTATAATGAGTGACCAAGAGAATAATAACGACAAAACAATTCACTGTTCGTTCTGCGGACGTTCTAGCCATGAAGTAAACAGCATGGTTGCCGGTCCTAACGATGTATATATCTGTGACCGGTGTGTGGCAGATGCTTCCGGTATTGTGAAGAGCGATCTGGCTTCGATGTCAGAAGAACGCGAAAAGAATTATAAACCGCTGCTCAAGCCGGCCGAAATCAAGTCTCGACTTGATGAGTATGTCGTGGGACAACATCAGGCTAAGAAAACGCTTTCGGTTGCTGTTTACAATCATTACAAACGCATCAGTTCTGAACTCGAAGAAGAGTTCGGGGATACCGAAGTAGAAAAGAGCAACATTATTTTGTTGGGTCCCACAGGTTGTGGAAAGACCTTACTGGCTAAAACGATGGCGAATATTATTGACGTGCCCTTTACTATTGCCGATGCTACCGTTCTTACCGAAGCCGGTTACGTTGGAGAAGATGTGGAAAGTATCTTGTCCAGCTTGTTGCAGTCTGCCGACTATGATGTAGAACAGGCCAGACGCGGCATCGTGTATATTGACGAGGTGGATAAAGTTGCACGAAAGAGTGACAACCCCTCCATCACCCGCGATGTTTCCGGTGAAGGAGTACAGCAGGCATTGTTAAAGATTTTGGAAGGGACGACCGCCAATATTCCGCCCAAAGGGGGACGTAAACATCCCGAGCAGAGTTTTATCCAGGTTGATACTTCTAATATTCTGTTTATTTGCGGCGGGGCATTCAGTGGACTTGAAGAAATTATTGCCAAACGACTGTCGGTAAGTTCACTTGGATTCCATACCGAAGAGCAGGTTACTTTTGATAAGGATGATCCCGATATTTTTACGCATGTCGAAGCACAAGACCTACAGCGCTATGGATTGATTCCCGAGCTGATTGGTCGGCTGCCGGTGATTTCAGGATTGCATCAGCTGGATAAAGATGCAATGATTGAAATTTTGGTAGAGCCAAAAAATGCGCTTACAAAGCAGTACAAAAAGCTGTTTCAGATGGAAGGCGTCGAACTGATCTTTGAAGAGGAAGCGCTCGAAGTGATTGTCGAAAAAGCCCTGAAGCGAAAAACAGGAGCACGCGGGCTTCGATCCATCATGGAAACGTCGATGCTCGACATCATGTTTACATTGCCTTCAATGGATAATATAGAGCGATGTGTGGTCACGCGCGAAACCATTGAAGATGAAGCGCCACCTGTTTACGAAAAACGAAAAGCATCGGCTTAGAATCAGCTAAGAATTGTACAAAGGCATCACCATTCGGTGATGCCTTTTTTATTTTGTACAATATCGGGTGATATATTATACATTGATGTAATTCTGCAATGGTAATATCTATATGAGAATTCGACTCACATCAAATAGGATTAATATTGTCCTTATTGGCTTGTTTATACTGTTGGGTATCGGCTCTTTTGCCTACAATCAGTATTTGATTGACCGCATTCTTACTCAGGAGCGGTCGGGGGTTGAGCTATGGGCCAAGGCGATTGAGTACACCAGCGATCCCACCCAAGAGCAGATTAGTCGAAATCTGCTGGAAGTCTCTGATTACCTGCATCAAAATGAAGCTGTTGCGGATAGCATTGTTCAAATTATTGAAAAAGCCGAGGCCGATCGTACTTCCCAAACTTTTGTGACACAGGAGATTCTTCTTAGCGAAAGCCGGTTCCGGGTGCCGCGAATTATTGTGGATGAGCGCGGCGAAATAATTTTTGCTAATCATGTTGAAGCCAAGCAGAACCAAGATTTGATCGATCGATATGCAGCGATGCACGATCCTATTGAAATTAAGCTGGGCAACGAAGAATATTCGCAGACACAATATGTCTATTATGGTGAAAGTCCCACCGTGCGCTATCTCCGGTACTTTCCCTACATCCAGCTGAGCCTGTTGGCTCTTTTACTGGGGATTGGATTTGTAAGCTATCGCACCATCACCAAATCCGAGCAATCGAATTTATGGGTGGGCATGACCAAAGAAGCTGCTCATCAATTGGGGACGCCCTTGTCTAGTTTATATGGATGGGTGGAGCTGCTTCGCGAAGAGAAGGATGACAACTTTACGCAGCGCATATGTAACGAGCTCGAAAATGATATTTCCCGGCTTCGTGGTGTAGCCGAACGCTTTAATAAAATTGGATCCGAGCCCGAATTGACGCTTCAGAAACTGGCGCCTATTTTGGAAGATGTACTGGATTATATGGAGCAGCGCCTGCCGCAGCTGGGTAAAGATGTGGATGTGTTGCGAAAACTGGATGCGGGTATAAAGGCTCGAGTAAATGCCGATCTATTTCAGTGGGCAATGGAAAATATCGTCAAAAATGCGATGGATGCCATCAAATCATCGACGACCAAAGCCCAAGTGTCAGTAAAGCTACACCGTGTTGAAAATGAAGTGGTGATTGATGTAAAAGACACCGGCGTGGGTATTGAGAAAAAATATCACAGCGAGGTGTTTAAGCCCGGTTACAGCACGAAAAAACGTGGATGGGGCTTAGGCCTGAGTCTCACACAACGCATCATCGAAGAGTATCACCAGGGCAAGTTGGTTCTCAAAGAATCTGAATTGGGAACGGGAACGACAATGCGCGTAATACTTAAAATTGATACTGAAACAGGCAATGAGGAGCAGCCAGAAGAGGTGGCGTCAACGAGCTAAGCAATTATTAAGTTATTAATCGGGCTGATAGCCGCGCTTCTTAGCATATTCCATAAGCTGTGCTTTCAGCAAGTTTCGTCCCCGGTGCAGGCGCGACCGAATGGTGCCGATGGGTACATCCAGCATGTTGGCGATCTCTTCGTAAGTGAAATCTTCGATATCGCAGAGCAGCACAACCGTCCGGAAATCTTCGGGGAGTTCTTCCAGCGCCTGGGAGATATCATCATCAATCAGGTCACGGAACATCTTGTCTTCAAGATCAGAGGTATCCGTACGTTCGGCGCGTATGGTTTCGTAAAAGGTCGAAACCTCATCATAGTCAACTTGATTGGGTTTTTTCGACTTTTTACGATAGTTGTTGATATAGGAATTTTTGAGGATCCGAAATAGCCATGCCTTGGCATTGGTTCCCTTCTCATAGCTGCTGAAAAAGCGAAACGCTTTGACGATTGTATCTTGTACCAGGTCCTCGGCATCACTGGGATCGGAGGTAAGGCGCAGCGCAAAATTGTACATAGCATCCAAATGCGGAATAATCTCTTCCTCGAAATCTTCCTGTTTTTGGACTTCATCTTTTGTTAATTCTGCCATCCCGATGGATACGCTGTTAATTGCCAAATCTTATGAATGTAACGAGTACAACCAAAAGTGTGTTGTCTTTTGTATTATTTTACAAGTCCCAATGTTTCAGGAACTCAAAATATAAGAATTTAGTATATCAATTCTGATCTTCAATCGTTAATCGTTTTAACTAATGAACCTTATAGTCATAGCTTAATACGAGATAAAACCACTTCCAGATTTCAGAATTTAATTGATGGGTTGAATGTAGATTATCTTACGTAATTTTTTAGTAGGCAATAACCATTAGATCATAGATAGCGTGTGTCCAAGCGGCCATTCCAAAACCACGCCAGATATAGATGGCATTGAGTGCTAGCCCAAATAAAAATCGGAATAGAAAGGATCCAAACGTAAAAGGATCACCCATCACACCCACATAGTGAACCAAACTAAAAATTATGGCCGCCAGTATAATCGCTGATGCATAAGAGATGTACTTTTTGGCAAATATTTTCTCGAAGATAAAAAGTAATGCCGAAACCAGAATAACGCGAAAAAACAGTTCCTCGTAAATACCGGCACCCAGCGATAAGGCAAACTGTTGCAGCAGCGAAAGTTGTTCGATGGGTGATGTTTGCAGCATCTGCATCAGGTTACTTACCGTAGCCGAGATCAGCAGTGCCAGGATAAAAGCATAAATCGAGGATTCGACGATCATCCCGCCAAAGTAGCTGAGCTTCAACGTCGAAAGGCGGTTGCGTTCGCGATAGAGTACAACAACGCCCAGCAGGGCTACAAAGATGAGCGTGATAGAGAGCACATCCTGTCCGATGTACGAAAATAGTCGTTTGATCCATACATCCACCGAAATGCGCACCACCTGTTCGGCATCGGGCTGAGCGATAAAAATCAGTACTTCATACGCCAGCAGCAGCGGCAGGCTAATCAGATAGCTGTACAGCAGCGTATGTGTTGATGTAAAGTAATGTTGAACCTTTTCACTGAGTGTATTCATCAATTTTTATAGATCATTACAGTAGGCGAGCTGCCTGTAAAGTTGAGTGCTTGCCAGGCTGCGGATGAAAGTTTGAGCCCATTGCCCGAATTGCGATCGTTGATCCGAACATAAACGCCTTTGCTATTTTCGGGATTTTCGACATAGATAACAGATCCCAGCGAAATGTTAGAATGAGCGGCCGTCAATGCATCGGGGTTGTAAAGCTCACCGTTTGTGGTGGGCGTTGCTTTCGCACTCTGGCTGTATTGGGTAACCGCGGTACTCCCGAGACTCCGCATGTCTGAGCTACTCAGATAGGGATTTTTGTGATTTTTGGTTGGTGGTGCCAGCACGGTCAGTGTTTGTCCGGAGGTAAATGAGGAACCCTCCAGGCCTGAATTAAGGGCACGAAATTCGGTTTCGGTCATCTTAAATTTTTGGAGGATGCTGTTCAGGGATTCCGACTCGGAAACCTCATACGAAATAAATTTACCCTGTGGTGATGAATTTTTGGTAGCTGCTACAGAAGGCGGAGCCTCACCATCCTGACTTTTTACCGTCAGGCGTTTCCCCACGCGGATGGTATTCGACGACAATCCATTCAATTCTTTGAGTTCATCCACCGTCATGTTGTGTTTTTCAGCAATACGATAGAGCGAATCGCCGTTTTTGACCGTATAGTAGGTGTTTTGTTGCGTTTCCTCCTCAACGACAATGGACTGCTGCTGAGAGCTGTCTGCCTCAGAGGGATAAATCGTAAGTGTTTGTCCTACCGAAAGATTATTCGAGGACAAACTATTCCATGACTTAATTTCGGCGATACTTACATTATACATTTTGGAGATCGAAAAAAGCGTTTCCTGCTCTTCCACCGTATGGGTTTTACCCTCTTCGGGATTTTGTTCCGGTGCCTTAATAACGAGCGACTCTCCCACCGTAAGATCGTCGCCGGTAATGCCATTCCACTCTTTCAACTGCTCTACATTGATATCATACTGCTGGGCAATACTAAACAGTGTTTCACCCTTTTGGACGGTATGCGTTTGATCTTGAGCGAGTGACCCAACAGTCAGGCAAAACATCAGGATAACAAGCGATACGACCGATTTTAAAGTGACAGTATGGTGCATAATACTAACTCGTTCGTTCTTCCATTTCCATTTCTACTTGATTGAGTGCTTCTTCCAGCTCCGACTTGGTGCGCATCTCTTTTTGCTGCTCAGCTACTTCAATTCCTTTTTCGTAAAGTTCCCGGGCATCTTTCAGTCGATCAAGTGCTTCGTATAATTTTCCCAGGTGATAATAGACGCCCACATAATCGGGATCGCTGGAGAGAATATCCTCAAACAGGATGCGCGCCTTTTTAAATTCGCCTTGCTTGCGAAACTCCAGTGCCAGCGCAAACTTCGAAAACGAGTCGCCGGGATTATGCTTAATCTGGCGGGCCAGCTGCTTTATTTTTGATTTCTGGTCATCACTAGTCATAAGCAATTACGATAACGTATATCTAAGGGACGTATTTTATGTTCCAACTGTAAAATAGTGAATTTATCTGTTGTATCGTTCTTCAATTTCCTCGATCGAATCGCCGCCGAATTTTTCCAAGAAGGCGTTGGCCAGCACGGGGGCAATCACGCTTTCCACCACCACGATGGCGCGGGGCAGGGCACACACATCTGAACGCTCATATCGCGTATCCTTTTTTTCTTTGGATTTGATATCCACCGTATCGATGGGCGTTAGCATGGTGGGTATTGGTTTCATTACGCCGCGAATAATCAGCGGCATGCCCGTGGAAATACCGCCCTCGATACCGCCCATGCGGTTGGTGCGTCGTTTAAATTGGTCATCCTCATGAATAATCTCATCGTGCACGACCTGTCCGTGTCGTCGTCCGGACTCAAAGCCCTGTCCGATTTCTACGCCCTTCATGGCCTGTGTTCCGATGATAGCTTGCGCCAGCTGTCCGTCGAGTTTGCGATCCCAGTGGACAAAGCTGCCGAGTCCTGCGGGCAGGCCGGTCACGAGAATTTCCCAGTGACCGCCCAGCGAGCTGCCTTCTTTGCGCCGCTTGATAATCAGGTCGCGCATCTGCTGGGTAAGCTCTTCATCTAGGCAGCGCACCGGCGACTCGTCTGCCGCTTTGAATACCGTTTCAGCGCCGTTTTCGAGCATCGGATCCACGCGATCGCGCACATCCTCCCACGAATTTTCATAGCCCACACCGCCGATGCGCGTGACGTGGCCGCCAATTTCGATGCCAAAGTGTTTCAGGAGTTTTCGGGCGATAGAACTGCAAGCTACGCGCATGGCCGTTTCGCGTGCACTGGAGCGTTCAATGGCCGGACGTATATCATCATACCGATACTTTTGCACGCCCGTGAGGTCGGCATGGCCGGGACGAGGCACCGTAACAGGATCCACCTCGTCGCCGTCGCCTTCTTTGGCCAATACCTTAGGCCAGTTGGAGTCGTCTTTTTCGTGGGCGCGGTTGGGCATCTGCATGGCAATGGGCGCCCCGGTCGTTTTACCAAATCGCACGCCGGATGAGATCGTGGCCTTATCTTTTTCAAAAGCCATGCGTCCGCCGCGGCCGTACCCCTTTTGGCGGCGTGCCAGGTGCAGAGCAATTTCATCTTCAGTGATGGGGAGTCCGGCCGGGACCCCTTCGATAATGCCCGTAAGTTTTGGGCCGTGCGATTCGCCGGCTGTTAGATATCGTATCATGCAGACTGGGTAGTGCTTTGATGAGAATTAATATGCTTCATGAAATCATGTTTCCAGACACGCTGTTTCAGCGTGCAATAATTTTCGCATCCCTCTTCGCGAAGGTGCTTGATTCGTTCACTGCTGCTTGCTCGATTTTCGACAACTACAGTGGGAATATTGGCTTCCTGCAACACCTCGGCAATGCAGTGGGCGATGCCCATCATAAAAATAACCATTGTGAGTACACGGCCTGCCGAAGACAGGTTGGTAAGTTCCGACAAGCCGATGGTGGAAATGGTGATGAAGGTCATATAAAACCCATTGAAGAACTCCATAACCTCCACAAAGTGATAACCAAATGATCCAATAATAAAGACAATCGCCGACACGGTGAATGCTATAGCAATGCGAATGGCTATAATGTTATCGATAATATTGTTATAAAATCCCTGCATGGCGTACCTTATCGCCTATTTGATTGTGCACGTAATATAGTTGAAAAAATAAAGCGCACGAAATGACAACCACCTGTAAATTTAATAGTTTCCAGCGTTCTTTTAGCAAAATGTAATTTATGGAAGCTCTTGAAAAATTAGGAAAGTACAGCCTACTGCTGTATCGGTCGTTGCGGTCGTTGTATGAGGTGAATACCTATAAGAAAAACCTCGTCAACGAGCTGTTGAAAATCGGCTACGAATCGGTGCCTATTGTACTGTTAACCGGGATTTTTACCGGTGCCGTGATGACCATTCAAACTGCGTACCAGCTCGATTCAGCCTTTATTGCAAAATCTTTTATTGGATCTATTACGGCCGAATCGCTGTTGATTGAGCTTTCGGCCGTTATTACCAGTCTTGTGCTGGCCGGCAAAGTGGGCGCACGCATTGCCACCGAGCTGGGTACGATGCGTGTAAGCGAGCAGATAGATGCGCTCGAATCTATGGGCTTTAACTCGGTTTCGTTTCTGGTGCTTCCGCGCGTGTTGGCGGGACTGATCATGTTTCCGATGCTATATGTTTTTGCCAGTATTTCCGGTATTTTCGGTGGATTGGTAGCCGGATATCTGTCTGGTGCACTGGCACCGGCCGAATACATGGAGGGGGCTCGTGCGTTATTTTACCCATGGGATGTGACCTTTGGGTTGCTCAAAGCCTTTGTGTTTGGTTATGTGATTACATCGGTTTCATGTTTTAAAGGATACTATGCTACTGGCGGTGCCGAGGGAGTTGGTAATAGCACGACGCAGGCTACCGTGTTAAGTTGTATATATGTTTTGCTAGCTGATTTTGTATTGGCAGCGGTGTTCTTATAATTGATCAGAGAAAAATGATAGAGATACGTAATCTCACAAAAAGTTTTGGCTCGAACCTCGTTTGGGAAGACGTTTCGTTTTCCATTGAGGATGGAGAAACCGTGGCTATTATCGGGCGGTCGGGCTGTGGCAAGTCAGTGCTGGTGAAGCATCTGAATGCTTTGATGTATCCCGATTCAGGAGAAGTAATCATTGACGGCAAAAATGTGTTTGAGCTCGAATATATGGCCCTGCGAAAAATGCGTCAGCGGTTCGGAGTGTTATTTCAGGGGTCGGCACTGTTTGATTCGCTCAATACCTTCGAAAACATAGCTTTTCCGCTGCGCTATTTTACCGAATTGGGTGAAAACGAAATTACCGGCAAAGTTGAACAGGCGCTCGAAATGGTGAACTTGGCGGGCACAGGGCCAAAGTCACCGGCTGAACTATCCGGTGGTATGCGGCGACGCGTGGCGTTGGCGCGGGCTACCATTCTGCAGCCGGATTTTTTAATTTATGACGAGCCGACCTCCGGCCTTGATCCGCAAACATCCGAAGAGATAAATCATCTTATTATTTCGATGGCCGAGAACTTAAAGATTACATCTATCGTGGTAACGCACGATATCCATAGTGTACTTGAAATTGCAACCAAGGTTGCTTTTCTGGAAAATAAGGAGCTCTGTTGGCATGGTACAGTTGATGAGATGCGCAGCAGTAACAATGCAGATCTCATGAATTTTATTACTGCCAGCGAGTATCAAATACGAAATTAACAGGAGATATTTTGAATATTAGTAACGAATTAAAAGTAGCACTTACCATTTTGGCTGCCATTGTGTTTGGCTTTATCGGTTATCGCATCATGAGCGATCTGCCCCTGCTTCGCCAATCCAAAGTGGTGCATTCTCAATTTAGTCGAACGGATGGCCTGTCGCCCGGTAATTATATCTACATCAACGGGGTAAAGGTGGGGTCCGTCAAAAAGTTGGAGCTGGCCGGCAACGACAGTGTAGCCGTGACGATGAGTTTTGATCTCGAGGTTGAAATCCCCCAAAACTCTGTGGCGTATCTGGAATCATCCGGCTTGTTGAATGAAAAGGCAATTGTCGTTGAGCGCGGAAATTCCGAACAGATGTTGCAATACGGCGATACGATCAAGGGCGAATATCGCGGAGGAATGATGGAAACGCTCAAGCAGGAGGGCGAACAGCTCAGCGAGGACGTCTCGGAGTCGTTCGGGAAACTCAACGAACTGCTGGCGCAGCTCAATAATGTGGTGGACGAAGAAAATCAGGGCAAGGTGGACAGCGTGATCCAAAATGTACAAACTACTACTCAGGATATTTCCAGGCTGTTTGAGCGGAAGAAATCGGAGTTGGAGTCGGGTATCGACCACGCCAAGAATTTTCTGGCCAATGTGGATACCGTAAGTATGCGCAACAAGTCGCGCGTTGATTCGGTGATGGCGGGATTGGATATGACCCTGAATAAGCTGGAGACATTGAGTGACGATCTGCAGCAGACGAATGTGCAGCTTAATCAGATCCTGACTAAAGTAAACAAGGGGGAGGGCAGTCTGGGAAAGCTGGTGAACGATTCCACGCTGTATAACAATCTGGAATCGATGTCGGCCGAGATGGATAAGTTGATTAAAAACATCAACGAAAACCCCCGAAAATATCTTAAGCATATGCGGCTTATCGAGGTATTTTAATTATGCGGTCGATAACCTTCGGGATAATCTTTTTTATCATAGCACGTTAGAAGTTTTCCACACGCCGAAATTGCTCTTAGTACAGGCTTCTTGTATATTTGGGAGCTTGTGAACAGATGGAAAATTTGCCAGAATTTTTTTGAATTAATTTAGACGTAGATACGAGGTTTTTTATATGGGTGTAATGGAAAAAATGAGGAAAGGTACCGGCGTTATCTTGTGGGTACTTATTTTCTCATTCGGGATATTATGGATGCTGCAAGACACCGACTTTTTTAGTGTAATTCAGCAGGGACCGCGATCACTTGGAGCGGTGAATGGTGAAACCATATCGCTTGACGAATACAACAACCGTATGAGTTATTATACCGAGCAGTACTCCCAGCAGACCGGCAATTCCATGACGCCGGAAGTACGGGCACAATATCAGCAGCAGGCCTGGGATGATTTGGTAAACAGCAAGTTGATCCAGCAAAAGATGGATGATCTGGGTATCGAGGTAACCAACCAGGAGGTCGTGAATATGATTACCGGGCCCAATCCTGATCCGTTTATTCGCAAGCAGTTTGCCAAAGAAGACGGAACTATTGATCGCGTAGCGCTGCAGACCGCTATCGAGTCCCCGGAAAATAAACAGATCTGGATCCAGATTGAGCAGCAGATGCGCCAGAAGCGTCGCCAGCAGAAAATGAGCAATTATCTGCAGTCGTCGATGGAAGTGAGCGATCACGAAGTAGAGCAGGAATATATCCGCCGAAACACTACCGCCGATATCTCATTTGTGCGCTTTCCCTATGCGGATGTGGACGAAAGTGAGATTTCGGTGACCGATTCGGATCTGCGAACGTACTACAACAATCATCCCGAAAAGTATAAGCGCAAAGAATCGTACCGTTTTAACTATGTTAGCTTTGACAAGACACCGACGGCCCAGGATACGGCGCGGACGATCAAAGAGATTAAGAACTTGAAGTCAGATTTTGCCAGTGCCGAAGACGATTCGCTGTTTTTAAGCCGTTACCAATCGACCACGGATTATAGTGCCGAGATGGTGCCCAAAACCGATATCCGGGAGATATATCAGCCCGTGCTTGAGGTGCAGGAAGGTGAGGTCACCGATGTGATTAACGACGGGGGACGGCTGTATTTACTGAAGAATATTGAGGAAACGGCTGATTCGGTTCGATTTGTGGTGTTTAGCCTTGATATCACTGCCGATCCTATTGCAACGGTTGACAAGCGGGCGCAGGCGGCTGACGATTTCAGTTACTTTGCCCAAGATGAAGGATTTGATGCCGAAGCCGAGCGCCGATCATTAAACATACAAGAAGCATTTGCCACCAAGGGCAATAACTTTATTTCGGGTATTGGACAAAGCCGCCAGATTATGAATTTTCTGGAAACGTCCTATGAAGGAGCTGTTTCGAAGCCTATTGAACTATCCGGACAGTTTGTAGTTATTAGCGTTTCCGAAATTACGCCGGCCGGTACGCAGCCGTTTGAAGAAGTCAAAGAGCAGATTCGTACAGTTGTAACGAATAACAAACGCAAGCAGGCAATGTTGGATCGTGCCAATAAGCTGGCATCACAAAACGAGAGTATCCAGGCGCTGGCCGAGGCAGCCGGCAAACAGCTTTCCACCACGCAGTCGCTGGCGATGAACGAAGCGACGATTTCCGGGGGAGGACGTGAACCGAAGGTTGTGGGCGCTGTGTTCGGTCTTGAAGAAGGAGCACAATCATCAGCCATCGAAGGTACAAGCGCCGCATTTATTGTACAGGTTAATGAGCTTCGAGAAGCAAATGTCGAAAATTTGACTGCTTCGATGCGTCAGCAGATCCGCCGGGAGCTTCAGCAGCAGAAAAGCACCGTATTTATGAATACCTGGATCGATCAGCTCAAAGAAGAAGCGGATATCCAAGACAATCGCGACCAGCTGCTCCGCGGCTAACATCTAAAATTTGTTTGATTTTCGAGGGCAAGAGGGGATTCTTCTTGCCCTTTTTTATTTTAATTCAATTAGAAGAACAGATATTAAGATCATGAACGAAGCCGATCAAAAATGGATGGGCCTGGCGCTCGAAATTGCCGAGCGCGGAGCAGGGTATGTATCACCCAACCCCATGGTAGGCTGCGTGATTGTGTCGGCTGAGGGCAAAAAAATAGGGCAGGGATTTCACGAGCGCTATGGTCAGGCCCATGCCGAAAAAAATGCCGTGGATGCCGTTACCAATCCCGATTTATTGAACGATGCCACGGTGTATGTGACGCTGGAACCCTGTGCCCATCATGGAAATACACCGCCCTGCTGCGAGCTGCTTGCTGATCTGCCCATCAAACGCGTAGTGGTAGCGATGGAAGATCCCACGCCCAAAGTGGCAGGTAAGGGCATCAGGCATCTGCGGGAGCATGATATTACGGTAGATGTGGGATTGATGGAAAAGGAGGCCAAGCGGCTCAACGAGTTTTTCCTGCATCACCAGTCGTTCGGTCGGCCGTTTATAACCTTGAAGATTGCCCAGACCCTGGACGGCTATATTGCCGCTCCCGACGGCGACTCGGAATGGATTACCGGGGCCGAATCGCGGACGCTGGTTCATAAATGGCGCAGCGAATACGATGCGGTAATGGTGGGACGAAACACCGCGCTGCTCGACAACCCGCGACTGACAGTGCGCCACGTAGAGGGACGGCAGCCCAGGCGCATTGTCATTGACGGTCCGCTGGAGCTGCCGCAGGATCTGAACCTGTTTACCGATCAGTATGAGGAAAAGACGATTGTGTTGACGCATAACAAAGAGAAGTATGAAAACGAAGCCGACCCCATGCTGAGCATCCTGCAGTCGGATTACTTTCGCGGCAAGACACTGCTGGTGGATGAACAGGACGGACACACCGATTTGAAGCAGGCCTTTGACGAGCTCGGTAAGCTGCCGGTGACTTCGGTACTGGTCGAGGCCGGGCAAAATCTGGCAACTGCGTTGTTGCGCCAACATTTGGTAGATAAAGTAGAATGTTTTGTGGCGCCCAAGATGCTGGGCGGCGGCACGAGATCGGTGCTGGGCGTGGGCATTAATCACATGTCCGAAATTATGGAGTTTCGGGATGTGCAGTGGCGACAGGTGGGCAATGACCTGCTGTTCAGCGGGTATTTTTGAATTGTAAGTGAACTGCCAACTACCCCCCCAAGGTTCCTCAGGTTCCAAGGGAGTTGCACTCCCGAAAAGTGGTGGCTAATGCTCAGGAGTACAACTCCTTCGCAGCTATGTGCTACTTAAAGGGTTTGATAGTGCTTGTTTTACCTCCCTCGCTTTTTGATCTGGATTACTTATCTTCCACCTATGTTTACAGGAATTATAAAATCAGTGGGTACCGTAACAGGAATTACATCGCTTGACGGCGGCAAGGAGATCACCATATCCAGTGATTTTGCCGGTGATTTGGCCATCGATCAGAGCATAAGCATTAACGGAGTGTGCCATACGGTGACGGACTGCGATGCCGATACCTTTACCGTACAGAGCGTGGAAGAGACGCTACGCAAGACGAATATTGGGAATTTAGCTAAAGAGTCGCCCGTAAATCTGGAGCGCTCGATGCGTCCGGATCAGCTGCTGGACGGACACATTGTGCAGGGACATGTGGATGCCACGGGCACCATCACCGATATTGAGCAGGAGGGCACGGACTGGCTTTTTACGGTTGAATATCCCGAAGAACACACCGGGCTGGTCGTGGGACGCGGCAGCATTGCCATCGACGGCATCAGCCTGACGGTGGCCAGTGAAGAGACCCATACGTTTCAGGTGGCGATTATACCCTACACCTACGAGCACACCAATCTGTTTGCCAAACAAGAGGGAGACACCGTCAACCTGGAGTTTGATATTCTGGGCAAATACGTGTTGAAGCACCTGCAGAATCGCGGAGAATAATTTGCTCAAAATATTCTCCGAAAAACATAGATTTCTCCGCTACGTTCCTCGAGACAACCGAGGGACTCCGGTCGAAATGACAATGAGTGTATTTTCTATTCGTTAGGTGTCATTTCGATTGAAGTAAGCGGAATGGAGAAATCTGTTCAGGCAACTGTTAGAATCCACGGGGCGATCGTCCGGTGGGGTTTGAGCCGCGCTCCAGGTTGTTGAGCCCGGGCAGTTTCTGGATGATACTCTGCAGCCGTCCCGCATTGACCCGCAGCGAAAAGAAATAATACTTGTTATCCCCAAAGGGATTCATCGTAAACGATAGATCCCAGCAGTGGAGCTTGCGGTTCAGCGAAAACTGGGATGGCGTGAGCTCTTTGCGCACAAAATCGTAGCCCACCTGGGTTTGAAAGTTCCATTTGGGCGTCAGCTTTAGCTGGATGTTGTTGGCGTTGATTGTAGCGGTGGTATTATTTTCTCCATTGGGATTTAATCGCCAGCTATACCTGACGTTTACCGAAAAGGAGAACGGGGATTTAAAATCTTGCACCGGCTGAGTGTTAAAATGCGGATCAACCGGGCGAAACATGCGCTGATTGAGCGGATCGTAGCTGGCCGGATAATGGACGTCGGTGTTGGGTTCAAAGCCCTGATCGCCCAGCTGAACCGAGTAGCTGGTACTGGCGGAAAAGTTGGTCATCTCAAAAAGACGTCCCGAGGTGGTAAGCAGGTAATTGTCCACCTTTTGTCCCTGCTCGTTGCGCTCGTAAAAGTTGAAGTCTGCATTGGCGCGGATGTTCATCCCCGGTAATATCTGGGCACCGAAATTGACATTCATATTCGCCAGCTTAAGACTATCAGCTGCAAAGTTATAGCTGGAACTTAAATCGAACCGGTCGATAAGGCTGATCTCTTTTTCCCGTTTTTCGCCGGTAGAATCGCGTTTCACTGATTTGGCTTCAAAATTATTATCAAGTCCAAAGTTTATGCGTCGTTGTTCGCCTGCACCGGGTCCGCCAAAGACTTCATTTTCAAAAATGGAATACCGTTGCGTTGGGATGGTGCCGTCGGCGCGGGCACTGTCGGATTGTACGGTGCGATAATATCCCCAGCTGTCACTGCTAAAATCGGGCTGGTAGCTAAAGCTCACAGAAGGTTTGAGGGTGTGCCGAAAACGCTCAAGGTTTCCGATTTTAAGGTTCATCATCCCGTAAATACGTGTGGATAAGCTAAGGCTGGTGTTGAACTCCCGGGCGGTGGCCAGGCCCCGAACCTGTCGTTCCCGTACTTCGTTGGAATCGGCGTCGTAAAATTTGCGTGTGCTTGTGGGATACCAATAATCGGTATAGTCCACACTGATACTGGAGTTAAAAAATCGGCTGGGCACTAGGTTATTCATGCTAACACCCGCAGTTTGCTGAAATCCAATACGGTAGTGATCTTCGTTACCGGTTGCTTCGCGGTATTTTGCGGGGTCCATCAGCGCTTCGAACCAGTTGTAACGGGCTGAATCTCTGGCAGTGGGATCGTAGCTGTAACTGGATTGGAAGCGGTTGTTGTAGTCCACCGAAATTGACTCGTACCATTTGTTTTCATCGCCCGATGTTTGCTCATTGGCAAAGGGTGAAAAGCTATTGAGGCGGAATTTGAAGGAGGGGCCCTCTAATTCGGCTGAATTATTTAAAAGGTTTTGGGATTGATTAATCGATGCACTGAAGTTATAGTTATTTTCGGGATGGCGATACTTGTAGTTTATGTGCGAGCGCGTTTGTGTTTTAGCTCGCTCCGTGGGGTCGTAAGAGTTGACCTTTAGGAAGTCGGAGGTCTGGAAATTAATACTGGAGCTGAGGCTGGCATAGGGCGAAAACTCCTGATTGTGATTGATGCTAATTTGCTTTTGGATACTGGTGGTGTAATCGGGATCGCTCGGTTCCAGCCCGCTGTTATCCCGTGAGTACCCGATCTGTACGTTGCCGCTTAACTTATCCCGAATTCGGTAATTGGCACGGCCGTCCACAAAAAAGTCGCCGGAGGTAAAAATGTCGAATGAGGCCTGGGCCGTCAGATAATCGTTAAAATATTGGAACCAGCCCAGATCCTGCAGGCCAATACCCCGCTGTTGACGTTGCTGATAGGCATAGGTGGGCTCGAGAATCCCCGACTGTTTTTTGTCAAACTTGCCGGGCAGGTAGCCGAAGGGAAAAATAAGGGGATAGGGAATGTCGAGGATGTACAGGCGCGCGCGCTCAAAAAATACTTTTTCGCGATCCACTACTTTCATCCGGT
The DNA here is from genome assembly GCA_964490705.1 of uncultured Balneolaceae bacterium. GTDB lineage: Bacteria > Bacteroidota > Rhodothermia > Balneolales > Balneolaceae > Fodinibius. The sequence goes on along the minus strand of CAZBCG010000005.1, from coordinate 141,676 downwards.
CGGCCAGGATATAATAGTGCGGGTGATCGAGCTGGCAGGTCGAGTAGATGGCATCTTCCAGATATATCACATGCGGATTGGCGTTTTTGACCTTCGTGCCAATCAGGTTGCCATCCTGCACGTCCACCCGCGCGACCTCGAAGCGTCCTTTTTCGGTTTGATAATTGAAATCAATTTTGTTGCTGCGCACGCGATCATTTTCGCGGATGAGCACGGGTTGTGAAAGCGTATCCTGCGGCGTTTGGGTGTTGGCGCTCACCAAGCTCTGGTCCAGGTTCATGGCTACTTTACCGGCTTTCAATTCCCCCGAACTGTGGACCACCGAAGAAGATCCGTATAGGGTGGCGATGCGGTCTTTTTTGACCTCAAACACCAGCGAATCGGTTGCTTGAAAGTTGATCTGTCCCTCTTGTTGCGGTTGGGTTGCGCCGCTGCGCTGTTGTCCCCGGGAAGCCCGGCGTCCCTGTGCTCCGGCACCGAATCTCGTGGTATCGGTTACCGTGGTATCCCGCTGAACAGCCGTTGTATCTTGGGCCATCAACGGTTGGCTGCCTATCAGCAGAATCAGCAACAGCCCCAAGCAGCAGAGGTTGTATGTAAAAGATCTATTCATGCACTTGGCGTTGCTGATACTGATTTATAACTAGTGGATGACGTTAATAATAACTGAAATAGCAGGCCTGTAGTATAAGGCAGAACCAGTAAGAAATGAAGAGTAAAGCAGGCAATTGTCAGCTAATCAACTTCTTTAACTTTATAGATCAGTTCGCCCTCTTTTTTCATACCGTATTCTTCGCGTGCAATTCGTTCGAGCAGAAAAGGATCGGTTTTGAGGTTTTCGATTTTCTTCTTGAGGGTGGAGGTTTCGGTTTTTAGCCGTTCTTTCTTTGCCTTAAGTTCAGCTTTGCGCTGGCTCAGCTCAATGCGGGTCCATATGCTGTAGGTATCAATGAACATAAACCAAACGATCAGAAAGCCGCCCAGAATGAGGGCCAGAAACGACTTTCGCCAACGCAGGGGATTTAGAAGCTGAAGGTTCATCGAAGAAATTGCTTAATGGCATGTTATTACCGTACTTTACTGCACGAAAATACTACAATTTATGGATGAAAAACAATAGTGATGATCTGTAGGCAATGGCTGGTGGGAATTGTGCTTGTTGTATTGCCATTAACGGCTGGGGGCACGACGGTACAATCCGACAGTAGCAAAACGGAATGGATAAAGGCGTATTTTAATATGCCGGCCGACTATTCGATGGCATTGCCCGGCAACATGAGCAAAAGCAGTGCTGATTTAATTGGCACACTCGAATCCCTTATCAACAGAGCCGACCACAGTGTGGATTTGGCAATCTATGATCTGGAGCACCAACGCATTGGCCAGGCGCTGGCTAAGGCAAAATCTCGTGGTGTTCGCATTCGTGTGGTTACGGATAATTATAATCGTACTGATTCCGAAGAGATCGATTCTACAATGTGGGCGACGCTGCGCAAGGCGGGTATTATCTCAATCGATGATGACGGCGATGTGTATGAAACGGATGGAAGCATTGACGATAACTCGTTAACCAATGCCGGCGCAGATATGCATCACAAATTTGCGGTGATTGATGCCGAGAGTCCCTCCCCCGATGATGATTTTGTGTGGATGGGATCAACAAACCTTACTTATACCGGAGCGTACAATACCAATAATACCATTGTGATTAAGGACAGTGGGATCGCCAATGCCTACCGCAAAGAGTTTGAACAGATGTGGGGCGATGATGACAGTACCCCAAATCCGCGGCGGGCAAAATATCACAAGGATAAAAACAACGTGCTTGATGAGCACCGTTATTTTGTGGGAGATACGAAAGTCGAACTTTATTTTGCGCCCATCAATCGCAGCGATACCAAACCCAGTATTATGAATCGGCTGGTAGAGGTCATCCGCGAGCAGGCCCAATATGATGTGGTGTTTCAGGCCTTTGCGATTACGCCGAGCATTCCCATAAGTCGTACGATCTGGGAGATGTCGGCCCGGGACGAAATTGCATTATTTGGCGTTATTGATCCGATGTTTTACTATCGCTATAGAAATAATGATGAAATCTGGGCATCGCCCGAGGCCAAACAGGGAAATCGGCTGATTGTGCCTGCCAACGAAATGCGCAAGCTGCACCACAAAATATTATTGATTGATGCAAATCATCCCGATCCGTCGGATAAAGGGGTGACCATTGCGGGATCATACAACTTTTCCAAAAATGCCGAAGTCAATAACGACGAAAACCTGTTGATTATCTATTCGGATGAGATTACGAATCAGTATTACCAGGATTTTCGGGGCGTTTTTCGTCGCGCACAGGGTGATGGTCCCATTCCCGCTCCGCCTCTGGACAGTGAGCAGTGGTACCCGGTAAAAGAAGTAAGCGACGGCAGTGAATTTGCGATTGAAGTGCTGCCGGGATTAGAATATGGAGTGGAATTTTTGGGGGTGGATGTGCCGCACATCTATGCCGGTAATGATTCCTCGGAGTACTATTCGGCGGAAGCTGCTGAGTATCTCCGCAATTTGGTATCCGGTCAAAAGGTGCGGCTGCAGGGACCGTCGGGCCGCTCCCCCGATGCCCGATATGGAGCATTTCAAGCGTATGTAACGCTAAAGAAAAATGGACAAAACGTACCGTTGAACAGGTTGCTGTTGCAGCAGGGACTGGGACAGCATGAATCTTACTATGCGCAAAATCCCGATTCGGTAAAAGCTTTTAAGCAATATACAAAGTTTGCAAAAGAACGAGGCCGGGGCATCTGGAAAAATCCTGATAAGATTGGCCAAAAGATTTCCCGTGCTGAAATAATTGACGAACAGTCGGAGCCGTCGGATGCGTTTCCCATCAACATAAATACGGCTGACGAAGCACTACTTGATCTCCTGCCGGGCATTGGACCGGCCTATGCCAAGCGAATTATTGCGTATCGCGAGAAAAACGGGCGGTTTATGGATGTGGATCAGCTGCGAAACATAAGCGGCATTGGCCCCAAGACAATGCAGAAACTGCGTCCCAACGTGGTAGTGGAATAATTGAGATGGGAAAGCAGTTCAAAATTTTGTTTTATTATATCAGTATAGGTTTTGCGCTAAAAGAAATTATGACAGCATACTCATGAGTGAGTCTATTGATGCTATACAGCTGAATTTGGATGACGGTGGTCTGCTGGTGATGAATATTTCGCTGGCCGTCATCATGTTTGGAGTGGCGTTGGAGCTCAGTGTCAATGATTTTCGCCGCCTGCTGAAAGATCCCAAGCCGACCCTAGTAGGTCTCTTTTCGCAATTTGTGTTGTTACCCGCGGTTACCTTTCTGCTGGTATTGTTTTTTCAGCCGCATCCCAGTATGGCGTTGGGAATGTTTATGGTAGCAGCCTGTCCCGGAGGCAATATATCCAATTTTTTCTCGCTCTTGGCCAAGGGCAATGCTGCGCTATCGGTAAGTATGACGGCAATCGTGACATCTCTGGCCATTATTATGACGCCGTTCAACTTTACGTTATGGGCCAGCTTTTACGAGCCGACCAATCTGATTTTGAAAGATATTCATATTAGTCTTTGGGAGGTTTTTAAGATCATTGGATTGATTTTGGGTATCCCACTTATTCTTGGGATGACTGTGCGCCACGTTAGAGAAAAGCTTGCCAATCATATAGCTTCATGGATTAAATGGTTTGGAATTATATTTTTTGCGGGATTTGTGCTGGTGGCTTTTGGCATGAATTTCGAAAACTTTTTGAGCTACGTGCACTTGGTGATCATCATGGTGTTTTTTCACAATTTATTTGCACTAACCAGCGGGTATGGTTTGGCATCGGCATTTAACCTCCCTGAAAAAGATCGAAAATCTATTGCTATCGAAACAGGTATTCAAAATTCGGGATTGGGCTTGCTGCTCATCTTCAACTTTTTTGACGGTCTCGGCGGTATGGCGTTGGTTGCGGCCTGGTGGGGTATTTGGCATGTCATTACCGGCTTAGGTCTTAGCTGGTACTGGTCAACTGGAAAGTCAGCTCTACAACGCGTGCTCAGTAATGCGTAGCAATTATCTTTGGTACCAGTTTTTACGATATGGCATAGTCAGAACATCGCTGCGTATGTTCTATTCTGATATTATGATATCGGGCAGCGAACATATCCCCGAAGACAAGCCGGTGCTGTTTGTAGGGAATCATCAGAACTCCTTTTTGGATGCATTGCATTTGGTAACCAACACAAGGCTGTTTGTTCATTTTTTGACGCGGGCCGAGGCTTTTGAAAATCCAGTGATGGCACGATTTTATCGCTCGCTGAATATGCTGCCTGTTTATCGGGTGCGCGATGGTTTCAGCTCAATACAAAATAATGAAGCGATTTTTGAGCAGTGTTTCGAAAAACTCAAAAGGGGCGATGCTGTACTCATCTTTGCCGAAGCAAGTCATGCCCTGCAGCGACGCATTCGTCCGTTAAGCAAGGGTTTTACCCGCATTGCGTTTGGAGCAGAGCAGAAATTTGATTGGCAGCTCGATCTCCAAATTGTGCCCGTGGGCGTGAGTTATGGCGCCCATCGAAAATCGCAGACGCCGGTACACATCAATTTCGGAGAATCTATTGCCGTAGCTGATTATCGGGATCAATTTGCAGATGATGAACGGGAGGCTGCCCATCAGCTGAAACAGCAGGCGGCCGTGGCATTAAAATCACTGACTATGCACGTGGCCAACCGCAACCACTACCCGGTTCACCAAGTGCTGCTGGATGATCTTGAACCGAATCGGGAGCTGGTATTAGATGCAAGCAAAACTAATGATCGCGTGGAAATTGTCGAAGAAAACTTTCGTGAGGAATGGCTGACGAAGGCCGAAGAGCTGTATGAAGAAGTGGAATCGCTGGGTATCGAGCTGAAAGATATTACGCGTCCGGCTGCATTCGGTACGAAAGATCTGCTGCTGAGTCCGTTGTACCTGTTTTCGCTGGTACAAAATGCACTACCATATCAGGTGGTGCGCTGGTTTACCCAGCAATATCTCGACGATCACGTATTTGATGCGTCAGTAAAATATATCATCGGATTAGTACTGTTGCCGGTGTTTTATCTGGCGATCAGTATTGCGCTGGGATTTACGGGTATATCCTGGCCGATCATAATTGGATATGTTTTGTTGAGCATCGGAACCGCCCCACTTTTTGTACGAGCCAAAGATCTGTTATTTGGGGATGCGGGTGCCAAGTTAGAAAAAGAAAAGCCCGAGGTTTATCAGTCTATCCAATCAAAAGTGGAATATTTTAAGGAGATCAGGGAAGAGCTTTTCTGAGAGTTTTGCAAAACCCAGCATGTCATCCTGAATTTAGTTCAGGCTCTTTGTTTAACCATTGAAAAGTACCGATTGAGATTCTGAAACAAGTTCAGAATGACATAGTATTGTAGTTTTGCAAAGCTCTCTATTTTTGCTGATAGGTGATCGTGTACTCTGCGGTTCTTTTATCGCCCGGGACGAAAGGCATTCTCAAAATGTTTGATGTCCGGCGCTTTATTGTCTTTTTGCAGGATTGAAATCACGTCAAACCGAACCGGTGCCCCATCCATCTTGCGCTCATACAGCCAGGCCTCGGCCGCCTTATACACATTCTCGATTTTTTCGTCATTCACATATTCTTCAGGCTCCCCATAGCGATTGGTCGATCGCTTTTTTACCTCCACAAAAACGATATGTGATTCATTATTATAGGCGACGATATCGACCTCGGCGTGCTCAAAATGATAATTTTGTTCTAAAATAGTATAGCCCTTGGATTCCAGATACGCCGCAGCCAGCTCTTCGCCTTCATCGCCAATTTCGCGGCTTGTCTTCTTACTCATTTTCCTCTGGGGATTGGGGTGATTCATCCGGCGAACCGGTAATGGAGTGCTTCATTTCGGCAAGTTTTACCAGGTGCTTTAGAAACTTCAGGTTTTTCTTGTTGATATAGGGAAGCAGCGCCTCGGTAAAGCGTTCGAACATCTCGAGAAACTCGGTAAAATTTTCGATGCGCTCCCGAAATGCTCGTTCCTCTTCGGGTAGTTCTTCAGGGTCATCAAAAAGGTCGAGCGTCTGGTTGAGGTTCTCCCGGATCGGCGCCACTTCGCGCTGCTGCCGCTCCCGGATAATCGTCGATACGATCGTCCACACATCCTTCTCGGCCGTATAAAAATCTTTGCGCTGTCCCTTAAAATGCACTTTGTGGATGAGCTGCCACTGCAGCAAATTCCGCAGATTCATATTGGCATTGCCGCGGCTGATATCCAGCTGATCCATTATGGCGTCGGTATCGAGCGGATCTGCTTCGGCATAGAGCAGGGCATGAATTTGCGCCATCGTCTTGTTGATGCCCCACGCCGATGCCATCTCTCCCCAAAGCAACACAAATTGCTCTAATGCTTCTTCGTGGGTTTGAGAGCGATCAGAATTCACAATCTAATTGGATGTACTGTTTTCGGTAGCAGATGTTGTTTCGGCGGACGAACCGTTGGGCGATCCGTTGCCGGCGCTGTTAGAAGATTCGTTGCTCGGCTTGTCTTTGTTTTTGTAGTCGGTAACATAAAAGCCATCGCCTTTATAGACTACACCGCCCCCGCCGCTAATTACGCGCTTTACTTTTTGCCCGGTATCGGGACATTCTTCCAGCGCATCGTCGTTGATGCTTTGGCGTATTTCAAAAGTGGTTCCGTCTTCTCGTTTGTATTTATACGTAGGCATTTTTTCAAAATTCTATTGAGTAATTAGCACATTATTATAGCATAAAATGTGCCAAACTCATTTATTAGTACAAATTTTCAGTGTTAGGATAATTCTTTCAAGCCGTTCTGCAAGCGTTGCATGGCTTCTTTGAGTTCATCCATCGAGGAGGCATAACTAAGTCTGATGCCGTTGGGTTCCCCAAACGCATCGCCCGGCACTGCAGCAAGTCCGTGTTCTTCAATCAGATACATGCAGAGATCGGTGCTGCTTTCAATGGCATTGCCGTTGGAAGCCGTTGTACCCAGGTAATGAGAAATATCGGGAAATACATAGAAGGCCCCCGACGGTTTGAAACATTTTACGCCATCGATATTAGCAAGTGCATCCACAATATAATCGCGGCGTTTCCGGAATGCTTCTTTCATCTTGTGGATGGGATCGAGGTTCCCGTTATATGCCGCTTCGCCCGCTTTTTGGGATATACAAGACGGTGCCGATGTTTCCTGACTTTGGATTTTGGCAACCGCATCCGCAAATTCCTGAGGCGCAGCCAGATAGCCAAGCCGCCAGCCGGTCATTGCAAAGCCTTTCGAAAATCCATTGATCAGCACCGTGCGGTCTTTAAGTTCGGGGGCTACATTCAGGATGCCCACGTGCTGCCCGTCAAAGACGATATACTCATAAATTTCATCCGAAATAATATTTATTTGGGGATGGTCAGCCAGCACATCAGCCAGTGCCCGGAGCTCATTTTCAGTGTAGCAGGTACCCGTGGGATTGGAGGGCGAACAGAGCATCAGCGCCTTGGTATCGGGCGTGATGGCCTCTTCGAGCTGCTCGGGCGTCATCCGAAAATTGTTCTCAAAAGAAGTCCGTACGGTCACAGGCGTGGCACCCGCTACGTTTGCCATCTGGGGATACGATACCCAGTAGGGTGCGGGAATGATGATTTCGTTGCCTTCGTCGAGCATGGCCAGCATGCTGAAACCCAGTGCTTGCTTGGCCCCGTTGGTACAGACAATTTGTGAGGGATTGTAATCGAGATTATTATCGCGCTGCAGTTTGTTGGCTATACTTTCGCGCAGCTCGGGCATGCCGGTATTCATCGTGTAGCCGTGGAATCCATTCTGGATGGCCTCGATGGCGGCATCACAAATATGGCCGGGCGTTTTAAAATCGGGTTCTCCGGCACTGAGCGAAATGATGGACTTCCCTTGTCGTTTGAGTTCTTTGGCTTTGGCCGAAATCTTCAGGGTTTCGGAGGGCGAAACCGACTGCGCGCGATTTGAAATCATAGATCTGATCCTGGTTGCGGAATGTAATGAAATAAGAGACTGAAAATAGGAAAAAGTGGAATCGAATTCTAAAGCTATGTAGAGCGATTTGGCAAATCGCTCTACGTTGGGTAGCAGCTACAGCTCAGGAGTACAACTCCTTCGCAGCGTGGCTTAGCTATTTCTTGCCAACTAAAAAACCTGAGGGTTTAGTCTTTTTTATCAGGATTTTTCGCCGTTATCCTCAAACTTTTTGCGCAGTGCTTCGGCCACATGCTCGGGGACAAAAGAAGACAAGTCGCCATCCCAGTAGGCAATTTCTTTGACCAGCGATGCCGAAATAAAGGTGAGCTGTTCATTGGGCATCAGAAAGACGGTATCAACCTCGGGAGCCAGCCGGCGATTGGTGAGTGCCATACGGAATTCGTACTCAAAGTCGGAAACTTGGCGCACGCCGCGCACCAGTGTTTGGGCGTCGCGCTCTTTGGCAAAATCAACCAGCAGGCCCGTAAACTGCTGAATCTCAACGCGCTCGGCCCACCCTTTGTCTTGCAGACACTCTTCAATAAGCGCTTCGCGTTCATCACCGGTAAAGACTGTTTCTTTTTGCTTGTTGATGGCAATGGTAATAATCACCTTGTCGAACAGCTCGGTGGCGCGCTCCAAAATATCGAGATGTCCGTAGGTAATGGGATCAAACGAGCCGGGATACAGAGCCAACGTTTTCATAGAAAGCAGGTTAGTTAAAATTCAATTCCTTCTTCGGCGGTAAAGATACTCACATGGGTACGCCCGTATTCTTTGTAATAGGCGCAGTGGATGTGATCCGTAAAGTCGTGGCGTTTGTCGTGCTCCAGCATCAGCCAGCCGCCCTCGGCCAGCCAGCCATCAGTAACGATCATATTGATCATCTCGTGCATCATGTGGAATTCATAGGGCGGATCCGAAAAAATGATGTCGTAGGGCAGCGGCATGCCTTCCAAAAATCGTTCGACCGGCGCGGCAACAGTGCGGATCTGATCGCTGATATCAAATTCAGCACTGACCTTTTCGATGTGATCGGTATTGCGCTTGTCGCTATCCACAAACAGCACTTTTTCTGCGCCGCGCGAAATGGCTTCGATACCGAGGTTTCCCGATCCCGCAAACAGGTCGAGCACGTTGGCCCCATGGATATATTTTCGGGAATCCAAAATAGAAAAGAGCCCCTCTTTGGTGCGGGCGGCGGTGGGGCGCACATTTAATGTGTTGGGGATGTTGATTCGTCGCCCTTTCAAAAGGCCAGTGATAATACGCATGCGTTGTTATGTGGTGGTTAAAATGACCAAATCAATTTGAAACAAAAGTTACAAAAAATAATGCTGCTGGGTGTAATGGATCCCATGAAACAGAATGAATATTAGACAGTTTTGTAAAGTACTTTGTCATTTCGAACGGTAGTGAGAAATCTATGTTTACAAAAAATGTTGTTACCGTTTAAATACACAAAACAAAGATCTCTCCCTGTCAGTCGAGATGACAGGCTAGGTTTTCAGTATTTTGCAAAGTTCTCTATTAATTGTGATCCAGGGCCAGCATAATCGCCGGAAAAGCCTGTTCGAGGTTAAAGCCATACGTCTGTTCGTCAGCTTTGATCTGCATTTTTTCGAGCGTATCCATCTTGGCGACGTTCCCGGCCTCATCCCAAAAGGGCGCTAAGATTTCGATGACCCGATAGGCCTCGGTACCGTAAACGTAAATTTCTTCGTGGAGCCCCTGCATCCAGCTGAGTTCTTTGGTGCGCTGCAGCCACAGGTAGGGCAGATCCTGAATGTCATCAAACGAGATATAGGTGGCGCCGCGCAGTTTGCCCAGGATGAATGAGCAGACCGAAATACAGTTTTGGAAACAGCAGATCGTCATAAATGAGCCGCCGGGGCTGGCGTGCTGAATCCAGCGCGAGCCGATTTCAAAATCACTGATCAGATCGCTGGTCGAAGTCTCGGAAGCCAGTTTCTGCATGCTGCGCATCGATTCATCATTACGCAAGAGCAAAAACTTATAATCCTGATTGCTGAGGTTATACCAAGTGGGATGAATCTCTTTGCGATCTACGCCGCTCATCAAAATACTGATGTGTTTTTCTCGCTCGTCGGAATCGTCATATACAATTTTGGGGACGGTCGTCCAGCATTCCTGGGTGGGAAAAGATAGAATACGGAGCCGCTGAATATCGTATTCCTCTTTGAGTTGGGTAACGGTTTGACTGATGCCCCGAAAATGCTGCTCGGCATCACCAAGCAGCGTTTCGGTTACATCAATATTAAAATCGAAGGATCCTATGCGGGCCAGCCTCTTTGGGGAATCGGGGTCGTTTACGGCATAAAAAAGCCGATTTTTAAAAAAGCAAAGCCCTAAGCTCGGATGTTGATCCTCCATGTGACATTATTCCCAATTACCGGAGTTAAGCAGGGTTGTCTTTTCGAGCGATCCAACCTTGTCGTCCGTATCGGGATCTTCGAGCAGATAAATCTGCGGTCGAAGCGTATCGTTCAGTGTATATTCGAACTTCTTGTGCGGAGGACGCTTCGAGTAAATAAGCGAATCGGGGTTGTATGTTTCATTGGGACGAAGGGGTTGAAACAGCGAATCGCCAATCGCGACCATCAGAGAATCTGTTTTCAGAAATGAGACCAGTGTATCGAGTCCACCTTCGGTGGGCGGAAAGTTTCCGGTTTGTCGTTCATACCGTACAAGAGCATCGCGTACATTACCCATTTGATGACGAACACGCTCAGTCATCTGCTCGCGCTCGATAACTTTTTGGTAGGGGGCCACGATTGAGTGGTACAAATAATAGCCCAGTACAAGAATAATAATGCCCAGTGCAATACTTAAAAATTGATTACGCTTTTCTACATCCATGAGGCGATAAATGTGTGATTATAGTGTTTTGCGAAAATATGACTTTGAAAATACATGCCGACTTGTTGACATGCAACTGCAACTGAAAAATGCTGTTGCCGATGCAAAAATGTAATATTTGTCTCAGAGTGTAAAAAACCGGTCACAGCGGGTCTAACAAAAATACTTTTTCTTTGAGATAAGATGAGAGTCCGCGCTGCTGAAATTTGCTCAGTTCATCGAATTTTGATTGTTCGTGCATCAACCGCAACGAAAACCGCTTGCCGAAGTGCCGGCTGATCTCCTTTGCATCCACTGAAAAAGGCGGGCCGGTCATCTCATCTTGATTGTATTTGAAGGTTTGCAGTAGTATTTGCGTATCTTCTCCACAGCAATCGAGCAGCTTTTGTGCATAATCGGGACGCGAAGTCGGGGGCAGGGCCACCATTGCCGCTTTATCATAAATGATATCCGGAGCAGGAATTTCTGAGGTAGGCAATTTTAAGAAATCGCCCTCCCACAGCTCCATCCTCTCCGAGTGATAGATGGTAAAACCATGACTGGAATCCCGGGTAAATTGTTCGGCATGTTTTTGTATGACTTCCTGCAGTGCTTGTTGAGATACTTCCACGCCAATGACATGTTTTGCACGTTCGGCCAGCCAGTGCAGATCCAGACTTTTGCCGCACAGGGGAACAAGCACACAGGCGTTGGATTTAAAAGATGCACGTGTCCAGATGTCCGGCAGCGGCGGATATACCTGATCCATATGCCAGCCCGTATTGTTCTTGCGCCAGCGGCTTTGCCAGTAACTAATTTCCATCTTCGGTGGGATTTTTCACAAATTTTCGTAACCCTATAGTAATAATTAAATGATAGATGATCAGTATGGAATTTGATTTCGTTTGGATACCGATTGTAAAAGTTGTTTTTGCGATGTTTTTGGGCGGACTGATGGGGCTGGAGCGAGAGCTTGCCCAAAAGCCGGCCGGCCTTCGCACGCATATGCTCGTGGCGGGAGCCTCTTCGCTGCTGGTGGTGCTGGGCGATATCATGATTGCCAACTACAGCAGCGGATCAGTGGTGCAGGCTATACAGGCCGATCCTATTCGTATTATGGAAGCCATCATTACCGGCATCAGCTTTTTGGGAGCAGGCACGATCATTTTTAGAAATCGGGATGAAACCGTCGAGGGATTGACCACCGCAGCTTCCATTTTATTTGCGGCTGCCATCGGTATTGCCGTAGCGCTGCAGCAATATCTGTTGGCTGCTATTCTTACCGTTATCGCCATCGTAATTTTGTTTGGATTGGGTTATATTGAGCAGTTTGTCAAGCGGCTGCGAAAACGTATCTACGACGATAATCCCAACGACTAAGATCACAACCCGATCCGTTGAACCGGAAAATCCTGAACCTGGCGATTCCCAACATCATCAGCAATCTTTCGGTACCTCTGCTGGGTGCTGTGGATACAGCGCTGGTGGGACATCTCGAAGAAGCCTACTACCTGGGAGCCATTGCCGTGGGCAGTATGATTTTCAACTTCATTTTTTGGGGATTTGGGTTCCTGCGGATGGGCACGACGGGGCTTACCGCCCAGGCCTTTGGCGAAGAAAAGAAATCCGACAGCATCATGACGCTGGCCCGCGCGCTCACCGTGGCGGGTATCTTTGGGATTCTAATTGTGCTGCTACAGGCATGGATTGCCGACTTCAGCTTTTGGCTGGTCGAGGCATCCCCAGAAGTAGAGCGATACACCCGCATCTATTTTGAGATTCGCATTTTTACCGCTCCCGCTACGCTTTGCCTCTATGCCATCAACGGCTGGTTTTTGGGGATGCAGAACGCCCGTTATCCAATGATCGTCACCATATTTTTGAATTCACTCAACATCGCGCTGGATGTCTTTTTTGTGTACAGCATGGGCATGACGGTTGATGGTGTAGCTACGGGCACGCTCATTGCGCGTTACGCCGGACTTACACTTGCTGTTATCTTGCTGATTTACAAATATCGCGACTGGCTTTCCGGCTATGTGCACGATCTGTTGCTGGAGGTTGAGGCAATCAAGAAATTCTTTACCGTCAACCGGGATATCTTTATCCGTACGCTCTGCCTTATTTTTACCTTTTCCTTTTTTACGGCAAAATCGGCTGAGTTCGGTAATGTGGTACTGGCCGCCAATTCCATCCTCCTCCAGCTCTGGATGATCGTCTCCTACGGCATTGACGGTTTCGCTTATGCGGCTGAAAGCCTTATTGGACGTTATACGGGCTCCAAGCAGCAAAAGCGAGTAAATCTGGCCGTAAAATATTGCTTTATCTGGGGAACGGGCATTGGACTGCTGGCCTCGGCGGTGTATGCCATTTTTGATATCCAAATTTTGCAGATTTTCACCAACCAGCAGGATGTGATAGATACGGCTATGGTCTATTTTTTGTGGACGATTGCCGGTCCCACGGTAAGCAGTTTCTCATACATCTGGGACGGCATTTTTATTGGTGCCACTGCTACCGGTCCCATGCGCAATTCGATGATTATCGCCACCATTGTGGTCTTTTTGCCGGCCTATGCCATCGGCGTTCATTTTTGGGGCAATCACGCACTCTGGCTGGCGATGACTCTCTTTATGCTGGCACGTGGAGCTACGCTCACATTTTTTGCACCCAAACATATTTTGAAGACAAGTTTTCTGCAAAAAGCGTAATTTGTTAAAACCGCAGAGAACACAGAGAACTAATAAATGTGGACTTATTCTCTGCGAGATCCTCTGTGTAACTCTGTGGTTAAATTAAGTAGTAATAGCATGAAAACGATAATGCTTTTGCGTCATGCGAAGTCATCTCATGATGATTCCAGCCTCAAGGATTTTGATCGTCCGCTGGCCAAGCGCGGTCGCAAAGATGCCCCGCGGATGGGCACGTTTATCCGCCAAGTCGATGCCCTGCCCGGCCATGTCGAAAGTTCACCGGCAAAGCGAGCCAGGCAAACGACCGAGCTTTTGATTGAATCCGCAGAAATACCGTCATCCATAATTACATGGAACGAAAATTTGTATTACGGCGGTGCGCGCGATTATCTGGCGGCCATCCACAATGCCCCGGAAGATACCGATGATATTTTGCTGGTTGGCCATAATCCGTTAATGGAAGAGACCGTTTCGCTGTTGTGCAATGGGGAAGGTTCATACACGGTTCGGATGCCCACAGCAGCACTGGTCTGCATTGAACATCCTGCGATAGAATGGAAGCAGGTGAAGGCGGGCACGGCGCGGTTTCAGTGGATGATGATCCCTAAATTGTTACAAAGGATGAATTATTAGCCGATGACATCTTTGTAGGCGGCCAAGCGGTCGCTTTCCTCGTTTTTGTCTATATGTTCCAGGATGTGTGAGACGGCTTCGTGCGGATCGCGATAGAAATGATCATCCCCAAGGAATTCCCGTAATCCCGATTTATTGACAATATCGCGAACGGGACCTTTCAATCCGGTGATATATAACTCAATGTCCCAATTTTTAAGTGTTCCCACCATCGATTTTATTTTATCTATGGCGGTGGTGTCGAGGGTGTTGATAGTGCTTCCATCAATAACAACATATTGGGTGGATTGGTTGCGCTCGCGGCTTTTTTCGATGACATAATCGCGGAAGAAATCTGCGTTGACAAAAGAAAAAGAAGCATCAACGCGGAGAATCATCAGGCCGGTGATGGGTTTAGCTTCGGGATTGCGGTCGAGGTTTTTAAATAGTCGGGTGCCGGGAATAATGCCCAGTTCGGCCACGCTGGGTCGACTGTATTTATAAAACATGTGAATCATGGAGGCAACGACCCCGAGCAAAATGCCTTCCTGAATGCCGATTAGTAATGTACAGCCGGCTGTAAAGATGGCAATAAATCCTTCGCTGTGCTTGGTCTGATACAAAAACTTAAATTCCCCGATATCAATAAGGTTGAGTGCCGAGACAATGATAATGGCAGCCAATATTGGCATCGGTAAAAAGTAGAAGAGGGGTGTCAGAAAAAGGAGGGTGGCAATGATAACGAGCGACGTAATAATATTGGCCAGCGGCGTTTGTACATTTGCCTGCTCTGATGCCGCTGATCGAGAAAAACTACCAGATACGGGAATAGATTTAAAGAGGCTCCCAAAGAAATTAGAGGCCCCGATGGCGACTAACTCGTGGTTGGCGTCGATGACATAATTATTTCGTTTTGCAAAAGTCTGTCCCAGTGATGCCACACTCATAAATTGTACGAGTGCCAGGGTCAGGGCGGTAGGGAGTAGTTCACGCATGTTGTTGAAGTTGATCTCCGGCAGCGAAATCCCCGGAAGTCCTTTGGGGATGTCTCCAACGAGTTGAATACCGACTGATCCTGCTCCCATAACCCAAGAACACAAGATTCCGCCTCCCAAAATTACCACGGCGGCCGGGAATACTGGTTTTGCATATTTGATGGCAGTCAGTAGTATAATAGCAGTTATTCCCCATAAAAAGGTCTGCAAGTGAATTCGATCGAACTGTGAAAATACTTCTTCAACAAGGACGATTACATATTGCGTTTGAGATAATTCGATCCCTAATAAATTATTGAGCTGACTAAAAGCAATGATGATCGGGGCAGCAAGGGTAAAGCCGGCAATAACCGGTCGCGAAAAGATGTTTAACACTGATCCCAGTTGCATAGATCCCATTAAGAGCTGCAGGCCGCCGGCCATCATGGTAAGTAAGATGGTGAGCGTGATATACCGTTCGGTATTGGGTTCGGCCAGCATGCCTATGCCAGCGGCTACAATGAGCATGTCGATAGCGACGGGACCGATAGAAAGGTTCTTGGAAGTGCCGAACAACGGATAAATCAATAGTGGAATAACCCCGGCATACAGCCCATAGATTGGGGGCACGCCTGCGATAACGGCATAGGCCATCCCCTGCGGAATAAACATAACGCCTGTGGTAAGTCCCGCAGTAAGGTCGCCCTTGAATTTGTTTACGTTGTAGTTGGGCAGCCAGTCGGAGATTTTAAATGTTTTTCTGAGCCACTTTTCCATAGGTCGTAAGGACTCAATAATGTGGCTTGAGTCCAGAAAATATGTTATGGTTTTTATTTGCTACTGCATTCAGTCCGGAATATAGATGTTATAACGGCCATATTATAGGCGCTAAGATAATTACTACAATCCATAATATAACAGCCAGTGGAAATCCGACTTTGGAAAAGTCGATAAACTTGTAATTGCCGGGTCCATATACCATCAAATTAGTTTGATATCCTATTGGGGTTAATAGTGCCATTGAGGAGACCAGGGTAATGCTGACAATAAAGGCTCGAGGTTCGAAGCCCTGCGACTGTGCAATTGACAGAGCAATGGGGAACATCAGTGCGATAGCTCCATTATTGGTGATCGTTTCTGTGAGCAAGGCGGTAACGACAACAAGCCCGGCAAGTATAACCCGGGGGCCGTAGTCGCTGGTGATGCCCACCATGCCATTACCGATCATTTCGGCAGCTCCGCTGACCTCCATCGCTTTGCCGAGTCCAAGCGCTGCACCGATGACAATCAATACCGTCCAGTCAACAGATTCTTTGGCTTCACCCGGCTCAATTACATCGAAGGCCATTAATACTGCTACACCAAGGATACCTGCTAATGCGATATGGAAAATTCCGGCCGTTACCGATGCAATAATACCCACAAGAACCGATACGGATATATAAAGATCTTTACCAAACTCCTGTTCTTTTTCTTCTTGACCGTTTGAGCTGGGAGCTTCGCCCCCGGCTTCGCTTGTTAAATAGAAATCTGCAGAGTCCTCGTGGGCTTGCTGGAATCCCCGTTTGGTATCCAATAGTAGAACGTCGCCGGGGCGCAGTACAAAACCCCCCAGGTTTTCCCGAATACGTTTTTCCCCTCTGCGCACTCCTGTAACGGCGGCCCCGAAACGATCTAGAATTTTTGCTTCTCCAACGGTAGAGCCTACCATCCGAGAACCTTCTTTAACAACAACCTGGTGGAGTTCGCGGTCTTTCTTTTCCTCGCGTTTAATTTCTCGGGGTGGTTTAAAGGCCAATTTTAATCCCGGGTAATCGGTAAGATCAGGTGATATATCTGAAAATCCTTCTCTGGGAGCATAGAATAAGTGATCGCCGACCCGCAGTTTTTCATCCTCCGAAACCGGAGCAATTTCGTTGCCTTTTCTATTGATGCGGACAAGTCTAAAGCCGGGCAATTTTTGCAGGTTTGTTTCTTCTACGGTGTCTCCAACAAGTGCAGCTTCTTCTGTTATTTCAAGTTCAACCAGTGACTTACGTTGGGCCTCTTCTTCATCGCGAATATCACTTCGATCGGGCGTAAGTTTAGGACTCACTAAAATAATATAGGCAAGACCAATGATGGCACAGGGTACGCCAAGCCAGGTCAGTTCAAAAAATGAAAACCCTGCCAGGTTGTTGCTCTGCAGTAATCCATGAGCAATAAGGTTTGTGCTGGTTCCAATTAGGGTACACATGCCTCCTAAAATGGCCGCATACGAAAGTGGGATTAATAGCTTTGAGGAAGATACTCCATATTTGCGGGCCCAGCTTCGTATGGCGGGAATACCCATGGCAACAATGGGGGTATTATTTAAAAGACCGGAATAAATGGAGACCCCCGGGGCCATCCGAAGCAGTATTTTTCTGATATTTTGACTGCCTTTTCCGAGAATAAACTCGCTGGCATAATCGAGGGCGCCGCTGTTGCGGAGCGCTGCCGCAACAATATAAAGGGTGCCCAGAGCTACAATAGTGGTATTGCCAAATTGCCGAACGGCTTGTTCCAGATTAATAACTCCCGTTGCTGTAACTATACCAACAGCAGTCATCAAAATAGCATCAGGACTCCAGACGTCGAAGACCAGTGCCAGAAAGGCGAAAATTAAAACAAGGATTGTAACGGTAATATCAAAACCCATGACCTACTGAATCTCGTAAAATTTGATGAATAAATTTCTAACGATTAATCAGATTTACTACCCGAAATTTTCATTTCTCTTAACAATATTGAGTTATTATAAGATTCCGTGATTCGGGAGATAATATGTCGAATATCAACATTAATGGTATGGGATAATTCGGGATTGAAAAGCAGATCGTTGACCATGCTTTCGGGGCTTCGTTTTGTAACGATGCCAATTAGTTTGCCGTTGCTGTTTAGTACCGGACTTCCCAAACTTCCACCTGTAATATCGTTGGTTGATACAAAAGTTACAATTCCGGTATTGCCGTCAGTTGATTTTGTTGTACGCTTGTTCTCCTCTTGAGTCTGTAGTTTTTTTATATGACCGATGCTCAGGCGCAGGGTTCCATTGGCATCGGGATAGGTACTCGAGTCGCTGCGAAATTCGAGCAACGCTTGCACATACAGCTCTTGCGCCGGCTGCAGATAGGGCACATGCTGCGAATAGTTTTGGCGGCTAAATTGGTAGCTGTTCAGCAGTTCACTGTAAAGTGTTACCAACTCGTCTTTCGGGTGATTGCGGGCACTGTTGGCCGGCAGGTTTAGAAATTCCTTGGCGCGATTCAGATTGTAAATTATGGATTGGTTACGTTGTTTTTCTAAATAAGAGGTAATTTCTTTTTTGAGGGTATCTTCCCGGCTATCACTAAAACGTTCAATAAGGTGAAAGGGAACTTTCCCATCGGGTAGGGTGGCCAGCGTGTAAAGCATCTCCTCAAGCATCATGGTTTGGGCTTCGACATTAATTTCGCTTAGAATACTTTGATGCCGCTGCAATAGTTCTTGTTTCTTAGCGCTGTTGATGTTGGTATTGGTGGTACCACTTATATGTTTGTAATATGAATTGTACAGCCCGGCTATTTGGAGAATTTTATTATTGTTGATGGTATTAACCAACGCATAGAGCAGGTCGCCGGTTTGAGATGCAATTCTGTAGGATTGGTCAAGCTGACTTAGAACACGGCGGTATTCTGTGTTGCGGAGAGAGTCCTGTTTGATCCAACCCGCAAATTTTTCTTCGCCTGTTTGTTTTCTTGTGATGATATCGTGTTTGTCGATGCCTTGTTGTAGCGCTTGGTAGTACGTTAGGTTGTGGCTGAGTGATGAGCGAAGCGGTGCGTTTTTAATGGCTGTGGCAGAATCCTGATCGGCGGCGTATTCTGCTGCATCGAGGATGGCTTTGTAGCTGTCGATGAGAACAGGATTACGGTCGTTTTTATAGAACGAAATGGCGTAGCTGGTTTCGTAGCGCTGGGTTTCACCGGGAAAGCCGAGTGTGAGGGTCATATCTTGAGGAGAGGTTGCCCTTTCAGCTATTGAGAGATATTTCTGAGGCTGGAACGGAACGTTGGATTTGTTATAGGTTTTACTTTGTCCGTTTGCGCTCACATATGCTCTCAAAAAAGCATAGTTGGCAGATTTTTTGAGATTGGGGTTTGATGGCGCGTGGACTAGCCGGACATCGCGAATCACTTTATAGACCGACATAAACTGCCGGTTGCCCGACCAAAAGTCATTGATTTCGACCACCAGATTTTTGCCATTTCCCTTGCGTTCGGCAATGAGTTGTTGCTTTATTTGCCGGGATTGCTGCTGCCGCTCGCGATAGGTGAGGGTGTCCGCAAGCTGGCTGTTGATCTGCTGGGTTACTTCTTGTTGTTCCAGCGCGATGAGCAGGCTGTAGTTTTCGAGCAGAATTTCTTGCTCTTGGGACTCTGCAGAAAACCCGTTGTGGATCAGGTTTTTTTTGATACTGCTGTTTTGAGCAATTGCTTTGAGGGCGGTGCTGTAATCGGTGAGGAGGAGTCCGTTTGGGGATACAAATGATCCTGTGCCGGCCTGGGTGCCGTCGCTTTTTATTTTTGCTACGGCTTGGTTGAGTGAGGCACTGTCGGGATCATACATTTCTTTCTGTGACAGGGCGACTCCCTCTGATTGTAATTGGTGATAGACTGTACCGTCGATTTGCGGAAGCAGCCACAATCCGGACAGGTCCGAGGTTTTTTCGGCACGGGGTGTGTGCTTACTTTCGGATGTTTTTTCTTGGTTGGCATCTTGCATTTTGGCAGGGGAGGAACATCCTCCTAAAAGGAAAAAGAGTAACAGGAGAGGTAATATAAAGCCGCGTAATTTTTTGAGGGCGGGTTGTTGCATAAAAGCGTGTATTGAATAAAACTTTGTGGATGACTGATTACGAAGGTGCGAAGATTTTTTCTTACATTAAAGCGATATAATTCTTGAAAGCATTATAAACGATTAAGATTGTACTGATATGAAATACGAACATAAGTTTTTCTACCTTTGTAAAACACCTCTTAGTGCCGAAGGTCCCGAAGATGTAGAGGTTATTGATCGGGCGGAAGAGACATCAGAATTTCCCGAGCTGTTTGAGGAATACGAGGAGCTCCGATCGCACGCTTTTAATGAGGATAAACTGTATAGCATTATTCGCGCAGATGATATTTTTGACCTGTTGCGAACCGGCACTGAAAAACAAGCGAAGGAAAAAGCATTTGAGAATGCCCAGCAAGAAATTGTGACCAACCTGCAGCACAAGGTGATGCAAGACGGTGACAAAGAAGCAAAGGCAATTCTCAAAGAAGTACACGATGTTGAAGCTTAACAGTCTGGTTGGTTTCTGAGCATTAACGATTTTTTTGCCATGGCTGCCAAAAAGCGACCTTTCTATATTGTCGATCAGGACAAAGATGTGTTTGTGGTTGACAAGCCTGCGGGATTGTTGGCGGTGCCCATTCCCGACAGCAATGTCAAAAACTTATTTGACTTGGTGGCCGACCATCTCGGCAAGCATGGCGTTCGGGTGGGATGCGTGCACCGTATCGATCGTTATACCAGCGGGTTGATGGTGTTTGCCAAAAACAAGCGGGCGTATGATGATTTGCATGCCAAGTTTCGGAATCACGAGCCCAAACGAACCTATCTGGCGATTGTGCGTGGAGTGATAGCACAGGACGAAGGCACGCTCGAACATCATCTTAAATTGATAAAAGATGGGTTTCGCAATATTGTGGTAGATCCGGATGAGGAGGGGGCAACGCCTGCCCGGTTATCGTACAAGGTAAAAGAGCGGTTCCTGGAGAATACGCTTGTAGAAGTACAGCTGGATACGGGACTTAAAAATCAGATTCGCGTGCAGTTCGAGCACATCGGCCACCAGTTGGTGGGCGACCAGCATTATGCCCCCGAAGAAAAAGGTGAGCCGTTGATTAACCGGCAGGCGCTGCATGCTTATCAGCTGGCGTTTGAACATCCCCGAAAACACCGCACGGTACAGTACGAAGCGAAAATTCCCGCCGATATGCTTCGGCTTATCGACGAGTTTCGGTGGAAAAAAGAGAGCCATTCCAAGTAGGCCTAAGAATCAAAATCATGATCTATTTGGGCATTTCCTATCTATCTGATAAGAACCTTCTATTAGGTTGCTGGAATTTTTAAGGGCATATTTGTGTAGTATTATTTCAACATGAAAGGGAAAAGTATTATGGTTAGACAAGTTATTAAAGAATTCTTCTGCGAACTTATTAATGAGTTGTTTAGAAATAAGGATGGTTCGTATAACTGCAGTGTAAACTGTAATTGCAAGAACTAAAATTAATTGAGGTATTCATTATGGGTGCCACAACAACAGGAGAAAAAAAGATGGATATAAATATTGGAATCAGTGAAAAGAATCGTGAAAAAATCGCTGACGCTTTGTCGAAGGTGTTGGCTGATTCGTATATGCTTTATTTGAAAACGCACAATTATCACTGGAATGTAACGGGAGAGCTGTTTCACTCACTGCATGAACAGTTCGAAGGACAATATACCGAACTGGCTGATGCAATTGATGAAATTGCAGAACGTATCCGCGCATTGGGATACCGAGCACCCGGAACATTCAAAGAGTTTAACGAGTTAACATCTATCACCGAAGATCAAGAAGAGCCTGAGGCACTGGAGATGGTTCGCCGGCTGGCGATTGGAAATGAGCAGGTATTGCGTACCGCCCGCGAAGCATTGGAACCGGCCAACAAAGCCGAGGATGAAGCGACTATGGATCTGCTGACTGAACGGTTGCACGTACATGCTAAAACAGCCTGGATGCTACGGAGTCATCTCGAATAACATCACAAGTTATCATTAATAAAATTATTTCTGATTATGGCTACACGCGAAGAATACATCGATAAATTAGAGAAGCAGCTTCGAGAGTGGAATGCACAACTCGATAATCTCCAACAAAAGGCGAATCAAGAATCGCAGGATTTGAAAGCTACGCTTGAGAAACGAATGGATGCGCTAAAAGAGAAGCGGAGCAGGCTCAAAACCAAGCTGGATAAAATTAAGGAATCCGGCGATGATGCTTTTGACGATATCAAGGCAGATACCGAAAAATTGTGGAATGATGTGAAAAAAGGACTGTCGGAGATCCGGCAAATCGTTAAAGAATGACAGTTTAATTTGTTTATTTTCAAAGAAGACAGCGTTTAAAAGCGCTGTCTTCTTTTTTTATGAAGTGAATTTCGTCAATATCTAAAATTGCGGGGGAGATTGATGATCTCTGACTCGTAAATCTTATCAATAAAAATTAGTCGAGGATTGTATTATGGATCAAATTAATTCGTTGCAAGAACAGGTTGTGCCGTTCTTTGTTGAGTATGGTCTCGAGGTTATAGGGGCGGTGCTGATACTTGTGGTCGGCCTTATGCTGGCGAAGTGGCTGGGCAGGCGCGTAGAAAAATATCTGGATACGAAAGAGCGCTTTGATAATACCGTTACGCCACTTTTTGCCAAAGCAGTGCGAATCATCGTAATTGCAGCAACCGTTTTGGCAGTTCTTAATAAGTTTGGAGTTGAAACTGCCAGCCTGATTGCGGTGCTCGGTACCATTGGGTTAGCAATTGGCCTGGCGTTGCAGGGCACGTTAAGTAATATCGCATCAGGAATTATGTTGTTGGTTATTCGTCCCTTTAGTGTGGGAGATACGGTAGATATTGGAAGTACCTCGGGTGTGGTTGATGAGATTGGGTTATTTGTAACAGAGATGCACACCTTCGATAATGTGGCCATAACCATGCCGAACTCGAAAGTATGGGGCACAGAAATCAAAAATTATTCAGCCAACGATACCCGACGGGTCGATATGGAGTTCGGTATTGCCTACGATGATGATATGGATAAAGCCATGGGCATCATAAAAGAGGTGCTCGATGCTGATGAGCGTATTCTTGCAGAGCCGGAGCCGTTGATTGCAGTGAGTAATCTCGGTGATAGTGCCGTGGCGATTCGCGTGAGACCATGGACCGAAACGGCAAATGTATGGCCGCTGCGCTACGATCTTACCAAACGAGTTAAAGAACGATTCGATGAAGAGGGCGTTTCATTCCCATTTCCACAGCGCGATGTTCATCTTTTTCAAGAAACCTAATACATAATTCATTTTGTAGAAAAGCCGGCTTCAATCGAAGTCGGCTTTCTTATTTTTGTAATGTTTGGGATTCCCACCTGAATTGTAATAAGTTCCTTAGAAATATTATCTTAGTTAGACGCTAACAGCGTGTCGCGTTAATCAGAATTGCCAAGTGCCATTACAGAGGTTTCTGTGAATAAAACTATGGAAGAAGAAAAGACATCGACATCCGAGTTTTTATATGAGGATGAATTCGTATTTTTAACCGATGAGAATGAGCTTTTCCTAAAAGAGGGAGTAAGGGAAAGTTCCCAAAAACTGTGTGAGGTCCCCGTTGAAGAGGTTGAGGAAAAGATTGAGGAGTTAAAGTCTATATTTGCTGATCTTCAGCAGAATGTACAGCAAACTCTGGCCGAAAAAGAGCTTACCGATGAGTTGCTGGCTAGCCTGAGAGAACAAGTCCAGAATACCACGGCCATTGGTGATTTTGATGCGTTGCTCAAGGAGATTAACAGCCATGTACCACAAGGTTCCCCTGATGCAGAAAACGAGAGCGATGATAAAATCTCGGGCGATGCAAGTACCGGGGCTGTAGCAGAATCTGCTGAGGAAGAAGCTGACAAATCCACCGAAACGGAAAACCAAGAACATGGAGAGTCATCCGACACTGATGAGCAGGCAGAAGAGGATGACCCGGTCACTTTTTATGAACAGATTGTGAACAAGGCACAAGATCTTGCTCAGCAGAACGACTGGTCGTATGTGTCCACCGAGCTCGATAATCTGAGTCGCAAGTGGTCAGAAGGTCCGGATACCGAATCCCCCGAAGTAAAGAAGCTTTTCCAGAAGTTTAATGACGCTGTTGAAAAATTTCAGGATCGGAAAGAGGAGCATTATAAGCAGCAAAAGCAGCAGAAACAGGAAAACCTGGAAACCAGAAAAAATCTGCTGGAAGAGTTTGAAGGCATCATTTCCAACGAAACATGGACGGCAACCAAGCGGGTAAGCCAGATGAAACACCAGTGGAATAACGCAACGCCGCTGCCATCGGGTAAAGGCGAAGAGATGGATGAACGATTTGATGAGCTTTTAGAAACGTTTAATGAACACAAAGTGGATCGGCTTGTTCAGAAGCGCCAGAAGCAGGAAGATAACCTGATGCTGAAGCTGGCCGTGCTCGAAAAGATGGAGAATGTGGCAAACTCCATAACCCACGAAACAACCGAATGGGACGAGATTGATGAAAAGTTTGATGATCTCACCAAGCAGTGGAAAAAGATTGGCCGGGTACCCAAGGAAAAAGCCAACAATGTGTGGGAGCGATATAAGAGTGCCCAGGATACGTATTACGATCAGAAATACAAGCACGATCCGGAACATCAAAGTAAAGTAGATCGCTTTTATCATAAAAAGGAGAAGCTTTGCGAAGAGGCAGAGGCGCTGCTCGAAGCAGATGATTTGGCTACGGCTGCCCGAAAGATTAATAAGCTGCACCGGCGCTGGAAGAAGGTGGGTAATCTACCGCAGCGCACCGAGGATGAACTCTGGAACCGCTTTAAATCGGCCACGGATGCCTTTAACGAGAAAAAATCCAACAATCAGGATAAGATTGAAAAGCAGGAAGAGGAGCACTACCAGCAAAAGCTGGAGCTGATTGACAAGGCAAATGCCATCAAGGATACGGATGATTTTGAGAAAGGCCATTCCAAGATGCAGAGCTATATGGATCGCTGGAAAGAGATTGGTCCGGTACCCCGAAAAAAATCCAATAAAATTTGGAAGCAATTTAAGGGGGCAATGGATGAGTTTTATGATCGGCGACGCGAGCATTTTAAAGAAGTGAAAGAAGAGCGAAAAGAGAATCTGGAAGAGAAAAAGGAGATTCTCGAAAAGTTACGCGAGCTCGGCCAGCACGAAGATCCCATCGAGGCGGTAGAAATTGCAAAGGGACTGCAGGAGAAGTTCAAGAATGTGGGTTATGTGCCGATCAAACAAAAAAATAAGATGTGGAAACAGTATCGCGAAGCGTGTGATGTGATTTATGATCGCATGCGGGCGGCAAAATCAGGTGATAAGTTTGATCAGGAATTGGCCAAAGCGGATCTGGATCCCGAAGATCGCAATAAAATACAGCAGTTGCGTAAAGAGTATAAGAACGTGAAAAAAGAGGTCCGCAGCCTGGAAAAAGAAGCGCTGCAATACAAAGAGAAGAAAACGTACTTTAAGCCGTCAAGTGGTGGTAATAGCCTGCTCGATGAAGTTGAGGAAAAGATTGAGAATGTAGAGCAAGAGATTGAGAAAAAGCAACAGAAAATGGATTCGCTGACCGAAAAGATGGAAGAAATTCGTGAGGAATCTGGCGAATAGTAGCGGGAATTTGTTTTTCTGATAGCTTCCGCTATATTTTACAATATTTTAAAACTGTACCGTCTTGGCTCAGAAAAATTATTGGGGGAACAGCAGAAGTTGAGCCGGATGTAATGGGTAGCATACCCATCATGGTCGAAATTATCTAATCACCAGACGTTTGAATGGGCGAACATAACGATCGGACAGCTATTACTTTCTGGGGCGTCCGTGGATCGACTCCATGCGCCAACAAAGAGAATATGGAGTACGGCGGCAATACTACGTGCCTGCAGGTTGATATTCCCCATTGCGATGATCTACTTATTTTAGACAGTGGTACCGGTATCCGAAATTTGGGTACCAGCCTGCAGGATCTGCCCGGTAAAATACGGGGGCGGATTTTTATTACTCATCCTCACTGGGATCATATTCAGGGATTTCCTTTCTTTAAACCAATTTATGGGTCTAAGAACCAGTTCACTATTCATATGCCGGAACAGGTGGATGGTAACTGTAAAGAGATTTTATCGGGTCACTTAACGAAAACCTTTTTTCCAGTGACATTGGAGATGATTGATGCCAATCTTGAATATGTAACACAGCGTGCAGAGGAAACGGATTACCAGAGTTATACAGTGGAATATATGTTGGCCAACCACACTACAAATACGGCTATTTATAAAATTCGGGTTGATGGCAGTACGATTATTTTTTGTCCCGATAATGAACTGGATCCGGAGGGCATTGAAAAGGGTGCCGATTTTTATGTACGCCTGGAGGAGTTTTTTGAAGGTGCTGATATTCTTGTTCACGACGGACAGTACAGCTTGGAATCATATCAAAACAAGCGCGGTTGGGGACATTCGGCCTGGGAGGTCGTCGTCGATTTTGCCCGCAGTGCTGGAGTAAAAAATCTATTTATTACCCATCACGATCCTGATTCTACCGACGGCGCGTTAGCCCATCTCGATAAGAAATTGCAGCAAAATTATGCCGATGATTTTGATTCTGTCCAGCTGGCGAAGGAAGGCACTCAACTGTTGATATAAGAAAAGGAATGCGCCCTCACGCATCCCTTTGAAAGAAGAACCTATACAATCGTTATAGATAAAATCGCACGCCGATGCCCCCATCTACATCAAAGTTGGTACCGGGAGCTACATTGAGAATGGGAGCTACCTCAAAAAAGAGGCCTATCGGCGAATCATCAATCAGGTAGTTGATGCCCACTGGAATACGTGCTCCAATGCGGCTATCGTTACTTAAGACTACACGTCCGCCGATACCGTAATACAATGCTAATTCTCCTGAATCTATATTGCCGAATGCTCCGTAGTTGTGCCATAAATAATCGCTATGAATATTAACGGCATCATAACGGCCGAAAGACCACGCGAGGCCAAGATCAAAAGCGTTGTTATTACCAGTCCATGATTTGAGGCTGAGTCCTGTCGGTTCACCGGCAATGAATCCTATGCCCAGATCTTTGTCTGCATCC
The DNA here is from genome assembly GCA_964490705.1 of uncultured Balneolaceae bacterium. Taxonomy (GTDB): domain Bacteria; phylum Bacteroidota; class Rhodothermia; order Balneolales; family Balneolaceae; genus Fodinibius. Next base: position 114,522 of record CAZBCG010000005.1, on the reverse strand, counting down.
TGGGCATGTGATAATGAGCAAAGTGAAGCAGTTAGAAAAGCTGTTAATAATGTTACTGTTAGTAGCTTTTTCATATCTATATTTAGTTATTTGTATTTATTGGTAAGAACAGTTTTTTGAGTTTTCGTCAAGTTAAATAGATGGATGCGGGGAAATGTTCCGAACTGTTTTTCTGCTTATTAATTTCTGTTAGTGTTTGTCAGCTATGCAGTTATAGCAATTATATCTTAGATTGGTTATGAGAAATTCGACAACAGACGTTTTGCTTATTTTTATCAAAAATCCGCAGATGGGGCAGGTAAAAACCCGGCTGGCGGAGACTATTGGAGACCGGCAGGCTTTTAAAATCTATCAGAAACTATTGGCACTTACGAGATTTGTGGCAGATCAGCTCTCTTGCCATCGGCAGCTCTGGTATTCGCAGTTCATCGAAGAAGATGATGATTGGGAGGCATCCAATTATGAAAAAAAACTACAGCAAGGAACTGATTTGGGTGAGCGGATGAAATATGCTTTTGCCGAAGCGTTTGCAGGCGGATTCGAACGTGCCGTTATCATCGGCAGCGACTGTGCAGAGCTACAACCTAAGCATATCCGCCAGGCGTTTACCGCGCTGGAACATCATGATATTGCCATCGGTCCCTCGCAGGATGGAGGTTACTATCTGTTGGGAATGAATGCCTTTCATCCCCAGCTGTTTGCTGAGATCGACTGGAGTACAGCATCGGTGTATAAGGATACGATCAATCGGATTGAAGCGTTAAATCTAAGTTATCAGAATTTACCGATGCTTAACGATATTGATACCGAAGAAGATCTGCGCGAATCGGGAAAAAGGTTGCAGGAAATATGAAGATCAGCGTAATCATTCCGGCCTATAATGAAGAAAACATTATCGCCGAGACGATCGATGCTGTAAGGGCACACAGTGGCCATGCTGTTGCCGAAATTATTGTCGTGGATGGCGGCAGCTCAGATCAAACCGTTGATCTCGTAAAGCAAACCTCCGCAGAAGTTTTGATCTCACCGCAAAAAGGGCGGGGAGCACAAATGAATGCCGGAGCTGAGCAGGCCGAGGCTGAAATTCTCTACTTTTTACATGCCGACAGCAGGCCACCGGTCAATTTTGATCAGAGTATTATTAAAGCTGTTTCTTCAGGTACGCCGGCCGGCTGCTTTCGGCTGTCCTTTGATGATGACCACTGGCTGCTGCGCAGCTATGCTTGGTTTACCCGCTTTGATTGTGATGCCTTTCGGTTTGGCGACCAAAGCTTGTTTATCACTCGAACAGCTTTCCAAAAAATTGATGGATTCCGGAAAGATCATATCGTTATGGAAGACAATGAGATTGTCCGCCGTATCAAATCGCAATACGCATTTACTATTTTAGATGATGCTGTTGTAACGTCAGCACGCTCGTATCACAAAGTGGGTATCGTTAAACTGCAGCTGATATTTGTGCTCATTTATACGCTGTATTTTTTAGGGGTAGAACAAGAAACGTTGGTACAGATTAAAAAATCAGCATTAGGCAATAGTTGATATGATAGCTGATAGCGTAAAAGTATTTATTTATCAATTATCAGGTGCCAATAAGTTTATTGAAGCCTCTATTTTTTTTACCGAAAATTTAATGATTAGAGAATAGGTTTTAAGCCGATCATAAATACGATTTTCGTTAATTTTTTATTACTTTCGATCTTCTTTAAACAAAGATCAGCAGAGCTTAATGTTTTGGTAACATCCTGTTGGTTATATTCTTCATCCACGAAAGAAATCGTGTTTTTTTGCACGTAATCTAATCACTAATCTAAACGAACATATCTATCGATTATGAAACGTTACCTATTTTTAGTGGCTGCAGTATTTTTGCTTCCTGCTATGATGTTTGCTCAAGGCACGACATCCGGCTCTATCGAAGGAGCGGTTGTTGATGCAAGTGGCGAACCGTTAGCAGGAGCCAATGTTGTGGCTATTCACCAACCCACCGGCTCTCGGTACGGTACGGCAACCCGTCCCAACGGTCGTTATAGTTTTAAGTCAGTACGTGTTGGCGGACCTTACGAAATTCAGGTTACATTTGTAGGGTTTAATGCCAATAAAAAAGAGATTTCTGAAGTTCAGCTTGGCGAAACTGTTGAGGTTAACTTTACCCTTGAAGAAGGGGAGCTGGCACTTGACGAAATTTCAGTGGTTGCCGAAGCCGACCCTATTTTTAACTCTAACAGAACGGGTGCAAAAACGAACATTAGCGAAGAGCAGATTGATCAAACGCCGACGCTAACTCGTTCGCTTGGTGACTACACCCGATTGACACCTCAGGCAACTGGCGGCGGAAGTTTCGGCGGAGCAAACGACCGTTATAACAACCTGTTGGTTGACGGTGCAACATTAAATGATGTGTTTGGTCTTGGTGAAGGTACCCCGGGTAGCCAGGCAGGCGTAAGTTCTCCTATCAGTATTGATGCTATTCAAGAGTTCAATGTTGATATTGCGCCGTTTGGAGTTACAAATAACAACTTCACAGGTGGTCAGGTTAATGCGATTACGAAAAGTGGAACTAACGAATTAAAAGGTTCTGCTTATTACGAATTCCGCAATGAAAGTTTTTCAGGGAATTATTTACTCGAAGATGGTACTGAATCCGAAGATCTTGAACGATTTAACGAAAATTATTTCGGACTTAATCTCGGTGGTCCCATTATCGAAGATAAATTATTCTTCTTTGTTAACCTTGAGCTGAAACGAGAAACAGCTCCAAACACAACGGGACTTCTCGGAAGCAGTGGCGACAATACTTTTGACTTTGAACCATCCACGTTTGCTACTATCCAAAGCATCGCACAAAATCAATATGGATACGATCCCGGATCGTATGGTAGCACGCTTGAACAGTCGCAGGACAACGATAAAATTCTGGCTAAGTTAGATTGGAACATCAACCAGGATCACAAACTGACGTTCCGCTACAACTATGTTGATGCTATTGACGAAGAAGGCGTTGGACGTGGAACTGATTCCTACAGTTTCTCAAATCGTCAATACAACTTCAACAGTACACAAAATTCATATGTAGCCGAGCTTAACAGTAGCTTCGGGAATAATGCATCAAATACATTTCGTGCTGTTTACACACGTATTCGCGATTCTCGGGATGTGGCAGCAACGCCATTTCCTCAAGTAGAATTTAGTCTTGGATTTCCTGAAAAATCAGGATTCGGTAGTATTTTGATGGGTATTGACCGTTTTTCTCAGGCGAATGCCCTGGATCAAGATCTCATCGAAATTACAGACAACTTCACGTATGTGATGGGGGATCACGAATTTACGATCGGTACCAGCAATCAAATTTTCACGTTCCGAAACCTATTTGTGCAGGATGATTTTGGAACCTATACCTTTTGGGATATTCAAGATTTTGCAGACGGCGATCCGCAGGCGTATAACTACAGTTATTTGCTGCCAGACGGTAACCGCGCTGCTAAATTTACCGGTCTCCAACTTGGGGGATATGTTCAAGATAAGTGGAGTGTTATGGACAACCTGAAGGTCACGTTGGGCTTGCGTATTGATGTACCACTACTGCCCGATGAGCCGACCTATAATCCTACAGCAGAGCAGCGGTTTGGCTACAGAACAGACAACGTTGCAAGTGGAAACATTCTGTGGTCTCCACGCATTGGGTTCAACTGGTCGCCTTCGGGTGAGCGAACTACCCAAATTCGTGGTGGTGCCGGAATTTTCTCCGGAACGCCTCCTTTTGTGTGGATTTCCAATCAGTACAGCAACACCGGTGCCGACTACGGCCGTGTAGCTGTTGATGATTTCAACTCAAACGCACTGGATGATGGATTCTTTAGCCCTGATCCCAACGATCAGCCCACACCGGGCGACGGATCCGGATTGTCTCCGGTAACGACAACCGAGATCAATCTCATTTCCGAAGATTTCCAGTATCCGCAATCAGCCAAGTTTAACCTGGCGATTGACCAAGACTTGCCTTTTGGAATTACGGGTACGCTCGAAGGGATTTACACTAAAGCGATCAACCAGATTGTGTATGAAAACCTCAACTTAGAGCAGGTAGGCACATCGCCTTATGGGCGTCCGCTCTATGGTGACATCTACTATAACTCTCAGTTCGGTACCGCATCAGGGTCACCGGCTCGTAAGTATCCAGAGTTTACTAATGCTCTGTTGATGAAGAATACCGACAAGGGATACAATTACAGCATTACGGCTGAGCTGCAAAAGCAGTTCGACTGGGGTTTACGTGCCAACGTTTCGTACACATATAATCGTGCCGAAAACGTTAACAACAATACATCAAGCCGGGCAATCTCGAACTGGCAATACAATGAAAACAAAGACGTAAATAATCCACGATTGGGAACGGCTGATTTCGAACGCCGTCACCGAATTCTGGCCAACGTCTCGTATCGTGTTGAGTATTCCGGCAACCGTTCAACAACGTTTTCTGTCATCTTTGATGGCCATTCCGGAACACCGTTCAGTTGGATTTATGACGGTAACGCCAATGGTGATACTCGTTTTGATAACGACTTGATGTACGTGCCTGAGTCCAGCGACGAAGTAGTTCTTACTAGTCAGAACTGGGAAGAGTTGGATAACTGGATTTCCAGCGAATCTTCTCTGAATGACTATCGCGGAGAAGTCGTACCCCGTGCAACGGCGCGCGAACCTTGGACCAACTTCCTTGATCTTCGTGTAACACAGAGGTTTGGTACCTGGGAAGGTGAGTCTGTTGAAATTACAGCAAGCGTTTTCAATGTTCTCAACCTCATCAACAATGAGTGGGGTAAGCGAGAAAGCGTAAGCTTTAACAACTACCGAGCTGTTGCTTTTGAACAGTATGTAGATCAAGATTTCATTGACAACTTTGGAAGCCAGTACAACGTTGATAGTGGAGATATCGGGAAGCCGGTCGTTAACTTTGACCCGCAGAACGTTACCAAAGATGAGATGTATAGCACAAATACTATTAGCTCCAGATGGCAACTGCAGTTAGGACTTCGTTATAACTTCTAACGAATAGCCTAATGATCAATTTCAAAAGGGCAGTCCCACGGGCTGCCCTTTTTTATTTCTGATGAGTTTGCATGATTTTATTAATGACAATCTAGTCAACCCGTTTTATTTACTCAATGAGAAAGAAAGCATATTTATTGTTAGCCATTGTTCTGGTGAGCATTGGCGGTTGTACTCAATCAAAGCAGCAATCCGATTCCCAAAAGACACTGTTAATTTCGTTTGATGGATTTCGTTATAATTACCTAAACAAAGTAGAAACCCCGCATTTCGATACGCTAACGGCCAACGGCGTGTCTGCCGAGGGGCTGATCCCCGTATTTCCAAGCAAGACCTTTCCTAGCCACTATTCTATTGCTACCGGCTTGTATCCCGAGCATAGTGGTGTAGTGGGCAACACGATGTACGATCCCGAGTGGGATGAATGGTATCGCATTCGGGACCGCCAGGCGGTCACAAACGACAAATGGTACGGCGGCGAACCGATCTGGAATACGCTCGAAAAGCAGGGCGTTAAAACCGGCACCATGTTCTGGGTAGGGTCCGAAGCCGATATCCAGGATATGCGACCCACGCATTGGAAGATATATGATGAAAGCATGCCTGACCGAGCGCGGATTGATACCGTGCTAAAATGGATGTCGGCGCCCGATAGCCAGACCGTCGATTTTGCAACGCTCTACTTCAGTCACGTTGATTCCAAAGGACACTGGTACGGCACTGAATCCGATTCGTTGAAAGATGCTGTCCGAAAATCGGATCAATTAATTGGCTATTTGAAAGAGCAGATGAAAAAGAAACAGTTGTGGCAGAATACAAATGTCGTAATTGTATCAGATCATGGGATGGTCAATCAATCGGCAGATAAAACAATTCGGCTCGATAATATCATCAACATGGACAATGTTGAGCGCATTACCTGGGGACCGTTAACAATGATTTGGCCCAAGACGGGGACCGAAGAACAGCTGTATCAATCCCTGAAGGCGAATGCCGAACATTACCGGGTATATAAAAAAGAAAACCTGCCCGAACGGTATCATCTGAAAAACCACCGGCGCGTCTCGGATATTGTAATGATTGCTGATTTGGGCTACACCATCCTGGATGAAGAATATGAGCATCAATTTTTAGAGTCGTTGCCGCGCGCAACCCATGGCTATGATAATAATCAAAAAGCGATGCAGGGCTTGTTCCGGGCACGCGGTCCGGCCTTTAAAAAAGGCGCAGAGGTGGAGGCATTTCAGAGCATCCATATTTATGAGCTGATTAATCACTTGATGGGGACCGAACCTGTTAAGAACGACGGCTCTCTGGATAGTGTAAAGGTACTACTGCAATACTGACTTACACCTGTCCTCGTGGAATCTCCCGAAGCCTTGGCGTAGTTGAAAAGAGGATCACAGCGCGCCGTGTCCTTATATAATACTTTTAAGGGGACAGAGTTTACTTGGAAGTGGAGTAGAGATATCAAATTAATAAGAGCGCTTCTAAATTAGATTTGTTTGTATAAAACGTTGCATCTATCCGTTTACACCGAGATATTTAGTCCAAATTTGAAACAGCAACAGAATTCATAAAACCCGATGGCTTACGTAGTAACAGAACCATGCATCAATTGTAAATACACCAATTGTGCGGCGGTGTGTCCGGTTGATGCTTTTCGGGAAGGGCCCAACTTCCTGACGATTGATCCGCTCGAATGTATAGACTGTGATGCCTGTGTGGCCGAATGTCCGGTAGAAGCCATTTATCCAGATGATGAAGTGCCGCTGGAGTGGGAGCATTATATCGACTTGAATGAGCGCCTGGCCGAGGAGTGGGCCGATCATATCATCAATGAAACCAAAGAAGATTTCCCCGATGCCGACGAGTGGGCCGAAGTGGAAGACAAGCGCGATAAACTGCAGGAAAGCTGGGATTAATGTTGTTAATGGTTATTAGTTATTTGTGTGAGCCCAATAACCATTAACAAATAACTGATAACCTATTTTGAGTAAGCAGTGCTATAGTGCCTAATCAAACTGAAATAAGAGGCAAACTTTTTGGTCTTTCCAGTCCCCGAATCATGGGGATCCTAAATGCAACCCCCGACTCCTTTTCTGATGGTGGAGAGTATAATCAGCTGGATACTGCTATAGAGCGCATTGAAGAGATGGTTGCGCAGGGTGCATCCATCATTGATGTAGGCGGCGAATCCACGCGCCCCGGTTCCGATCCCGTGGCCGAGCAGCAGGAGCTGGAGCGGGTCATTCCCATCCTCGAAAAAGCCATTCCACAATTCTCCGATACTTTTTTTTCGGTTGATACTACCAAATACCGCGTCGCCAAAGAAGCACTTGAGTTGGGGGTGCACATTGTAAATGATATCAGCGGGCTGCAAAAAGAGCCGCGCCTTGCCGATTTATGTGCGGAGTATGAGGCCGGCTATGTGATGATGCATTCCCAGGGCGATCCCAATACTATGCAGGATGATCCCAGTTATGAAAACGTCGTAGATGACGTTTATCAATTTTTTGAACAGCAGCTGGCCAAAGCCCGGGAAAGGGGAGTTGAAAACATAATTATTGATCCCGGCATTGGGTTTGGCAAAACGCTGGATCACAACTTGGCGCTGCTGGCGAACCTCCACAAGTTCACCGAACTCGGGCATCCGATTTTGGTGGGGGCTTCCCGCAAATCAATGGTTGGATCTATTTTAGGCGGACGTCCTGCCAAAGAGCGTGTGACCGGCACGGTGGCCGTACATTACGATGCATTGATGAGGGGAGCCAGTATTATCCGTGTACACGATGTGAAAGAAGCCTACGATTCGCTGCAGGTATTTAATGCTATTTCTTCGGTAAAATAAATTGTTCTCCTCCAAGTGAATCAAAGATGGAGTCCATTTTGGAAGTGGCTTTCATCAAGCAAAAAACTAATTAAGATTAGCAGGAACTGTTGTCCGGTAAGAAAGGTATCTCTATTAATCATTCCCCTGCTGTAAAAGTTCTCTAAATTATAGTTATATTAATCAAAAGAATATTCAGTAAAACGAGGTACCCCGTTGATTCCCATTGGCTTTCTTGAATTTGGAATCAAGGACTTTTTCGAAGTCCTGATTATCACCATGGTACTGTTTTACCTGTACCGGTGGATACGGGGAACGTTTGCGATCCAGGCAGCAGTGGGACTTGTTTTTATTATCATCATTAATGCGGTGGTGAGTGCACTGGGGCTTACGACTATCAACTTTATTTTGCGCGGCATTTTGGATGTGGGGGTACTGGCCGTATTTATCATTTTTCAGCCCGAAATCAGGAAGTTGCTCTACAGCCTGGGGCAGAACACCAATCTCGATCGCCTCTTTGTACACTCCAATTCCGATACCGTTGTTGATGAAGTGATCGATGCTGTCCGTAATATGTCGCATTCCAAGACAGGAGCACTTATTGTTTTTGCACGCACCTCTTCACTGCAGGATCTGGTTGATGTGGGTGTTAAACTGGATGCCAAAGTAAACAGCCAATTATTGCAGACGATTTTTAACAAAAACACCCCGCTGCACGATGGTGCAGTTGTTATTCGCAATAATCGAATGGTGGCTGCCAGCTGTTATCTGCCTATTTCGCAGAATCAGAATATTTCATCGGTTTTTGGTACCCGTCACCGTGCAGCCGTGGGGATTACCGAAACCAATAATGTTTTTGTGGTTGTCGTTTCCGAAGAAACGGGACGGATTTCCATAGCCCGCAATGGGTCGCTTACTAGTGGACTTACGATTCAGAAGCTGCGCAGTGAGATGCAACAGGCGCTTGGTAAACAGGATATTGACGATGAGGATGTTGCGTTTTCATCCCCGCAGTCTGAGTTGAATTTAGGTTGAACGATTAGCTTAGCCAAAACAATTTCTATTCTCTTTCGTAAGGGAGAGCTGATGTTAAACTCAACAGACCAGATAGCCATGAAATTAATAAAGACTACTCTTTGCTTCGCGTTTATTTTTGTGATGGGTACTCAGCTTTACGCCCAGGACCAATATAATCTCAACGAAACTTATGAGATAGAACAAAATGGAACTATTCATCTGAGTAGCGACGATGCCGAAGTAACTATTGAAGGCAGTGACCGTTCAGATGTGCACTTAGTGGTGTATCGCGATGTTGATGTAGATGGAATAAATGTTGGTTCCACCGGGATTTTTAGAATAGATGTGGAACAACGCGATGGTGATTTGTATATCCGCGAAGATGATAGGGATGAGCAGCGTCACGTAATAATTGGCACGGTAGAAGAAGAATATCGCATTACATTAGAGGTGCCCCGTCATGTGTCACTCGATCTGCAGGGTGATGATGACAGCTATGAGATCTCGAATATCAACAGCGGAATAAGTATAAATGCGGATGATTCCGAGATTGAGCTCAGTGAAGTGACTGGTAGTGAGTTTGATTTTAATCTCGATGACGGACACATCAGCATGGACGAAGCTCGCGGGAGGCTAAAACTCAGCATGGATGACGGTGAGCTGGATGTGCGCCAAGCCGAGTTTACTGAAATTGATGCCAATATGGACGACGGAGAATTGGATATTACCACGTCGTTGGCGGATGGCGGGCTATATCTATTCGATTTTGATGACGGAGATTTAGAGTTTAACATCACCGGCGGAGGCGGAGAGTTCGATATCCATCACGATGATCGGAATATCAGCGTGGAAGATAATTTCGAGGAGGTTAGTTCTGATGACGAGCGATCGGTCTATCGGCTTTCTGGCGGCGATGCCCGTATCGAAATTGATACCGACGACGGGAATATCGAATTGCGTACGATGTAAGATTTGATGTCAACCTTTGCTTGATAAAATCCTCCTGCACTTTCTCTTCTCACTCTTCTTGTCCCGATGCTTTGCGTCGGGACATCTTATTTTTATAGCGAATTGAAGTATAGGTTCAACAATTTTTGGGCAGCCTTAAACGAGCTGAGTTTACCATTTAATACTTGCTGTTCAATTTTTTCCTGCTGTTTTTTTACAGCCGGATTATCATAAAATCGTTCGGTTAACTGATTACTGATTGTATCATACATCCAGTGCTTGGCCTGCCGATTGCGTTGATCTTGAAAATAGCCGTTCTCTTTTGTCAGACTGATATAATCTTGGATGAGTTCCCAAATATCAGCAATGCCTTCTTCTGAAAGTGCCGAACAAGTCGTCACTGTAGGCTGCCATCCCGATTTCGTTTCCGGATACAGATGCAGCGCGTTTTTGTATTCCCGAACAGCTTGGCTTACCGCTTGTTCACTTGCCTCATCAATTTTGTTGATGGCAATAGTATCGGCCATCTCCATGATGCCGCGCTTGATGCCCTGTAGCTCGTCGCCCGCACCGGCCAGCATCAACAGCAGAAAGAAATCCACCATTGAGTGGACCGCCGTTTCGGATTGTCCCACGCCTACGGTCTCGATAAAAATAGTATCGTAACCGGCAGCTTCGCAGAGATAAATGGTTTCTCGGGTTTTGCGTGCCACGCCGCCCAAAGACCCTCCGGTAGGCGATGGACGAATAAAGGCATCATCACTGGTAGCCAGCGTTTCCATGCGTGTTTTATCGCCGAGAATGCTGCCCTTGGTACGCGTGCTGCTGGGATCGATAGCCAGTACAGCCAGCTTGTTTCCTCTTTCAATGATGTGATTACCCAGTGACTCAATAAACGTGCTTTTACCCACGCCCGGCACGCCTGTAATACCAATGCGGATAGAGTTTCCGGTATCGGGCAGGCACTGCTCGATGATATCCTGTGCCAGCTCACGATCCGACGATTTCATGCTTTCGATTAGTGTGATAGCTCGACTTAAAATGGTACGATCACCGTTCTTGATGCCGCGCACGTAATCATCCAGCGATAGAGACCTGCGTGGATTCTTATGTTGATCAGATATCTTTGGATTGATGGACGATTGTTGATCAACACCGCCGTTTACAGAAAGAGAAGAATCGTTATTTTCGTTTTTGTTAGACAAATTTTAAATGACATTGAAATCCTGCGGATTTTTCAAAATCCGCAGGATATTAATAATAGTTAGGATTAATTCTTTTGGCTATCAATAAGAATTTCCAAAATCTGCTGGGCGGCCAGCGAAATTACGGTGCCGGGACCAAAGATCCCCACCACGCCTTTGTCATAGAGAAATTGATAATCTTGTTCGGGCACTACGCCGCCTACAATCACCATAATGTCATCGCGCCCAAGCTCTTTTAGTTCATCGATGACTTGCGGAACCAGTGTTTTATGTCCCGCAGCAAGACTGGAAACGCCCAAAATATGCACATCATTTTCGACTGCCTGGCGTGCTGCTTCTTCCGGCGTCTGGAAAAGCGGGCCGATATCCACATCAAAGCCGAGATCGGCGAAGCTGGTAGAAATCACTTTTGCGCCGCGATCATGGCCATCTTGCCCCATCTTCGCCACCATAATCCGGGGACGACGGCCGGCCAGATCAGCAAAATCATCAGCCAGCTGCTGAGCTTTTTTAAAGTTCTCGTCTTTATCTATTTCTGAAGAGTACACACCTGATACTGATCTAACGGTTGCAGTATAACGTCCGAACGCTTTCTCCATAGCATCGGAGATTTCACCCAGTGTCGCTCGCTTGCGAGCTGCTTTAACTGCCATATCGAGCAAATTGCCATCTCCCGATTCTGCTACTTTTGTAATGGCGTCAAGCGCTGATTGTACTTCTTCTTCATTGCGTTCTGCTCGCAGCTTTTCGAGTCGGTCTAACTGTGCTTTTCGGACTTTCTCATTATCAACCTCAAGAATGTCAATCGGCTCTTCTTTGTCAAGCTGATATTTATTAACGCCTACAATCGTTTCTTTACCGGAATCGATGCGGGCCTGTTTTTTCGCGGCCGCTTCTTCAATTCGCATTTTGGGAACGCCTGTTTCGATAGCTTTGGCCATTCCACCCAGCTCTTCGATCTCTTCAATAAGCTCCCAGGCGCGACGCGCAATGCGATCGGTCAGATATTCGACATAATACGAACCTGCCCACGGGTCTACGGCTTTGGTGATGCCGGTCTCTTCCTGCAGATAGGTCTGTGTGTTGCGGGCAATACGGGAGGAAAAATCGGAAGGCAAGGCAATGGCTTCGTCGAGAGCATTCGTATGCATCGATTGCGTGTGTCCGAGTGCAGCAGCCATAGCTTCAATGGTGGTTCGCGCCACGTTGTTGTAGGGATCTTGCTTGGTGAGGCTCCATCCCGACGTTTGGCAGTGCGTACGCAGCGACATCGATTTTGGGTTTTGGGGATCAAACCGCTTGACCAGCTTCGCCCAAAGCATACGGGCGGCACGCATTTTGGCGATCTCCATAAAGTGATTCATCCCGATAGCCCAGAAAAACGAGATGCGGGGAGCAAAATCATCCACGTCGAGTCCTGCTTCAATCCCGGTGCGCAGGTATTCGAGACCGTCAGCCAGCGTATAGGCCAGTTCAATATCGCAGGTGGCACCGGCTTCCTGCATGTGATAGCCGCTCACGCTGATGGAGTTGAACTTTGGCATGTGCTGGGAGGTGTACTCGAAAATATCCCCGATAATGCGCATCGAGGGACGCGGCGGATAAATATAGGTGTTGCGCACCATAAACTCTTTGAGGATATCATTCTGGATGGTGCCTGCCAGCTGCTCTTTGGATACGCCCTGCTCCTCAGCCGTAACAATATAAAAGGCCATAATTGGGATGACGGCGCCGTTCATCGTCATCGATACCGACATCTGATCAAGTGGAATCTGATCGAAAAGCACTTTCATATCCAGGATAGAATCGATAGCCACACCGGCTTTGCCAACGTCGCCCGAAACGCGCGGATGATCGGAGTCATAGCCGCGGTGCGTGGCCAGGTCGAAGGCTACGGAAAGCCCTTTTTGTCCCTGTGCCAGCGCTTTGCGATAAAATTCGTTGGATTCCTCAGCGGTCGAAAACCCGGCATACTGGCGGATGGTCCAGGGACGAAAGGTGTACATTGTAGAGTACGGACCGCGCAGGTATGGTGGAATACCGGCCGCATAATCAAGATGCTCAAGGTTTTCGATATCCGACTGTTTAAACTGTGGCCTAACGGGAATCTGCTCAGCCGTTTCCCACGACTCGTTATCGGTTGTTTCGTTATCAGCAGAAATCGAAGAATTAAACTCTATATCAGAAAAATTAGGTCTCATAATAATTGCTTTTGTGTCATCCTGAACTTGTTTCAGGATCTATAAGCTTTTGCAAATTTGTATGCAACAGATGCCGAAACAAGTTCGGCATGACACCTTAGTTATTTTAATTCTCAATTACATTCAGCTTTTGTTGAAAGCGTTTCAAGGTTTCCAGCACATTACATTTCGAATAAATAAACTCATCAACGCCGGCGTTTTTATAGCTTTCGATGTCTTCTTTGGGATGGCCGGCCAGTACAACAATGGGTTGGTTGTCCAGTTCTTTAATTCCACCACAGATAGCAGGAACCAGTTCTTTATACTCCTTATCAGAACTGCAGATGACAATGATATCGGGCTGTTGCTCTTCTACTGCTTTTATGGCTGCATCCGTATCCTCAAAACCAATGGGGTCTTCGATATCATACCCGGCACAGCCAAAGAAATTAGCGCTGAAGGTAGAGCGTCCCTTGCGCCACTTTTTATTGCCCAGTGGTAGGTTCAGTACATGAGGTATCGTATCGTGATTTTCGGTTGCCAGCCGCAGCTCTTCAAAGGCCTGCGGTCCGCGATAGGGCGCCACCGTTCGAAACAGATGTCTATTGAAATCAAAAAGATGCGGTGCGATATCGCCCAGCGTTGCCCCGTCAGCAAAAGCCATAGCCAAGCTTTCAGGGAGATTCTCTGCATCAATTTCAAATTCATTTTCGGATTCGTTCAGAGAGACGGTCTTGTAGGTGGAATCCAGCTGGTCAGCCATTTTGTCTTCGGCATTGGAGTACTGGTTGGTGCCTACAAAAGTGCGCCCACGTGAGGCAATGGCTTGATTTCGTTCTTGCTGCGATTCTTGGATGGCGGATTGTACCGTTCCGTTTTCGATAGCCTGCATCAGTCCGCCTTCGGTTTCTACTTCCTGAAATACTTGCCAGGCTGCTTCTCCGATTTGATCTGTCAGTTTTTCGATGTAATAAGATCCTGCCGCCGGATCGGCCACTTTATCGAGATAGGATTCTTCGCTTAAAATAAGCTGTTGGTTGCGGGCAATACGTTGTGAAAACTCGTTAGGCTGACGGAAATGCTCATCAAACGGCATGATGGTCATCGAATCGCATCCCGCAATAGCGGCGGCCATGCCCTCCGTGGAGGTCCGCAGCATGTTGGTGTAAGGGTCGTAGAGTGTTTTATTCCACCGGGATGATTGCCCGTGCAGGTAGGCGCCATTTTGCTCGGGGTCAGCGCCGAATGCTTCGATCAGGTTTTTCCAAAGCAAGCGTGCCGCACGGAATTTGGCGATCTCCAGAAAGTAATTTGATCCCACCGAAAAGCTGAAGTGCAGGGCATTGGTAATGTCTTCAATTTCAAAACCGTTTTCTGTCAACGTGGACAAATATTCCGATGCCGCCGCCAACGCATAACCCAGCTCTTGCGCGATAGTAGCACCGGTGTTGTGATAAAAACGCGCATCGATGCCTAACGGACGAACGGCCGGGAGGTTTTGGATCTTAAACTCGGTGAGCTGACAGATATCACTGCGCAGCTGTTCTTTGTCTTTGGGATGATGTCCGTGCTCAAGCAGATAGACAAACGGATCATACAAAAGGGTAGCCCAGACTTTTTGCGGATCCAGGTTTTGCTGCTGGGTTATATTCCAAAGCATGGCCAGTAGTGCCGGAGAGGCCAGTCCCGCATCAAAATGAAGGGTGGTATCCTCAATAGAAATATCGCTCGACAGGTTAGAAAAGTCTTCTTGGTTCTGAATCGGGATGCCTTGCAGATCACCGCCGAGCATACCCTCGGTGCGGCGTACGCCCACATAAAATTGCAGGGCGCTGGCACCGCGGCCCAGCGCATGTTTGGCAGAGTTGTTTGCTGCTTTAATTGAATGCGAAAAAATAGGTTCGCGGATTTCCCATGAATTGGGATTTTCATCGGCATATTTTTTGGGGATGGCCGCTTGGCGGGGAACTTCGGTCATATCTTCGCGGCGATAAAAGGGTAGTGGCTCTATTCCTTCCCCGGTATGCCAGCGGAGTTTTTCTTTGTAATCAGCTCCGTTTAAATCTTGGCTGATAACCTTTTCCCACTCTTCGGTAGAGGTGGGAGGAAAATCCTCAAAAAGAGATTGTTTCGCAGTTTCAGAGTTGCTCATAATAGTATTTTGATCACAATTTCAGTTTCTCAAAATAACGAGCTTGACTTTACTTTACTAACACGAAGCAGAATCGGATCATTGATTACGATTGCTTTTGTTGACGGACTGAAAATTTTGTGCAAAAATTTGCCCCGATTCTTTGATAACGAATTACTATATTTACCCATCGTAATTTTTGAACCAGATTTGAATAGAAGAAGCTATTATGGAACAGGTAGATCAACAGATGCCCGCACTGACGAAATTGACTGAAGATGAAAAAATGCTACAGGATGCGGCGCGTGATTTTGCGGAAACCGTAATCAAGCCGAAAGTGCATGAGATGGATGAGCAGGCCAAGCTGGATCCTGATCTGGTGCAGCAGTTTTTTGATATGGGGCTGATGGGCATTGAGATTCCTGAGCAATATAGCGGAGGCGGCGGTTCCTTCTTCATGTCGATCGTAGCGATCGAGCAGATTTCCCGGGTGGATGCTTCTACCGGGGTTTTTATGGATGTGCAAAATACGCTGGTCAACAATGCCTTTTTAAATTGGGCCAATGATGATATCAAAGAACGCTACCTGCCACAGCTGGCGACGGAGGAAGTAGGCGCCTATTGCTTGTCGGAGGCGGGGTCGGGCAGCGATGCCTTTGCCCTTAAGACGAGGGCCGAAGAGAAGGATGATCACTTTGTGCTAAACGGTTCCAAAATGTGGATCACCAATGCCAAAGAAGCCGATATCTTTTTGGTGTTTGCAACGGTTGATCCCGATGCGGGATACAAAGGCATTACGGCTTTTATTGTAGAAAAAGATTTTGACGGATTTTCGGTATCCAAAAAAGAAGATAAACTGGGGATTCGCGCCAGCTCAACCTGCGAAATTTTGCTGGAAGATTGTAAGGTGCCCAAAGAGAATGTGCTTGGAGAAGTTGGAAAAGGGTACAAAGTAGCCATTGAAACACTTAACGAGGGACGGATTGGCATTGGCGCGCAGATGATTGGTATTGCGCAGGGCGCACTGGATGCAACTATCGAATATACCAAAGAACGCGAGCAGTTTGGGCAGTCTATTTCTGATTTCCAGGGCGTGCAGTTTCAGCTGGCAAAAATGGCTACCGATATCGAAACGGCGCGATTGCTGGTGTATAATGCTGCGCGGATGAAAGAAAATGGAGATAAGTTTTTGAAGGAAGCGGCAATGGCAAAATATCATTCATCGGAAGTTGCCGAAAATGTGACCTCGCAAGCAGTGGATCTGTTTGGCGGCTACGGGTATGTAAAAGAATATCCCGTGGAAAAATATTACCGCGATGCCAAGATTGGCAAGATTTACGAAGGGACGTCTAACATGCAGTTGAATACTATTTCGAAACTGTTGCTAAAGTGACGTATCTCTTAAAAAATACCGTTAATACCAGCAGCTATTTTTACCCTTGGGTAACTTTCGAAGTTTCCTAAGGGTTTTTGTTTTTCAGCGGATTCACGCATCGAAAGCCAACGTCATATTCTTCGGCATCTTCGAGCATGCCCACCCGCCAGTAGGTTGCTGCAATATGTTTTGATTCTCTAAAGCTGCCGCCCCGCAGAATACGAATCGATCGTTGATCTAAATCGCCCCATTTGGGTACATTCCCATTTTTGGGATAGAATTGATAGTAGCTGCCAATCCATTCAAAAACGTTACCACTCATATCATATAGTCCCGCGCTGTTTGGTTTTTTAGTCCCAACAGTAAACGAAAAGGGAGCACTGTTTGCATCCGTTCGGGCATATAAATTAAGGCTGTCAATATTGTTGGTTCCGGCGAAGCGCATCTTTTTGCCGCCGCTGCGTGCTGCATATTCCCACTCTTGTTCAGTTGGCAGGCGCCATCCGTGGTATTTGCAAAAAGCCTGAGCGTCCTGCCAATCCACATGTACAACAGCACGGTTACCACGTTGCAGAGAGTCGGCTTCGGGAAGGTCACGGCCTGTTTTGCGAGCAAATGCATCATATTCGTTGTAGGTGACCTCGTACTTCCCAATTTTGAAATCGCCCAGCGTTACACGGTGTACTGGTTGGGCATCAGTATTTTCATCCCCGTAAATATCACCCATGGTAAATTGTCCTCCTTTGATGAGTACCATTTGTGGTTTGGGGATTGACTTGCTGGCTGATCGAAAAAGGCTGCATCCGGCAAATACCACAAGAATACCTAGTGTAGAATAAAAAACTGTTTTCATAAATAAATAAGATAATCAGTGGTACTACTTAGGTAGTATAATGTATGGCGTAAAGAGCATCGGAGCAAAAAATAAGAAAATTGGAATGGTAGCGATTTGTATTGTTGTTCAGAGTGGGTATTAATAAGAGTGGGTCACCCAAAATATAGAATAAATCCTTATAACACGTATTAAAGCAGGCTCTTGGTATGCAACTAGAAAACACAAATGCGCTCAAAAAATGGTGCAAGGATGAAGAATCCTTTAAAAAAGTAAAGCAGATTGTTGAAGATCTCATTGATGAGCGGGATGATATTCATCAAAAATTGGAACTCTTGGAGTCAGCTATTCGAACGGATTATGATTCCATTCTTATTACAGAGCTTACCCTCGAAGAACCCGGTCCCAAAATCGTATATGTGAATGACGGTTTTTGCAAAATGACGGGATATTCTAAGGATGAAGTAATTGGTAAAACGCCCCGTATTTTACAAGGACCCAAGACCGATCGTGCCGTGCTGGACAAATTGAAAAAACGTCTTCGCGAAGGGCGATCATTTTTTGGGCAGGCCATCAATTATCGAAAAGATGGTTCTGAATTTGTGAATCAGTGGGATATTCATCCGCTTACTGATAGCGACGGAAATATTACGCACTGGGTATCGTATCAACATGATATTAGCAAGCGCAAACGTGCCGAAGAGCAATTGGTCGATCAAAAACTGGAATTCGATGATCTTCGTGAAGAATCGCAGCGTACGGTTGTAGATATTGATTTGCAGGGGAATATTGTGATGGCCAACAAATCGTTTCGGGATCTCATTGGTTATAGAAAAGATGAGTTGAAGCAGATTAAGATCTGGGATCTGTTACCTGAAAAGTATTTGACTTCGCTGAAGGGACGGTTTGATGAGTCGGATGAAGATAGCTATTTCGATGGAGAAGAATTCAAAGGTATTATCACCCATAAAGAAGGTATTCCGATCCAGGTAAAAGGGATAACAGAGATTTTAGACCTCAAGGATCAAAAACTTATCCGGGCAGAGATTGAGAACATCTCACTTAAGAAGCGGATTATGAATACGCTGAAAAAGCGAAATCATGATTATAGCCGGATAGTGAAAAAGGCCTCTGAATTTTCGTATAGAGTAACCATTAAAGATGGGAAGCCGATCTTTGAATATTTATCCGAAGAATTTCCCGAAATAACCGGTCTTTCAAATGAGGCGGTGATTGGCAAGAGCGATGCCGAAAAATTTATCCACAAAGATGATTTAGATAAATTCTGGGCGCACTTGCAAAAAGTACAGAATGGAGAGGAATCTACCTGTGCATATCGGCTTCGTGACAATGAGGGTAACTTTGTAGAAGTACTCGATTATGGAAAGCCCGAGTGGGATGAAGATCAGCAAAAAATTAAATGTGCACGCTGTGCTGTTTCGGTGGATGACGCCTATGAACAAGCCAAAGCCTGATATTAATTTGTGTTTTTTAATTTGTATTTTTACAGCGGTACACAAGTTAACACCAAGCATAATTTATGGCCGATATTCACGACGTACAGCTCCAAATCATTAGAGAATTTAAAGCCCTCGGCGACTGGACAGAGCGGTATAAGCATATTATTAAACAGGGTCAAAACCTTGATCCGCTCGATGAGAAGTATAAAGTCGATGACAACTTGGTTCGCGGGTGTCAGTCGCAAGTTTGGCTGCATACCTATCTGCAAGATGGGAACGTAATTTTTGAGGCCGACAGCGATGCCGCCATCACTAAGGGATTGGTTGCCTTGATGGTGCGTTTCTATTCGGGCCAATCGCCTGATACCATTATTGGAACAAGTCCCGATTTTATCAAAAAAATTGGGATGGAGCAGCATCTTTCCCCCACGCGCTCCAATGGATTGGCCTCTATGGTTAAGCAGATGAAAATTTATGCCATGGCGTATAAAACAAAGCTCGAGCAGCAGACAGAGGCTTAAACAACGCTCATATTAGGTTCTTCTAATATCCCCGAAGATTTTCCCATTTTGATTATTTTGTAGCAGATAATAT
Organism: uncultured Balneolaceae bacterium; assembly: GCA_964490705.1. Taxonomy (GTDB): domain Bacteria; phylum Bacteroidota; class Rhodothermia; order Balneolales; family Balneolaceae; genus Fodinibius. The sequence goes on along the minus strand of CAZBCG010000005.1, from coordinate 94,901 downwards.
TCATCTATAATAAATCTGCTGCCGTTTCGGCGGCACCCATTTTATGTATTCAATATCGGGCTTAAAAAAAATTGCCCTGGCCAGAGATCTTATTCAGGATCGGGTAAGCCGGCTCAACAAAACCGGCATTGTAGTATTGCACAATGTTTCATTTTCACTGGCTGCGGTGGGGCTACTCTTTTTAATTGCGTTCCGTATCAACGATTCTATTTCGCTTTCCTGGTTTTTTCTGAGTATAACCATAGCCTTTGTGTTGATTCCCATTCTGGCTCGCAAGGGATATGAGAACACTTCCAAACTGTTGCTCTTGGCTTATGTAGATGTGGCCATTCTTATCTTGAGTGCTGTTTTTGGCAAAGAAATGTTTATTCAGGCGTTTTATATCCCTGCCTGTGGATTGTCTATACTGCTTTTTGATAAATCGCATACCAATTTACGCAACCTTGGGATTGGACTGGCCGTGGGGGGTTATCTGGTATTGGATTACGTCATTTTTGATCAGATTTCTCTCACCGCTGACGAAGGAATCATTATAAAATGGTGTATCCTTGGGGCGGCCTTTGTAACTACCTGGATGACCTTCAATAAATTTTCGGATTCCAAAGAGCTGGCCGAAGAACAGACCGAAGAGTTGCTGCAAGAGACCCAAGAGCTGAACAAAAAGCTAATCCAGAAAAAAGAACAGCTCGAAAAAAATGTACAACAGCTCGAAAAGGCCAAAGAAAAAGTGGAAGAGGGGTCCCGTGCAAAATCCGAATTTCTGTCAACAATGAGTCACGAGATTCGCACGCCTATGAATGCGATCATCGGGATGACGAATCTATTAGTCAAAGATAATCCGCGCGAAGATCAGCTTGAACAGCTGGAGATTTTAGATTTCTCAGCCAAAACGCTTCTGGCACTCATCAATGACGTACTCGATTTTTCTAAGATTGAATCCGGAAAGATTGAATTTGAGAATGTGCCCTTTAAGCTCGAAGATTTGATAAATGGGGTACTCGAAAGTTTCCGTTTTACTGCCGAGAAAAAAGATGTACTGCTCTATGTAGATTTTGATGAATCACTGCCCAAAGTTATAACCGGAGATCCCAATAGGCTGACTCAAATTTTAAACAATTTGGTTAGCAATGCGGTAAAATTTACCGAAGAAGGGAGTGTAGGAATCGTGGTGGAACCAGTTGCGCAAGATAATGGGCAAATGCACATTAAATTTAGTGTAAGTGATACCGGAATCGGAATATCAGAAGAAAAACAGAAAGATATTTTCGACAGTTTTACCCAGGAAAAGGCCGATACGTCCCGAATATTCGGCGGCACCGGATTGGGATTGACCATCAGTAAAAAACTGATAGAATTGCAGGACGGTAATATTAAGGTAGAAAGTGAAAAAGGGAAGGGCAGTATATTTGAGGTCACGATGCCGTTTGGGATAGAAGATGAAGTTGAAGAAGGAGAGTTGGCATTCAACCAGCATGTAATGCCCGATACCCTGCAGGGAGCTACCGTGCTGCTGGTTGAAGATAATGCCATCAACCAAAAGGTCATGATGCGCTTTTTGGATAAATGGAATATCAACGTAGTAGTGGCAGAAGATGGAGCACAGGCTGTTGAAAAACTAGGGGAGGAGGTTATCAACCTCGTACTCATGGATCTGCAGATGCCCGTTATGGATGGTTATGAGGCCACGCGTAATATTCGTGCCCTGGCAGATAATCAGAAATCAAATGTTCCGATTGTTGCGCTAACAGCGGCGGCACTTAAAGAGGTAAAAGAAAAAGTCTTTGCCTCGGGGATGAACGATTACTTAACAAAGCCGTTTAATCCTGCCGAACTGCAGAAAAAGCTGGAGTATTATATCCTCAACAGAGAAAATGTTTAGTCTTTCAGCGTAAAGCCTATTTTGAGCCCCACTTGCCATTGTGCTACGTTGCCGTTTTCAATGCTGCCCCGGGTTTCGGTCACTTCAAACCAGCGCATATCATCCACAGTGTTAGAAGCTTTGGCTATCGCGTTTTCGACGGCTGCTTCCATGGATTGATCAGAAGTGCCGGTAATCTCGATCTTTTTGTAGGTATGATTTTCCATCGCTGCCATATTTAATTACGATTTATGACGAAATATAGCAGAGAATAGCCATTCATAAAAAAAGCGCCATCAAAAAATTGATGGCGCTTTTTATGATATCTGTATTAAAATATTACAAAGGTATCACCTCTTGCGCTTGCAATCCTTTTTCTCCCTCCGCAACAGTGAATTCGACTTCCTGGCCTTCCTCTAATTTTTTATAGCCTTCCATCTCAATTTCACTGAAGTGAACGAAAATATCTTCGCCTTCTTCTCTAGTGATAAACCCATAACCTTTTCCATTATGGAACCATTTTACTGTGCCTACTTCGCGTTCTGCCATGTTAAATCTCCAAGAAATTTTACTTCGTGTGCTACTTAAATGTTCAAAAACGCCTTGCTAACGCAATAAATAGCGGTTGAACGCCTAAGTATAGTATATTTTTTGGGGATTCCCTACTGTGAGCAAAATTTCAGGGTAATTCAATATCATTTTAATAAAAATGGCCGGTCTGGAATGTCGTTACTATAGGAGTATGATTTGCATTTTTTGATGATAATATCTATCACGAATGGGATGAATAGTTATTATTTTTCAGATAAGTACAGAGCTTCCTTAATTTTTGTTTCGTATTTGATGTCAAATCAGCAGCGTCTTTTTGAACATTACAATCCCATCGAGGAGCGGGTAGGAAAATCCTTTTTTGAGGAGTTACCGACTGACTCCGGCGTTTATAAAATGTATGGGCGCGACGGGCAATTGCTTTATGTGGGAAAGGCTAAAAATCTTCGCAATCGCCTGTTTACCTATCGTCGGGCAAAAATGGGAACCACCCCCCGAAAGACCGTTCGCCTTATCCGGATGACGCATGATATTGAGATCATCATTTGCGATTCTGAAAAGGAGGCATTGCTGCTGGAAAATAAGCTCATTCGTGAACATCAGCCGGAATTTAATCACGCCAAAAAACAACCCGAAACTTATTACTATATTTCACTGGAGTGCGCTGCCGATGCCCTGGAATTTAGCCTACAGATGCATATCCCTGAAAAAGAGTTTGTATTCGGTGCGTTCAAAGGACATCGCCTGGTGCGAAAAACGATGGGTGGGTTGATCCGCGTTCTGTATATATTTGAGCACGATATTGATTCGGCCTTTGCCTTGCCTTCTATTCTTACTCGCAAGTTAACGCCCATGCAATACCAGCTTCCGATCGAGGACAGTAATACCGTAGTTCAACGGTTTTGGCCTCATATTCTGGATTATTTTATGGGCAACAATTTGGATTTGCTGGATGCAATTGTAGAGGAATGCCAATCCCGAAAACTATTAGAATCATTTGCCGGATCCATGATTATGGAGGACCTGGAGTCGTTGAAATGGTTTTATGAACGCTGTTCCCATCGCAACTACCAAATTCGTCAGCAGCTAAATTTGGATGATGCGCTAATCCCACAGCAAAAGCTGGATGACTATTTGATTGAATGGGTATTTGCGAAGGAAGAATCAGGATCTGTGAGCGAATAGCTTGACCCGCAAACCAGTAATTGTCGTATTGCAAGTTTGCCAATAATTATGAAATATATAGGGCAAGTTTTGCAAATTTTTTGAGATAAATTTGATCTGTTATCTAATTTTTCTAGTTTATTTAGTGAATAATGCAATCGGGATTGTGATATGTTCTTCCAATGTTTGGGTTTTATTTGCCGTACAAATCTGATGCAATATAATGACATCCTAATCGTATAATTTTGAAATTATGCCCCCTGAACCTCGGGATACGCAACAGTCGATTACAAAGAGCGAAGCGTGGGAAAGGTTCGTTGAGGGAGATGAGACTGCGTTTGAGCAGGTATTTAAAGCCCATTACCAATCCATGTATGGGTATGCGCTCAAGTTATGCGGACGTTCCGAGTTGGTAAAGGATTGCATTCAAGAGCTGTTTCGCAGTATCTGGGAACGCCGCAACAAATTGGGGCACATCGAATCGCCCAATGTATATCTGTTTGTATCGCTGCGCCGCAAGGTAATGAAGCGTCTCAAATCAAAGCGCAAAACAGAGGCCGATCCCGAAGATGCGCCACAAGAAGAGATCCAGTTCGGCAAAGAAGATTTGATTATCAGGGATGAAGTCAAGTTCCAGAAAAAAGAAGAGCTCCAGCAGGCGCTAAACCAGCTATCGAAGCGCCAGAAAGAAGTAGTGTATCTTCATTTTTATAATGGAATGAGCTATGGAGAGATCGAGCAAATCTTGTCTATCAATCGCCAGTCGGTGCGCAATCATATGTATCGCGCTATGGAGACGCTGCGCTCATTGTTAGATACCGAAATTATGAAGCTGGTGGTCTCGCTGCTCATTACGGTCTTGTTCTTTATCTAGATGGTGATTGGGCAAAATGTTTAGCATTGTCTGATCTATTTCCACTTCTTTATTCCTGAAACCTTATTCCTTCAGAGGTTCCATATAGCAAAAACTATCCCTCTCTGTTTGCAAGTTTGAGCAATCGACTGAAATAAAATTTCACCGAACCGAAAAAAATATGAGTACGTTTGCCGATTCTTTCACTCTCCTACAATGAGAAACAGCAAAATCGCATTTGGAACCCTACAATGTCAACGTGAAGGAAAAAAGATATACCGTACAGCAGCTTATTCATAATCAGTCGTTTCGCCGTTTGGTAAAAGGTACGGCCGATGCTGATGAAGTGGATGAATGGAATAGCTGGATAGAAAAGGATGAAGAGCACAGAGAAAAAGCCCGGGAAGCGATGACAGCAATCGCCGGCTTTGCGTTTGACGATCCCGAAACGCCCGACATTGAAACGGAATGGAAGCAGCTATATCGTGCGACAAAAGGTAATTTTGAATCCTCTGATCAAAAAAAATATAACAGAAACTCAGCCCTGACGTGGATCTATCGTGTGGCGGCCGTATTGATTTTGGGATCACTCATTGGCGTGGGATTTTATTGGTATGCCCCAACCGTTGAGGAGCCAACACACTTAGAGCAGATTACGCAAGAGCGCACAATTACAACCGACTCCGGAGAGCAGAAGACGATTAAATTTTCCAATGGGTCACGCATAATCCTGAATAGTAATTCTGCTATTACTTATGCAATCAACCAACAGCAGGGGCAACTGATTAATGTTGTGGTTGAGGGTGAAGCATTCTTTGATGCCGAAGGTGGCGATGATCAACAGCAGCCAATTTTTGCAGTCAATACCCCGGATGGGGTGATCAAGGATATTGGCACCGAATTTTTAGTAACTGTAGAGGGTAATCTTTCTAGAGTGGTGCTGCAAGAAGGGCGTGTAGAGATCAACAGGCAAAACTCAAAAGAACAGGCTTCGAAAATTTCGGTTGCAGCGGGAGAAATGCTGGAGTTTACCAAATCTAAGGTATTGGAAAGAAAACCGGTCAACTCAACCTTTTATACAGCTTGGGCTACAGGTTCTATGCAGTTTGACCAAACAACTATTCGTCAATTTGCGGGTTTTGTAGAGCAACGGTTTGATGTTGACGTGCAGATCGTGGATCCGGCTCTGGCGGATATCACAATTGACGGTGGCGTGTATTTTCGATCGCTGGAAGAGCTTGTACGGTCGGTCTCGAAGGTCGCTGATATTCCCGTCTATCAATCCAGAGACAGAGAAACAGTATATATCGGCAATCAGAAATCTAACAATGCTAACTAAGCGTAAGGCATATACTTACAAAACAAAAATTGGGTAAGATCATGAAATATTTTGAGCATGGTTATTTGAAGATAGTGTTAACGGTTCTTTGCATATCCCTGGTCGGCAGTTTTGCGAAAGCGCAGACTCTGGGCTCAGTGTATTCGCCTTCATACCAGGAGCAAGAGCTTGTTATCGAAAAGGGTATGGAACTGGAAAAGGCCCTCGAGCAGCTTGAGCAACGCGCTGATGTTGCCTTTTTGTATCGCTCGGATGTAATGGAGGGCAAAACAGTTTCGACGACGAAAATTTTGCCCAGCAATGTACAGGAAGCCTTGAAAATTTTGTTGGAAGGGCAAGGGCTTATCCATAAATACCTGAACCCCAAGACATACGGCATTTACGCTCCCGAGCAAGCCACTCCACAAGAGGATGCTGTGCCTATTGAACAAATTACCGGTACAGTAACCGATGCTGAATCGGGCGAAATTTTGCCGGGGGTAAACATTCAGGTGCAGGGAACTACCACAGGTACATCCACCGGTCCCGATGGGACATACGAATTAACTGTTTCTTCGCTGCAGGATACGCTCGTTTTTTCCTTTATAGGATATGAAACGCAAACCGTTCCGATTAGCGGACGAACGACTATTGACGTTGCGATGCAATCAGCGGCTATTTCTGGGGATGAAGTTGTTGTTGTAGGGTACGGAACCCAACAGCGTAGTTTGGTTACAGGATCTATCTCTTCTGTCCAAGCCGACGAGATTGGCGAACTTCCCATCACCCGGGCCGAAGAAGCCTTAGAAGGACAAACCGCTGGTGTTTCGGTACTGCCAACGTCTGGGTCGCCCGGTGCAGGTATGCAGGTGCGCATTCGTGGAACAGGTTCCAACCAAAATTCACAGCCGCTGTATATCGTTGACGGCATGCGCACGGGAGATATTAATCACCTGTCCCCCAATGATATTGAGTCGATGGAAGTGCTGAAAGATGCCGCATCGGCCGCCATTTATGGTGCTGAGGGTGCCAATGGTGTAGTTCTTATAACAACAAAATCGGGAAATCGCCAAGACACCGAAGTTAATTACGAGATGCAGTTTGGTGTTCAAAGTGCAGGTGATGTCACTGAGCCCATGAATGCCAGCCAATATCTCACCTATATGAACGAGGCGGGGCAAAATGTATCGGCCTCGGTTGCGGATGTAAGTACCAACTGGGTGGAAGAGACGTTCGATCCGGCTCGTATGCAAAAGCATTATCTCTCTTTCAGCGGCGGTAACGAAAATTCAACCTATGTGCTTTCGGGTTCCTTTTTGGATGAAAACGGAATTGCCGGTGGTAGCAAGGCCAACTTTAAACGAATTAGTGCACGGTTAAATACAACCCATCAGGTTAAAGACTGGCTTGAGGTCGGCAACCACCTGTCATATACCAATTTTGAGCGAAAGACTATTTTAGAGGATAACGTGTTTGGTGGGGTTATTGCCAATGCGATGATGTTCGATCCCACCGTTCCGGTTACCTATCAGGGCAATCCACCGTCGGTAATCACCGATGCTATTGATGCGGGAAATAAGCCGGTGCAAAACGACCAGGGACACTATTATGGAGTATCGACAAATGTGTTCGGCGAAATTCATAATCCGCTGGCCGACATTCAGACAACCAAGGGAAATACTGATCAAGATAAATTGATGGGGAATTTGTATGCTAAAATGCAACCCCTCGATAATTTGGAAATCACTTCGCGCATCGGAATCGATTATGCATCTCAGTTGTATCATACCTGGACACCCGAGTACTGGTTTTCCAGTGAGTGGTTGAATACGTCCACCAATGTTCGGGATAATCAAGATAAGTGGTACACCTGGTTGTGGGAGAACTTTGGCCGCTACGAAATGAATATCAATAATCATGAGATTACTGTTCTTGGAGGATTGTCGGCTCAAAAGTTCACTTACAAATATACAACTACCTTATCGGGTCCGCTGTTTAAAGAGGGTGGCAGTTTTGCCCAACACGGTGGTGCCGAGATTGAGGGAATGCTCAGCGGAAATAAAACCGTGGAGACGCAACACTCTTATTATGCAAGGTTGAATTATGAATATGATGGTCGGTATCTGTTTGAGCTTGCCTTTCGTCGCGATGGAACCTCACTGCTTGCCGAACAGAATCGGTGGGGTAACTTTCCGTCGGTTTCGGCCGGATGGGTGGCTTCTTCAGAAGACTTCTGGAATTTGGATTTCATTACGTATGCCAAGCTTCGGGCAAGCTGGGGACAAAACGGTAGCCTATCGAACCTTTCTCCCGATCAATATCGCGGGCTGATAACGAGCACGGGCATCCGCTATCCCAATGGGGCCGGTGGGTTCTATTCCGGTGCAGAGCCCGATATTCTGGCGAATCCTGAATTAAAGTGGGAAACCAGTGAGCAAACGAACATTGGTATTGAGCTTCGAATGTTGAACGACCGGCTCACCTTTACGGCAGATTATTACCAAAAAGTAACCAAGGATCTGCTGACGCCAGGGGCTCCTCCACTTTCTGTGGGTAATGATCCGGCCTATGTAAATGCCGGTGATGTAACCAACAAGGGTTTTGAATTTGAAGTTGGTTATTCTGATTTCAAAAGTGACTTTGGTTACGATATCAACCTAACTCTTTCGACCAACGATAATGAGGTCACATATCTGAATCCGCTGATCGAACGCATACCCGGTGCGGCGGTAGGAACGGGATGGACGGCCACCTATTTTGAGAAGGGCAAGCCGGTGTGGTATTTCCGCGGATATGAAACGAACGGCGTATTCCAGAATCAGACGCAGATCGATAATTTCCGAAACGAACATGGCATTTCCAGTGCTGATTACAATCCCCAGCCGGGAGATCCCATCGTGGTGAATACCAACGGCGACAACCTGATTAACTCGGATGATATGGTGCAGATTGGCAGTCCCCATCCCGATGTTATTGCGGGCGCCAATCTCAACTTTTCATATAAGAATATTAACCTGGGGGTATTTGTCTCAGGGAACTTCGGAAACGATGTGTTGCTGGGCTGGAACCGCGTTGATCGAGGAACCTCGAATCGTCCCGCTTTCTTTTACGAAGATCGCTGGACGGGAGAGGGAAGCACGAACTCGTGGTTCCGGGCAGATACCGAAAATCCTTATGCATATAATAGCGATATGATGGTGTTTGACGGGTCTTATGTACGGATTAAGCAGATTCAGCTGGGATACTCGCTGAATCCCGAGTGGTTGAGCAGTATTGGTCTTCGAAAGGCCAAGATTTATGCTACGCTCAATAACTATTTTACGTTTACCGATTATCCCGGAGTTGATCCTGTAGCGGGTAGTGGCAATGTGCAGAGTCTCGGTATCGATCGCGGGGTGTATCCCATTGCCAAAAGCGTGATGACGGGACTATCGATATCGTTTTAATAATTGGTAAGGCGATGAGTAATAGATAATACAGAAACTTCATTTACTATGGATAATTCGAAAAAATCATACGTTATGCGAAAATTGAACCTCTCGATGGTAGCGGCACTAAGCTTGATGCTGGTTATGATTATTGGCTGTTCCGATCAGTTTCTTCAGGTCGATCCTATCGGAAAGGCCGGTGAAGGACAGTTTTACAATACTGATGATGATGCCACTAAGGCGCTGATGGCCACGTACAATGTTCTGCAGTGGGCTTATGCACAAGACTGGAACAGTATCTATATGGTAAAAACCTTACCCACAAATGAAACTACTGCGGGAGGCAATGGAAGTGGTGATCAGCCGCCCTATCAACGGTTAGATGATTATACCTTTTCGGCCGATAACCCTGCAGTAACGGCGACATACCAGTCGTTGTACTATGGGGTGTACCGGGCTAATAAAGTGATTAATAATGTTGATCCCGAAGCATCGGATGTTCGAAATCAGGTTGTTGCCGAGGCAAAGTTTCTACGTGCCTTCTTTTACTTCGAGCTGGTATCGATGTTCGGCGATGTACCGTTGAACCTGGAAGAGTTGGCTCCCAGTGAGTATTCACAGCCCCGAACTGCAGCCGATGAAGTATATGCGCAAATAGAAACGGATCTTACCGAAGCGATTAACGCGTTGCCGTTGAAGAGTGAATATGGCCAAGCCGACAAGTTCAGAGCTTCGAGGGGTGCGGCTCAGTCTCTGTTGGGGAAAGCACATTTGTATCAAGAAGAGTATGACGAAGCGGCTGCCCAATTTGAAAATGTTATCACCTCCACGGAGTACGATTTGGTGCCTGAATACAGTGAGGTCTTTCGTGAAGAAACCGAACTCGGGGTGGAATCAGTATTTGAGATCGTATATGTGAAAGACCAGGGATATAACTGGGGCAACTTTCCATGGGGTACTCGTATCCAGGAAAGTAATATTCACTGGCAGCTGGCCGGGCCTCGTACCGATAATTACAATAACAATGATGGAACTGGCCTGCAGGGCGGCTGGGGATTCCTTTATCCTACGGATGATATGTACAACGCCTTTGTAAATGCCAATGACAGTACGCGGCGCGTTAATAGCTTGCTCTCGGAGCAAGAATTGGAGAACAGAACGGGCGATACCATTACCGGTGACCCGTATGATTATCAGGGATATGTTCGGATCAAATACGGATCGTTGGCAGGTGAAACAAGCTCGGAGGACGGAGCGGTACCCGCATTGAATTACGGCACGAATATTCGTCTCATTCGTTATGCCGATGTACTCTTGATGGCGGCCGAAGCGTATCATCACAGCTCTGATTATACTGACAGTGATGCCCGTGCTGAGCTTAACAAAGTGCGCGACCGGGCCGACCTGTTACCTGTCACTGCATCGGGGCAAGCGCTGATGGATGCCATCAAAGAAGAACGGCGACTTGAGCTGGCATTCGAGGGCGTTCGCTATCTCGATCTGATCCGCTGGGGCGATGGTTCTTCTGTGTTAGGTGGCATTGGATTCCAGTCCGGAAAACATGAATTATTCCCCATCCCTGCCAATGAAATGAGAAGAAATAGTGAGATGACTGAAAATAACCCGGGATGGGCTAGCAGTTAATCCGAAGTTCGGTTTCAAAATTTATCATATAAGGGACAAGTTGCACCTACTTCAAAATGCGATCTACCATCCCTCAAAAAGAAGTGCAGCTTGTCCCTCTTTTTTGGAGCAATAGGTGCGATTAATGATTTTTGTGCGAAAAATGAAGTATGTTTCCATTCTTTTTCTTGTAACCTGTTTCCTTTTTTGTAGTGAGGATAACAACAACTACAATTTCGATTTTGACGAAGAGCAACCCGAAGACACAACCGAAGCGGGTACACTTCTTTGGGCAGATGAGTTTAAGGAAAGTGGAGCTCCCAACGAAGAAAACTGGACGTATGATATTGGTCATGGCAGTAACGGATGGGGCAATAACGAAGTACAGTATTATACTGATGCATCCCAAAATGTTCGTGTTGAGGATGGGAAACTTATTATCGAAGCACACAAAAAAGACGGTGAGTGGACTTCTGCAAGGATAAAGACACAGGGCAAACAGACATTTGAGCATGTGACAGTTAAGGTGCGGGCAAAGCTGCCCAAGGAATCTGGTACTTGGCCCGCCATCTGGATGCTTGGTTCCGATATCACAGAAGTGGGATGGCCCACCTGTGGAGAAATTGACATAATGGAGCATGTGGGCAAAAATCCGGGTGTGGTTCACAGTTCACTGCATACTCCGGCCAGCCATGGTAACACACAGCATTCTGAAGGGACTGAAGTGCCCGATTTTAACGAAGAGTTTCATGTTTATGAAGTGCAATGGACCTCGAAGCGTATAGTCTTCAAGATAGATGGTACAGCCTTTTATACTTTTGAGCCTGCCCAGAAAACGAGCGATACATGGCCGTTTAATGATCAGTTTTTTATCATCATGAATATTGCCATGGGGGGAAACTGGGGAAGCGATCCACAGTACGAATCGGGTGGCCTTAAGAATGGTATCGATCCCGATCTTACTAATGCACGTATGGAGGTAGATTACGTTCGTGTATATTCAAATTGACAGTGGAGTTGTTTAAATCTACCTGAATTTGTTTGAACTGACAGGTAAGGTCTTCTGTTCTTTTAGAGTGCAGACTGGTTTCTGCATCCACTAAATAGCGTTGGTATGGTAGTCGGGGAATGTCACATCTACGACAAGGAATTCAGCATTACCGGTTTGCTGAAAAATAAGCACCCACTGCAGCCGAAACCTGAATAATTTGGGGAGTATCTATCCGTCTGGGTATTTAGGTTAACAATGAACCTCAATATACGAAATTGGAAGGATGTCTATGCTCTCCACAACTTAGCTTAGTTAGGGTTTTCAAATCTGGCCGTAAAGAATTAGTGTTTATTTGGCCCGCTCAATGTCAATCCGCCGTGTTACGCGGGCCATACTGCCAAATATTCCAATTCCGCCTGATATATTATAGCGGGTATTTTGCACTTTGCCATTTGCCCAAGTCGTTCCCTCAGTAAATCCGTCCTGAGAGCGCACGTAATTGTAAAGATTGTCATCGATAGCATTAATCGTGATATCATTTTGCCCGTAAAAAGCAATAAGGGACCATGGAATTTTTATTTTGATATTTCCCTGTTCGTCTACATTAAACGTTGTCTCATTATTGATATCCGATGAATTAATGTAGTAGTTGTTTATCCAGCCGTTTTGTTCTTGGACCAACTTCTTATAGAATGGAGTTAAGTTTTTTCTCGAGCTATCGAGGGCATTGGCTGTAAAGAGGTAATATGTTTGCCTGTTGGGATATTTGCTCGGAGTGGTAGTAAATCCGATTTGTGATTTGCCCCGATATACATAGTTATTTGGAGGTTCGCCTACAATGTTAAATTGACCGGGGACTAATGTTTTTGTTTTAACGATGTCACCGTTGTTCAGGGTAATATATAGCTGGTACAAATGGTTCGGTTGAACAATGCCACCATCAACTGCTACATAACGTCCATGTCCGTCGTGCTTATATTGATATCGTTTAGACACAGAACTGTCAGGATTTAGCAGGCGAATTTGCACCTCGGCATCTTGAATAGCCAGTTTATCTGTGCCGGGATTTTCATTGATCGGGATCGTTTTTGTGACTCTGACCTGAGATAAGCTATCATTGGCAATCAGGTATGATTCAATGGCATAGTACGATTTGTATTCATCCTGCACATATAATTCACAACTGCAGAAGAGAACCAAGGATATATACATGCTAACAAGAATGAGGCGGCGTATCATAACATCAGAAATTTATGTTATATGAAATATTTGGAAGTACGGGCAGTAGTCGTACTTCGTTTCGTTGTTTCGAAGGCGGTTTGCCTAGGTCAAAATTGTAAAACCAGGTATTTCGCCGGGAATAGAGGTTGATAATTTGTATCTGCCATTTAGCTTGGCCGATACCGAAGAACGTTCCCCGACGGGTAAAACTAATATCAAAGCGATGGTAGGCAGGCATTCGTGCTCCATTGATGTCCCCTGTTACGAGTTGACGATCATCCCGACTGCTGAAAGGTGATTTGAAGTTGTAAGTTCTAGCTACAGGCTTGCTATAGGGTTTACCACTGGTGTAGTTGAACACCATTGAGGTTGACCAGCGGGAGTTGATTTTGTATTTCAAGGCCAAGTTTAATGCATGCGGCCGATCAAATCGAGTAGGATAGAATTCGGCGTTTCCATGTTGGTCAATGGGCTTGTTGATATTCGAAAATTTGCGGCGCGTTACACTAAAAGTATAACTTGCAAAGCCCTGTAGTTTTCCAACCTTTCGTTCAAAAAGAAATTCTGCGCCATAGGCATATCCTTTTCCGAAGTGGAAAGTATTTTTGTAGGGTACTCCTGATCGATCAGGAACAAAAGGATCGGGTTCAAAGAGGTCAGACATAGAGCGGTAATAAATCTCAGTGTCAAATTTGTAACCTTGCCACGGTTCTGTTTTGACCCCTATCGAGTATTGGTTGCTGTACGAGGGGGGGACGCCTTCGTCTGCCGTAAGCCAAACATCTAATCCGGAAAAAGCTTCGTGCGAGACAAGTGTCATATATTGGTTATATCGTCCATAAGCTGCTTGCAGTTGAATGTTTTCGGTCGGACGATATTCGAAAGAAAGCCTTGGTTCCAGGCGGAAATAATTACCTGCACTATAATGATTCATCCGGATACCTGAAGAGAGGGTAAACTGATCGGAGATTATCCAATTATCCTGAACATACAGTGCAGTAGAAAGAGACTGATGATTGGAGGTGAATGTTGATTTGCTGTTGTATTTATCTGTGAGATCGAGATTTTTATTTTCAATCTGGATGCCCGACGAAATTTTGTGATGACTGTTGGGGCGGTATTGGGTGTTGGCCTTGAGGGAAAGGTTATAAATTTCATTAGATCGTTCATAAGGGGTAGTAGCAACCTCGAAAGAGGGAAAATTAAAGTAATGCGAACCAGAAAGAGTAACAGAAGAAGTCAAATTATCCGAAAAGGTATGTTCCCAAGTTGTACTGAGGAGTTGATTGCCGTAATTTAATTTGATGCCCGTTTGTTCTGCAAAAGGGAAATTCAACTTGTCTTTTCCTGAATAGAATGAAAGTGACAGTCTGTTTTTCGAGTTTGCATCAAAACTGATTTTTCCGTTTGCATCTAAGAAATAAAAACGATTGGGAATATCATCGTATGATTGATTAAGCACAGATAAAATGGGGTCGAGCATGGAACGGCGGACCGATAACATCCATGAACCTTTATCAGAACCTATGGGGCCTTCAATCGTAGTTCCGGCCGCCAACATTCCGAGAGAAACGTTCCCCTTAACCTCGTCTGAGTTACCGTTTTTGTTGGATATAGAAAGGATAGATCCCAGTCGTCCCCCGAACTTAGCGGGATATGTTCCTTTATAAAGCTCAACATCTCCAATTACGTTTGGATTAAATGTGGAATAAAATCCAAAAAAATGAGAGGGATTGTATATTGTTGCCTCGTTAAATAAAATCAGCGTTTGGTCGGGACTGCCTCCCCGGATGTGGAGGCCGCTGGAAAGCTCAGAAGTGGATTTTATGCCCGGTAGCAGTTGCAGGGAACGAAAAAGATCATTTTCAAATACTGAGGGTAGATCTTTCAGGAAAGAAATTTCTACTTCTGCCTGCCCGATATTACGGTGCAATTTCGGGGTGTCCCCGGTTTCTACTACCAGCTCGTTTAACTTGTATGTTTTGGGTTTTAATTTGATGTCGATTGTCAGGGTTTCGCCTGGTCGCAGAATGATGTTTTTTTCAAATTTTTCATAACCGAGGTAAGTGGATAACAATTTATAACTACCAGGCTTTACGTTTTTCAGCGTATAGGAGCCTGATGTATCAGTTGAAGTTCCTTTGGACGAGTTGGTCAGCGCTATGTTTGCTCCCGGCAATACGTTTCCAATTTTGGCATCTGTTACGTGCCCTTTCACATGCGCAAAATCTTGGGCAGCAACTGATGTGGAAATACATAGCAGTATTAGTAAAAGAGTTAGGCGATTCACAGTAGTTGAAATTTGTTATTAACACTTAATGCTCTCTCTTGTTTTATCGTCAACTTTTGTGTTGACATAAGTGAAATCGCAAACTCTCCACAGAAAATATTTTCCGCTATAGAGAAAGAGATCCAATGGTAGTTTGTGGTTTCCTTCGATGATTTTGACCGAAGATTGCTAACAAAAATACAATGGGGATAGGGGGAGCAGTGTTAAAACAACAAATTACAGTTGGGTTGAGAAGTAATAATGAGTTGGTTCATGCTTTCAAGGCTCAAACGATTTAACAGGTTATCGTTTTTGTTGGACCGGTTACTTCTTATCTATATCCGTATCCATGTGGTAGTATCGGTAGCTATCACCGTAGTTTATGTTATGAAACCAGTGTTGATTGGCTGATTTAATAGAATGCTCTCTTTCTCCGCAATCTGGCATAAAAGGCAAAATGATCAGATCCACAGATCAGTATTGCATCTGCTCGTATCTCTGGATAGCTTCGAATCAGGAATACTTTTTTGAATAAGCCCTAAACTTTTTGATGATGGTTGGTCGATAATTTTGTTGCCCAGACTATCATTCTTTCATCTATAACCCAATTTAGGAATGCCTTTAATGAATTAGTATTTGGTGTGGGGAATTGAAAACTTAACCTTCTGATGGGTCATTTATTTTTTTCCTGTTTCATGAGAATAATCCTTTTTTAGAAAAGAGGGTGAGAAAATTACGCCAATCAGGTAATCAGAAATTTGATTATGAGATTATGAGTGTGTTGAATAAAGTCATAATCTGATGTAAGCTTATTGTTTCACTGAATTAAAATTTCAAGCAAGTATTCTATTACCTTTGAAAGTTCCGCCCATTAACGTTACACTCAAAAGAAGGTTATTTAAAATACATTATCGTAAATAATGAACATTGATCACGGCTCATCGGTACCACTCTATAAGCAAATAGAAGATTATATTCGTGAATTAATAAATAGCGGTGAGTATGATGATGGAAAGCTTTTACCCAAAGAAACAGAACTTGCGAAAAAGTTTGGCGTTTCTAGAAATACAGTAAGACAGGGAATGTCAAAACTTGTAATGGAGGGATTGCTAGTACGAAAAAAGGGGGTGGGTACAACCGTTGCACCTCAAACTATTACCACACAATTAGATGAGTGGCACAGTTTTTCTCAGGAGATGAACCAGCGAGGAGTTTCGCTCAAAAATTATGTTGTAGAGGTAAAAGAAGATGAAGTTGATGAAAAGATTTCGCAAATATTTAATATTGAAGAGGGTAGAAACGTAATAAGACTTGAAAGGCTAAGAGGAGATGAGGAAGAGCCCTTTGTATATTTTATTTCGTGGTTTCATCCAAGAATTGGTCTTACCGGGGATGAAGATTTTAGTCGCCCATTATATACTATTTTAGAAGATGATTTTTCTGTTTATCCGAGTAGATCAAGTGAGAAATTAAAAGCCATTAATGCAGATAAGGAAATAGCTGAGCGCTTAAGTATTGAAAATGGGGTGCCAATTTTATTCAGAGAGAGAAAAGTGTACGACGTGGGAGATCGGATAATAGAATATAATATAGGCTTTTACCGAGGAGATAAATTCACATATTCAATTGATATTAAGAGAGAATATTAAACTTCCCGAACGTTTGGCCCGAATTTTCCAAGCTTTTTACCAATTATGAAAAATATTGCCACAACTATTTGCACGGGATTGTTTTTTTTCATTTGTTATGTTTAAACATATGAACAAAGATGTTCTGGGTTGCAGCTGGCAGGTACCGTGTTTTTGTACCATGGTTTATTATAAAATCCCAAAGCAGGTGATGTAGTATCCAATTCAGGAGTATTACAATTATTAATGGAATAATTTGTAAATACAATCTATTTAAAGCTAACGGCAAATTTACTTGGCAAATATAAATTGGAGGAGATGATGAAGAAGCTAACGATACAGTCCACTGCATCACTATTTTTTGTTTTGATGATGCTATTTGTAACTGCTCCGAGCAGTGCACAAGATGAAGGTAATTGGATTGTAAGTGGTCAGGTTGTGGCAGAGACAGATGGAGAGCCATTACCGGGTGTTAATATAGCGGTAAAGGGGACTGAAAGGGGAACTTCGACCAATACTGAGGGGGAATATAGTATTGAGGTATCTTCTTCGGATGCTGTTCTGATTTTTTCATTTGTTGGATTCGAAACACAGGAAGTTTCGGTAAATGGCCGAGAAACAGTGGATGTGGAAATGCAAACATCCACACTTGCCGGTGAAGAAGTGGTGGTAGTAGGATATGGATCGATGGAAGAAGAGGATTTAACTGGCTCTGTATCATCTGTGAGTGCAGCAGATATTGACAATACAAGTTCGGCTAACTTCTCACAGTCGTTACAAGGTAGAGTGGCAGGAGTAAAAGTAACGCAAACCACGGGTGCGCCGGGCGGAAAAACAAGTATTAGGATCCGGGGTACTACTTCCATCAATGCAAGTAGTGAGCCGTTGTATGTTATTGATGGCATGATTGTAAATAATAATACGGAAGAAATGTCGATTGGTGGCAGAGGTCCGGCTAATGATCCCTTATCTACATTAAATCCGGGTGATATTGAATCGATTGAGATTCTTAAGGATGCATCAGCTACAGCAATCTACGGATCACGAGGAGCGAATGGGGTTGTATTAATTACCACAAAAGGAGGGGAGGCAGGTAGAAATACGGTTTCATATGAAGGGTCAGTGGGCTTCCAGCAAGTCACAAAAAAACTTGATCTTTTAAATGCAACAGAATTTGGACGACTTGTTAATGCAGCAGAAACCAATGCTGGGAGAAATCCGGTATATGTAAATCCCGAGAATTTAGGTACAGGTACAGATTGGCAAGAAGCACTCTTTCAGGTTGCACCGGTTAGCAATCATCAGTTATCGTTTTCCGGGGGCGATAAAAATATGCAGTATGCTATTTCGGGCGGCTACTTTACACAAGAGGGTATCGTTATTGGTTCAGATTTCGAGAAGTATTCATTCAGGGCAAATTTCAACAGGGATATTAATGAAAATCTAACAGTAGGAAATCACCTGTCCTACAACAGATCTAATTCTTCGGGAGTGTTAACAGGACCGGGGACCATCGTACCGGGTGTTATCACCAATGCCGTACAGATGAATCCCATTCTTCCGGTTTACAATTCGGAAGTAGAAGGGGGATACACCTATGAACATGATCGAAAAGATCCGGTGGCCAATCCCGTAGCAGAGGCCAAAGAATATGAGTCTATAACCAATACTACGCGAATAGTAGGTGATGTTTTTGTTGAATACAGCATATTGGAGAATCTCCATTTCAAAACAAGTTTTGGCATCGACCGGTTGACCACCAAATCAAATTCTTTTGGTCCCAATTTTTTAAAACGAACAGAGAACAGTAATGGAGAGGCCGAAATCCAAACCCTGGATGCCTTAACATGGCTTAATGAAAATACGCTCACATTTGATCAGGATTTCGGCGAAAACCATCACGTAAATGCCCTGGTTGGTTTTACGATGCAGCAGTTTAGCAACGAGTCATTGTCAGCTGTAGCATTTGATTTCCCCGATGGCAGAACGGGATGGCACGATTTGGGAGCAGCTCAAAATCCACAGAACCCCGGAAATTCAGAAAGAGCATGGAGCATGCTCTCATACATCGGAAGAGTAAATTACTCGTTGCATGACAAATACCTGTTTACGTTGACGGGTCGCGTTGATGGATCATCGAAATTTGCTGAAGGAAATAAGTATGGGGTGTTTCCGTCTGGCGCAGTTGCATGGAGGGTAACCGAAGAACCCTTTATGCAGGATGTTGACTTTATATCCAATCTCAAGATAAGAGCAAGTTATGGCAAAATTGGAAATCAGTCGATAGCTCCGTATCAGTCATTGCCTTTGATAACGCCGTTTGGTGAGGGCGTATTTAATGATGGCAATGAATCAGAACCATTTTACGGGCGTGAGCCCAGCTCATATCCCAATCAAAATTTAAAGTGGGAAACAACCGAGCAGGCAAGTTTTGGGATCGATCTATCAGTGCTGGATGATCGAATAGATCTGACGGCAGAAGTTTACAACAAGGATACGCGCGATTTGTTACTGAATACTCCCATCCCTTTTACAACGGGTTTCCAGAATACGCTTCTTAACATCGGTAATATTCAAAACAGGGGGTTTGACCTGTCAATAAATTCAACGAATGTAAATGGGAAGGATTTCTCTTGGAATTCATCGGTAAACTTTTCGATCAATAGAAATGAGGTCAAAGATTTGGCCCGGGATGATGATATCAATTTACTAGGACATAACATTCTAAGGGAAGGAGAGCCGATTGGCAGTTTTTACGGCTATGTGTTTGATGGCATTTTTCAGTCTGACCAAGAGGCGGCTTCGAGCCCGATTATAGCGGGACAACAGCAGCCATCCGCCGGAGACAGAAAGTATAAAGATCTCAACGATGACGGAGTTGTAAATGAGGCGGATCGAAGAATTATCGGGAGTGCGCAACCTGATTTTACATACGGCATTTCTAACAGTATAAACTATAAGAACTTTTCGCTCTCATTTTTCTTTCAAGGTTCGCAAGGTAACGAGTTGGTTAATGCAAACCTGCAGAATCTGGAAAATGTAAACGGGGCGCAAAATGTGATGGCCGATGCCTGGCATAATCGTTGGCGGCAGGATAATCCGAGTGACGAATATGCACGCCCTTTGGCTAATACAACAGATAATGTGTTTTCAACAAGGTTTGTTGAAGATGCCTCGTACATTCGTCTCAAAAGCCTGTCGGTGGGTTATAATTTACCGGTTTCGATTGGCGAAAAACTAAGCATCCGAAATATGAGGGTGTATCTGAAAGGGACCAATTTATGGACGCTGACAGATTACAGCGGATATAATCCGGAAGCAGATGCCTACAGTGAATCGACTGCAATAGTTGGTGTTGACAATGGCAATTATCCCCAGGCCAAAACCTATACGGTTGGGATAAACATTGAGTTTTAATTACAGAAATGTTCAATACGATAAAAGGGTAGTCCGATGAAATATTTAGCGAATGATGTAAGATTTGTTTTAAGCCTGATGATATGCAGCTTCTTGATCGTTTCGTGCGAGAATTTTCTTGCCGAAAATCCCGAGCACATGGTAACCGAATCCAATTACTATCAAACAGAGGAAGATGCGATTGCTGCCGTTAATTCTATTTATGGCTATTTGGGCTCTTATTCGACCGGGAACACAGCGGGAATTTATCATAGTACGTTCTGGATTACGGCAGGTCTGGCATCTGACAATATGCGCAACAACCAGGTGTTTGCCGTGCAAAATAGTCAGCTGGAAACGTTCTCTTATACGGCCGAAAACGCTAATGTCCAGGAGATCTGGAAGATGCACTATAAGACCATCACGATGGCAAATATCGCTATTCACCAAATTCCGGGAATAGATATGGATTCTGAGTTGAGATCGCGCTTGGTGAATGAAGCTAAATTCCTGAGAGCCTTATTGTATTTCAATTTGGTCAGAATGTATGGCAGTGTTCCACTACTGACAACAGAAGATGAGCCGGTAACGCCAGAACCGGCATCGGTTGAAGATATTTATGATCAGATCGTATCGGACCTTACTGATGCAGAAGCATTGCCGGAAGATGGTGATATACAAGAGGGGCGGGCTACAAGAGGTGCTGCGAGGTCGTTGCTTGCCAAAGTGTATCTGGCAATGGAAGAGTATGAGGATGCTTCCGATAAAGCGTTTGAGGTCATTGACTCAAACAACTATGGACTGTGGGAGGATTATGCTGATGTCTTTAAGATCGAAAATCGCGGAGGCAAGGAGGCCGTTTTTTCTGTTGGGTTTGGTGATGCCGGCGGAGCAATTTCGTTCTGGGAAGTAGGGCAAATGAATGTGCGGCTCTTGCCGGCCGAGTTACAAACGGAACGAAGTGGGGTGACGAATGCGAATGGCTGGCAATATGCTACCCAAAATTTATATGATGATTTCTCAGCCAACGATGAGAGAAGAGATGTAACGTTTATGACAGAATTTACCGATGATGATGGAAATACTGTAAATCTAGACGAGGTTTATATCCAAAAATACTGGGACCGCCAGGCAGAGCCCAATGCCGGCAATACGGATAATGATTTTCCCGTGATACGATATGCCGAGGTCCTTCTGATCTATGCCGAGGCCGAGGCGGAACTGGAAAACTTTGGAGAGGCCAATGATTATTTGAACATGGTAAGAAACAGGGCCGAGTTGACCGATGTAAATATCAATGACACTGAAGCATTCAAAGATGCAATACTACAAGAACGAAGAAAAGAATTTGTGGCCGAGGGACATCGATGGTTTGATCTTGTACGGCTGGATGCCCTGGTAGAGCAGGTAGAAGAAGCCAAGGATGTAAGCATCAATGATAATTACGCATTGTTTCCCATTCCACAAAGAGAACGAGATAACAATCCCAATCTCCCGCAGAATCCAGGCTATTAATAAAAAAATAACTTTAATTAAATATCTAAGACAATGGAATCAATAAAAAAGAAATATGTATCGCTTATATTTTTTCCGGTTATACTGCTAATGATTGTTGGTGGTTGTGGGTCTTCAACCGACTCCGGACCCACCATTGAGTTTGATGTAGAGTTATCGGCGGAACAAGCTGGCGGTGAAAATCAGTATGAGTACGATGCAGAATCTAGCGACACGGTAAGCATCGATGTATCGGTTCAATCACCGGCACCTTTGCAAGAGCTGCTTATTACAAAAACGAAAAACGGAGAGCTTGATACGTCGTATGGAACCGACGGTGAAAAGGTGATTGATGCTTCCGGCACAAACTTCAATCATGAATTTGTTTATATACCTGATACCACAGATCTGGACCCACTGGTCGGATTTGCATTCGAAGCTACAAACGAAGAGGGTGAAACAGCGGCAAGTGACTTGACGTTAAACGTGAATTTGTCACCGCGAGATAATATTACGCGCGTTCGTTGGGATCTCTCAACCCTTATTCACGTAAATGAGGGCGGCGAAGATATAACTGAAGACTGCCATGAAGGATATGCTCTGCTGCTGAATGCCGACAGTACCATGTCGAGACCTTATGGAGAACAGGCTTGCGGTCTGGATGAGTTGAATGAATATGACAAATGGTACTTTACGAATAATGATGAAACAATCATTATGGAGAGACACAGCGTTTTCACACCTGATCAAACAGTTGTCGATACGTTTGACGTTCTAACGTTGACGCTGGATGAGCTTGACTTAGAGCAGACAATTGATTTAACCGAGGTGGGCGATAGTATAGAAACATATCGCTATGAATATGATGCCAGCCCAAGGGAATAAATCGGGATTTAAAATAAATATCGGTAGGTAGTTTACCCTTCCGGCCGTGACGCATGTTTTGGCATATTGCCGACAAATATAATCACGGCCGGAAGATCCTGCCAATAATACATCCCGTTTCTGAGGGATAACTGTATCCCCAAAAAACGAACCCATACAGGCCAGATTAAAATATGCAGGCATATCACAACGATACTCGAACTATAATGACACTGGATGCCGGTGGCACTAATTTGGTGTTTTCTGCAGTGCAAGGTTGCGAAGAGGTGATCGATCCTATTCAATATCCTTCTTTGCCCAATGATTTAAAAGCGTGTATGGATACGATTGTAGAGGGTTTTGAAGAAATTATGAGTCGATTATCCAATGAGCCGGTTGCAATCAGTTTTGCTTTTCCCGGTCCAGCCGATTATGAAGAAGGAATTATCGGAGATCTCCCCAATTTTCCCGCTTTTAGCGGTGGTGTTGCATTGGGACCAATGTTGGAGGAGAAATTCGAATTACCTGTATTCATTAATAATGACGGTTGGTTATTTGCTTTGGGAGAAGCGGTTAGCGGTTTTTTACCGTGGGTTAATAACCGGTTGCGGGAAAGAGGAATAGATCACCGCTATCAAAATTTAATCGGTGTCACCTTAGGTACGGGGTTGGGCGGTGGAATAATAGTAGATGGACAACTTTGCAGAGGAGACAACACTCTTGGTGGCAGCATGTGGCTGCTGCGAAGTAAATCAAATCCCAAAATGTGTGCAGAAGAGGGAGTGAGTATCCGGGCCGTACAACGAAATTATGCGAGGTTTACGGATTCAGATATGGAAGTAGTTCCAAATCCCGAAGAAATTTTTCAAATAGGTATCAGCAAGAAACAAGGAAATCAGAAAGCTGCTCGCAAAGCATTCGAGTTGCTGGGTGAGGAGTTAGGAGATGTACTGGCCAATGTGGCAACCTTAGTTGATGCCATGATTGTCATCGGTGGAGGATTATCGGGTGCCTCAGAGCTGTTTTTGCCGTCCATGATTGAAGAAATGAGTGGAAAGTTTGCTACGCCGGATGGAGATTCAGTACCTCGCTTGGCTGCTGAGATATGCAATCTGGACAAAGAAAATGGGGTAAATGATTTTTTTAGTCGAAAGAGTACCGAGATTCCAGTTCCGGGTAGCAATCGCAAAGTAAGTTATAACCCTCAAAATAAAATAGGAATTGGGATTTCTCACTTAGGTACTAATCGAGCTGTTTCGGTTGGCGCTTATCATATAGCTCTTTCAACGTTAGATAATAAAACAACACAAAAAGTTCGAAGTTATAAGGATTGATTAAATGAAGAATAGCAAGCAATTAACATCATCTGAAAATTGGCGGAAGTCAACACAGGAATTAACGCCAACGCAAAAACAATCCAACTTAAAGGGGGAATATGATCTGTATCCGGCCTTTGAGGTAGAAGAGGGGGTTATTGATCGCGGATTTACAGCTATAGCAAATCAGATCAAGGCTCATAATCAAGTTGTCATTGACGGATATATAGGCGTATTCTGGCAGGATTTTCGCAACCAGCTCGATGAGGCTCTTCGGTTAATGGGGAAACAGGCAGAATGGATTGATGTGTCTGAGGTGATGCTGAATTCCTCGGAGGTCCAACATTTGGTGGAACCATTTTTAGGCGGAGACGATCCGATATTCGGCACCCGTTTTGAGGGCAAACTAATAGACTTTTTTGATCAGGATGAATTGAAATCGCTGAGTCCAAATAGGCAATCAGAAACGGATATCACCATTTTGTACGGTTGTGGAGCTTCGTTAGCCGGTTGGGAAGCTCCGTTAATATATGTGGATTTGCCCAAAAATGAATTACAGTTCAGGTCAAGAGCACAAAGCGTAACCAATCTTGGGGCTGATGCTCCCGAAGATCCCAAGAAAATGTACAAGCGCTTTTACTTTGTGGATTGGGTAGCGTTGAACAAGCGCAAAAAAGAGATACTGCCCCAAATCGACTGGATTGTTGACGAGCAGCATCCGGATGATCCGGCGATTATGCAGGGAGATGATTTTAGAGAGACATTAGAAACCATGGGCAAAAATTATTTCCGGGTTCGTCCATGGTTTGAGCCCGGCACGTGGGGCGGACAGTGGTGCAAGGAAAATATCCCCGGTCTTCCGCAGGATGCTGTTAATATTGCCTGGTCATTTGAGCTAATAGCTCCCGAAAACGGCTTGATGTTTTCCAGCGACAATAATCTTTTGGAGACCTCATTCGATTGGCTGATGTATCAGGAAAATGAAGCAGTACTGGGAGATTCCGCCGATCAGTTTGGCTATGAATTTCCTATTCGTTTCGATTTTCTTGATACTGTCGAGGGAGGGAATCTGTCGGTACAATGTCATCCCAATACGTCTTTTATTCGTGAAGAATTCGGTGAGTCTTTCACACAGGATGAGACGTATTATATTCTTGACTGTAAACCGGATTCTGAAGTGTACCTGGGATTCCGGGATGATATAGATCCGGCGGAATTCCGAACGAAGTTAGAGCAAAGTGTAGAAGATCAGGAACCGGTGGAAATTAATGATTACGTGCAGACCTTCCCGAGCAATAAACACGATCTGTTCTTGATTCCCAATGAAACTATCCACTGCTCGGGAGAGGGGAACCTCGTACTCGAGATAAGTGCAACCCCATATATTTTTACATTCAAAATGTACGACTGGCTGCGGCTGGACTTAAATGGAGATCCCCGGCCGATAAATATAGAGCGGGCGTTTGAAAACCTTAATTTTGAACGGAAGGGCGAAAAGGTAGAAAAAGAATTGATCAGTGAACCCTCAATTATAAATCAAAACGGGCAGTCGCGGGTTGTTCATTTACCCACGCACGAAGATCACTTTTATGATGTTCACCGGTTCGAATTTGAAGATCAAATACAGGCCAGCACCAACGGCAGTTGCCATGTGATGAGTCTGGTAGAGGGCAGCTCTATTATTTTAGAAACCGAAAATGGATTACGAACGCGCTTCAGCTATGCTGAAACATTTGCAGTGCCTGCTGCGGCGGAGAGTTATACCTTGATAAATGAAGGTGACGGAGAGGCAAAAGTGGTAAAAGCTTTTGTGAAAGATGGGATCGAGTTACCGGGAAATTAAACCAATTTAACTGAACAGGATATTATGATGAGAACCAAGGTAATTGTAATCGGATTAATTCTAAGTATTGTCTGCTTTGACGTAGCAATAGCACAAACGGCCGGGGAGAAAGATCCCGTAGAATATGTGGATCCGATGATCGGAACATCCAATGCGCGTTGGATGATGTTTCCGGGTGCTAGTATGCCTTTCGGGATGGTAAAGCTGAGTCCCGATAACCAGCGCCGGGGATGGAAAGCGGGATATGAATACACCATCGATAATATCGCCGGATTCAGTCATATCCACTCATGGACGATGGCTGGTTTACTGACCATGCCCACAACGGGTCCGCTGCATGTTAAGCCCGGCTCGCGTGACAATCCCGACCAGGGATACCGGTCTCGTTTTAGTCATGACAATGAAGAGGCTTCGCCGGGATATTATTCAGTGAGGCTGGACGATTACGATATTAAAGCTGAGTTGACATCCACGACACGAGCCGGCTTTCAAAAATATACCTTTCCCAAATCTGATTCGGCTCGGATCCTGTTGGATCTTCAGTTCCCTTCAGAATACAGTTTTGAGCTTTCCGGTGCACAGATAACAAAAGTGAGCGACAACGAAATTCAGGGCTTTTCGATCCAGCAGAGCCTGCGCAGAGCAAACTACAATGAATATACTGTCCATTTTGTGATGCGTTTTAGCAAGCCTTTTGAAACGCTTAATGGATGGACGCGCGACGGCGTTCAGCGCGATGTTGACAAAATATTTTCGGGATGGGGACATACCGACTTTGGCGGATTTGTGGAGTTTAACACTTCAGAAGGAGAGGTGGTCAAAGTACAAACCGGTATCTCGCTGGTCAGCGTTGAACAGGCCCGAAAAAATCTGGAAAAAGAGATGGTTGAGCCATTCGGCTGGGATTTTGTCGCCGTACAAGAAAATGCCCGTCAAACCTGGAACGACCTGTTAAGCACGATCGAAGTTGAGGGCGGTACCGAAGAAAATAAAACCAAGTTTTATACCAATCTGTATCGCTCCTATGTAGGCCGGACGATCTGGAGCGACGTAGATGGCAAGTATGTGGATATGTGTGAAGAAACCGTACAGTTGGAAGATCCCTCATCACCGGTTTATGGCGGCGATGCCTTTTGGAACACCTTCTGGAACTTGAATCAGCTCTGGACATTAGCTACGCCTGATGTTGCCAACAACTGGGTGAAATCGCTACTGGAAATGTACGACCGGGGCGGATGGCTGCCCAAAGGTCCCACAGGAATCGAGTATTCCAGTATTATGGTGGCTTCGCATGAAATTCCACTGATGGTCAGTGCTTATCAAAAAGGTATTCGGGATTATGATATTGGCAAAGCGTACGAAGCCATGAAGCATAACCAGATGGAGCCGGGTAAGCCGCATGAGTGCGGCGGGCATGTCGGGAACCGCCATCTGAAATCGTATATGGAATTGGGCTATGTCGCTGATGAGGTGGGACCGGTATCCAATACCATGGAATATGCCTACGATGATTGGACCGTTGCTCAGATGGCGAAGGCGCTCGGTAAAGAAGGCGATTATCAATACTTCCTGAACCGGGCTGAGAATTATAAGAATATCTTTGACCCGTCGGTGGGATATGTCAGAATGAAAAAAGCCAATGGCGACTGGGTCGGCGATTTCGATCCCTATTGTTGTAGTACATTTCGGGGTTCCGGCTATGTAGAGGGGAATGCCTGGCAATACACCTTTTTTGCTCCACATGATGTACCGGGGCTAGTTGACCTGGTTGGAAAGGAGGAGTTTAATACCCGGCTGGAAGAAGGATTTAAGAAATCCCAAAAATACCGGTTTAACGCCGAGCAGATTGATTATGACAACAACCTGCATGCGATGGGACTGTTGCCCGTAAATCACGGGAACCAGCCGAATATGCAGTCGGCTTATCTGTTCAATTATTCCGGTCAGCCGTGGCAAACCCAAAAGTGGGCCCGCGCTATCATGGATGAATATTACGGACTGGGACCGGAAGACGGCTGGCCGGGCGACGAAGACCAGGGACAGATGGGCGCATGGTTTGTTATGAGTTCTATGGGGCTTTTCCAAATGGAGGGAGGCGCTTCAACGGAGCCGTTTTATGAATTGGGAAGTCCGCTTTTTGAAAAGGTCACTATCCACTTGGATAATAAATATTATGATGGCGATACCTTTGTGATTGAGGCAAAAGAGGTATCCGATAAGAATAAATATATCCAGTCTGCTGAGCTCAATGGAAAATCTCTGGATAAGCCGTGGTTTTATCACAAAGACTTGGTTAACGGTAGCAAACTTACGCTGCAGATGGGACCGGAGCCGAATAAATCATGGGGAAGTGATTCCGATGATGCCCCGCCTTCTATGACCACATCGGATGAGATCGAATCCGAAGTTAAATCCGAGGCCGGGACCGCGCCGGACAACCTTGAAGATTTCGAGCAGGGTCATTATGAACTGTTTGCTCCCACATATCTGGGAGGTTCGGATTCATGGGTTCGTCCCAATGCAGAAGTAACCGATCAAAATCCGATCAGCGGCAAATATTCTCTTTGCTGGGATGCCAATGACCAAGAACAGGAATGGGTATTTGCAAGCAATGCCTTTTATCTCAAAAAACCGTTTACCCTTTCTGCTAAAATCCGCGTCGATTCACCGGGACAGGAAAGTTTTGGATTGGGTATCGCAGCATTGCAGAACAAGGATGAGGTAACGGCTTTGCGTTTGGATGAGAAAGGGGCCGGACTGGATCAAAAGAGTTGGGGAGACGGAGACGGCGGCCATAATAATTTTGATTTCGAGCCCGGATCAGTATATACCTTGCAGCTTACAATGAATGAGAGTGAAGAGGTCGAAGCGAAGATTCTGGATGGAAAAGGACAGCAAGTCCATGCTTCGTTGCAGGGCAAATCAGAAATAGATCCGTCGGCTATTGGTTTGTATTTGTCAACTCCGTCGGGAGGTAAGAGTACACTATATGTGGATGATGTATCCGTTAAAACGCCGCCTTACAGCATGCAAGCTGATACATGGACCCGCTCTCCGCGGCCACTAGCTTTATCGCGTTTGCCCGATGTTAGTCAGGATCAGGGCAACTGGGTAGGCGGCATGACGGTCCGCAAGATTGATGATGAATACCTGATGTGGTATAGAATTAGGAATAATGACAAACGAGGCGGTGGATATGGTCTGGCACGAAGCCAAGACGGGTTGCAATGGCAAAAACATGACGGCAATCCGCTCTTTAAAGCCGATGACAAATATGACAGCAACGAGAAAATATCAGTCCTCAAAGTCAATGATATGTACCAGGCGTGGTATGCTGTAGATACCGGTGATTCCTGGGCGACAGCTTACGCAACCAGTGATGACGGCATAAACTGGCAGAAGCATGGTATTGTCATCGATGGATACGCCAAAGATACCGATGTCGTTTATGTCGATGGCACCTATTATCTGTATGCCATTGCCCCGACGAAAGAGGATATCAGCGTATTCACTTCCTCTGATGGCAAAGAGTGGGAGCGGCGAAAAACGTTTGCTATGGGCGCGCATCGCCATCCGGCTGCATACTATGTAGATCAGGATCAGAGTTTTCGATTATATGCTTTTGGCGGTGGAAAAGGTGTTTCTGTGGCTACCTCAAAGGATGGCATCAACTTCAGTGATTTCAAAAAAGAGTGGGATTCCTCTCCCATAGGTCTCGATGACTGGGATCAATGGGGTGTTGATTACGGTGCTTTTCCCACCGATGAATGGGGACACTTGCGGGAAGACGAGAATACACTAATGTATTACCAGGCTCGTCATGCCTATGGCAATAATCACGGGACCTGGAAATATCACGGAGACGGCATCGTATTAACCGCAGGAAAATTCAGCAATCTATTTGTGGGGGTACCAATCGTTGTTTCCCCGAACCAGCCGTATGACTACAAGGCCTTCCCGTATCCTGCAAAAAAAGCCAGTGGGTTGTCAGTCACAGCATCTGCACCGGTGACCGTAACAGTGGATGAGTGGGATCGAAGTTCGGAGTTCGCCGGCAGGGGACGCGTTCAAACGAAAGAAAAAGGTCAGGTGCGGTTTGACGTAACCGGATTAAAATCCAACGAAGAATATAAACTCCAGATTGGTAAGCAAGTGGTTGCCCAAAAAACAAATAAGGATGGGGGAGTTACATTTATAGTGGATGTTGAAGCCGATAGTAACTCCATATTTACGTTGATGATAGCAAGTTTTTAAGAACATCTGTTGATGTTACTGTCTAACTCAAAGTCAGATAATGACACAAATTAAGACCTCAATAATCTGTTTCTGCATAACGGTTTTACTGTTGACAGGGTGCCTGGATCAGGACTCCAAAAAAGACAATCCCGAACAGCAGGTGCAGTATTATGAGATGGCTTCAGATACGGTGGCTTACACTGTTGAAAAAGCCTCGGAATGGACAGCACTTTTTAAGCGAAATTCCGGCTGGTTTGGCGGAGACGGCATTTTTGCCATTCCAATGAATGGAGTTGAAAAACCGGGATCGGCCGACAGCACAAAATCGATGTTTGTGTTTAGTGACACGATGATCGGTGAGATCGTTGATGGTGAGCTGCAAGAAGGATTCTCGATGGTCAATAATTCCGTTGCCTACCTGGAAGGTGGTGATCCCAATGCGGAAAATATTGAGTTTCACTGGAAGAAGGATTCGGAGGGCAATTCCGAAACATTTTTTGTTCCTGATACCGAAGTATCAGAAAATGGTGATTACTACTGGCTGGGAGATGGTTTTGCCAACCAGGAGAAAGATGGTGACATTTACCTGTTTGCCTATCGGATTCGGCATACAGGAGAAGGGGCTTTCCCCTTTAAAGTGGTAGGCAACCCAATGATTGTAATTCCCGCTGACAGCTCTCCCCCTTTCGAAGATCATCGACAAGTAGTTACCCCATTATATATGGAAGGAGAAGATGAGACCGCCACAGGTACATTTGGAGCCGGAATTTTTGTGAATACAGAATCGGCCGGGGCTCCCGATCCCGATGGGTATGTTTACATTTATGGGGTAAAGGGACAAAATAAACAACTGGTAGCGGCGCGGGTAAAACCGGAATCAATCGAAGATTTTGACAAGTGGACATTTTGGGACGGCAGCAGTTGGAATCCCAATAAAGATGCCATACATGGAATAACAGACAGGGTTTCGAATGAGCTCAGCGTATATCCCATTGCGGATGACAAGTACGTGCTTGCCTTTCAGGTTGGGGGTGCGATAAGTGGAAAAGTCGGCATCAGGATTGGAGAAACACCGGTGGGTCCATTCGGAGAAATTGATGAGATCTATACCACCCCGGAACTTGAAATAGATTCAACTTTTTTTACCTATAATGCCAAAGCGCATCCCAATATATCGCAGCCGGGCGAACTGTTGATAAGCTATAATGTGAACTCGTTTAGCTTTAGTGAAAAGATTACGGAGTTTCCTCATTTGTATCGCCCGAGATTTATCAGGCTTAAGTTTATCGATGAATAAAATTTAACTATTTAGGATTACAATTGATGAAAGCTCAAACAATGTACTTTGCCAAGGTCGTTATTTGTTTGGGCCTCTTTGTGGGAAGTTTTTCCGATGCTGCGGTGGCACAGGATGAGCTTGTCATTCAAACCACGAACGTTCCTGCAGATGGTACGGTCTGGGTATTTACGCCATCAGATTACCAGGAAAGTCAAAAGTACTTTCCGACTGTTTACCTGCTGCATGGGTATAGCGGCACGTACCGGCAGTGGAGCGATATAGCAAATCTACAACTGCTGGCCGACCGGTTTGGGTTTATCATCATTACTCCGGATGGATTTTACGATTCCTGGTATTTAAATAGTCCCGATGTAGAAGAATCGCAGTACGAGGATTTCTTTTTTCGGGATTTTCTTCCGTATATAAATGCTCGGTATCGAATAAATGAAGAGCAAATTTTTATTACCGGATTGAGTATGGGTGGGCACGGCGCGTTGTATCTGTTTTCTCAAAAGCCGGATCTGTTTCGAAGTGCGGGAAGCATGAGTGGCGTTGTCAATCTTGTCGGGGCCGGTAACAAGTATGGACTATCAAAACACTTGGGGAATCTTGAAGCCGATTCTAATACATGGCAAAAGCACTCGGTATCCGGAAACTTAGAGACAATAGTACCCGCTGATAAGAAAATACTCCTTAGCTGTGGTTGGGATGATCCCTTTTTCGATATGAATAAAAAGTTGGCACAAAAAGCAGACTCGCTGGCAATTGATGCGACATTTATCAGTCACCCCGGCGGTCATAATTATGAATATTGGAATAAAGCGCTCCCCTATCATCTGTTCTTTTTCAAACAGCAGTTAGAGTAGGCATACGTAACAAAATACTAACGTAAGAATTTATTGGTGTTATGAAGCTGTATCATATCTGTTTATTTATTTGTATTGGATGTTTGGTATTTACAGGATGTAGCGAAAAAGAGATCGCTGAAAGCAATGGACAAGATACAGATTCTCTATCTTTTACGGTTGAACGAGCACCGGAGTGGACGGCTCTTTTCAAAAGAAATTCGGGTTGGTTCGGTGCGGATGGCATTTTTTCGGTTCCGCTAAATGGAAAAGAAGCACCGGGAACGGGCTCCAACAGTAAAAGTCTCTTGCTGTTTAGTGATACGATGATTGGGGACGCTGTTCAGGGTGCGGCACTCCAAAATTCTTCGATGGTTAATAATACTGTCGCGATTTTAGAAGGGGATCAGCCAATTGCTGAGAACATTTCGTTCTATTGGGAAGAAGATCAGGACGGAAATCCCCAAACAATGTTTGTACCGCAGACGGAAAGCGCTGAAGAGGGCGCTTATTACTGGCTGGGCGATGGTTTTGTAAATACTGAAATGAATAATGATATCTACTTTTTTGCGTATCGTATGCAAAAGACGGGTGGTGTTTTTGGCTTTGAGGAAGTGGGCAACGTATTGATAAAGGTTCCCGCAGGGAGTACGCCGCCTTTTGAAAATCACCAACAAATTGAAACGCCATTTTATCTACCTCCGGAGGGTGACAGGGGATATATTTCGTTTGGGGCCGGAATATTTGTAAATACCGAAGAGGCCGGTGCTCCCGAACCGGATGGATATGTCTATGTTTATGGCTTGGAAAATTCTGAAGTGAAAAAACTGTTGGCCGCACGGGTCGAACCCGAACATTTCGAAGAGTTCAGTGAGTGGAGATTCTGGGATGGAAATGGATGGAGCCCTGGTATCGACTCTGTTGAACCTATTACAGATCGGGTGTCTAACGAGCTCAGTGTTCATCCGGTGGAGAAGGGTAAGTACGCACTTATTTTTCAGGCTGATGGTATTGGCAATAATGTGGCTATGCGGATTGGGGAAACACCCGCCGGCCCCTTTGGAGAAATTCGTGAGCTGTGGAATACTGAAGAAGTAACGGGTAAGGATGAAGACTTTTATGCCTATAATGCCAAGGCCCATCCAAATCTTTCGCAGCCGGGCGAATTACTAATCAGCTACAACGTGAACTCCCTCGACTTTTTTGCGGATATCGAAGAATATCCCCACTTGTATCGTCCCCGATTTATTCGATTAAAATATTAGCATGGCATCATTTTGTACGTATCAATGACCAACTTAAATATTTAGTTACAGATTTATGATAAAGCGCAAATCACTGTATTTGGTAGGAATTACGATTGTTGCAGCTTTGGGAGGATGCCTGTTTGGATTTGACATGGCGGTAATTTCAGGGGCAATACCATTGGTTAAAGAACAGTTTGCCCTTTCTTCAACCATAGAAGGGTGGTTTGTGTCCTCTGCTTTATTGGGAGCCATCATGGGAGTAGCCATATCGGGTGAAATGAGCGATCGGATTGGACGGCGAAAAGTACTTATTTTTTCAGGCTTATTGTTTTCAGTTTCGGCTCTCGGATGTGCCATCGCCCCGAGTTTTGGTGTGCTGATTATAGCCCGCATTTTGGGAGGAATGGGCGTAGGAGTCGCTTCCAATGTAGCTCCGTTATATATCTCAGAAATCGCCCCTTCCGAAATTCGCGGAGCGTTGGTCACCTGTTATCAGTTGGCTATTACGGTCGGTATCCTGGTTGCCTATTTGTCGAATGTATGGGTACTGAGCCTTTCCGACGTTTTCCAGTCTGCCGGATCATATCTTAGTTATGTGGTAGCTGATGAAAGTTGGAGAGGCATGTTTGGATTGGAAATAGTTCCTGCCCTGCTCTATTCAGCCGGTCTGTTTTTTGTGCCCGAGAGTCCCCGGTGGCTATTTGAAAATAGTTTTTCAGCAGAGGCCAAAAAGGTTATGAAGAGGATGAACCCGGCTTCTGCCGAAAAAGAGATCAGAAGCATGAGGCAAAATATTGCGGAAGAGCAAAAGATAGATGTCAGTTATCGGGATTTGCTGCAGCCGGGATTACGTATGGCCCTGTTTATCGGGGTGATGCTTCCGTTGTTTTCGCAATTCAGTGGTATTAATGCCGTCATTTATTACGGTCCCCGAATTTTAAGCAGTGTGGGTTTTAATATCGACAGTGCATTGACAAGCCAGATATATCTTGGGGCGGCCAATATGCTGTTTACCTTTGTGGCGATTTGGTATGTTGATCGAAAAGGTCGCCGGCCGCTCTATATCTGTGGTGCTGCGGGAGCAACCGTAAGCTTATTTTTCACAGGCCTCTGCTTTTATCTGGATATGGTCGGTTCGGTCTTTTTGCTGATTAGTGTGATTACCTTCCTGGGTTGCTTTGCATTTTCTCTCGGACCGCTGAAATTTGTTATCGCTTCAGAAATATTTCCAAACAAAATAAGGGGCCGGGCACTGGCCATAAGTATCATGACCATGTGGATAGCGGATATGATTATTGGACAGATAACCCCGATGCTGCTTGATTCGGTTGGGGCGGCAGGCACGTTCTGGTTTTTTGCCGGTTTTTGCCTTGTAGGATTGGGCGTAGTATATAAGTTTGTACCCGAAACAAAAGACAAAACCCTGGAAGAAATACAGCAAATTTGGGATCTGCCCGAACAGTCCAAAGCATATCAAGAGAGTGCTTAATATCGTGCAGATCAATATTTTACAGGGATTAATGAATACTTGAGAGGTTCGGTTCCTTAAGCTTCTGGTTCGTAAATCTCCATTGGTAGCTTTGTTTTAAGGGAATAGACTACGATTTGCAGCACCTGAGTATCCACAAGGTATTGTAAGGCGGAAAATATAGTTTGAAATTAGATCCCAGCATTTTAATTCATGTTTAAACAGGATGGTATTAAATAAGAATTTGTGTTTTTGAATTTGTACCATATGTGGTAATCGAAAATAAAATACCTGTTGGAAGGTATTATGAAAGAACACAAAGGAATGCGCCCACAAGATATTGTAATTCTCTTAAAGATTATTGCATTGGGCGATCAGGACTGGTATCTGAAAGATTTGGCTGCTCAACTTAACATTAGTAATTCAGAAGTGAGTGAGTCATTACATCGATCGGCAATTGGTGGGCTGATTAATGATGATAAAAAGACGATTCAAAGGCAGGAATTGCTGGAGTTTTTGGTGTATGGAGTGAGATATGTATTTCCCGCTATTGAAAAGAAATTGGCACGTGGGATGCCTACCGCTTTTTCTGCTTCAGTACTTAGTGAAGAGTTTGTCGTTGAGAATCCGTATGTGTGGCCGGCCAAAGGATTTAGTACCAAGGGGATTTCCATTGCTCCGCTGTATCATACGGTGCCGCAAGCGTGTAAGAATGATGCTGCGTTTTATGACTTGTTAGCATTAACTGATGCCCTGAGAATGGGTGCCAAAAGTAATATATTGGTCAATCTTTTATCCCAGCGAATGGGCATCAGCTAAGCCAAAATGTATCAATTTTGATTAAAAACCGACCTGAAGGATGGCGAAAAAGTTGGAGTATTCAATATCCTGATCGGTGGGCAGTGCGTATGTCAGTTTTAGTTTGGTAAAGCTGTTAGGCATATGGTTAAAGCCGACAAGAATTTGTTCAGCGTCTTGCGCTAAGTTATCATCCTCAAAAGAATCCCAGCGAACTAACAATCGGCTGTTTGATGTTACATTGTAGCCGGCAGTAACGTAGTAGCCGTAGGGATTGCTGTTGGCACCTATCTCGGGATTCCTCCATCCGTAAATAAATTCTCCATCCAACAGTATGCTATTTTGCGTGACACTGACATAGGTTCCAAACAATGTCTGTTTGCCAATGTAATTAGTTGTTAGGTTCCCGGAACCTCTTGTGTCTTTTTCTTCGTAGGCGACGTTAGCCCCAATTTTAATTTGGTTGTCGTCACCGTTACCCAGATAGCTTTCTATCCGTCCGATGTATTGGAATTTTCCGTCATCGTTGCTGTTACCACTATAATGGTTGCCGTTGAACACCCCGCCGGTAAACCGGAATGTTTTGTTTGAAGTATAGGCATCAAGCTGTATTCCAACCTGACGCTTCGTTCCCAGCTGGTTAACAACGGTAGAACGACCTGCAAATAGGACTGAGCCCGCTCCTGTTAAATATTCGTGGGTAAATGGTGATTTAAATAAACCCGCTTTAAAAGATACTTGTGAAACAGGTTTGAAATAGACATTAGCGTCAACTACAGCCGGATTTCCGAGCATGCTGGCCTGCAGTTTATAGCCAAACTTGCCGCTGAATTCTCCGGACATTTTAAATCGTGCTTTTGGTGCACTAAATCCGTTATTGCCGGAAAGTCTTTCCGGTTGAAAGTTGGCCTGCCCCTGAAGTAGGAGCCCAAAAGAGAAGTAATCATTTTTCAGGTGTTCCTGAAGATCTTGAACCTGACCTTCAAAATCTGAATTTTCTTGGGCCATTGCACTTGTTGTGATACAGAATAGCATTGCAACAGTACAGATTAAGGTGATAGTTTGGGTCATGTATTTCATGCTGATACCCCGATAATTTTTTAACTTTAATGTAATTATTACTTGTTATTTTAAGTTATCGTAGTTGAGGGGATAATCTTAAATGGATCTCCCAAATGGAAAACCGAACGGCGGGGAATGCTCTTGGAGAACTTGAGATAGAATCCCAGTTGGAATCTAATCGGAGAAGGGATAGTTAACCGAAGCGTTTTTTCGGAAACAGGAAAAAATAGTATTGACTAATTTGTCATAGCTGCCGGCATTTTTTGTAACAATGGCATTGGTATGAGATAGAATAGATTGACGCTCCTCTGTCTTCAGCTTTTTACCGGTGTAAACAATGATCGGGATAGATTTCAAGCGCTCATCATTTTTAACCTGCTCCACAAAATCTAAGCAGTTGTCATCGTAAATGATATAATCGGTCACGATGCAGTCTATATCATTATTCTGCAATACCTCATGAGCCTTTGACAGAGAATTGGCCGTTATACATTCGTTGAACGTATAGTTGAGATACTCTTTTATAGCCAGGTTATGTACTTCGCTGTCATCAATCACAAGAATAGTTTTATTTTGATTGCGAATAGCCTTTCCGTTGTTAGCATGACCATTTTTTTGAGTGTGTGCTGTTGCGGAAGGGTCCGAAGCACTTTTTTGGGCGGGAAGGTAAAGTGTAAATGTTGAGCCTTTGCCGATTTCGCTATCCACCTTAATGCCGCCGCCCAGAGCTTGTGTTAGTTCTTGGCTGATATGCAAACCCAGTCCCGAGCCATCTTGTGAATTTTCTGTCCGTTTATGACGGCCAAATATTTTTTTCTGTTGATCTTTTGGAATACCAATACCAGTGTCTCTAATAGTAAATGCTATTGCGTAATCAGTACTGATATCAGTCCCTTCAACATTATCAGATGAAACAGAAGATATATTAAAAGTTACGCTGCCTTCATGGGTAAATTTAAAGGCGTTAGCCAGCAGGTTTTTTAACACACGTTTAACATAGGTCTGATTTGTTGAAATATTGCTGTGCTGTAGTGATGATATATCAAAATGAAATGATATTCCGTTTCGTTGTGCGATAGGCTTAAAAACCAAGAATAGCTTTTGGGAGAACGACTCAAGGTCCAGGGAGTTCGAGGTTATATCTGTTGAGTGGGAGACGGTCTGTTCTGGATCAAAAAATTCATTGATGTAATTGAGAAGGTGCTTGCCGGAAAAGTGAATTGCTTTTTGAAACTTTTCGAAGCCTGCCTGAAAGTCACCGGACTGTTTATCAAAAAGGAGTTTATTCGAAAGAATAATTGACTGCAGGCTGGTTCGCATATCATGAGCAGCATTGGCCAACAGTTCTTCTTTTTGTTGGTATTTGCTGAGGTAATTGTTGGTCAATTTACGTTGCCTTTTTAGTTTTTTCACTTTGTACCAAGCTCCGCTGATATCTTTGTTTATTGCTAAAATGTAGGTTCCGTTTTTGTTGTCCGTAATCTTTTTAAGATGCGTTTCAGATGGGTAGGTTACGCCCATTTTTCGGGTGATGTTGGTACAGATCGAAATTTTTTTTTGCTTGTTTTCTAACAAGGGTTGAATAAGAGTGGTAAAAGAGGCTTCTTCATATTCCGAATAAATTTTTGAGGGCAACATCTCGTCAAATTCACTTTGGTCGTATCCCAGATTCTTCGCAGCTGTTTTATTAGCGTAGCAGCATCGCAGGGTATGGATATCAAACAAGAATATTTCTTCAGTACTGAGATTTACGATATCAGAAAGCATATCCGACAACGCAACAACATCCTGATCTTGTGGCGTTTTGGATGATACTTCTCTCTGCAGAATAGAAGGAAGCCGAAATATCTCTGAGCTTGAAATACAATCACGGGCGCCGTGTTGTAACGCTTCGACGTATATCTGATCGGAAAAATGTTCAGCCAAAAATATGACGGGGGTATTGTTGAACTGTTCTACTACCGATTTAAGCAGTGGCAGCCCGCCCGATTCTTCGGAAAGGATAACAGCATCCCAGTAATTATTGTCAATAAGCTGCTGGGAGATTGCAGTATGATCAGCCATCCTTAAATAATCAACATCCGTATTGCTGTCTTGGATGGTCTCAACTATTAAAGAGGTGCGCTCTTTAGAGAGATTAATAATAAGTAGGTTTATCATAGTCCTCTTGGGTTGCCCCCAAACCTGTAGCGAAACCACAAACAATTACCGGATAGCTCGTAGATACCTTTAAAGTCCTTATTTTCCTTGATGAAGGGCAAAGTATTTTGCCTTTCATTCTTTACTACGAAACAACAATAAAAAAGCTGCTTGCAACATAGTCAACTTTAATATTAATTTTTTTTAATATTAATTTTTTTTAATAAATTTGGGGCGGAGACAATTCCCAAAAAAGGAGATTGTTTGGACAGGGTAGGGAATTAATTTAGGACTAATAGAGCTTACGTTGGTTTATGAATATAGACAGTAATGCAAGTGCTGATTGTGACACTAGTACATTAGAATCTAATTTGGAGGAGACGCTGCGAGAAGAGAATATGATACAGGATATGGGATTATCTGTTGTCAGGGGAGATTATGAAAGGGCAACGCCCGAGAAAATTAAACGTGCTCTGGAAGTTCAGGAAGAGATGGTTTGTGAAAAAATGCACAAAGCTATGTCACCGATAAGTGCCGTTTCGGGATACTTGGAGCTGATGAAGATGTTGTTAGAGAACGAAACTGATCGGGAATCGCTCGAACGGTATAGAAGTAAGATTGAAGAGGGAATAAATGAAGTGGGCGTAATTGTGGAAGAATTATATGATGCCTTTGACGATACTAGCCAAGAAAATAAGCCGGTTCAAGCAACGGAAATCAGTCCTAATGTCGATCGGCGTGCAAGTTAGTTACCTAGAAAAGAGTGTTATATTGCTTCCCTTTCGGATTTTTAAAGAAGGTCATCTGCAAACGATATAAGTGCTCTCGTAATGCTTGGATTTTATGAGCATTGATATCAGATGGAGTGATCAGTGTATTTGGATTGACATCTCTTTTAAGAAGTAGTTCTGAGCGAAGGAATGCTAACTTTTTGTGTCCAACCACAAAGAACTGTTTGAACAGCTCACTAAAGTCTTTGTTTGACACCAAGTGGGTGAAGTCTGGCTGGCCGTGCTCTCCTCCGTTGGTAACTCGTTGGCTGGATTTCTGTTCGTTTTCGCTTTCGTCATTTTCTTCGTCCAGACCTGGAAAATCTTCGGGAGGCTCAGATTGTAGATTAGAAAGGTACTCTTGTAGAGGATGTATACTTCCGGGCGCGGGAATCGTCGAGGAGCGATTTGTCTGCGATGGAGGTGATAACATGTGCGACCCTGCTTAGGAAATATATCCTGAAAGTTGACCTTAGTTTCTACAATTATCGGTAGTACTACACATATCTTTAAAGATAAGGGATAATCAGGCAAATAGTGTAGTAAAAAAATAATACTCTTGGCAGGGATTTTTATCTGTAGTAGTTGGAGACATAAAATCCTGCCAAAAAACTTAAGAGATACATTCCACCGACGATAACTGAAATGGAATGCCTGAGGTTTATGTATATCCCATCAACGTGGGATATATAAAAAAGTGATCAGGCTCCATTCGGCATTGAAATATTTATCTACAAAGCATACTGGAGTTTGTAATGAGTAAAATAAAAGCACTGGTGATAGATGATTCTAAGATTATGAGGAGTGCCGTAAAGCGAGCACTTAATAATCTTATGTTGGCTGATTTTGAATACGTTGAAGCCAAAGACGGGGAAGATGCATTGGAGAAATTCAACAACGAAGACATACAAATTATGTTCGTTGATTGGAATATGCCGAATATGACCGGAGTGGAATTCAGCCAGGCTGTTCGTGCAGAAGGTAACGATCATATTCCCATTATTATGGTAACGGCCGAAAAGTCGATGGGAAAAGTTGATAAAGCTCTTAATGAAGGGGGGGCCAATGAATATGTTACAAAGCCCTTTAATGCCGATAAAATGCACAAAGCTATCAGTGACTATTTTGATGAGGAAGGAAATATTGCTACGGATAACGATGTAGAAGAGAAAGACAAAAGTTTTTTCAAAGGTATTCTTAATTCTTAAACAGATAGATAAATGAAGTTAAAAAGTGTAGATCAATTGGAACAGATTCCCGAGGAAATCATCGAAAAAGTACAGGAATCAGTCATCAACACATTTGAATCCATATTGGGAGAAGAGCTGGCGTATATCGATGAAGCTAATGGTGACGGGCCGCTAAACGGCATCGTTGGAAATGTTACCGTTTTCAATTCGGAGCATACTCTTTCCTTAATGTTAGCGATACCCAGAGAAACGGCTCTTCGTTTTTCAGAAGTGTTTATTGGAATGGAGCTGCCATTTGAGAGTGACGATATGGGAGATCTTATCGGGGAAATTTCCAATATCCTGGCGGGAGATGTCGCAGCGAATGTGGAAAGGGTGGGATTTAGAGGCCAGTCGTCACTGCCAACAGCTACAAGGGGAAGCGATCTCACATTGTTTATGCCCAACAAGCCCCCAACCAAGAAGATGAAGTTTGTTAGTGAAAGCACTGAGTTTTGGCTTACA
The DNA here is from genome assembly GCA_964490705.1 of uncultured Balneolaceae bacterium. Lineage (GTDB taxonomy): Bacteria > Bacteroidota > Rhodothermia > Balneolales > Balneolaceae > Fodinibius. The sequence continues at coordinate 53,548 of CAZBCG010000005.1, read as the reverse complement.
GTAGTACTGAGCGAATCTAATTAAAAACAACGGTTCAAAATGAGTGATAAGGAAGAACAGAGGATAGAGAAATTAGAAAAAATAATTCGTGCACTGGCGGATGTGTGGCCTGCAGACCGGGAAAATGTAGCCGTGGCGGGGGCCCAGTTCGAAGAGTTTATGTCCACTTTTGGCGAAGATCCCGGACAGCTTCAAAAGCTTATCGACATTGCCTGGAAAGGATTGAGACATCTTTATGAAGAAGATGATTATTTCATGAGTGTGAAGACGGCTACGATGCAAGCCGTGAATACCATTCGTGAGTACTTAGTCCAGGACGGAGATATTGAGGTGGTCGAATTTGAAAAAGCACATGATGATCTGGATGATGCACTGGCCGGAGAAAAAGAATCGGCCGATACGCTGATTGAGCTTGATGAAGAAAATGATGGAACTTCAGATTCTCAGGATGAAGATGAGGATGATACAACAGATCATCAGAAAACGCTGAACGATCTGGCCTCTTATATTCTGGGACTGGATGAAGAAGATGCGTCGGCGGAATACATCGAAAATATCAGGAGTTTGTTGCAGTCGGTGATTGCCCATTCGGGAGAAAAGGTTGCTGCTCTTTTGGAAGATGCTCTTGAAATCGTTAATGAACTCCAGGGGAAAGACGAACCCAAAGAGAACTGGCTCACTGATGTGGCGAATATCACGGAACAAGCCATTAAGGTTCAGGAGGAAGAAGAATGGTCGGACAGCGGAGAAGAAACATCCGCTGAATCACCACAATCGGAGCAGGCACCCAGTCAAGTACCCGATGAGGACTTTTTGATTCCCGAAGATATCGACGATGCGATGGTCGGGGAATTTATCACTGAATGTACCGAGCTGCTGGAAATGGCAGAGGGGGCTTTGCTGGACTTGGAAGAAAGTCCTGATGATGATGAGCTGGTAAATAAGGTGTTTCGAGCATTCCATACCATCAAGGGTACATCGGCTTTTATGGGGCTGGATCCTATCTCGGAATTTACGCACCATCTTGAAACGGTGCTCAGTATGGTCCGCGACGGCGACATCGATTTTGATACGGCTTGTGCCGATATCTCGCTGGAGGCGATTGACATTATTAACAAGATGCTGGATGTCGTGGAGGTATCGGACGGCGGGGATCCTCTACCCCGACCCATAAATTTTGATCTCCTTACGAGGGTCCTTGAACATGTGGCAAACGAGGAGATTGCTCCTGAAACTGCCCTTGAAGAAGCGGGGGGCATCCAGTATGATGTGCCCGATGAATCCGGTGAAGAGCAAGTGCTGGGAGAATCCGGCGGAAATACCAAAACGAACGGAAGTGCGAAGAAAAGCTCATCGGATGATTCCCAGACAGAATCATCGGTTCGTGTAAATGTAGGCCGGCTGGATCAATTGATTGATATGATCGGGGAGCTTGTCATTGCCCATTCTGTAGTGGCGCAGGACGAAAGCATACCGGATCATTCTGAGTTGAAGAAAAAAATCAATCATACCAGCAAAATTTTACGCGAGCTCCAGGATACCAGTTTGACGCTGCGGATGGTTCCCCTGAAGGCTACGTTTCATAAGATGAATCGGTTGGTCCGTGATCTGAGCCGAAAGGCCGGAAAGTCCGTAAAGCTTTCCACCTTTGGAGAAGATACAGAAATCGACCGAAATATGGTTGATATCATCAACGAGCCGCTGGTACACATGGTTCGTAATGCCATCGATCATGGTATCGAAACGCCCGAAGAGCGAGCAGCATCCGGCAAGCCAGAGGAGGCCCATGTATGGCTGAGGGCATCGCAGGAAGGCGGAAAAGTATTGATCGAAATTGAGGACGACGGCCGCGGCATCAACAAGGAAAAGGTGCTGGAAAAGGCTATGAGTAAAGGGCTGGTAGATCCTGATGAAAATTTGACCGACAAAGAGATTTATAACCTGATTTTTCTGCCCGGATTTTCATCCACCGATGAAGTGACCGACTTGTCGGGACGGGGAGTTGGAATGGATGTAGTCAGAAAATCGATTGAAGATCTAAAGGGCAAAGTCGATGTAGAGTCGAAAGAAGGGGAAGGCACAAAAATTATTATTGAACTGCCATTTACACTTGCTATTACTGATGGAATGTTGGTGAAAGTGGGCAACCAGAGATTTATCGTACCGACACTGAATATCGACCGGGCATTTCGCGCCCAGCAAACCGATCTGTTTACAGTGATGGGCAATGCGGAAAAAGTTTCCATCCGCGGTGAGACGGTACCAGTTGTTCGTTTGCACAGGCATTTTGATATCGAGGACGGGACGGAGAGTTTGACCGACGGTACGCTGTTGGCCATCCGGAATGCCAATAAGAAATATGCGCTTTTGGTCGATGAGGTCGTAGGGCAACAGCAGCTTGTGGGCAAATCCATCAATATGGCAACCGAGATGGATCATATTTCGGGGGGAGCTATTCTGGGCGACGGTACAGTTGGACTAATTCTGGATACGGCGGCGCTGATGATAAATTAAAGTCGTACATCAATTTTGTTTCCAACCGGATGCAAGGAACTGTTTACACTGTTTGAATATATCCATGAACTTGGCATATAGATATTTAAAAAAAATTGTAGGCCAACTAAATATATTTTTGATGAAACTTAAGCAATCGGAATTTAAAACAATACAGCAAAAGATTTATGAGTATTGTGGCATAAATCTGCATGAGGGCAAGCAGGCGCTTGTGAGATCCAGGGTTATGAAACGGATTCGCAAGTTAGGGATGGGGGTAAGTGATTTTTCAGAATATATAGATTACTTGGAAGAAGATACCTCGGGTAAGGAGTTTCTTGCGCTGGTAGATGTACTTACGACTAATAAGACAAGTTTTTTCAGGGAAAGCCAGCATTTCGATTTCATTAGCGACCAAGTCATTTCCGAGATTAAAGGGCGGCAAGTCAAGTGGTGGTCGGCCGGTTGTTCAACGGGCCAAGAAGTTGTAAGCAGTGCTATCGTTTTATTGGAGCAGCAAATGCCCACGAACTCGGTAAAAATACTTGGCACTGATATATCCAGAGAAGTAATACAAGTTGCCAAACGGGGAATTTACCGGGACAAGGATTTGGCAGAAATGTCTCCTCAAATCAAAGGGGAATATTTTCGTCGGGTTGACGGTAACCAGTATCAAATTAGTAAGAAAATACGGAAAATGATTACCTACGGGCGGTTAAATTTGAAAAAGCCCTGGCCTTTGAGCGGTCCCTTTCATGTTATTATGTGCCGGAATGTGATGATCTATTTTAACCGCAAGACACAACAGGAATTGGTCTCCAGATTTCGTGATATCCTCGAGCCCGGTGGCTATCTGTTTTTGGGGCATTCGGAAAGTGTGGCCAATGCTGAAAAGGGTTTTGAAAATATACGTCCCGCCGTTTATAAAAAGAAATAGAGGTGAGCAGTAATCATGAAAACAGTGGTGGGTGTAAGTGATTTCAGGGTTTCGTCGGATATAAATGAAACGATTGTGACCTATGCCTTGGGTAGTTGTCTGGGAATAACAATTTACGATCCGGTGGTACGGGTCGGGGGATTGTTGCATGTGATGCTTCCTCTTTCAAAAGCCGATCCTGAAAAAGCCAAAGCTAAACCGGAAATGTATGTCGATACGGGACTTACTCTTATACTGGATAAGATATACAAGCTCGGGGCACGAAAAGGAAATCTTGAAATTTCAGTAGCAGGTGGGGCAAGCATGAAGAACGGTGCGAAAGGTGACTATTTTAAAATCGGCAAACGCAACTTTACCGTATTTCGAAAGCTGTTATGGAAAAATGGATTTATGATTGACAGCCAGGATGTTGGTGGCCAAAAAGCCCGGACCATGGCATTGCGAATGGCCGACGGTAAAATAACGATCAATAAAAAGCCCATGCAATCCAGAAAAATAGGTCACAGGTAGGTTAATGGAGCTATTGCAAGAACAGGAGAACTTCCATACTAAATTTTTAAACTGTTTAGCCGATAACTAAACCGAGTAGGTAAATAAAACAATAAAATATCTACAAATAATAGGCAGGTGAATGATGTATCCAAATATTCTAATGGTTGAGGATGATCGAACAATGCGGATTGTTATCAAGAGTATATTGTTAAGAGTAGGGTTTGTTGCCGATCAGATTTATGAGGCGGTAAATGGTAAAGAAGGTCTCGAAATACTTAGGCAATATGACATTGATTTAATTTTGACGGATATAAATATGCCAGTCATGGATGGATTGGAAATGTTAGGACATATCCGGTCGCATCCCGATTTCACGGAAGTTCCAACGATTGTAATTACATCGAGAAGGGGGGAAAAATTAGTGAATACTATTACTAAAAGCGGTATGGGTTTTATTCATAAACCTTTTACATGGCAGACACTAAAAAAGAAGATTATAAGTTTTATAGGAGAAAGAAATGAAGACCTCGCACAGACAAAAAATTTATGACATAGCAGTCAATACCTTTGAGGTTACCTGCTACATGTTTCCGCTTGGAGCGGAAGAAATTCCCACAGAGCAAAAAAAAGAACTCCCGAAAGATGTGATTCGATCGCTGGTGAAGTTTAGCGGATCAGCAGAAGGAGAGATGGTAATTACACCATCGCATAATTTGTTGACAGCTATGGCTGCAAACATGCTCGGCGTTGACAATCCCGATGAACAACAAAAGAGTGGAGCATTATATGAAATTTCAAATATTATTTGTGGGAATACGGCACCGTTATTTACAGATGGGGATGAAATCTGTTACATCCATCCCCCCCAGCTTATAAAAGCAGAAAATCCTCGCTCACAAAGAGAGCCGGAGCAGCACGAAGAATCGGTTCAGGTATATCTCGATGAGGGGACGGCGGAAATTTCAGTCTATTATTCGGTGAAGGAGGAAGTATGATTGATGTTCTTATTGTTGATGATTCCGCATTAGTCAGGAAGCTGCTTACCAAAGAGCTTGACAAACAGAATGACATTAATGTTGTCGGCACAGCCATGAATCCATACGTGGCGCGAAAAAAAATAGCCAAGCTGGAGCCCGATGTGTTGACACTGGATCTGGAGATGCCGCGGATGGACGGACTTTCGTTTTTGTCAAAGCTCATGAAACACCATCCCATGCCGGTGGTTGTAGTCAGTTCCTTGACCCCGAAAAACAGCGAAAATGCGTTAACGGCCCTCCGGCTGGGAGCAGTGGATGTGATTTGCAAGCCCGGATCGGCGTATTCAACACAGGAAATATCCAGGGAAATTATACAGGCGGTTCGGGCAGCATCGGCTGCTGATATTACAAGCGGGGTTAAAGCTTCTGCCGGAAAAATAAAAAAGCCACAGCCGATACAGTCATCAGAAGCAAGGTTAAAACAAACGACGAAAAAGCTTATTGCGATCGGATCTTCGACGGGAGGCACGAAAGCCCTTGAAGCAATTTTGCCGGTGTTACCCCCCAATTTGCCGGGCATAGTTATTGTACAACATATGCCGCCAGTTTTTACTAAAAGTTTTGCAGACAGATTAGATACTGTCTGCAACGTAGATGTCAAGGAAGCAGAAAACGGAGACTGGGTTCGGCCTGGACAGGTTTTGCTTGCTCCGGGCAATTATCACATGCTGATAGAAAAAAAGGGTGCCAAATACTATACAAAAATCAAACAAGGTCCACCGGTTCATCATCATCGTCCCAGTGTGGATGTGATGTTTAATTCCGTGGCTAAATCTGTCGGTGTAAATGCTACCGGCGTAATTTTGACGGGTATGGGGAAGGATGGCGCCAAGGGATTGCTGGCGATGAAAGAAAAGGGAGCTCATACTATCGGTCAGGATAAGGATTCTTGTGTTGTGTATGGAATGCCCCGGGTAGCCGACGAGATAGGAGCTGTTTCGGAAACACTTCCCCTGTCTGAAATTGCCGAGGCTATTGTTACGAGAGCCAAAAAGAAAGCGGTTTAATACATTTAAGATTTAAAACAAAATGATATGGCTATTGATATACTGGTCGTCGATGACAGCTCAGTGATGAGAAATATGATCAAACGAACGATTAAGATGTGTGGTATTGATATTGCTCATTACTACGAGGCGGGAAACGGGAAAGAGGGGCTTTCTATGTTAGAAGATAACCATATTGACTTGTTATTTATCGATGTCAATATGCCGATTATGGACGGGATGGAGATGTTTGAAAAAGTGAGAAAGAAAGATAAAACGAAAAATTTACCCGTACTAATTGTATCTACCGAGAGTAGTGAAGGACGAGTTAAAAATATCGACCGCCAGAGTGTTGATTTCGTACACAAACCTTTTACTCCGGAAACTTTGAGAGAGAGAATACAGCATATTATGAATAGTGAGATTTAGCTTAGCTGCCTGCCAATAACAAATATTAAAAAAATTTAAGAAAGTCGCTTCCCTACCGATAACCACAAATAGATAGGGTGACTATTTGGTTGTGATATGACGGTTACATCAATTGTTGATAAACTAGCAACGCAAATAGTTGACAATTAAACTAAATTATCAGTTGCATAATAATTGGGAAAAAACTCTTTAACTATGAGTGAAACAACGACTAAGCAAGTAGAACAACAACAATCCGGTCCCAAAATAAAGGGGGGGAAATTCTTAACCTTCTTTTTGGGAGAAGAAGAATATGCGATAGAGATTCTAAAAGTGCAGGAAATAATCGGCCTGATGTCTATTACGCCGGTTCCGAATATGCCCTCTTATATAAGGGGGGTTTTGAATTTGCGGGGGAAAATCGTTCCGGTGATGAATTTGCGGACGCGATTTGGACTCGAAAAAGTCGAAGATACCGATGAAACCTGCATTATTGTAATTCAGCACGAGGAATACTTAATGGGTGTTCTGGTTGACAAAGTGTCTGAAGTAGTAGATATCGAGACCGAGGCGATTGAAGATATTCCTTCGGTGGGGGCTGGTGAACAAAGCAAGTACCTGGCCGGTATCGGAAAGGTTGACGATTCGGTAAAAATGATTATTGAAGTACATAAAGTGTTGTTTGATGTCCCTCAGGAAGTACTAGAGGCATCAGACGGAAAAACAAACGGTAACGAAGAATAATTTTGAATAATAACTTAATTGACTAACAGGGTGACAATATGTCTTTTACAAACAAAATAACAGGTGGCTCAGGATCATCTGCCGGTGATACAGACTGGACAATAGGAAAACGAATAAAAGCACTTGCTTATGGCGGTGCCACTGTAATTCTGCTATTAGGTGCGCTGGCCAGCTATGCGCTTTTTAATATTGACAGTTATTCAACAGAAATTGAAAACGTTTATGTTCCCGAATGGGGGACTGCAACTGCAATGGAGAAAGCCGTACAGACTGCAAATAATGAGTTTAGTCTGTATATGAAAAACGGTAATAATGAAGATTATGAAGCAGCGATTTCTCGATTTGATAAAATAAATCAAGAGTTAGGCGAATTTCAGGAGTATGTAAAACAGTTCGATGTTCCAGCCTTGGAACGGGTACTTCCTGATTTAGAGGCTGATATTCCTGATTACCGAGGAAATATGGAACAATATCATGCAGCGTCTGAAGACATGAACAGTAGTCGAACGGAAGTCGAAGCCACTACTGCAAAAGTTATTGCCGCTTTTGATAATTATCTCAATAACCCTCGTGCTCAGAGCGTCCAAAGAGTACAAGGACTTAAGGTTGATTTGATGGATAATGCCCGTCGCGTTTGGAAGGTTGTATTAGAAAATAACGAAGAGCGGTGGGATCGTATTGAAAGCAGCTATGAGGAAATAAGTACAAACTTGGATACAGCACGTAATGAGGTTGAAATAGGAACGCAAAGAAGAACTCAGCTGGACGAAGCTAAAAGGCTGGTTGATGGTAACCTTTCTGTAGTACGGGAGATGCGAAAAGCTAACCAGATCGTAATGGAAGAAGAGCAAGCAGTAAAAGATGTTTATGAAAATTTATTAACCAGTGTTACTGCTGCTTCTGAAGCTGCCGAAAATGGAACGCGTGATCAAGTCGTACTCACCAGTTCAACAGCAAATCAGTATTTATGGATCATTCTTATAACAGCGGTTATAGCCGTATTAGGAGCTGTTTTATTTGGTTTTTACATGGAACGGCAAATAACTGATGTACTAAAGGGTATGATTAATCGCCTTGACAGTGGTTCAGAACAGGTGGATGCCTCATCAGAACAACTTTCTGAGGCAAGTCAAGAGTTGGCAGAAAGTTCCAGTGAGCAGGCGGCCAGTCTGGAGGAGACGACATCATCACTTGAAGAAATTTCTTCTCAGGTCAAACAAACCGACGAAAATTCTGCCGAAGCTGAGACGGCCATGAAAGAAACGCAGCCGATGGTAGAAAAAGGAGTAGATGCCATGGAGCGTATGAAAGGGGCGATGGAAGATATCAAGGAGTCTTCCGACGAGACCTCAAAAATTATTAAAACGATCGATGACATTGCGTTCCAAACGAACCTGCTGGCATTGAATGCTGCGGTCGAGGCGGCTCGTGCTGGTGAGGCGGGTAAAGGTTTTGCCGTAGTTGCCGAAGAAGTACGGAACCTGGCACAGCGTAGTGCTGAGGCGGCGAAAAATACCTCTGAGCTTATTGAAAGTTCACAGGAAAGTTCAGAGCGGGGTGCCGAAGTTGTTCAGGAAGTCTCAGAGTACCTGCAAAAGATCGATGAAAAAGTTTCGGATGTAAGTACAATTGTAGTTGAGATTTCCGCTGCTTCCAAGGAGCAGGCAACCGGAATACAGCAGATCAATTCTGTTATGTCTGAAATGGATGAAGCAGTACAGGGGAATGCATCTGCATCCGAAGAATCGGCCAGTTCTGCCGAGGAGCTCTCATCTCAGGCCTCTGAACTCAATCATATTGTAGATGAGTTAACTGAATTGGTAGGAGGAATAGATGAGACGCTGAAGCGGCACAACGGGAATGGTTCCTGGAAGAGTCATGGCCAAAACGGAAATGGCTATAGCTCAAACGGACACGGACAAAATGGCAAGCAGAAGTCATTTGGTAATAATGGAGGTTCCAATGGACAGGGGAAGAGTTCCATTAATTCCAAGTATCAAAATAAAAATCAGTCTAATGGAAGCAACGATGACGAAGAGTTAATTCCATTTGATGAAGATGAAGACGATTTCAGTGACTTTTGATTGGCTTACTTTACAGGGATAGTAGCATCCTTAGTATCCTAAAGTCCTCAAAGTGCCGTCCTGGATAAGGATGGCACTTTTTTTATTAGTGCTTATGACAGGCTGGCCGGACATCCGGCAAAGGTTTTATTTAAGAAGTTTGGTTATTTCCCGATAACAACTGTTGTAGAAACAAGATTAGTTATAAGTGATAAGGTTAGAAAGAAGCCTTGAATGTATTGACTCTGACACAAAATAATTGGGTGAATATTTTTGCGCCTTAAAATTAATTAGAATGGGGTTATTATGGATGAAATACCAACCGATTTTGAAATTCTCGAGGATATTTATTTTCGATATTACGACGAGTTTCGCAAATATGCCAAAAAAGAACCGGACCGGGTTGCCCGGATTCGGGTACCGGTTGACGTGGAAGAAGTAGCCGAAGCCTGCGGGGTGGAAGAGGATATGATTTTTGGTCGTATCTTCTATCACTTTAATAAAAAGTACAGCTATACTGATAGTCAGGGAGACATAACCACTTTTTTCACGACCGATAAATTTGAGGGTTTGAGTGTAAATTTCCCGTTAGTAGCGTCGGTTTTGGCGGACAAATATGCTGAAAAAAAACGTGAAGATACATTTAATATACTCTCGGGATCTGCTATTGCTATTTCTGTTGTAGCTTTGTTAGTTGCTTTTCTCATATAAAAAATTCGTAACAAGCTTTATTAATTATTATTTGTTAGAGGTAAGTCCATATGAAAATGAATGTATTAATTGTAGAAGACGATGCGGCCATGCGGGTCGTTCTTAAGAATACGGTACAATCGGTCGAAATGGATATTGAAATAGGAAAAATTTTTGAAGCCGAAAATGGCCAGGAAGGAATTGAAGTACTTAAAGGGAATGACAATGTTGATTTGATGCTGGTAGATATCTACATGCCGGTAATGGACGGGTTAGATATGCTCGATTATGTTCATGATCATCCTGATTTCCAGCATATTCCTGCTATTGTAGTATCAACAGAAAATGATGAAGAACGGATTGATGCTATTCTTCGCCAGGGCTTGGGATTTGTCCCAAAACCGTTGACGCATGTATTGCTAAAAGATCAGATTATAAGTATGCTTGGAGAGGATGTTGACGGATAAGAATATCTATCTTTTTTGAGTTTTGATTAGGTTAGAGGTAAAAAGGCACCCTTTTATATTAAGGAGGGTGCCTTTTTATGTTTGTGATATGGAAGTATGGGATGGTCTGCTAATAGCTGGAAGTAATTTCCTGAGGTTGTATCCACAAGGCCACCTGATTTACAACAGAGAGGGAGATTGAAATTTTTCTAAGGGTGGGAGGCAAAACAAAAATGATATTTCACGGGATGGATTATTATCTGTAACAAAAATGGATCCGTTATACCGCTTGGCATAGAGCATAGCCATTGTCAACCCGATACCCAGCTTTCTTGCCTTGGAGGTTACAAAGGGATAAAAAAGCTGCTGAGAAATAGATTTTGGAATGGGATTGCCGTTATGTGCTATTTTGACTGTACTCGGAGAAGGTCGAGATATGGTTACTTGATTTTTCTCTGCAGGTGCATATTCTACAGCATTTTCAATCAAAAATGAAAGAATTCGCCGCATGTCCCCGGGATTGCATCTCAATGGAGAAGAATGCTTCGTTTCTTTTAAAGTGATATTCTGTTTCAGATCGTCGGAATAGGCGGAGAGAATATCACGGATAATTTTCTTTGGTTTCGCGGAGAAATTATTCAAGTTAACTTTTTGGAGAGAGATTTCCTGCAGCGCATCTAGTTCATCAAGGAGTTCAAATAACTCATTAATGCCCTCATTTACCTTTTTGAGATACTTTGAGGATTCTTCGATATCGCCGTTTGTTTCCATCAGTTCTGCATAACCCTGTATGCCGGTTAATGGAGAGCGTACCCGGTGAAGCAGAAATCCAATCATTTTTTTCAGGGATTTCATAACATCAAATCCGGGAATGCCCTTACGCCGTTCAAGTCGAACTTTTAGGTGTTGGCTTCCTTGCCAAATCAAGGTCTCCCGTTTTAAGAGAAACCATTCTTTATTAAAATAAGCAGGGATGATATTATGGCCGGCATTTGGTTCAACATGAATAATCTCACCAATTTCTTTTCCAATAGGGTTTTGATTGTTGTGGCCCGAAATTACTGCTTTGTTGGCTTCACATATTTTTTTACTGTCCATCGTAATGATGAACGTAGGTTCCCTATTGTTAGATGGCATCATTCCTGGTGATTGTTCGATAGCATTTGCTAATTCAAATATCATATCCATTTGTTTTCAAACACGCAATAAATCTCCAAACGTGTATTTCGGATAGTTATTGGTTATCCATGTTGAAGTTATCAGCGGGTGACTTATACGCTTAAATAACGGGAGAAGTAATTTACCATGCAGGAAAAAATTACCTTTGGTGCGGTTATTTATGCACTTGCCTTTCTTAAGTAACAATTATTGTCCCCATTTTATTTGAAGATGCCAAGAATTTGAGCATCTGGCATAGCTATTGCCTGTAGTATTAACGCACGTAGATACTGAAGTTTTAGAATTTTGTTCCGAATGAAGAAAAAAATGATTGTCTGTCTTCTATTTGGTAGCAAACAACATGAATCAAAAAGAATGTTCATACCATGCAAATAATCGACAGTGGCCATAGTCAACTGTTGGCAAAAGCGATGGATAGCTATTCGCTGCGGCAGAAAATTACCTCATCCAATATTGCAAATGTTGATACCCCCGGTTATCAGCGCCACCAAGTTGAGTTCGAAAACGCTCTGCAGAAGGCTCAGGAATCGGGCAAAGCAATGCATGAGGTTAATCCGAGTATAAAGGAAACAGGAGATGAGGTTGTTCTGGAAAACGAACTCCTTGAGATGGCAGACACACAAATGAGAGTACAGTTAGTTACTCGTTCATTACGCCATCATTTTGATACCCTGCAAACTGGTATTACCAGTACAACACGATAATTAAAGGACGTAAACAATGATACCCGATAGACTTTCTTCAGCATTTCAGACGGCGGCAAAGGGATTGGCTGTACAACGAGAACGCATTAATGTAGCCTCTCGAAATATTGCGAATGTAAACACAAGTTCGGTTGAGGGTAGTGATAAGGGATATCGCCCGCAATCGGTACAGTCAACGGCCCCGCAGCCAAAGAGTTTTAAGCAGGCATTGAGCAAAAGCATGGGATCATTAAACAGAACTCGTGAGCAGCATATGTCACCCCAAAAGCCTGCCGGAGATAATGCTACCACTGCCGGCCAGTCACTTGGACCGGAATACGAGATTGCAGAAAAAGATAATTACCGATATGAGTATGAACCCAATCATCCCGATGCCAATGAAGAGGGTATGGTGCGGTATCCCGATATCGACATGGTCGAAGAAATGACAAATATTGTAAGTGCCAACAGGTTATACGAAGCCAATCTAAGCAGCATCGAAGCTGAAAAAGAGATTATGAAGCGGTCTTTGCAAATTTAGTAAATGACTATTGAAGTAACTATCAGACAAGTAAAAATCATGTAAGGAATTATGATTGAAGGAATAGAAGCAAGTGGTATTCTAAAGCAAGCGGCCGATATTGAGCAGATATCGCCCAACCGTGAAATAGCAATTGAAGAGCAACAGGATAACCAAACATTCTCAGAGGTGTTATCTGATGCTATTAATGGCGTGGATAAGACCATGAAGGCCTCTGATGCAAAAGTGCAGGATTTTGTTGCTGGTAAAACAGATAACGTACACGATGTTATGATTTCGATGCAACGCGCCAAACTCAGCTTTGATATGATGGTTGAAGTGCGAAATAAAGTTGTGGAGACCTATCAAGAAGTAAGCCGCATGCAAATATAGAGCAGGTAAAACAGTTAAATGAGTTCAATATTAGATAAGTTTAAGGAATTTCTTGAGCCGTTAGGCACAGCACAGCGAATGCTGTTCTTTGGCTTAATTGGGGCGATTTTAATTTTTGTAGGCACCCTGTTTTATTGGGCCCTTAGCCCCAACTATACACTTCTTTTTGGATCTCTTAAACAAGACGCTGCCCAGGAAATAGTCACGGCACTGGATGAGCAGGGAATTAACTATGAACTTGATAATAGTGGTCGTTCCATCTATGTGCCCAGTGAGCGGGTAGATGAGCTACGTCTTGAGTTGGCTCCCATGGGAGCACCGCAGTCTGATATGAAAGGATACGAGCTTTTCGATAACAATTCGCTGGGCATGACTGATTATATGCAACAGTTGAATAATAAGCGGGCTTTGGAGGGCGAACTCTCTCGATCGGTAAACAGTTTGAAGCAGGTTGAATCTTCGCGGGTGCATTTGGTATTGCCGGAGCGTTCTCCTTTCCAGGAAACGGCGGTAAAAGCTTCTGCTTCCGTTTTATTGACTCTTAAACGCAGTGGTGGTCTGGATAAAAAAAGGGTTGATGGAATCACCTCACTTATAGCTGGTAGTGTAGAGGGACTTGAGGCCAAAAATGTAACTATTGTTGATCACGCCGGAAACAGGTTGACCGATGACAAGCAGGGCGATAGTGATTTTGCATCTGAGGATGCCTGGCTAAAGTCGGAACAGAAAACAGAAAACTATTTAACCCAGCGCGGACAAACGATGCTGGATCGGGTATTGGGGCCAGGCAACAGTATCCTCCGGGTGTCAGTGGATCAGAATTTTGACAGTCTGGTTCGAGAATCCAATGAAATTGATCCTGAAAGCAGAACATTGATTTCGGAACAGCGAAGTGAAGACGTTAAAAACCAGGAAGGCTCAGAGATGGTACCTGTTGATGAGTTTACCCCGGTGGATGAACGAGGAGAAACCTCAGTTGTGACAACAAGTGAAAATGAAAGCAGTTCGCGAACGCGCAATTATGAGGTGAGTGAAACCAAAGAGGTTTATAAAAAGGCGCAAGGTGAAATAACAAATATTACAGCTTCGGTGCTTGTAAATCACAAACAGGTAGAAACCGTGAATGATGAGGGGGAAACGGTATTGGAAACCGAACCCTATAGCGAAGAAGAACTGCAGGAATTTCGTGATGTAATTGCTTCAGCACTTGGCATTGAAGCTGAACGCGGTGATGAGGTTACGATCAGGCAGGTACAGTTCTGGACTCCCGGCAATGCTGGGCCCCAGGGGCAAATAATCGACGGTCGCTGGCCGTGGAGCCGTGTGCTGCGATGGGGTCTTATTTTTGTAACGCTTGGTTTAATAGTGTGGCTGCTATTCGGTCTCCGCAAACAGATGCGTCGTGGGGAGCCTGGGTTGGCTTTGCAGTCGGCATTTGGAGAAGAACAGCAGGTATTTACTGAGGGACAGATGAATCCGGAATTAGAAGATATGACAAAGGAAGAGCTCAAAGAGTTTATGGATGATGAAGAAAATGATGAAATACCGGCTCTTGAAGAGAAGAAGTACGATCTGGAAGAAATCGTAAATATGGTTGATATGAAACCCGATAAAGCAGCCAAGATTGTACGTGCAATGTTAATTTCAACGGATAATAAATAACTGATATGGCAGAGGAGCAGCAAAAAAAGAGTGTAATTGATAGTGTTGATCAGTTAACCGGCGCCGAAAAAGCAGCAATATTTGTAACTAATCTGGGGACAAAAAATGCAAGGCCGCTGTTTAAGTTTTTGAAAGATGAAGAAGTAGAGGCTATTACATTGGCCATTGCCAGGATGGATAATATTAAGCCGAATGTGGTTGACTCTGTGATGAAAGAATACTACCGCATGATGTCGAACGATGAACTGCTCCTGGAAGGAGGGACTGACTATGCCAACCAACTATTGGATGAACTCGATGATGATATTGATTCTGACAAAGTTCGCCAGAAGTTGAAGGCTAATTCTGAAAATACGGCATTTACAGAATTTCAGGAAAGTAAAATCAGCCAGATTACGAATTTTCTCAAGAAGGAACATCCCCAGGTTATTGCACTCATATTTTCGCAGCTTGATGAGAAAAAAACGGCGGAAATTCTCGGCCATCTTGATGGAGATTTACAGGCCGAAGTGATATATCGTCTTACAACGATGGAAAAAATATCGACGGAAGTTATTGAAGAGATCGAAGAAGTTATTAAAGAACAGATGGGAGGTATGTACACCGTCGGTGATCGCATTAAAAGTGGAACTGATGCTGTAGCACAGATTCTTAATGAAGCTGAAATTGCGGTCGAACGTCATGTGCTGGGTATGATAGAAGAACGCGATGCCCAGATGGCGGATGATATTAAACAGCAGATGTTTCTTTTCGAAGATATTATTCATTTCAACGATCGTACAGTCCAAACCATTATCAACGAGATGGAAAAGACCGATCTTGTTATGGGATTAAAAGGAGTGGGAGAAAATGTCAAAAACAAATTTTTGGACAACATGTCGGATCGTGCGGGTGCAATGCTCCAGGAAGATATGGATGCTCTTGGTCCTGTGCCGCTTAAAGATGTTAAGGAAGCTCAATCCCGAATCATTAGAAAGATTAAACAGCTTGAAGAAGAGGGCCAAATTACAACCCGTAAGATGGGTGAAGAAGAGATTGTTGAATAGATCGAATGGAAGATCAGAAAATTTTACATACCGAAGATATTAACTGGTACGAGAAGGATGAAAATCGTCTGGATTACGACCCTGCTTTTGAAGGCAAAGGATATAAGAAAAGCACAAAAGATGGTTCCGCTGAAGGAGCAACAAAAGAGCCGCAAGTAGATGTAAAACAGCTGATCAAAAAGCGAGATCAGAAATGGGAGAAAAGATTAGCAAAAGCTCGCGAAGAAGCGTTTGAAGAAGGTCGTCAACAAGGGTTAAAAGAAGGAGTTGAAGAAGCTGAGGAGCAAATTGAGGACAAGCTGGGACGCTTGGAACAGCTTGTGGAAAAAGCTCATCGCCACTGGAATGAGCGTCATCAAACGTTGAATCCGGGGCTGTTGGATCTGGTATTTGATATGGTGGAAAAAATTGTAGGGTTGCCTGTCGAAAATCCCAAGATACGGGAGCAGCTCGAGGAAGAACTGTCGGTGTTGTTACACCAAACTGATAAAAAGGTAAAACCTCAGCTGTGGATATGCGAAAAAGATTATGAATTTGTGGAAGGCATCGTTGAACAATATGCGCCGGAACTGCCACTGTCGATCCGTGTGAGCGAAGATTGTAATCCCGGTGAGTTTGAGTTTGAAACTGATAAAGAAACGGTGGTTCATCGCTTTAGAGAAAAGCTTGCCGACCTGAAAGAGAATATGACATTGCCATCATGGAAATGACACCTTCGGCCGGTCTCGGCACACATATAAAGCAGATTCGCAGTCAGCTCGAGGATTTTACCAGTACCAGCAAACGGTATGGAAAAGTTTCTTCTATTGTAGGTACCATCATTAAATGTACCGGACTACAGGCCAGTGTGGGCGAAGTGTATGGCATTGAGACTATTATGGATGATGTGGTTCCCGCAGAAGTGGTGGGCCTGGACGATCGCTTTGCGTTGCTGATGCCCTATGAAAGTATTAAAGGCATGCGATCGGGTTGCAAGGTCGAGTATTTAGGTCAGTCGTTGACTGTTGCCGTAGGGCCCGAAATGCTGGGTCGTGTGGTCGATGCTAATGGAGATCCTATTGATAAAAAAGGACCCATTCTATGCGCCCACCAACAGCCGGTGCATAACGATCCTCCCACCCCCGTTGACCGCCAACCCATTGATGAAAAAATGAACACCGGAGTAAGAGCTATTGATGCACTAAATACCATCGGAAAGGGACAGCGTATTGGCTTGTTTGCCGGTTCGGGCGTGGGAAAAAGTGTATTGCTGGGGATGATTGCTCGACATTCGGATGCTGATATCAATATAATTGCACTTATCGGTGAGCGAGGGCGCGAGGTTCAGGAGTTTATTGACGATACGCTCGATGATGAGCTGCTTGAACGATCCATTATAGTAGCTGAAACGTCCGACAAGTCGGCAATGAGTAGGATCAAAGCAGCCTATACCGCTACCTCAATAGCAGAATATTTCCGCGACAGAGGAAAAAATGTCCTGCTGATGATGGATTCCGTAACGCGTGTAGCCATGGCTCAACGCGAAGTTGGTTTGGCAACCGGAGAACCTCCCACGACCAAAGGATATACACCAAGTGTCTTCTCGATGCTGCCTAAATTTCTGGAACGTGTGGGTAAAACATCGAAGGGAAGTATCACCGGAATTTATACGGTACTGGTTGACAGTGATGATATGAATGAGCCTATTGCCGATGCCGTCCGGTCTATTTTAGATGGTCATATCGTGCTTTCAAGGCGATTAGCCCATAAAAATCACTATCCCGCTATTGATGTACCGGAAAGTATTTCGAGGGTGATGCCAAATGTTGTTACCGGTGAGCAGCGTGAGCTGGCTGGAAAAGTTCGGGACCTGATAACAACATATCGGGAGGCAGAAAACCTGATTAATATTGGTGCGTATGTCGAAGGATCTAATCCCAAAATAGACAAGGCCGTGGAAAAGCGGGAGGATTTGGAATCATTTTTGATACAAGATATACACGAGGCCGACTTTGATAGTAACTTGTGGGATTTACTCAGAAAAATTGTTGAATAGCAAGATTAATTAGTGTTATGAAATTTGAATTTTCATTGGAACCGGTATTAAAAGTTCGAAAACACGAAGAAAAGATTGAGAAACAAAAGCTTGCAGAAAAATTGAATAAGAAGAACAATCTCGATGAATTAAAAACACAGCTTAAGAGAAAGTTGGAAAAACACTTGGAAGAAACGGAGCGAAAAGAGTTTGCAAGCCTGCATGACCTGCGGCGTCACCAACAGCATATAAACGATTTGTATGAAAAGGTTGGAAAAGTAAATAATAGTCTTAGTACGATAAAGAAAGCCGTAGATCAACAGCGCGATAAACTAGCTGATGTTCATAAAAAGCGTCATATCATGGAAAGGGTTAAAGAAGAAGAGCGTGAGTTGTTTTTAGAGGAAATGTCGAAACAGCAGCGTAAAGTCATGGATGAAATCGCAACTCAAACGTTCGGTAAATAAGTAATTATGCCGATTAAGAAAATTTTAAAAATTGTTGGATTTATTTTTGTGCCATTACTGCCAATGGTAGTGGCTGCGTACTTTTTGTTCCCGTACATCAATGAAGAGGAGCATAAAGAGGTAGCAAAAAAATATGATGACGAAGTAATTATTAGTGATACAACGGAATTGGGAGCAGTGGGCGATTCTGGCGTTGATGACATTGGCGGAGATTATGCCAGATTAAAACAACGAGCAAAAGTATTTTATCAAAATATTACAGAATTACGCGGGCAGCTCGACTCTTTGAAAGTGGTCAATGATTCTCTCAAACAAACATTGGAGGCAAAAGACAAAGAGCTTGCAGAACGCAATAACCAAGAGAGTCAATCGGGCGATAGCATCGATGCCCAGCTTGTTGCTGACAATACAGATATATCAGAAGAAGAATTTTCAGAGAATATCAAAAGTTTATTGGATCTGGATGTAGAAAATTTAACACCGATCGTAAATAAAATGAGTAACGATCAGTTAGTTCGGATTTTTAGGGCAGGATCGGGATTGCAGCGAAAAAAGCTATTGCGTTCCCTGGAGTCGGATCGCGCAGCAAAACTTATGACGGAGGTAATGTGATGCTAAGTAAATTATTGTCAAATATTACAACCGGCCAAGTTGTTGCCGGTGATAAAGCCGAGGCTGGACAAGATGGTACAGGCAGTGGTATGAATACCTCAAAACAGGTATTTCAATCACTGCTGCAATCTCTCCAAAATGAAAATGAGGGTTCCTCCGATAAACAGAAACTGCTGTCGATGCTGGGTGAAAATGCGGAAGGAGAATCTGCTGAGGGAAAAAATGTAGAAACAAAAATTTTAGGTGGTTCTTTTTTAAATATTGATACTGGCAAGAAGTCAGAAAATGGTTCACAAGCAACCCAAGGTATTGTAGAGCAGCTGAAAAAAGAATTACAGAATACCGAAGATGAAGATCAGCCTGTTGTAAAACCCCAGGAAAAAGAAACAAAGACCGAAGAAGGAGAAAACGCAAGTGCAAAAAATGCGGAGTCAAAACAAGATAATTCGCAACAAGAGAATGGGCATACAGAAAGTACAGAATCAGAAGATCAGAATGTTAAATCAGAGGATGGAACAAAAAATGAGTTGGCAAAATCGGAAGAAAATGTAAAGATAAGTTCAAAAGTTGATCAGGCTGGAAAAAATATTGAAGAGAAGGCTGGAAATAGTGAAGAAAAACAGGTCAGAAAAGAAGAGAAAACTACCGATAAGGCTGCTAAAAAAGCAGGAGAAACTCCGCCAGATAATCAGAATAAACAGCCTGAAAACAATAATCAGTCTGAAAATACCACTTTGAAGGAAAAACAGGCTGTCGCTGCAGAAACTGATACTCATAATAATGAGCAAAGGGGTTCTACTTCTGACAGAACGGATACCAACAGAGAAAATACCGATGGCCGAATAATATCAGCTAGCGGTAATTCAGAAAAGAAAACCGAGAAGGCATATTCGGATAGTGAGACGAGTCGCCAGCCTGAAAATGCTGGACAGAAATTGAATGCCGAGGCAGTACCCCAATCGGTTACCGAACAAAAAGGAGAGGTTCAAAAACAAGAGACCGAAAGGGACCCTCTTCTGAAGGATAATACAGATACGAAACCCCGCATTAACGGAAACCAAGAAAATCAGTTTGCCAGTAAAGTAAACAGTGATGGCCAAAAAGTACGAGTTGAAAATATAGGGCAGAAAACCAAGAATGTGGGACAATCACAGGATCAACACCCACAACCTGATTCTATGAGGGCGGGTCGTGAGGCTATGCCTGGAAAAACCGCGAAGGCAGAATTAACGGAACAGCAAAAGAAGGTCGTAAACTCGTTTTTCCAGAAGAATATATCTACAAATAATTCAGCCAAGGGGTTGGAAATGAAGAGCATAGATGCGTCAAAAAAGAAGGAAAAGACGAAAGTAAAAAATGATAGTACGGCCCGAAATATTGGTGGAAATGCGAGTGAAAGCAGAGACAAATTTTTAAATCGTCTGGGAATTTCGAACGCCCAGGCACAACAAAAAGCAAAACCAATTGAGTTTCAGGGATTTACGGGAATTTCTGTTGGCGGTTCGGATCTGAGCATCGAAGAGCAAAAAGTAAGCTGGGAAGAGCAGGTAACGAAAAGTGTAGAGTCTAATGCCGAACACGAACCAAAGACCGGCAATGGACGAAGCTCAATGCGGTTGGGACAGATGCCGATAGCGAATGTGTCGCTACGAAAGAAGGTGCTGCCCGGTTTGACACAGAATATTCAAAAAGCGGCTGCATCGGAAAAGGAAAATCCGGGCAATTGGCAGAAACATAATTTTGTGTTGGATGATGGAAAAAATATCCAGCTTTCGGTTCGCGAGTCAAAAGGAGTATTGCAGGTAAAAATGGGATCAATGAATCTTGATCTGAGCAAACTATTACAGCAGAATTTGCAGCAAATCAGAGACCATTTAAAACAGGAATACGGCTCAGATATCGATCTGCAGTTTGAAAACCAACAACAGGGCGACGAATCACAATTTTCTGAAGATACCGAGTCTTCGGATCGCAAAAGGAATTATCGCAACAGTTTTCGGAATGATGGAAATCCCATTGAAAACGTAGAAGAAATAACCTCAAAAACCGTACGCAATTTTGGGTACAACCAGATGGAGTGGACGGCATAAATTAACAAGGGTGATAATATTATGGATATAGGACAAATAGCAGCACAGTCACAAACAGGATTGCAAGGTGAGCAGACTAAAACGGAAAACAGTAAGATGGGGCAGGATCAGTTCTTGCAGCTCTTGGTAGCACAGATGCAAAATCAAGATCCCATCAACCCGATGGATGGCAAGGAGTTTGCATCACAACTTGCGCAGTTTAATTCTGTGGAACAGTTAATTGGAGTTAATAACGGACTCAAAAGTTTATCTGAAAGTCAACAAATGATGCGTGCCGAGCTGACGAACTCGATGGCATCGTCGCTGACAGGGAAAAAGGTTCGTGCCTTGGGTAACAAGGTGAACCTGGAGGCCGGTAAAGAAGCGAATATCAATTTCGATTTGAACAAACCGGCAAGTGAAGTAGAGATTATTGTTCGTGATTCTTCAGGTAATGAGGTGCGCCGTAAAACAATTGAAGGAGCCCCCCAGGGAGAAAATAGCTGGAGCTGGGATGGAAAAAGTAATGACGGTGTAGAAGTACCGGATGGACAGTATAGTGTGGAGATTAACGCAAAGAATGGCGATTCGAATGTAAAAGCTCGGATGTTTGTGGAAGGAATTGCGAATAAAGTCCGGTTTACCGGGAATGGAGTACGAATATCGATTGATGGGGTGGAAGTGCCCATCGGGGATATCGAAACAGTATCACAAAGTGACAAATAATTTAAATACAAGAATAATCAGTTTAACAATAATAATACAGTTAACGCAAGAATCAGAAGGCTGTACTCATAAAAAAAGGAGCAAATTATGTCGTTAATTAAGTCGTTAAATTCAGGCGTAAGTGGATTAAAAAGTTTCCAGACGAAAATGGACACGATCGGGAATAACATTTCCAACGTTGATACTTCGGGATTTAAGTCATCCCGAGTTACCTTTTCGGAATTGATGAATGAGAATATAGGTGGCGCCGGTGGGAGAGAGTCTGCTCCATCGATAAGCAATCAGGTAGGACTGGGGGTGCGTGTGGCATCTGTTGACCGTGACTTCAGTCAGGGTACAATCGAAAATACCGGTAGGACTACCGACCTGGCCATCGAAGGAGATGGGTATTTTGTCGTGAATAACGGCTCACAGGATCTCATGACCCGATCGGGCAATTTTACCTTTAATAAAGATGGGCACCTGGTTGATCAGTCTGGGAATTACGTTCAGGGATATAATGCCAACGATTCAGGAAATATTCTGGGCGGTGGTGCTACTGATAATGTTCGGGTGGATTTTGAAAATGCTCTTGAACCACAAAAAACGAGTGAAGTGAATCTGGGTGGCAACCTAAACGCAAGTACCAGTTCCACACAGATTGTACAGGCCCAAAGTGCCTTTACCAATAATAGTGGCAATATTGCTAATGGTTCTACCGAGCTAAATGACTTAGCTCAGACAACAACCGATTTAGAAGCCGGTGATGAAATTGAGATAACGGTGGATTCACATGATGGCTCTACCACAGAAACGGCTACATTTACTTATGATACAGATGGTACCACTGTGGAAGATATGGTTGCCGAGTTTAACAATCAGCTTTCAGAAGGAGAAGTAAGCTTGGTTGATGGTATGCTTAAGCTGAAATCCGGAGAAATGGGAAGCAGTGATTTCGACGTAAGTTCTTTCTCTGTTAACGATACAAGTGGTAATGGCACAGATATGAATTTACCCGGTTTCCAGGTTGCCCAGGCAGGAAACACCGGCACGCAGACAATGAGTACCACGGTGTATGATGATCTTGGCGAAGAACATTCCCTGCTGATTGATTTTACACAGACCGGCGAAGGACAGTGGGATTATGAAGCGAAATTTGCCGATGGAGAAAGCATCACCGGCGGTGCAGCAACCGGTAGTGTAAGTTTTGGTGAAACGGGCCAGATTGATGGAGGAAGTAATTTCAATATTGAATTTGATCCCGGCAACGGAGCAAGTAATACTACTTTTTCGGTAAATCTGGGTGGATCTGAGGGAACTGATTTCACACAGTACTCGGGGGCAAATACTGCTAAGGTGCTTAGCCAAGACGGTTATACGCAAGGTTCACTCGTGGATGTCCGAATTAGCGGTGATGGCCGGGTGCAAGGCGTATATGATAACGGGCAAAATCAGGATTTGGCTCAATTGGCACTCGGTGATGTTCAAAATGAAGACGGACTGGAAATGGTCGGCGGCGGACTTTTCCGGGCAACATCTGCAGCCGGCGAAGTCTTTGTTGATACGGCCGACAATGTTGCAAATAGCAATATCCAATCGGGTGCTCTTGAAGGATCCAACGTTGATTTGGCCCAAGAGTTTACCGAGATGATTACCTCACAAAGAGCATATCAGTCAAGTGCACGAGTTATCAGTACTTCTGATGAAATGCTCACAGAGGCCGTAAATCTCAAACGATAATATACCGAGCTTAAACTTCATAGTTGGCAGGTAAAAGCGCTCCGTTCTTATGTCGCAAGATGTAAGTTCGGAGCGTTTTTTATGTAAGAACGATTTTGGAAAAGATGATAGTGAAAGTAGAAATAGCAAACCTATTCTCTGGATTTTTCCGGTTAAGAAGTTCAGTCATCGTACGATAAGTATAACATGTTAGATAGATCAACGATCATAGGATTTGTTTCAGGGTTCACCTTAATTCTGTTGGCGATTGTCTTACAGGGAAACCTGATGGTGTTTGCCAGTATGTCGGCGTTTTTGATTGTGGTTGGCGGCGTGTTGGCTGCTACACTGATAAACTATAGCTATGAAAACATTAAGTATAGTTTTAAGACAATCGGCAGAATGATGGGAGCCAAATCGGTCGATCTTCGGACCGACATGGAATTGATGCGCATGTTTGCCAAGAAGGTTCGCAAAGAGGGTATTTTGATACTTGATGAAGAGATAACCCGCATTGATAATGATTTTTTACAGAATGGCCTGCAGTTGGCCGTTGACGGTTATACAAAAGAAAGCTTGAGTAATATCCTTGATGATGAAATTCAGAGCCAGGAGCGCCAACTGTCGATCTCGGTTAAGGTATTAGATTCGATGTCGGAATATGCTCCCGCATTTGGAATGATTGGAACATTGATTGGAATGATTTTGATGCTGCAGAATATTGACGACCCCGAGTCGCTTGGTGCAGGGTTAGCGGTGGCTCTAATTACAACGCTTTATGGCACTATTTTTTCGAATATGGTTTTGGGGCCGCTTGCCGGTAAGCTGGAATATTTAAGTAAGCTGGACCTGAATCGAAAAGAAATGTTCCGGGTGGGTGTTCTCTCCATGGTGCAAGAAGAAAATCCGCGTATCATGGAAAATAAAATGCTCATATATCTTGAACCCAAAAGAAGAGCAGAGTACAAAAAATACCACAAAAAAATACCCTATGGTTCAGATCGCATAGATCAACTTTACCAAAAATGGCCTAAATATCAGACTGAAGAATGGGAGAAATTGAACGAAAATCTGGAAACGGAAACTGGCTGACAACGTACAGTGATCTTGTAACGTTGCTACTGGTGTTCTTTGTGTTGTTGTATGTGATGACACCTGGTATTGATGAGTCAACCTTCAATGATATTATGGCGTATTTCCAGAATTCAACCAGTGTGGTTTTTGAAAAAGACAGTGCCAGCGAGGAGAAAGATGATGACACGCTTCGAGAGGAATGGCAGCAAGTACAAAAGTTTCTGGAAGAACAGGGATATTCGAACGAGGTAGATATTGAAAAAACAGCAGAAGGGGTTAAGATTACTCTTAATGATTCGCTGACATTTAACAGTGGTTCTGCACAGCTGTTAGAACGCTCAGAAATTGTATTAGAGCGTATTGCAGAGGCGATTGGGCCTGAGGTGCGGGAAGTCAAGGCGCACGGCCATACCGATGATATGCCGGTTTCAAAGAGTTCGATGTATCGTACAAATTGGCATTTGGGGGCGGCTCGGGCAGTCTCTGTAGTATTGTTTCTAAATAGTGAGTCAGAGCTTGAATCAGAAAAGTTTGAGGCAAGCAGCTATGGGGAATTTCAGCCGGTAGCATCTAACGAAACTCCTGAAGGTCGTCGGAAGAACAGGAGGGTTGAAATACATATTAACTATGAACAAGAAAAGAAACGAATAGAGATTGATGCAAAAGGGCTTGAGCCTGACTCAATCAAAAGTATTGTGATGGGTAAGATGAACTAAAACAAGGTTGTTATGGCTAAAACAAAGAACTCTGTAAAGGACAAAAGGAAGCGATCGAAGCAGTCAATTTTTCGACGGTATGGAAAATATTTCCTGATTTTGCTTGTGGTGCTGGGCCAGGCTCTTGTCGCATATGCTATTATCAGCAAAAATTATGAGGCTATTTACAGCTACACGCAAAACCTGATTCCGGAAGAAAGCGGTAAATTTGAGCTCAAGGAAATTATCGTTAATCCGGCAGATACCAACGGCCAGCGCTACTTATTGGTTCAATTATCCCTTGAGTTGGTTAATAAGGAGGATCAGAAGCTGATTGAGGAAAACAGATCAAAAATTCGCAATAACCTTATCAAATACCTTTCTGCTAAATCGGTACCCGAATTACAGAATATTGATGGGAATGAAGACCTGCGCCTGGATCTGGTTCAGATAATTAATGAGACGATCGGTTCCCGTTCGGTACGCAATTTGTATTATTCTAAATATGTAATGCAATGATGCTAATTCAATATCCGAACGAATATTTATGGAATCGCAAGAGTCCGGGCAAACGCTTGGGAATGTTAAATATGTAGAGGACTATGACTTTAAGCAGCCTAAGCTGTTTAGTAAGGAGATTATGCGCAATCTCCGTTCGTTGCACGATATGTTTGCTCGCAGTATTAGTCGCATCTACAGCAGCGCTTTGCGCAAAAAGGTAGATGTAAGTCTTGAGAAAATTGATCAGCTTTCTTCGAGCAAATTTATCAATAAGATTAAAAGCCCAAGTGTTATTTATTTGTTATCGGTAGATGATTCTTCCGGTAATATCATTATGGTGATGCCGCCCGGATTTTGTATTTACCTGATTGAACGGCAAAGCGGTGGATACGGTGGAGATATCTCTGAGCGAAGAACGCTTACCACGATAGAAGAGAAGATTATATCACGTATAGTAGGGGACATTAATCACGAAATTATAGTGGCGTGGGAGCCGTATATGGAGTTCGATATCCAATCGTCCACCTTCGAAAGTAAGCCCGAAAATATTCATTTAGCTTCGGTCGATCCCACTATTGTTGTACAGATCTCAATCAGTTTCGAAGATAAAAAGGTTAACATTCATCTTTCCTATCCCTACAGCCTTTTAAAGAAAGCGATGAATAATTCGGTTCTGAAAAAAGGTAAAAAGACCGAAACAGTTGAGCTTTCTGATGAACAGCTCAAGTCCTATAAATATACCCTGTCGGGTGCGGGGGTAAGCATTAAGCCTTTGCTGGGAGAAACCCAACTATCGGTACAGGATATACTGGACTTAAAAGAAGGAGATGTGATTCCTTTAGATCAGCGAACTGAGCACCCATTAAAGGTAAAGGTAAACAATGTACATAAAATGTCGGCCTATCCGGGCGTCATACATGGACGCAGAGCCGTTAAAATTTATGATTTGATAGAAGAAATTAACGAACAGGAAGTTATATAAATTCAGTTATGGATATTCCAAAAGAAACCCTAGAGCAGTATCTGCCTACAATAGAAGAGTTTTTGACCTCGGTATTACTTGAGGAAACTGATATTGAGGTAGATGCCTTTGAAGAAGTCGAGAATGAATTTGCCTTAGAACACCTCAATAATACTGACGTATATTTATATATGCGCGAACAAAATGTTGGTTCTGATGTTATTGTCGTGCTCGATCAGGAGTGGTTTGGTTTGCTGTCGAGTATTATGCTGGGGATCGAGGAAAAAGAAAAAAATGAGAAAACCATTGGGCTTCTTGAAGATTTTGCTGATGACCTTTCAGATGTTATAACGGAAGAGGCTGAATCGCATGATTTGGCGTTAGATCTGGGAGAGGTAAAAGTGTTCTCAAAAATTGAGGTCCAAGAGGAGCTAGCCCACGAAAAATATATTTGGACGAAGCTTGATATTGAAGGTATTGCGGATGAAAAGGTACGGGCGGAGTTTCTTCTGGGTGATCCCGAAACGGAAATAGAGGAGATTGAAGAGGAAGAAGGAGCAGCCGAGGAAGAAAATAAAGAAGAGCAGGAGAGCGGCGATACAAATAATGAGCTAAGTTCTCTGGAAGAAGGAGAAGATGACGATGAATTTTCGACTGTAAATACTAAGTCTGAACAAAAAGAGCGAAAGAAAGAAAAGGTTATTTCGGCTCGGCATATTGAATTTGCCGAATTCTCGGAAGAAAACGGCAACGGAAACGGAGAGATGCACAGCATGGATCTGCTGAAAGATGTAGAGCTGGATGTATCGGTAGAATTGGGTCGTATTGAGTTGCCCCTTGGCAAGGTGTTAGAGTTGGCCAAGGGATCGGTGATTGAGCTTGAGAAGCTGGCTGGTGAGCCAGTTGATATTCTAGTGAATGGCAACCGCATTGCTCTTGGTGAAGTGGTGGTAATAGATGAACATTTCGGGGTGCGCATTTCGAGCCTCGTAACGACTAAGAAACGTATAGCAAAGATAAAAAATGGATCTGAGAGATAAGCTTTCTTCGCTGGATGTTGCACCCGGCAAAATCTTAAAAATTGTACTCGGCCTTGCAGTAGTATTACTGTTGATGTGGTTATTTACGCTATCTCATATCGATTATAACCAGGGGCCGGATGCCGAGGAATATATTCAATCGCAAGCACAGACAGATTCGGCCGTTGTTGGTGCTTCTTCTGACGACGCCAGGGAAATTAAGTCCTACGGCGAACCATCAGGTATATTTACAAATGGACTCATCACCTTTTTGGTACTGCTTGTCGTGTTAATCATGGTTTGGTTTTGGGTTGATCGCAAGCAGTCGGGCAGTACGGCGGGCAACCAGCGCGAATTGGCAAGTCAGGTGTTGGGCGAAGGGGCACAGCTTAAAATTATACGGATGAATGAAGAGGTGTGGGTGCTTGGAGTTACCTCGGAATCGGTAAACTTGCTGCATCGTTATCCTGAAAATGAGTGGAAAGAAAAAATGCCGAAGAAAGAGTCCGGCGGTAGTGATGTGTTTGGGAAATTGTTCAAGAGTCAGATGTCGTAGTATGAATTTCTTTTCTAAGATATCCCCTAAAAAAATTGGAGTTATTGCCGGCCTGTTAGTATTGGCTTTGCCGGTAAGTGCATGGGCAAGTTCATTTTCCTATGCAGGATTTAATACTGTTGCTTTCTTGCAGCAGTCGTCTCCTATCGATTTGGGGATGGAGGGCGAAGACCTGTCGGTGGCCATTCAGGCACTGATATTAGTCACGATCTTATCATTTGGATCGGCTTTTATAACCATGATGACCAGCTTTACGCGCATTGTGGTTGTCTTTTTCTTTTTGAGGATGGGATTGGGAACGCAGCAGTCGCCCCCCAATAAAGTGCTGATTGGTCTGGCACTGTTTCTGACGATTTTTATCATGATGCCGACCTTTCAGCAAGTCAACGAAGAAGCAGTACAGCCTTACCTGAACGACGAGATTACACAGATGGAAGCACTTGGTGAGGCCTCAACACCGCTGAAAGAATTTATGGTAAAACAGACTCGCGAAAAGGAGCTGCTCTTTTTTATGGATATGGTTGACATGGAGTCGGTCGAAAGTGTTGATGAGATGCCCTTTTATATTGTGGTACCCTCATTTGTATTGAGCGAGCTGCGAGTGGCTTTTCAGATAGGATTTATGATATACCTGCCGTTTGTTGTTATTGATTTAGTAGTAGCTGCAGTACTGCTTTCCATGGGTATTATGTTTCTGCCGCCGGTGTTGGTATCGCTCCCCTTTAAGATACTGGTATTTGTATTGACGGATGGATGGTATCTGCTGGTGCAATCTCTGGTAGAAAGTTTTAACTAATAAAAGATATAAGTTATGAATGTAGAAACAGGGTTATTTTGGCTGCAGGAAATGTTAACAGCAGTAGTAACATTGGCTGCTCCGCCGCTAATAGGAGCGGTAGTAATTGGTCTGGGAGTAGCCATATTCCAGGCTGCAACTTCTATCCAGGAATTAACGCTGAGCTATGTACCTAAAATGGTTGTTGTAGCTGTCATACTGTTTTTGTCATTTGGTTTTATGTTGCAATACGCCATCGGATTTACGGAACGAGTTATTGAAATAATTCCAGAACTGGTTAATTAGCATGTTCGGTTTGGATATAATCTTTAGCTGTTACAATGACGCTGCTTTCACCTAATTATATTCTGGCCCTTTTTTTGGTATTTGTTCGGGTTGGCAGCTTAATAATGACAGCACCTTTTTTTAATTCTGCTGCTTTTCCCCGCAGAGTTAAGCTTTTTTTCGCTTTAATCGTAACGTTTCTCCTCTCTTTTATTATCCCCGAAGAAAGTGTGATGGCACCGCTAGAGCCTACTCTGCCTTTTATTGTGACAGCGGTAGTTTTGGAGCTGCTGGTTGGGGTTGCTATGGGACTAGTGGGGCAACTTATTTTTGCCGGAATTGAGATGGCCGGGCGGCTGGTAAGCCTTAAAATAACGTTGAGCTTTGCCCAGGTCGTCAACACCATGACGCAGCAGAAGACAGATGTGGTAGGCAATCTGTTTAGTATGTTTGCCGTCCTTATTTTCTTGTCAATGGATGGAGAAAAAATATTTATTAACGGCTTGGCAAAGAGTTTTGAATTAATTCCGTTAAATCAAGTAGCACTAAAGCAAGCGGGCCCGTTTATGCTTGAAGTAGCCAATTATCTGTTTGTGATTGCCGTACAGATTGCCGCCCCGTTCTTGATAGTGTTATTTATTTTAGACCTTTCTCTGGCCATTTTTGCGCGTGTGATGCCCCAGGCAAATATTTTGTTTATTGCCATTCCGATTAAGCTCTTATTAGGTTTTGCGTTGTTATCATGGATGTTTCCCTATATGCCGGATGCTTTTGGAAAAATGTTTGACCGGTTATTTCAATATCTGGTAAACCTGTTGGGTACGATCGCCTGATTGTATCCACCGTGTATTGTCTTAAACTATTTTGTGGCGATGCTCCGCCTCGTCTTGAGGTGTGTTATAAAGAGATGCTATCGTTTGGAGCGGGCATCTATTGCTACTCAATTCTATGCTGTTGCAATTAAATAGTTTCCAGATAGGTGGGTAAAAGGAAGCGGGAGTACTTTTTATTACCCATGGCATGCTGAATCCCGATGGGTGGGGACAGGCTTTGTTTGAGCATCTGTAAATGATTTTAAGTTTTACTACTCGGATCGGCTGTCCCGGGTACGTTGTTGGCATTTCAATTCAACCGACTGGAAGCGCAGCATTTGCACGAAATTGTATAGCTGGCCACAATGCTCGCTGTATGACTTTTTCGTTACGACGCATAGCAGTGTAACGAGATTTTAATATGCTGGGAGAGATTAATGGAAGGTTATATAAGTAGAAATGCTCTTCCGTGTTATTTCGGCTCCCGATCCGGGATCTCGAAGTGATAGTTGGCTTGGATCTGCTTACAAAAGTCTGTATTAAAGTTTCGAGAGGATTGTATCCTCGAAAAATATGGTGGGGCTAAACAGGAATGAAGTTTGTTACTGGATCAACAAGAGAAAGAATATAAGGTTTATAAGCCGAGGGCGGTGTTCTGCGAGGAAGGCAAAGGCGTAGTATATCCCAAAAACAAAAGATAAAGCAGTAAAAGTAATCACTTGTGAAAAAGCGATTAGCCTGCCGTCACTTTTTCTTTGATTAAGTCTTCTTTGAGACGAATTAAAAGTTTCCCGATTATTTGTGAAATTCGGGCTTCGGATAGTTCTAACAGCAGAGCTACTTCTTGCATGGTCATATCTTCGTAGTAATAGAGCGTAAGGATAAGGCGGTCGCGATCGTTGAGCTCACCAATCTTTTCTTTTAGTATCTGAGTGCGTTCTTTGTCCACAAGATTCTGGTCGGGCATTTCCACTTCTGTATTTTCGTGAATCTCGTAGAACGAATTTGAATCATCGTTATTAAAGCTACTGTCAAGAGACAGCGCATTGCGGGTTTGTACATTTGATAGTAACTGCCGGTAGTCTTCGAGATCCATATCGAGTTCCCGGGCTACTTCTTCATCACTTGGTTTGCGGCCCAATTGTTGTGAGAGCTCCTGGATTGCTTTTTTTACGGTACCATAATCTTTGCGTTTTTGACGCGGCAGCTGATCAATTTTACGCAGGTAGTCGATGATATTACCTCGGATACGATAGTACACAAACGTATTGAACTTAATATTACGATCGGCATCATACGAATCCATGGCTTGTATCAGTCCGCTAATGCCGGCACTTTCGATATCTTCCTGTTGCGTCAGGGGTTGATCGGGAATATTAATCTTGCCTATGATACTGCGAATGAGCGGCATAGATTTGCTAATAATTCCATTTCGCAACCCGTCCGAGGGGTTTTTGCAATATAGTTCGGCAAGTTCCTGTAGTGTTTTGTCACCCATCATTATTCTCCACTCTTGTTCTGTGATTTATTGCTGTCTGTTGTGGTTGAGCCCTTAGACATGGCATTATTATTTTCCTGGATAATATTCAGCAGGAACATTGAGATGTACACCAGTGAAAATAAAATCAAGAATACCAGTAAGCTGCGGTACAAGGCAAAGTTGATACTTTCGCCCGATACCATGAGCAGTAAAAATTGTATAAGTGATATAACCGCAATAATTCGTAATAGCATGGTTCCTGGATTTTATGGTTAGTCCTTAATTGTGTTGCTTCTCCAAAATTCTTTACATCCTTCTTATTGGTATTATGCCCGAAGGAGTTTGCGGGCAAATTTTTCCGGTACAAATGGAAGTAAGTCTCCCGTAATTGAGGGACCGCTGCTGATATACCGCAGCTTGTAATTGGTGTTGCTTAAAAGCTGTACGGCCTGTCCCCATTTTAGAGATTGATCAATATGGGTAAGTGCTAAATGATCAGCTGAAACCTCTTTGGCCAACGGGTCGTTATATGCTGTACCATTGACGGCTGTGTTAACTAAATAATGTGTTTCGATATTGGCTTGGGGCTGCAGTTCTTCTTTAAGCGAAATAATCTCCTCTATCAGCGAAGGACCGCCCATGTCAAGAGCCGGAGTATCTATTAGAATATGATCGTACTGCTGCCACTGTTCATGTAGCTCTTTAACCTTTTCAATGCCAGTAAGACGATAAAAATCGATCTTATGATCGTTGCAAAAGGGTTCTAACATGCTGTAACTGTTTTTGGGATCTCCTTCTGCGGGGGCAAAAGAGGCAATGGCTGTGTTCTTGTCTCCCATAAAGCCCTGCAGGCCGGCCAACTTCATAATCAAGTGGGTCTTGCCCGCCCCTGATCGCCCGGCGAATAGCAGCATCTTTTGAGCGATATCAGCTTTCGACTGTTGCAGGCGTTCATCAATAAGCTGCAATAGTTTTGATTGAAATAACTTTGGCTGCTGCTCGGGATGAATACCTTGTTGCGTAATAGTATCAAACCAGCCCATGATTAGGTTCTGGGAGACCCCTTTATGCAGTAGTTTGTGGAAAAGCGGATGCGCTGAAAAAGTATTTTCCGGGGTTGAAAGGGCCAGATGCATCAGCGATTCCAGGCGATCCAACCGTTTGTGTAAATCGTTTGATTCTTTTTCTTGTGGTCCATCCGGTGATGAATCTGAGACGCGTGAAACGCCGTTGGGCAGTTCCTGAACAAACTTATCATAAAGTGGAGTCTGGCCATTTTTTTCAGTGGGATCCATATTATTCAAGTTAGTCTTGTCAAATGATTGTCTCTTTCGCCCCTGATCTTTTGCCGAAGACTTTTGTTTATTTGAAGAACTCTTTTGGCGGATAGCTTTTCTGCTGTAAAGCTGATCGCTCGGCGATGATGATTTATTAGTTTTTTGTTTTACTGTTTGGGGTGGTTTTGCATCAGCTTTGGAATCTTTTTGATCAAAAGTTTCAACAACATCATCATCTGTTTGTTGGGCAGCATATTTGCGGATAGAGGCAAGCTTTTGATCCAATTTTTGATTTGAATCTTGATCTTTTTTGGGGGCAGAAGATCCCGATCGTTCAAAGACTACGCCATTCTTTTGTGATGGCTTATCAGCCAATTTATTCTCGCGCTTGGATTTCGACTGCGATCTATTTCGTTGATTTAAAGATTGTCTTTGCTCATTCTCATCTTCATCCTGTGGAATGATATCCTTCAGTTGCGAATAATCATCGCCATAGATTTGTCGAGCACTTTGTTTGGCCGCTTCTAAGGTTTTATCAATAAATTTGTTAAGTATCATACTGCTGCAGCTTCATTTAATTCTGCTTGTTCAATACGTAATCGATCAAATGTTTGAAATTGCACATTTTGGCTGATGTCGTTGTACGACAGCACATTTATTTCAGGCAAAATTGGTGCCAAAAACTCGAACAGGGTGTGGCGAAGCACGGGTGATGTAAGT
Source organism: uncultured Balneolaceae bacterium (assembly GCA_964490705.1). Classification (GTDB taxonomy): domain Bacteria; phylum Bacteroidota; class Rhodothermia; order Balneolales; family Balneolaceae; genus Fodinibius. The sequence goes on along the minus strand of CAZBCG010000005.1, from coordinate 20,028 downwards.
AAAATGGGGTCATATCCCTGGCGAATCATATCCTCAAAAGTACTGGAGGCACTTTTGTAGAGTTTCTCCACTAAATTGGGATTAAGCCCCAGCGTGTTAGCATTTAATCCCCCTTGTTGGGCCTGTTCAATAAGTCGCGATTCCAGGCTGGAATCCATCATTACGACTACAATTTCATTATCGTCTCCTACAAACTTCTGTGTAATAATCTCTGAGAGTGATGCCCGGCAATATTCGGTTAATACATCGGTGTTTGGGGTCTGCTGGCAGTGATCAGCAAGTGTTTCCAGGATAGTAACCAGGTTATTAATCGGGATTCGCTCACGCAGCAATCGCTTGAGTACTTTTTGAATTTCCCCGATTTGCATTCCTTCGGGAACGAGCTCCTCCACAAGAGCGGGCGACTGTTCCTCAATATTATCGATAAGCCGCTTCACCATCTGACGATCAATAAGTTTGTGGGCATTATTTTTTAATACTTCCATCAAATGGGTGGTAATAACAGCGCCGGCTTCGATCACCGAAAGACCAAATTTTTCCGCTTCCGACTTATTTTTTCCGCTTACCCAGATGGCATCCATCCCGAAAGTCGGATCTTTTGTTTCAATGCCCTGTATACTGGCATCAAAATCGGATGGCACAAGCGCCAGATGATAATCGGGCAGCAGTTCACCGTCGCCCTGTTCAATACCGCGCATCTTAATAATATATCGGTTGGCATCGAGCTGTACGTTGTCGCGGATGCGAACCGATGGTATGATGATTCCCAGCTCCGAGGCCAACTGCTTGCGCAATGATGTAATGCGGTCGAGCAGGTCGCCGCCCTGTTGTTCCTCAACCATCGAGATAAGGCTGTAGCCAATTTCAAGCTCAAGCGTATCCATCAACAGATAATCTTCTACAGTATCGCCTTCCCCTTCGGGCAGTTCTTGTTGCTGCTGAGCTTCGGCTTTTTTCTCCTCCTCTTCTTCGGCTTCGTGGCGTTTATAAGCGAGAAATACAAAGAGTCCGCCTATCAGTGCAAAGGGGATAAAAGGCATGCCGGGCATAATGCCTAAGAAAAATACGAAACAGGCTCCCAGCATAAGCGTTTTGGGATCACCTAAAAGCTGGCTTGTTAATTCTTTACTAAGATTACCTTTCGAAGCAGTACGCGAGACAATAATACCGGCCGCAGTTGAAATAAGCAGGGCAGGAATTTGCGACACCAAGCCATCACCAATAGTAAGTAAGGTATAAAGCTTGGCAGCTTCTGCCAGCTCCATTCCGTTTTGCACCGTCCCAATAATAAGACCACCAATAATATTGATACAGGTAATGAGTAGCCCGGCAATAACATCGCCGCGCACAAACTTACTGGCACCGTCCATAGCACCGTAAAAATCAGCTTCGCGGGCAATTTCTTCGCGTCGCTTTTTGGCCTCCTGATCGGTGATGAGTCCTGCACTCAGGTCGGCATCAATTGACATCTGCTTACCCGGCATCGCATCCAGCGTAAAACGTGCACCCACCTCGGCAATACGGGTAGCACCTTTCGTAATCACCACAAAGTTGATAATAATAAGTACGGCAAAAATGATAATTCCAATCACATAATTGCCCTGTACAATAAATCCGCCGAACGATTCAATAATAGATCCGGCATATCCCTCACTGAGGATAAGTCGCGTAGAGGCAATGTTCAGTGAAAGCCGAAAGAGCGTCAAAATGAGTAGCATGCCCGGGAATACGGCAAACTCCAGCGGCTTGAGCGTATAAAAGGCCACCAGCATCACGACGATGGATAATGACACGTTGAGTGCCAGGAAGAAGTCCATCAGCATCGGCGGAAACGGAATAATCATTATCAGCAAAATGACAATGATACTCGACGAAATAAGAACATCGGTCTGTAAAAACCGGTTCTTGAGTTTGCTTGTTGAAATCTTCGTAAAAGTCATGCTTACAGTTAAATATTGTGTCTGTTTTTAAGCTTATAGACGTAGGCCAGAATTTCGGCAACAGCCCTGTAGAGATCTTCCGGGATATGTTGATCGACCTCGGCCGAGGCAAAGAGGGCCTGGGCAACGGGCTTGTTTTCCACAATGGGGATATCAAACTCATTTGCCAGATCTTTGATCCGTTGTGCTTGTAGTCGTTGTCCTTTAGCCATTACAATGGGAGCATTATTTTCTTCCGGATCATATTGTAACGCAATAGCATAGTGTGTAGGATTGGTAACAACCACGTCCGATTCCATAACGGCATGATCAAGCCGCTTTTGTTGAAACTCTTTCCCCATTTGTTTCCGCTTATCTTTGATGTGGGGGTCACCCTCGGTTTCCTTATGTTCATCCTTGACCTCTTTTTTAGACATCTTAAGATCTTCTTTGTGTTGATACTGCTGATAAATAGCATCAGCAATAGCAAGGATAAATAGAGCTGCAAAAATTCTGCCTAAAAACAGGAGCACGTAACTTCCCGACTCACTGAGATTGTATTCCAACGGCATTACGGAAAAAGAGATGAAATGCTCGATATTGGGAAAAACAGTATAATAGACAATGAGTCCAATGATTAGCAGCTTAAACATCCCTTTGGCAAGCTCCACCAATCCCTTCATGGAAAAAATATTCTTAATGCCGTTTATGGGATTTAATTTCTCAGCTTTGGGCTGGATCGCCTTGAATGAAAAGGCCCCCTTGGTTTGAATCATATTTACGACCAGAGCAGTAAATATTAATACAATCAGGATAGGCATCATGGCTTCAATGCCGTACCAAAAAGCCTGTCCAAGAAACATTAAGGCATGATCCTGGTTGTCAACAGGCATCCGTGAATTCAGGAAAAAGGTTTCGAAAAGTGCTTCAAATCGGGCATAAATAAATTCCCCCATTCCTACAATCGTCAGTACCGATACCACCATGATCATTACCGATGAGATTTCGGTGCTGATGGCTACCTGCCCCTCCTCGCGTGCTTTCTCAAGCCGCCTCTGGGTGGGGTCCTCTGTTTTTTCTTGTGCTGAGTTTTGGTCCGACATAACACAGAGTTATAAATCAAATACAGTACCACTTCTGTAGTATCCGATTTATTTGTGTTGGCAGTGGATCTAAGAGATGGGAGGGAGAAATCATCCACTTCAACGGAAAACATTTCCCTACTGCCGGCCTTTTGGGATGACGTATTCTTATCGGTGATGTCAGACAACTCTTAAATGAACAACGGGCGTATGTAGCAGAAGAAGGCCTTATAATATATAAGCAGGCCGGATTTTTTGGAATGCCCCTGACAGCTAAACCCTCTTTGGGAGTCTGCAAGAAAAATTGGTGGCATAGAATTTGAGAGTATAATCATCCCGGCCGGTTCAACCGGAATTTTAAAATAAAGCAATAACGAAGCATTCGAGGATATCATGATTGATCGACTACAGGCTCAAATGCAGGCCATGCAGATGCTGACCAAAATGCAGGATGTTACGGCTAATAATTTAGCCAATATTAATACGCCTGGATTTAAGGGTAGCAATGTGTTTCAAAAGATGGTACAGCAGCGTATTGATGGCGAAGTAGTGAGCCGATCAGTTCCCCAGCAACAGGTTGATATGCAACAGGGCGTACTTGAGCCAACTGGCAACCCCCTTGATTTTGGTATTAAGGGAAAAGGCTTTTTTGTCGTAGAAAATGGAGAAGGAGCCCAACTGTCGCGCGACGGCCGTATGCATTTTAACAGTGATGGATTTTTGGTAGATGAAAATGGATCGCGCGTAATGGGCGACTCCGGACCTATTCACATGCCGGAGTATCTGAAAGCAACGGGCCGGGGTGGCGATGAAGCCAATCTGGAGGTTGCCGATGACGGAACGATTCGGCTTGATGGTGAGGTATTTGACCAACTTCGTATCGTGCAGGTCGAAGATACTTCTCAGTTGGAGCGTAAAGGGAGTAATTATTTAAGTGCCCCCGAAGGAGCCATGATTGACGATCCCTCGAGCAAGATTATGCAGGGCTATTATGAATCTTCGAATGTAGATCCGCTGAACGAAATGGTGGATATGATGAAGACTACGAAAATGTTTGAATCGCAGCAGCGAGCGATGACAACCACAGATCAAATGATGGGTCGAGCCACACAGCAATTAGGAAAATTTTAATTCAATAAACGAATAATACTATGCCTTTTAGAGCTTTAACAACTGCCTCGCTCGGGATGAGCGCTCAGCAAAAGTCGGTAGATAATATTGCCAATAACCTGTCAAACGTAAGTACCACCGGATTTAAAAAGAGTAATATCGCTTTTCAGGATCTGTTTTATGAGGATATTGCCGTTTCGAAGTCCGGGGCGTCAGCGAATCGAATGTCGAATGACAGTCCGCGGCTGCAGCTTGGCCACGGTTCGCAGGCAGTCTCAACGATTAGGAATTTTACGCAGGGATCTATCTCTGAAACCGGCAATCCGTTGGATATGGCAATTAGCGGCGATGGTTTTTTTCGCGTTGAGAAGCCGGATGGTTCAATCGGCTATACGCGTGATGGGAACTTTACCCGTGACTCTTCGGGGATGCTGGTGAACAGTTCCGGTTTGCCGCTGGCAGAACAGATTGAAGTGCCCATGGAGGCAAAGGCGGTAGAAATTTCGCAGGATGGTACGGTTACGGCCCTGATGGGCGGTGATAACCGGGAAGTTGAGCTGGGACAAATTGAGCTGGCCCGATTTTCAAATCCCGCTGGACTAGATGCCGAGGGCGGTAATCTATTTAGTGAAACACAGGCTTCGGGAATGCCTTTTGTGGATCGTCCCGGAGCAGAGGGATTTGGAAATGTTCGTCAAGGCTATCTTGAAGGCTCCAATGTAGATGTAGTGACCGAGATGGTGCAGCTTATTGAAGCGCAACGAGCCTATGAGACGAATTCAAAGATGGTACAATCGGCCGAGGATATGATGTCGGTAACTAATTCTATTAAGCGATAAACTCCAATGATTTTACACGCTCGAATCATCTTTATTTGCCTGCTTGTTTTTGTCGGCCTGGGTATTGTCCCTGCCCGGGCGGGCATAGATATATCTGGCGATGACGAGATGAAGTCATTTATTGTTGAGCAGGCCAGCGAACAGTTAGAGCGTCATTTTTCTACCGGAGAGTACCGTTTTGAAATTCAACCGCGATGGATTCCCAACCAATTGTTAAAGCAATCTCCTGAGCAAATTACCCGCGTTGAGCTACATGGACAAATACGTCGCTATACCAATTTCGAAGTGGTATATAACCAACGTGGAAATCGTAAACGTGCGGAGATTCAGCTTAAAGTTAAGGCCGAGCAAAAGCTGCCTGTTGTTACTGATCGCGTGCGAAAGGGATCTAAGCTGGAGGAAACCCACCTGGCCTATCAATGGGTTTCGATATCACAAAGAGGGGAGTCGTATTTTGCCAGTACTGAAAAATTAATTGGCAAAACGCTGCGTCGGACACTCCTGTCTGGCCAGCCCGTCCGGAAGTCGTATGTGAGCAGAGATTTGATCATCAAGGCCGGTGACGAAGTGAGGATTTTTATCAAACGCAGAGGAATACAGGTGCAGGTATCCGGTGAAGCGCGTGAGGATGGTGCAAAAGGAGATCGTATCAAAATTTTTAGTGACGAAACAAATCGAAAATATGTGGGCGAAGTTCTTCGTCCGGGAGTAATACAATGGAAAAATACACTTTGATTGGAAAATATTTTGCAGTTTTGCTGCTTGTTATTGGAACCACTAATCTGGCTCATGGACAGCGTTCGCTGTACAAAGATAATAAAGCGGTTCAGGTTGGTGATGTGCTAACAGTAATCCTGCAGGAAAATATATCCGGGAGTACTAGTGCAGATGCTCAGAATGCATCAAGTGCCGGTGCCGGTATGGGGGGATCAGTCGGAGGAAACTTCATGCCGTTTCAGCCTACTTTTGGTGCTGATGCCGAAGTGAATTACGAATCAGATCAGCAGGTATCAACGAACCAAGGGCAACTGTTGGAGGGCTATATGAGTGTAGAAGTTACGGATGTGACCGCTACCGGAAACTTAATTGTAGAAGGGACCCGATCTACCGAGATAAATGGCGAAAAGCATGAAATTGATGTAAGTGGTACGGTTCGTCCCAAGGATATAAACGGTCGCAACGAGGTTCTTTCATATCGACTGGCGAATGCCCAAATCAATTATGAGAAAGAGGGCGGACTAAGCCAGGTTACTAAAAAAGAAGGATTTATAAAACGCGCTGCATTAGCGGTTGCCGGAATAGGATTGGGTGTTGTAGCAGTTCTAAAAGCGATTAATTAAAGCGTATTGTTATCTCAATAATCGAAATGTCATGAAAAGAAGTATTCTCATAGTATTGGCAGCAACTTTTTTGGGGATGATGTATCCGGCTGAAGCCGATGCGCAAACCCCGCTAAGTCGGTTGCTTAAAGTAAAAAATGCCAATTCCACAAAAGTAGTGGGATATGGGTTGGTTGTTGGTTTGGATAGAACAGGTGACCGGACGATAAGCAGGCGCGGTGCCCAGTTTACGGTTCGCTCTATTGCGAATATGCTTAACAGTTTTGGAATCAATGTTGATTCGGAGCGCCTGCGAACGCGGAATGTTGCGGCCGTTATTGTTACGGCTGATATCGGACCCTATCACGCATCGGGCAGCGAAATTGATGTAACGATATCGTCGATGGGAGATGCCAGTTCTCTTGAAGGGGGCGTATTGCTGGAGACCCCGCTCCTGAATCCCGAAACAAAAGAAATTTATGCCTTGGCTCAGGGACCTTTAGTCGTAGGAGGTATTAATGAAGAAATTGGTAATTCTCGATTTTCTCGCAATAGCTCACTTACGGCTACGATTCCGGGCGGAGGTATCGTAGAACACGACAATGATTTTCAATTGAATGCTGACCAGCCGCTGCACTTGGTGATGTCTCAGCCGGGCTATACGAATGCACGTCAGGTTGTGGAGGTGATCAACGAGAATTTTGATGAAGAATTGGCCTCGGTCTATAATCCGGGAATTATCCAGGTAGAATGGCCGGACGCTTTTCAGGAGCCGGGGATGCGGAATATGTTTATCAGCACCATTATGGATCAGCAGGTTGAGCTGGATAAGCCAGCCCGTGTGGTCATCAATGAGCGTACCGGCACTATTGTGGCGGGCGGGGGTGTAACCGTTGACAACGCGATGGTTTCGCATGGCAGCGTACAGGTGCGCACGCAAGTGACGCCTTTTATTAGTCAGCCCCCGCCTTTTAGTGGCGGTGAAACAGAAACGGTTCCGGTGCCACAGGTGGGGGTTAGTGAGGAGTCGGCACAAAATGTTGTGCTGGAACCTGATACCAATGTGCAGCAACTGGCTAATGCCCTGGATTCGCTGGGACTGAGTCCGCGCGATATCATCTCCATTTTTCAGGCCCTTGATCGTGCCGGGGCATTGCAGGGTGAACTTATTGTAATGTAGAATTAACTGAATTTGAAACAGCATAATCATAAAGCAAGATTATTATGGATATAAGTAGTGTAGCACAGTCGATGCCAATGGGATTAGATAATCAAGACCTTGCCCAGGAAAAGAAGGAAGAAGTTGCCATGGAGTTTGAAAAAATATTCGCCCGGCAGCTGGTCAACAAGATGACTAAAGATTCTTTTAAGATGGGCGATAAAAATGGTGTCGCGGGACAGGCCAACAGCATGTATCGACATCACATTACGGATACGCTTGCTACAGAAATTGCAGAACAAAGGAAATTAGGAATGGCTGATATGATATCGGAATATCACAAAGTGTGATGGCTGGAAATTAATAATGACGATGGGCTAAGAAAGGATAGATATGGAATCAAAAAAAACGTTTACAGAATTTGAGCAAATTATTGACCGTCTCGGTATGCTGTCTGATGATCTGATGGAAGTGATTGACAAGCAGATTGAGGCCGTGGTTTCATCAAATGAAGAAGATATTGTGGAGTACGTTGAGAAATACACCCATCTGAGAGGAGTTTTTAAAGAACAAGAGCACAAGTTCATAGATCATTTGCAGATGATGCTAAACGATGCAGCAGAGGTTGACGGTGTCGAAATACGGCTAGAGTATTTGAAGGAAGTCTATCCGGAAGCAACGGATACCATTGCTGGCTGGCAGATTACACTAGAGAAACAGATGGAAACGCTGAAAGAGAAGCACCAGGAACTGAATAACCTGCTGGAATTTGCTGTGGACAAAAACATGCAGCTGATGCACTCCATTTACAGTCTGCACAACAAAAAGAATACGCGATATGGTGCTGGTGGCAGCAAAGAGGAAATTTCTTCCGGAATAGCGCTCAATAAAGAAGCTTAGATATGAAATCAATATTTGAAATAGCAAAAAGCGGCCTTCGTGGATCCGAGCGATCCATGTCGGTTACATCCAACAATATTATAAATGCGGATACTCCGGGTTACAGTCGGCAGCGCATCGAAAAGTCGCCCAATGGTATGCAGATGGATAATTATCATGCCGGATTGGGGGTAAACATTGATGACGTTAGCCGATTGCGGGATGAAATGAATGACCAGTTGTTGAATAAAAAGCAGCAGGACATGGGCTATCTGCAAAAGAAAGCTGATGTCTATGAAAAGCTTGAATCGTCAATGGTCTCCGATTACGGTGATGATCTGGATAGCCAAGTTGGCGGATTGTTTGATAATTTTTCCGATTTGGCCAGCAATCCACAGGATGTAAGTGTACGCAATAACTTAATTAGCGAGACCCAACAGTTCACGAGCAAATTACGCGAAACCAGCCGAAATGTGGATCAAAATAGTGAGCTGGTAAGGAATTTTGCCGGTAAAACGCTGGACTCTATTAACAACATATTGAGTGATATCAATGAGCTGAATAGTTCTATCAAACAAGCCGAAGCAAAGGGCGATCCCGATTTTGCCAGCCTTGATAAACGGGTGGCTAAGATGAGTGAGTTGTCGGAACTGGTTGAATTTGAAAGCCAGGAAACGAGTACCGGTGCTGTTGAAATTCAGATTGATGGCCACAGCGTGGTCGATGAGAATCGGGCGTACAACATCACTTCAGAGGTGGATGATACCAATAAGAAATATCGTCTTCGACTCGAAAGCGGTCATACCATTGCCCCGGAGGGCGGACAGATTGGTGCTGAAATTGAGATGTACGAAGAGGGCATTCCCGATATCAAGGAGCGTCTCGACAAAATTGCTTCTGCGGTAGTAAATGAAGTCAACAATATTCACAGCAATGGGTATGGCCTGGAAGACAGTATTCAACGCAACTTTTTTGATGCCGCCGGAACAACGGCCGAAAGCATTGCGATTAATGAAGATTTAGTTGAAAACTCGAAATTGATTGCTGCCTCGAATACGGATGGAGAAGCCGGTAACGGAGAAGTGGCATCACAGATTGCAGAACTGCGAAATCAAAAAGTCATCGGCAAGACCACACAAAATCAGACATTAACCGATTTTACCATTAGTACCATCAGCGAGCCGGGCATTCAATTAGATGCCACCAATAATCGCATTGATGCTCGTGACTCTGAAATCCAGATGCTTAAAACCCAGCAGGAAGAGGAGGCCGGAGTCAATATTGACGAAGAGCTTAGCCAGATGATTAAGCATCAAAATGCGTACCAGGGAGCCGCCAAAGTAATGAGCAATGCTCAACAAATGTATGACACCTTAATTAGTATAGTGAGGTAATTTTTATGCGTGTAACACAGAAGACCATTTTTGACAATTTTATGCGGGATGTGAATAAAAACCGTGGAGAGATGGCAAAAATTCAGTCGAAACTTTCGAGCGGGAAAGAGGTTCGGGTGCCATCACAGAGTCCGGTAAACTTTCAAAGCAGCCGCATTTTAGAGGCTGACCTGGATAAAGTAGAGCAGTTTCAAGGAAATATCAGCAGTGGATTGCGCCAGGGACGATTGGCACAGGATTCGATGGATGGTGTTATTGACAGCCTGATGAATGTCAAAAATCTGATGGTTAAGGGATCATCTGATTCTTTGGGGTCAGATGAACGGGGGAATTTGGCTGATGAGGTCTCGGGTATCCGCAAGCAGATTGTTGACAGCTTAAATATTCAGTACGGTGAACGCTATCTTTTTGCAGGTACGAATAGCGGTGAAAAACCTTTCGAACTGGCGGGTGGGGTGGTAACCAATAATAGCAATGACAAACCTCCACATGTGGTAGCTGCCGACGGTGTGGAAATTGATATCAGCGTTACCGGCGAAGAACTCGCAGATAGTCCGGCCGGGGATCTGTTCCAGTTTATGGGCGATGTCGAAGATGCTTTGCGGAATAACGATGATGAGCAGCTTAATAATTTACTCACCGATGCCGACCAGGTAATTAATCATGTTACTGATCTTACCTCAAAGTTGGGGGATAACATCAATCGCATGGATTTTATGTTCGAGCAGTATGAATCTACTAAGATTACGCAAAAATCAGATATAAGTGAGCTGGTGGATACAAACTTTGCCGAAGCTTTTTCTGATATGCAGCGCAATCAGGTGGCTTACGAATCGGCGATGGCGGTACACAGCAAAATGTTCGAAAATACACTGTTGAACTATATCTAACATCAACTAACAGTTTTGCAATAAAACGATGAGGCTATTATGGAATCGGCACTTAGATCGGTATCACAGAAAACGAGCAGTAACCTAGACTGGATAACAGGAGTACTTTTTCTATCGGATCGCAAATTTTTCGATTTGGAAAAGGTAAAGCAGTGGGATAGTTATTTCGCTGAGTTAATTGTTGCAGGTACAGGGGAGGCTCCGGCCAATTTACCTGAATCTATTCACTGGCATGCCTGCGATCCGCAATCGGGACGTGCAGAGATCTGGAATACGATAGCCTCAAAGGGCAATACATCCTGGATGCTTTTCTTAGAAGATGATGAACAACTAAGATTTAGTAGTTTTCCCACTAAAAAAAGTTTAGAGCAAAGCCAGTGGGCTCCTGTAATTATAACAAGAGCAAATTCGGGCGGACAGCATCAATATTATCAGATGCGTTTTATCAATACCTCTTGTGTAGAAGATGAAAAGATCTTTCGGGGATATAATTTGCCCGATGCTACCGACTTTGTTCGATCTCATGACATTACATTGACGAATAAGCCAATTCTGATAGTTCGTGAAAGCAATCCGTACGGATATGTTGATATTGATGAAGAGCTTTCGTTAAAAGATTATGCTCCTAAACTTTATCTGATACAGGGCAACCGAAACATCCAGGATAATGAATATGTGCGCGCCTCAGCTCAGTTTCGGCAACTGTTGAAAAAAGAGAAGTTGTTGCCCTTCGATCGCTTGGCTGGCGTGAATGGGTTGGCCAGCTGTTTAACAGAGCAGCACAAATGGAAGAAAGCTCTGTCGTTGGCTCGTCAATCACTTGAAGCCGAGTCGTTACAGCGACTTCCGTATTTGATACAATTTCGGATTCATGAGCTACGCAAGGAATGGCAAGACGCTTTTGATATCCTAAAGCAGTATTACGGTCGCCTGTCGTTGTTTTCGCGCGCCAATTTTGATCAACAGATTGACGAGGAAAAAACGCTTGTTCGGCTGGCAAATGTAGCATTAAAAGCAGGCGAAAGAGCCAAGGCAACCGATTATTTTGAAGAGCTCTTTACGTTTAAGCGGGGCAATGCCGACCGAGCACTGTTAGAAAAGGCATTATTGATTTCTATTGATTTAAAGGATTTCAAGCGTTCTGTATATCTGTTCGAACGTTTGTTTGGAGATATGTTGCCGCCGAATGAAACAAATGAGCAGTATAGAGAACAGATAGATAACATTATGACGATGTTTATGAAGCAGGAGTGGTTCGATTATGTGTCCGGTATTTACAATAAGCTCCATAACGCTTATCCCGAAAATAGTGAGTACAAGCGGAGGCTTATTGTCACGCTTACCAAAACCAATAGGCTGGATCAGGCAAAGAAAATGGTTGCTAATATTGTTTAAACCTCAGCATTCAGGAGTGAATGTTGTCCCAACAAGTAGTTGTCCCGGAGCTTAGCTTCGGGATTGCTATTTGAGTTTTCAAATCTTGTTCAAGCAGAGTAGGGTTATTCGTCTTCATCCTCATTCTCCGAAGCTTTTTTAATCTTATTGCGGATGGTACGATCTGTGATACCCAAAATTTTTGCTGCCTCTTTCTGGTTGCCCTGTGTATGCTCCAGCGCTTTTTTGATGAGCTGTAGCTCCATATCCTCGATCGACATCAAGGGTAGGTCCGAGAGCACCTGCTGGCTTACTTCCAGATCTACTTTAGAGAATAAATTTTTCTCGATGTGATCAAGGTTAATGGTCTCGGTATCAGTTGATAAGATGACTCCGCGGTGGATTTTGTTTTCCAGCTCCCGCACATTACCATTCCATTTTTTGTTGACTAAGTAATCCATCAGACCATCCGAAACTTTCTTTGTCTCCAATTCATATTCTTCGGTGTAGTGGTCAACAAAATGGTTTACGAGCAGTGGGATATCACTTTTGCGTTCCCGGAGCGGCGGAATGGAAATAGGGAACACATTAAGGCGGTAATACAGATCCTCACGAAACTGCCCTTCGGCTATTGCGTCGGCAATATTGCGATTTGAAGTTGCCAGTATCCGTACATCACTTTTGATTGGCTCTTGGCTACCTACGCGATTAAATTCATTTTCCTGCAATACCCGCAGCAGTTTTGCCTGGATATTGATATTAATTTCGGTAATCTCATCGAGTAAAATTGTGCCGCCATCGGCTTCTTCAAAAGCCCCCTTTTTATCAGATATGGCGCCCGTAAATGCCCCTTTGACATGACCAAAGAGGGTGCTTTCAACCAACTCTTTTGGTAGGTTGGCGCAGTTGATCTTGATATACGGCTTGTCGGAGCGATTACTATTTTGATGAATCAGGTTGGCAAAAACTTCTTTACCGGTTCCGCTTTCGCCCTGTATCATCACCGGGGCCATACTTTCTGCAATACGGGGCAGTATATTCATTAGTTTTTGAATATGAGGATCTTCACCAATGAATTTCTTGTCTGTAGGCTGAACAAGTTCGCCACTACTTTGGGAGGCCTCACTGTCTTCACCATTGTCATCAGAATCATCCGAAAATGCCTGTATTTTACGCTCTTTGTTAAAGTCTATATTACCTGATTCAAAGAAGCGATTGATACGGAAAATAATCTCCTTGGCCTTGAAAGGTTTTGTTACATAATCAAAAGCGCCTTTTTGCAGTGCACGCACCGCATGGGTGATGTTCCCAAAGCTGGTCATCATAATAACTCCAGTATTGGGATAGTTTTCCGTGACGTGGGTTAATACTTCATCACCCGTCATTTCATCCATTTTAACATCCGTAAGCACCAGATCAACCTTATTATCTTTAAGATATTCGGTCGCATCTACGGGTGATTCAAATGCCTCAACCTGGTAGTCGTTCATGCTCAAATTTTCGACCAAAAATTCGAGCAGCATTTTATCATCTTCAATTATTAAGACCCGCTCTTCCATATGTTTTTTGTTGATGATGGTTTGCGAAACAATGGGGAACAATACGTTAGAATGGAATTCACTGTAATTTGTCCCCCAACGATTTGAATAAATATAAAAAGCTTTTCTGATGAAAAGTTCAAAGAAAATTACCCGATAACAGGGGGCATTATCCTTTTTATGGCATATAAATGATTATATATGTAGCAAAGAGGGGATTTTGAATAAAATCGGGTATATCGAATAATGTAGAAATGGTAACAAGCTGTACACATTTTCAATTATGATGGCTCAACTCAGTATAATGGTACGGAATGGGAATGGCTTACTGAAGTATTTTCTGAGCAATATCTCCCCATACAGAAGGATCATCAATTTTCTGACCCATTTCTGTTTGCTGAGCGGCCTCCGGGGAATCCTCAGAAGCTTCCAGAAATTCAGAAACCTGAGCCTTCATTTCCTTAAACTGTTGAGATGAAGAATCGTTTAGTTTTTCCAATTCGATTTTGGCAAAAAGTTGATCATTGTTCCTAAACTGATAGTCGCCAAGCGAAACCTTGTCTTTTGGGGTGTCAGCGGCTGATTTTGAAGATGTCTTTTCCGATGCCGCACCTTCTGAAGCTTCGTTGGTCTTATTTAAGTTCTTGCTATTTATATTATTGAGTTTGTTAATATCCATAGTCCTAATATTAATATTTGCAAAGAAGTTACGAATACTGTTATTCGTTTAAAAGCTGATAACTTTTGTCCGCTTTATTGCTGTTAATAGCATGGTTGAGTTGTTCTTTTGATGCTTCTAAAATATAATCAAGCGCTTCCTGAATCTGTTCTTCTTGTTTGGCAAATCGCTGGAACAATTCGTTGAGTACTTTTTTTTGTTGCTCCGTGAAAGCTGATGCATCAACGTTGGTGGTCAGTTCCGTTAGCTTTTCAGTATAATCTCCACGCTGATTAAACCGTTGCTGTAGTAATACTATATCAGCCTCGTCTTTATGAAGCTGATTCATGATTTTCCTGTTTGTTTTTATCAGCTTCTTTAGCTGATCCGCAATCTTATCCATGTTGTTAAACACCCAAGGTTGCCTGTTGACTCATCACCTGGTTATACTGACGCTGACCTTCCTGCTGCATCTGATTGATCTCGGCAAATTTTTCTCGTTGTCGTTCTTCGTAGCGTTCCAGGTATTTATTTTCAGATTCTATACTATTGTCCAGAAAGTCGATTTTCTGATCCAATCCGCTTTCGAGTGATGATATAATACCTCCTGTTTCCGTAAAGGTTTTGGCACGTTCGTACATCTTTGTAACAGGTGAATCATCATTAGTGAATAGGTTTTCAACTTCGTTTGGGGTATCGGTTAAAGCTTTGTTGAGCTTCTCCGAGTCTTCAACCTTCATGGTCCCGTCATTTTCGAAGCTGATACCTATTTCAGAGAGATTATCAAGTTCACCGGCCCCTGCAGAAGCCATATCTGTTAGTGCCATTTGACGCATGTTGATGGTCAAGTTACGAATAGAACGCATATCCTGCAGTGGACCTTTATTGCCCGTTTCGCCATTGATAAAGGTTTGATTGCGAATTTTGGTATTCATTTCATTGAACTTGGCAATGAAATCATCAATATTTTCCCGGGCTTTGTCGGTGTCTTTTGAAACTGTAATCTGTTCTTGCTGGGCTGTTGCGTCAACTAACGTAAATGTCATGCCCGAGATAGCATCATCAACGGTATTTTGTCCACGAGTAAAGGTAATGCCGTCTGCGGTAAACTCAGCATCTAAATCATTTAACGTGCCTCCGTCATCAACAACTTTGTGACTCATGTTGTTGGTGATATCAGCCAGCGCTCCGGTGGCATTGTTAAATTGAATGCGTTCATCATAACCGGTTTGGGCACTTTTGACTGATACTTGGACATTGCCATCGTTATCAACCGAAAAGACATCACTGTCAGATTTTTCGCCCATTAAATTATTAATAGCCGTAGAGAATGATTCTAACATTTCTTTATTCGTTTTGTCAGTACCGTCATCATTGGTGGCTGTAATGGAAACAGTTTCTGTTTTATCACCAATGGTAATATCCACGGAACCATCTCCGCCGGCTGCCAGATCCGTAGCTGTCCCATCCATCACGTTTGACAGCATGATATCTTTTGTAGCTTTTCGGCTCACCGAAATGTCATAGGTATTGGGATCTGCAATACCACTGATAGAATCGACCCGTACTGCTTCTTCGTTGCTTGAGGTAGCCTTGAGTGGATTGAAACTGTTTGAGGTAGTACTGGTAAGTTCATCTACCTGTGAAGTAAAAGACGAAATAACAGAACTTACATTACTTAAGGCAGACTGTTTATCATTCAACTGACTTTTTTGATCCTCAAGACGAAACTTCTTTTGACTTTCGAGCATTACCAGTTGATCAACAAACTGGGAATATGGATTGGATTGTTGTATTAAATTGCTGACAGAATTCATAGTAATCCCTAATTAGAATGTTTTAGGTTATTCTGTGTTCTGTTCTTGGGTTTCCCCTTTGGCGGCCTGTTCCCAGGCATCCCGAAGAGGTTCCAGAATTTCTCGGATCTCCTCATAATTTTCTTCACGCGCTAAATCTTGGCAATACTGATAAAGCTGAAAAAGCTCTTCAGCGGGTTCGTGATCAAAATTCAGGCTTTCCGTCAAAGTGTTTAGCACTTCGCGTACTCGATTTTGATCTTTTCGATAGGTCGCCTGCAGTAGCAGGTCGTACAGTTTTACGACCAGCTGTAAAGGCGATGCATTCATGATCGCTTGTTGCTGATAAACCTGTTGTGGATTCTGCATGGCTTAATTATTTCAATCAAAAATAAAATTAGTCGTTTGGTATCTGTTGTTATCGGCAGAGACAGAAATTACTTAAGAGTATTAAGATTAGAAGTTTTTAATCAGGATAACTCCTTTCTATACCTAAAAATGCAAAGAATATGCCATGCTGCGAGTTTTATTGAGAGCCAACCTAAAGGTCATAGGCGGGAAGGTCATTCCAATCAGAATGAAGAATCTTCCTGAAATTGGCGTAGTAGCTGATAGTTTGGTCTTAAAAGTGAGTAATGTAATGACGCAGTGGTACGGCACGCCGGGCCACTGCAAGTCAATATGAGATGCTAACTGTTTTCAATCTCTCTAAATTCCTCTTCTCCAAAAGGGACTTTGTATTTAGGTATCTAAAATTTATTGAGGAGTTCCTCCTTAGAAAAGGAGGATTGAGTAAACGATTTTATTACTCATATCGAATATGACATGCCCCCTTACGCTCCCCTTCGAAAGAAACGGTTAGTTAACCGGTAACTGCTAATTCTTCCCGACCAGTAGAAATAATTTCCGTTTGTGGAAAGGGGATGTGCCCTTGGAGTGCCTTTCTATTAACATGTCCGTTAATGCAATGCAATGGCATTTTATTTGTTCTGATTGAATGTGCAGGACAGCAATAAAATGTCAACGAATGTAACGAACCCTTGCAAAAAAAGATCAAGCAAGCCCAAAAATATCTAGAATGGCAAAAGCCCAATCAGGCGATTGCCGAGCTGAAGCCCACATTGGATAGTCAGCAGATACAGCAAGAATATAAGTGGGTGCCTCATCACATGATGGGGATTGCTTTGTCACTAAAAGGCGAGCATGAGTCATCGGTCGGTTATTTAGAAGAAGCGGTAGAGTATGGTTCGGAGCAGCCGGAAACCTATCATATGCTTTCCGTAAACTATTATAATCTTGCACGATTTGATGAGGCCGAAAAGTATGGGAAAGAAGCGGTAGAGCGAAAGGACGATTTTTTAAAAGCGTGGCTGAATCTGGGGTCGGTATATCGGGCGCAGGCAAAGTTGGATGAGGCTTTGAAATGTTATCAGAAAGCGAACCAGATTGATCCAACCAATGCCGGTGTAGCTTTTCGCATAGGTGAAATTTATCGCGATCAGGGTGATTTGGATCAGGCGATGAAATTGTTTGATATCACTTTAAAAATTGAGCCTGACCATATTCGGGCCATGCTCGAAAAAGCGGATCTCTACAAGAAGAAAGGAAATCTGGATGAAGCGATTGAAAATCTGGAACAGGCCCAAGAAATGCATGGTGATCGGACATCAATTGGGGTAAGTAAGGCCGAAATTTATAAATCGCGCGGTAAATATGATGATGCTATTGCGCTGTATGAACAGTTGCTGAAGAAGCATCCCGATAGTGGTCCATTGCGTGTAAACTATGCTTTGTGTTTGCAGGAGGTGAGCCGGTTCGATCAGTCCGAAAAGCATTATCGGCGCGCTATTGAGGATATGGAGGACCCTCGTAATGCGATCTCAAACTATTTGATGGGGTTGCACTATAATCCTCGAAATAGCAAAGAACATATATATAACGAGCACCTCAGGCTTGGGAAAACATTTATTCCCCGGAATGGACAGGGACGTGCAGTACCAACGAATACCGATCCCAATAAAAAACTAAAAGTCGGTTTTGTATCCGGAGGATTCCGCCGTCACCCGGTAGGCTGGATGATCGCCGGTGCCTTAGAACAATTGCCCGACGATGACTTTGAACTCTACTGTTATACGACTAACAACAAATTTGATTTTGTTACCCGACGCATCCACAAGAATATAGATACCTGGCGCTCGGTCGTGGGATACAGTCCGGATGTTATTGAGAATATCATCCGGAAGGACGAATTGGATATTTTGGTGGATCTGTCTGGCCACGCCGCTGACAACTGTCTGGATGTAATGGCCAATGAGCCTGCACCAATTATTGTAAAATGGGTGGGCGGACTATTTAATACGACCGGCCTCGAAGCATTTGATTACTTGATTACCGACGAGTATGAAAGTCCGAAGGGGGAGGAGCAATTTTACACCGAAAAACTGGTGCATATGCCCGATGACTATATTTGTTTTGTCCCTCCGGCCTATGCTCTGGATATAGCCCCCCTCCCTGCAAAAGAAAACGGCCATGTAACATTTGGATGCTTTAATAATCCCACTAAAGTAAATGATGTAGTCCTGAGAAAATGGGCTAAAATTTTGCGTCAGGTCCCTGAAAGCCGATTATATCTGAAGAGCAAACAGTACGATACAGCCTCGTTCCGTGAGCAAATTCTGGAAGTTATGGGGGATGAAGATATTTCGAAAGATCGCATCGAATTTGAGGGACATACTTCTCACGATGATCACTTAGGTGCGTATAATAAGGTGGATATTGCCCTCGATCCGTGGCCTTATTCCGGTGGACTTACGACATGTGAAGCGCTGGATATGGGGGTTCCGGTGATTAGTATGCCCGGCCCAACCTTTGCTGGACGACACTCAACAACGCACCTCATGAATGCTGGATTGGGACAGTGGGTCACTGATAGCTGGGAAAAATATATCGAGAAAACGGTGGCTTTGGCGAATGACTGGGATGAGTTAGATGAATGGCGATCAACGCTGCGTGATCAGTTACGGAATTCTCCGGTTTGTGATAGTAAACGTTTTGGAGCTCATCTGTCGATTGCTTTTCGAAGAATGTGGAAGCAACGCCTAGAAGGTTATCAGAATGATGTTGAGGAATGGCAGGATCATATTACGGTAAAACCTATTTCGGATGAGCAAGTGCAGGAGTTGACCGACGGCCCGGATACTACTCCGCTCATTACTATAAAAGATAAGGGAAGTACCGAAGTTAATGGGTCCACGGAAGACAAAGGAATTCAAAATAAAACAACAGAAGAGTCAATGATTGACACAGAAGAGTTGGTACAGGATGTACAACAAAATGGAAATGGACGGTCGAAAAATAACGGTGCGACTGAAGTGCATCCCAAATCACCTGATAATGGACAGGAAAACTATTTTATAGAAACAAAAGATGGGGTAACCATTTGCACACCTGCTGATTTGGATGTGTTGACGACCTATGTAATGCTCGAGCAGGAAGAATGGTTTGAACCTGAGCTTCATTTTGTGCGGCAATATTTAAAGCCCGGTATGCAGGTAGTTGATGTAGGAGCTGCTTTTGGGGCGTATGCTTTGCCAATAGCTGATAAAGTAGGCTCGAATGGCAAAGTGTATGCCTTTGAGCCTTCCCGGGATTCTCGACGCTTTCTTGAAAAGAGCAAGATCGAGAATGGATTGGATCATCTGGAGATTTACCGGCATGCCAAGGGAAAAGAAACCCGTAAGGCTGAGCTGCAGGAAGGAGAAATCCCGGAGTTGAATACTATAGGCGAAGGTGACGGAGAAATTCCTGTTTCTACCTTGGATGCGTGGTGGGGATTTATTGCAGAACCGGATATTGATGTGATTAAGGTAGATGTGAACGGAATGGAACCCAAAGTACTGGCGGGAGCCCAACAATTGTTGGCAGAAGTGGAGCCTATTGTTGTGGCTTCTATTGGTGAAGATGAGAAAAACCTCGACCAGTTGAGGGATCAGTTCGCCAAACAGAGCTATACTCTCTTTGAATATATTCCCGGCCCTGGAGTACTGGCCGACCACGACCCCGAGGGTGGCG
>CAZBCG010000004.1:0-240957 GCA_964490705.1 uncultured Balneolaceae bacterium | reverse complement strand
GAAAAAAAGGCATTGGCTGCTTGACTTTAAACACAGTTCATTGCGCATAACCGGCACACGGTTTAGTGTTGAATTTGCAACTAACGAAAGATGAGCTTTAAAACCAAGAGCGGCAAAGAATAGGCGAGGTGTGTCCGTGTTAATGCGCGGGTTAGGCATTTTCTCCTGCTGTACTATCTAAGGAATACATTTTTACATAAAGTGAATTATTGTCCATTTAAATCTTCTATCAATTCATCAAGGCTATCTAAGATATTACTCTTAACCTTTTCCTGAAGTTGTGATTTGCTTGAATTAACAACAAGAATTCTTTTCCAGATACTAACAGTAGGACTATTAAAATCTTCGTCATCCTTATTTAAATAGACATTTCTCATTAAGAATAGACGAACAATAAAAGAGGTCTGATTACTATCATGATTATCTAAGAAGTCAACAGTAAGTTCAATATCATTTTTAGCGTAATTAGGAAAACTTGAATTTTTAAGAGTTAACCCATTATCTAATAGTCTATTTTTAAAATTATCTTCGAGATCTTCGATTAAGTTTTTTATTTCCTCTGAAGTATTATGAGCTGTAAA
This sequence comes from uncultured Balneolaceae bacterium, assembly GCA_964490705.1. GTDB lineage: Bacteria > Bacteroidota > Rhodothermia > Balneolales > Balneolaceae > Fodinibius. The sequence goes on along the minus strand of CAZBCG010000004.1, from coordinate 240,376 downwards.
AAGAATGCCTACGGTTTCATTATTTTCTTTTATAAAAGAAAGATTGCCAATCGATGGTTTAGCAAAAACTATACTATTTTCGGACCGATTATAATCACCGTAATTTTGGGAGAACCCAGTGGTGCAGATCGTAATTAATACCAAAAATAAAAAACACGACCGAAGTATAGGTTTCATACTTTGTTTGACTACGTTTAAAGTTTATTGGTTAGATTTTAATGCGGTAGTAATCCAACCAGGAATATTTTCATATCCGTAACTATTTTCACCTTTTATAAAATTGGGGTCAGATGTCGTGGCAATATGGGTTTTAATTGAACCTGAGAGACCATTCAATTTAACTCCAATATTAAAAGGTTTATCATTAGGGAAATTATAGTTCTTTTGCTTTCCTTCAAGGGGTATGCTAAATCGAATAGTGACCGAAACCATTTCTTGTGAAGAATTTAAATTAGGATCTATTTGTAATTTCCCTGACAATGAATAGCCATCAATTATAAAGTTCACGTTTTTAAATACAGTACTTTTAAAATAGCTCATATCATTTTTTCAAATTTTATTTGAATGGAAATGCCTAACGACATTGCGCATAACCGGCAGGCGCCTGAATATCGAATTAATTGTAAATGAAAGGTTAACTAATAAAAGGGAAGTGGGCAAGGCAATGGCGAGGCCTGTCCGCGTTAATGCGCGGGTTATACAGCCTCACATTTATGACTTTTGCTGACTTTCACGTAATAGTGTTTTTATACTGTTAACTCCTTCTGAATATTTTTCAGGTAATGAATCGAGGACTTCAACTAATTCAAATTCATCGCCATGATAAATATTATGACCATCTTTCAATATAGCCCTTACTCTATCAATTGAAGATGATATTGCATGATCTTTATTTAGTTCCGTAGCTAGTTCCATTATTCTTACACAATCCATTAATTCATTAGAAGGAACATCCTTTATTTCCCAATATCTTCTTTTCATATCTAAATCCTTGAGTCTTAAATCCTTGTATTTTGTTTTCAAGGAATTAACTGAAGCCTTTAGGTTATTTATTTCTGATTTCAACTCATCAAAGGAGTTCTCAACATGCTTTTTTGATTCACTATTGACTTCTTCTTTTAAGGAATCAATTTGGGAGTCAATTTCTGAAGGAATTTTTGAAAGCCTCTGACTTATTAAATTCTCCTGCTTTTCTAAACTTGTACCTATTATATTTTCTAACTCTTCTCTTAAAGCTTTTTTATCTCTCTGATAGACTTTAAAATTTGAAAACCAACCAAAACCTACTAAAAGAGCTGCAATACCACCTAAAACACTTAACGACCAAAAAACTGTATTGGTTATTCTATCGAGATATTTATCTGTTAAATTTACTTGAGTTTCTAACTGCGATATTTTTGACTCATAAAATTCAATCTTTGCATTTTCAGAAGAATCAACCTTTGTAGAGTCAATTTGCGGAGAACTAGTTAATAGCAAAAAGCAAAGAAATAAGGACATAGAAAGTTGATTTAACTATTTGGCTGTATAACGGCCCTGCGGATAAGCGGCGCACGTAACAATGTTGAATTGCTAAATAACGAACGGAGAGGAAAAAAGCCAAAAACCTGGCAACTGGTGGCGAGGTGCGTCCGCTTGATGCGCGTGTTATGCCGCTGCCCCAATGGGCGAAAGGATGAGAACCAGCCGACATTGGCTAGAAAGTATGGAGAATTGAACCACGACCAACGCTACGATAGAAATACGTTAGGACAGAAAAAGCTACTTTCGTTGCGCCAGCAACCAGCGTGACTGTTTGATTAGTTAGCAAAAGCAACAAATAGGAATTAAGCAATTTGTTGCCCGCTTTTTTTTGAAAAGCGATGCCCGAAAATGTGCCGTTGCTGACGGGAAAATGGGACAAACTGCGGAGCTAGGAACAAACTTTTTTGTGGCAAAATGAAAGACTAAAATTAGCAACGGATTGGTAGCCAGCAAAAGGGCAGAAGTGGCAACAGCCGATGGCGCGAACCCAGTTAGTAGATAGGGAGACAACTACAACTTTTTCGGTAGCGGCATAACGGCCCTGCGGATAAGCGGCGTGGTGATTCGATTTTTTGTTAAATGACAAAATTTACCCCGGAAAAGCAAAAAGTTGGGAAGCGAGGGCGAGCCACGTCCGCTTTATGCGCGTGTTATGCCGCTGCCCCAATGGGCGAAAGGATAAAACCCAGCCGACATTGGCTAGGAAAACGTGGAAAATTGAACCACGACCAACGCTACGATAGAAACCCGTTAGGATAAAAAAGCTATTGTTGCTAAGCTTGCAACCAGCGTGAATTGCTCGATCTGTGGTAAAAGCAAAACAACAAAAACTACCGACTAGCTGCCCGCTGTTGGAAAAAGCAGTGCCCGAAAATGTGCCGTTGCTGATGAGAAAATGGGACAAACTGCGGAGCTAGGAACAAACTTTTTTGTGGCAAAATGAAAGACTAAAATTAGCAACGGATTGGTAGCCAGCAAAAGGGCAGAAGTGGCAACAGCCGATGGCGCGAACCCAGTTAGTAGATAGGGAGACAACTACAACTTTTTCGGTAGCGGCATAACGACCTTGCGCTTAACCGGCGCACGGATTGATGAAAGTTCAATTGCTAGTTTACTATTTGGCGCCGAAAAAACAAAACGGGCAGGGAAGGGCGAGGTGCGTCCGAGTTGAAGCGCGGGTTATACCACATACTTTAGATTTACAATTCTTTGTTTTTCTACTTTCTCGATCGTTGGATTATTTTCTGCAAACACTTGGACATTATTATCTCCACCAAAAAGATAGAAATGCATCGGTTCGGCATCATGAAAATTTCGCATATATTCTCCATAAGCTTTCCACCAATATGAGTCATTAGGTCGCAAGTATGAACAATTTGACTTTGATTCAAATATCAAATCTTCCTGGGATTCTTCCGTGAATTGCGCCTCTTCTTCAGTCTTGTAAGCTAAGACGTTACTAAAGCGAATAAGGTACTTTGGATATTTATCAACTCCTTTGGGAGCAACAGCAATAGTCAAATTGCTAGCTTTATCCCGCTCATCTCCAAGAATGAAAATAGAGGGAAAGCGAACACCCGAAAAAGGAGTGTCCCAATTAATCAGATCAAATTCTTTTTGAGTTGATGACATATTCTATGTGGTATAACGACATTGCGCATAAGCTGCACGCGAATCAATGTTGATTTATTAAATAATGAACGAAAAGTTAAAAAGCCAGAAAGGGGCAAGTCCTGGCGAGGCGTGTCCGCTTAATGCGCTGGTTAGGCCTACTTGCTTAAGCATAGTTTATGCTGGAGGACTGTATATTTTTCTCGATTTCGTTTTCGTGAATCATAGATGATATGTTCTAATTGTTGAGAAGCCTTGATCTCTGAATGGAGTAGCTCTTGATAATTTTTAAATTCATCACCTGAAGCTTCATATCCACGAATGCTGATCATAAAATCAAATTGATCACCATGTCTGAATAGTTTGCCAGGTAGAGGGCTATCATCTCTATTGACCAAGAAAACCCCATATCTTAAATAGGGATGAATATCCTTATGGGTACCTGCTTTTTTACTGTAGGCCAATGCAGAATGGGTAGAAATGTTATTCATCTTGACTTCTACAATTATTCTTGGCTTCCATTTATTATCCTTTCCTTGTTCACTAATCAGAAGGTCGGTCTCATATTTACTAGTTTCATATTCATTCTCACCCTTTATTGAATAATTCACGATTTCATGGCCATAGGGGATCTTCTTATGTGCCTCCACGCGGACATTTGGATAATCTTCAATACAGGACTCGGTTAAAGGTTTTAGTTTTTCTTCTACCCATTCTCTTTCTCCCATAATAGTTTAAAAACTTATTGGACTTAAAGTAGGCCTAACGACCTTGCGCATAAGGTGCAGGCGCAACGTATTGAAATTGTTTACAAATGAAAGGTTAACTATAAAAATGGAAGCTGGCAAGGAAGGGCGAGGCCTGTCCCCTTAATGCGCGGGTTATGCACTAGATATTGCTAGCAAAAACAATATTTATTTCAATGTTTTTAACATATGGTCTTTTACCATTATAAAATGATTACCAAAATGTAATACAACGTTTTTACCTGTATCTTCTCCTAACCAACGAGACGTGACTAGGACATTATAAGAGAGGTCAAGTTTTGAGTCATGGACTTTAAATTGAGTTTTTTTGGGAAATGAGTCTTCAAGGACCAAATGAAGATCTTTTTCATTTTCTGCAAATTCGCCTAAGGTAACAATTATTGGTAACCTGCCTAATAATTCATCCCCATTTTGGACATGTTTTTTATAACGTTTAGTCGCATTCTCATCAGCGATTATACTGACTTCAGTTAAAATTACATATGGGACATCTTTGCCATGATCAGCGAAAGTATATCTTAGATAAAAGAGATCACTATCTGTATATCCCCAGTCCATTGACCAATCAGTGTTATAATCCGGTTCCTTTTCAAATCTACCTTGCGAGTCTGAAGTAACATTTGCAATTGCTTCCAATATCTTACTAAAACCGTCATCAAAATTACTCCTAAAATCAGCATACATTTTTCCTCTTAGAAAGATTGGCATTTCACAATCTTCTAAAAGTAAAGGCAAGACAACAACACGCTTTTCTTCAAGTTCCTTGATGAAACCTGCTGAAAGTTCTTTTTTGCACCATTCAGATTCCATTGAGGCTTTTGATATTACAATGATAAGGGCACTGGACTCTTGTATAGCACTTTGTACTTTATCTATAATTGAGTCGCCAACATTTAACTCCCAAGTATCTATCCAAACATGTGCTTTGTGTTTCACTAAGTTCGCAGCAAGTTTATTAACAAACTTCTTATCTTTATGAGAATAGCTTATAAATATCGGCATATTGATTCCTCTATGTGCATAACGGATGGCGCATAACCTGCGCCGAGATTATTGACGAGTTATAAATGACAAAATTTGAGGTGCAAAAGCAAGAACCGAAAACGATGGGCGAGCGGCGTCCGCGTTAATGCGCGGGTTAGGCATACGACTCGGTTTATAACTTGTTTGCAACTGTCTCAATCTTTTCCTCTAATTTAGGCCATTTTACTGGAGTCCATTTATCCAAGGCTTTTGATAAAACCATAGATTTTCGTTTTGCTCTTAGATCTTTTGCAGGAATGACTAGAAATTTCCATTGTCGCGGGTCAACTTGATCAGCGTTTTCTTTATCTGATTCAAGGTGAAGACAAAAGACAAATAATTCGCAGAAATAGCCTTCGTCTTCGATATTTACTCCTGGATTATCTCTCTCGAAGTACCTTGGTGGATTATCTTTCCATCCAAAGACAAGTGTTGGGGATTGGGTTTTACCCCAAATTTGTCGAAGTGCAATATTTTTGACTTGTATTCTAATTCTGTTTGAGCCCGAGCTATACTGTAAATCCCACGGATGCCATCCTAAACCGACAAAATCCCATTCATCTCCCAATGCCATCATAACAAGTGCCTCAGCGACATCACCACGGTGCGAATTATTTAAAATCTGTGTTGAATACATCGAATCGATAACAGTACGGAGAACGTCTTCTCGATCAGGTATTTTTTTGTCATCACTCATTGATGATAAACTTGTAATATAGATTATAAATTCATCGTATGCCTAACGACCTTGCGCATAACCGGCAGGCGCAAGCGTGTTGAATTAATTATAAAATGAAAGATTAACTAATAAATGGAAGGGAGGCAAGGGGATGGCGAGGCCTGTCCGAGTTAATGCGCGGGTTAGCACGCTGACCAACTATTTAAAGATCAAGCTCTTCCGGATCTCTTCGACTATCCCAAACATGCAAAATTCTGATATGGTCTTCATTGTTGAGATAGAAAATCTGATAATAATCTTTCACAAAAACCCGTTCTTCTCGATTTTTAACTTGACGACCTAAAAAGGGAAATTCTGAGAGCAGTTCCACAGACTCTTTAAACATCTCATCCAGTTTTCGGGAGTATTCTTTTGTGCCAAGTCTTTTATACCAATAATCCAAAATTTGAATGCGATCAGCTACTGCCTGAGGTGCCCAAATTATTCGTTTAGCCATTTAGCTACCATTTCGTCAGCTTGTTCATTTGTTAAATAATCTCCCTGATCGATACTTTTCTTCGCTTCTTCAATCCGTTTTTCTTGATAGGATGAAAGCGTTACTTCTTCTTTGGGCTGATATTTGTGATCTAAAATATGCTTTACAGTCTGGAGAAAAGACTCGTCGTCAATATTTTCGATACTTTCGTGAAGCAGACTTTTCAACTCTTTGGTTTGGGAACTCATGGCAGTAATATTTTGGATTCAAGCAGTTACTCAATTATAACGAAGAAAAGGCAAAATATTTATACAAAGTTCTAAATTCCTGATCAACTAAAAGAAGCGTGCTAACCTAGTCTTATACCGATCGGGTAATCCTGGTCGGTCTTCATAAGATTACTAAATAAACCTTCTCAGCGGTGAATGGCAATCATAAAATGTTATCTATCTTTGCTATTACGCATAATATATCCCCATAATATCATAAAAATTGTAAGGATTTAGCTCTGCAGCGGTCTTACTAGTGACTATTGACTTAAGAGACTGCTTTATGGGAAAGGCTAAAATACTGGACCGGTTAAGGACTGAAATCAGGAGAAGAAATTATAGCTATCGAACGGAGAAAGCCTACACCAGGTGGATTAATCGTTTTGTGCGATATCACGACTTGCAGCATCCAAAGGAGTTAGCCGAAGAGGAGGTAGTCCAATTTCTCAATCACCTGGCCGTCAATCGAGAGGTGGCTGCTTCTACACAAAATCAGGCGTTATGCGCAATTATATTCTTTTATGAAAACGTGCTCGGGGAACCCCTTAAGGAATTGAAGGGGTTGGAGCGTGCCAAGGAACCGGATCGCCTGCCGGTGGTATTGTCCAGGATGGAGGCACGTCAGATTATTGCGGAGCTCGATGGTGTCCAAAAGCTGGTGGTGCAACTGCTATATGGATCGGGATTACGTCTTTCCGAAGCGTTGCGACTGCGGGTTAAAGATCTCGATTTTGAATATCAGCAGGTGATCGTTCGCAGCAGTAAGGGGCTCAAAGACCGGGTAACGGTAATGCCCGATATGCTGGTTCGTCCGCTTAAAATGCAGCTAAAGAGTGTACAAAATCTTTTTCGACGGGATATCAACCGAGGTACAGCAAAAGTGATGCTGCCCAGTGCGTTGTCCAAGAAATATCCGAATGCCAGCAAGGAACTGAAATGGCAGTTTGTATTTCCATCGCCCCGTCGCAGTGAAGATCCCCGCTCGGGGGAACTGCATCGCTATCACATATCCACTTCCAATGTGCAAAAGGCGGTACGCCAGGCGGTAAAGTCCACTCATGTTCAAAAGCACGCCACCTGTCACACCTTCCGGCATTCATTTGCCACCCATTTGCTTAGGGATGGATACGACATCCGCACCGTACAGGAACTGCTGGGGCATAAAAACTTAAAGACTACGCAAATCTATACACACGTCATTAAAAAAGGAGGATATGGAGTCAAAAGCCCCATGGATGTGTGAAACTTATTTGTGATAACACTGAGAATCCCGTTAGAAATCTTTTGCCGACATGAGTTTCTACTATGTTTATGTGTTATATAGCTATTAAGATATTTCTCATCGCATTTATTTTGTAAGTATTAGCTCCGAAAAGGATCATACTATAAAAAGAGAAAATGAAGATGCTATGACCAGAGCCAAAGTTTTAAGCAAGATGCGCATCGAAATGAGAAAAAGGAACTATGGATTTCAAACGGAGAGAGCTTACCAGCAATGGATAAATGGTTTTATATCGTATCACGAGCTTACCGATCCCACTGAAATAACCGAAGAGCAAGTAATGAGTTACATCGCATATCTTGGGGAGGATGAAAAAATCACGACTCATAGCCAGCGGCAGGTATTGGCAGCGCTGCTTTTCTTGGCAGATAGGGTGTTTAATCAATCGCTGTACCGTACCAAAAGGCCTCTAAGAAAAGCACTATGATTATTTTGTGATATCGGAGCCACAAAATTCAGGATCACTATGCTCATTAGACGTCCCGGCAGTAACAAGATAGATTATTTCTCCACCGGTGATCCCAAGATAGACCGGCCACCGTTGCAGGGATCGGTACAAAAGGGGGCGCAGGGGGATGATCTTCTCCCCAATGGTAAGTGAGCTGGGTAACAACATCGTTCCTTGCAACGGCTGATACAAAGGCGTTACTTATATTTTATTATATTCCTTTCTTGCTTTCGAAATTAAATTGATAAAAAAGACCATTGAGTTCCGAAGTTACCCTTAAACATATTGCCGAAGCACTGGGAATTTCTGCCATGACCGTTTCGCGTGCGTTAAATGATCGCTCCAATGTGGATGATGAAACCAAAGAGCGGGTTCTCAACAAGGCCCAGAGCATGGGCTATACGCCCAATCGGGTGGCCAAGAGCCTGGTATCACGCAAAACATACACTATTGGTGTGGTGATTCCCGAAATTACTCACGCTTTCTTTCCGGAAGTAGTGCGCGGCATCGAAGAAGTGACCTATAAATCCAACTATCAGCTATTTTTAACCAATGCCAATGAGCAGTTTAACCGCGAAAAGGAAGCCATCGAGACGCTTCGGTCGCAGCGCGTAGATGGACTGTTAATTTCATCGTCCCTGACCGAAGAAGATTATTCATTTTACGAAGATATCATTGATTCCGGAGACAACGTAGTATTTTTTGATCGCTGTATCGAAGGAATAGGGGCCAGTTGCGTGAGCGTCAATGATCGAATCAGCTCGCAGCAGATCATCAATCATCTTATCGAGGATCATAATTATACCGACATTGCGTATCTAAGTGGACCGCAAAAAGTGTCGATTGGCCGAGAGCGACTGCAGGGATATCTCGATGCAATGAATCGCCATAACCTGCCTGTTAAAAATGAATGGGTAATAGAGGCCGGTTTCCAGGAACAGAGCGGCTATGAGAAGATGCAGCAGCTGCTGGATTCTTCGGACGGCGAACGGCCCGAAGCGGTGGCTTGTGTGAATGATCCCAGTGCTATCGGCGCCGTTAAAGCGATAAAAGAGGCAGGGCTAACCATTCCCGATGATATTGCCGTTGTGGGTTTTACGGATGATGTACGTGCTCCACTGCTGGATGTGCCCCTTACGACCGTCCACCAACCGGCTTACGAAGTAGGTAAAAGGGCGGCCCAAAAATTGATACAAACCATTGAGGATGATAAAGAACCGGTTGAAAACATCGAGGTGCCCACAACGCTTAAAATTCGAGTCTCCTGTGGATGTACATGATGACGCATAGTTGGTTATTTATTATCAGTATTGTGGATGAATATTAAAGTGACAAGGCGAAAGATTCTATACCCTAACACAGAAACAAGAAAACTGCTAACCCTGTCAGGGTTGATAAATTAAACATTTGTAACCCCTCCACATTTTAAATGTATAATTGAGATATAATATTTTCTCTAAATATTGAATCCGGGTAAGAAATTCCCGCAAGGGCATTCCAAATATTTTGCAGATATCCACAAATTTATTTGATAATAAATGTCAGAGCATTATATTTTTAATGTAATGTTATCGTTAACATTATGGTTGATATTTAATTGGCCCGAATGTAAACCACTGTTACTATGATTAGAATTTGGACATTATTTCTGGTTCTGGGCTTTTCTTTTGTCGCTTGTCAGGAAACGGCGCCGACTGTTGGGGAAGGGGGCAATAACGACGATGACAATTCGGATACACCAACTGAATATACTGCTGACAATTTTGTGATGGGAGCCGACCTGTCATACGCCAATCAGATTTTGGATCACGGAGGTACATACCGGGATTCAGGATCAGTAGAAGATCCCTATAAAATATTTGCCGATTACGGCACAAACCTTGCGCGATTTCGGTTATGGCACGATCCGGAGTGGACGGCGACGGTTTACGAGGGCAGTGACAATCCCCAGTACAATAACCTGGCGGATGTTACCGAGGCAATTCAGCAAGCAAAAGAGCAGGGCATGGCGGTGAATCTTGATCTCCACCTTTCGGATACCTGGGCCGATCCCAGCACGCAGAATATTCCGGAGGCGTGGATGGATATCACTGACCTGGATGTGCTCAAAGATTCGGTTTACAATTATGTAGAATCTACGCTCCAGCATTTGAATGACCAGGGATTAATGCCCGAGATGGTTCAGATTGGCAACGAAACCAACTGTGGACTGATGTATTCGAATGCGCCGGAGGGTTTTCCGCCGCTGAATGTGTGCGACGATAATTGGGGGAATGCAGGCGAAGTGATCAATAGCGGTATCCAGGCGGTGCGCGATGTGGCCGCAAATTCCGATGTTGAGACCAAAGTGATTTTGCATATCGCGCAGCCCGAAAATGTAGAATGGTGGTTCGACAATATAACGTCCACCGGCGGGGTTAGTGATTTTGATATTGTTGGGTTTTCATATTATCCGGCCTGGTCGGATGTATCGCTGGGACAGATAAGTGATCACGTTTCTACGTTCAAGAACAATTACGATAAGTCTGTGATGATTGTGGAAACGGCCTATCCCTGGACACTCGACTATGCTGATGATTATAATAACCAGTTTGGGGAAGATGCGTTGGTGGACGGGTATCCGGCCAGCAAGGAGGGGCAGCGCGACTTTATGATCGAGCTAACCCAGGAAATTATTGACGGTGGCGGAGGCGGTGTCATGTACTGGGAGCCCGCCTGGATAACCTCTAATATGAAAACGCAATGGGGCACCGGATCATCCTGGGAAAATAACGCCTTCTTCGATTTTGACGGCAATGTGCATCTTGGTATCGAATACATGACGCATGAGTATGATTTTGAGGAATAGGAACGGCCTGCATAATCAACTAACGGAAACGTGTTTGTGGATATGAATCTATGGTGTAATCAGTCAGTGAAAGCAGTGATTTTGGGTATAGCTGCAGTACTTTTGATTGGTGTGGGGCAAACAGCATCTGCCCAGCAACTTGTAAATGTGGATGATGAAGGCGTACTGAGAAATACACAAACCGAGGAAGAAGCTGCATTTTTCGGAGTCAATTATTCGCCGCCCTTTGCACACAGTTTCCGTGCTATCAATCGGCTGGGGAAAAATCATAAAAAAGTTATAGATCAGGATGCCTACCATTTTGCCCGGCTTGGGTTTGACGGATTCCGTATTCACGTGTGGGATACCGAAATCAGCGACAGCCTCGGACACCTCGTAGAGAATGAACACCTCGATCTGCTCGATTATATGCTGGCCAAATTTAAGCAGCGAGGCATCAAGGTGATTCTTACGCCCATCACCTTTTATGATAACGGTTATCCCGAGCCGCCTACCGAAACCAACGGCTTCGCCAATTATATCTCCAAGGAAGAAGCCCCGCAAAATCCCGATTTCTGGCCGGTGATTAAACGGTTTCTGGATGAGTTTCTGAATCACAAAAATCCCTATACCGGACTTACCTATCGCGAGGATCCTAATATCATAGCCACTGAAATTATCAATGAGCCGGCGCACGGCGGTGACCAGGATTCGCTGACGCAGTTCATTAATATGCTGGCCGACCATATCAGGCAAAACGGCTGGGACAAGCCCATTTTCTATAACATTGCGCAAAATCCACCCATGGCCGAAGGCGTCATGAATGCCGATATCGACGGCACCAGCTTTCAATGGTATCCCGGGGGACTGGTCGGCGGCGAAGCTATCCCCAAAAATTACCTGCCGTATATCGATCAGTATCCCATTCCGTTTCAGGATGAAGGGGCTTTTCAATCCAAGGCGCAGATGGTTTATGAGTTTGACTCGGCCGACTTTTTCGGATCGTATGCCTATCCCGCGATGGCGCGGAGCTTTCGTGAGGCGGGATTTCAGTGGGCTACGCAGTTTGCCTACGATCCCATGGCGATGGGGCACGTCAATACCGATTATCGCACGCATTACCTGAATATGGCCTATACGCCATCAAAAGCCGTGAGCATGAAAATTGCTTCGGCGGCGTTTCATCAGCTTCCCCGCAATGGTGATTTTGGACGATATCCACAGAATAATAGATTTGGGGATTTTCGAGTGAGTCACACAAAAAATTTGAGCGAACTTAATGCCGACACGGCCTTTTTCTATTCCAATGATACCGGTTCCGAGCCTGTAAATCCCAATGGGCTGAAGCATATTGCCGGTGTGGGGAATTCACCGGTCGTCACATACGAGGGCACTGGGGCCTATTTTTTGGATGAAGTCAAAGAGGGCGTTTGGCGGCTGGAAGTGATGCCCGATGCCGCTCACATCCGCGATTCCTTTGCTACGGTAGCCCTGGATAAGCGGCTGACGTGGATCAACTGGAGGGAGTATCAGATGAGTGTGAACCTGCCAAACCTGGGCAATGATTTTCACATTCAGGGGGTCAACAGTAATAATGATAAAATGACCGTTGCATCGAGTGGCTCGTTTGCCATTTCGCCGGGCAGCTATTTGCTGTATAAGGATAATCAGTTCGATAACTTGCCTGCCGTTGATCAGCAGATGGATAACTATCGCATCAACGAGTTTGTGGCTCCGCCCGCCACCGAAACCGAACCGGTGGTCCGGCACGATCCGGCTCATTCCGCACCGGCCCATCAACCATTGGAAATTACAGCAACTATTGCCGAGCTGCAGCCGAAGGACAGCGTGAATGTGCTCGTACAGAGCGGGTGGCAGCCGCAGTCGATTCCGATGGAACAGGTGGCAGCAAATACCTATCAGGCTGAAATTCCCGCTGAAAACGTCAATCCGGGTATGTTAACGTACTGGATTACGGTGGATCGCGGAGAGCAGACGATTACTTTTCCCGGCGGACACGAAGGGCATCCCGGGCAGTGGGACTATTATCACACCGAGCAGTGGCAGGTGCGGATTGCCGGTCAAAATACACCCATTGCACTATTTGATGCCCAAGACGGTGCCCAGGATGTTGATGTTGCCTTCTCGTTCTGGAACAGCGACAGCGAAATGTCGGTCCGTCCGACCTCCGAGGTGGGAGAGATGGGCCTTAACGTATCATCGCCCGAGTCTCTTAACGGCCAGGCGTTGGGATGGAAAGTCTATGTCGGTGATGCCATGGCACTGCGCGGCAAAACCGTTGACCAATCCGATCATCTGGTGGTTAAAGCCAGAGGGATAGGGGAGTCATCGACTATCAAAGCGATTGTCGTACAAAAAGACGGCAGCTCGTTTAGTGCTGAATTTGATGCCTCAAATCAATATCAGAAGCATACTATTTCGTTTTCAGCGTTCCGGCCCGATTCTATGATGCTGTTGCCGAGGCCGTATCCCATATTTTTGCCGCTGTGGTTTAAAGCGGATACCAACAACAGCAGGCTCGATCCATCTGCAATTGAAGAGATTCAGTTTCTGTTAACGGCAGGGGATAACAAGTCATCAGGTGATGGAGATTCCGGATTTGAAATTTCGAAGATCTGGATTGAGAAAAGAAATAATTAATTATTGTAATATCATGATACAGAAATACTTATCACTTTTACTTATCGTTTCATTTATATCTTTTGGATGTCAAAATTCAGGAGATAACATGTCGGACTACTCCGATGAAACGACCATTAATTTTAATGATAACTGGCAGTTTGCCCGCGGCATCGACACCGCGGTAGTGACAGATTATTTTGAAAAGGAAAGCGAGGTGGAGTGGGAATCAATTGCACTGCCGCACACCGCATATATTGAGCCGCTGGTGATAAGTGATCAACAGTGGCAGGGCACCGCTTTTTACCGCAAGTTTTTTGATGTGGCTCCCAAAGACAGCAACAAGCATATGGCCCTAAAGTTTGGGGCGGCCATGCACGAGGCGGATGTTTATCTCAATGGCGAAAAACTCACAAAGCACAAGGGCGGCTATCTGCCATTTGTGGTTGATATCTCCGACAAGATGCAGTTTGATCAACAGAATGTACTCTTGGTGAAGCTCAATAACGAGGATAATCCCACCATTCCGCCGGGCAAACCTATCGAAAATCTTGACTTTAATTACTTTAGCGGACTGTACCGCAATGTGGAGCTGCTGGTGGATCAAAAGCTTCATATTGCAGATCCCATTGCCGCCGATCGCGTAGCGGGCGGAGGTATCCGGGTGCATTATACGGAGGTGTCGGACTCTTCGGCCACGGTAAATGTGCAGGTGGAAGTCGTCAACAAGTCTCAACAGGCGAAAGATGGTCAACTTTCGCTTCAACTATCTGATGAAAATGGTAACACCGTAGCTAGCAGGGAAACCGATATTGAATCTATTGCTGGGGGAGCTTACGGTACATTCAACGAAGCCATTACCGTATTAAATCCCAGATTGTGGTCGCCCGATAGTCCTCATCTTTATAGGCTGAGCGTTGAGCTTCGCAACAATACCGAAACCATCGACACAAAGCAGGAGCGGATCGGCATCCGCACGTTTTCGTTCAATGAGGACAACCAATTTGTGTTGAATGGGGAGGAGATTCAGCTTCGGGGCACCAACCGCCATCAGTCGTATCCCTATATCGGCTATGCGTTGTCGGATAATGCGCAGTACCGCGATGCCTATAAAATAAAAAAAGCGGGATTTAATTTTATTAGAACAGCTCATTATCCGCCGTCTGAGGCTTTCCTGGATGCCTGTGACGAGTTGGGGATCTTGTTTATGAACGCCATTCCCGGTTGGCAGTTCTTTGGGAATGAAGAATTTCAGGATCTGGCTCACCGCGATATCCGAACAATGATTCGCCGCGACCGCAACCATCCCAGTATCGTAATCTGGGAGGCCTCTCTCAACGAGTCGGGCATGGACGAGCCCTTCATGGATAAGGCGCACCAAATCGTCCACGATGAGCTGCCTTTTGAAAATACGTATTCATCGGGATGGATTGATTATGCCTATGATGTGTTTATACCGGCTCGTCAGCATGCAGAGCCGCCCTCGTACTGGAATGATTACAGCAAAGACAAACCCTATTTTATTGCAGAGTACGGCGACTGGGAATATTACGCTCACAATGCTGGATTTAACCAAGACGAATTTGAGGATCTGACCGAAGAAGCACGCAATTCTCGTCAGCTGCGCGGCGACGGGCAGAAGCGACTGGCCCAGCAGGCACTGAATTTCCAGGAGGCGCATAACAGTAATCTCCGTGGATCTTCTTTTGGGGATGCCAACTGGGTGATGTTTGACTATAACCGGGGCTATGCCTCAAATCTGGAAGCGTCGGGCATCCGTGATATTTTTCGGATTCCCAAATTTACCTACTATTTCTATCGCAGTCAGGCCGGACCAAATCTGGGGGGCAATGCCAAATTCGGCCAGCCGATGATTCACATTGCCAACTACTGGTCTGATTCCAGCTACAAAACCGTCAAAATTTATAGCAATACCGAAGAAGTTGAGCTCTTCCTAAACGGCGAATCACTGGGACGTAAATCGCCCGACAGTGGACGCGTTTCCAGCCATCTTCGTCACCCGCCATTTACCTTTGAGCTATCCAAATTTGAGTCCGGTACGCTAAAAGCAGTGGGCTATATTGATGGACAGAAAGAAACTGAAACAACCAGAGTTACACCCGGCCAACCGCATGGCATTCAGTTAGATATCGATATTAGTGGAAAAGAATTAGAGACCGGACAAAAGGATGTTGTCTTTGTCTATGCCTCCATCGTGGATAGCGATGGAATTACCGTTCCGGCGGATAGTTCATCCGTAACATTTAGCGTTGATGGCGCTGCGGAATTGGTAGGGCAAAATCCCATTAACGCTGAAGCCGGGATTGCGTCGATATTACTTCGAGCCGGAGACCAGGGTGGAGAGGTATCGATCCAAGCAAAATCAGAAGGATTAGAGCCGGCAGAAACCTTAATTACAATTCAAGAATAACCAGTATGGTTATTTCATCTAAAAAACTTGTTGCGATCTGCTTGCTGCTTTTTTTCTCAGCAACCTATGTGGGAGTAGCTCAGGAATCAGATAGCATGTATTCCGAAGGCACTGTTGATATTACCTATGCTGTAGGAGCCGATCTCTCATTCCTGAAAATGGCCGAAGATTCCGGCACGGTGTTTAAGGATGACGGAGTAGCCAAACCGGGACTCGAGATCTTTAGGGATCACGGCTACAACTGGATTCGGCTGCGGCTGTTTCATTCTCCCGACCGGCTGCCCAACGACCTGGAATATACCATTGAATTAGCCAAAGAGGCTGAGAAGCGTGGATATCACTTTTTGCTCGATTATCACTATGCAGACAGTTGGGCCGATCCGGGCAAGCAACCCATTCCTAAAGCGTGGAAGGGACTTTCGCCCGAGACGCTAGCCGACTCGGTCTATGAATATACAAAGCGTACGATTAAAGCATTTCGAGAGGCCGGAGTGATGCCGGAAATGGTGCAGATCGGTAATGAAATCCGCAATGGCATGTTATGGCCTACCGGCAAACTGCCAGACAACTGGGATAATTTTGCGAAGTTGGTCAAGGCCGGTGTTGACGGGGTGGATGCCGGACGGGGACAGGCCCCGCGACCGCTTATCATGATTCACTATGACCAGGGAGCTGATGCGGAAGGCGCAAAAAATTATTACGACAAGTTTCATTCCTACAATATCCCGTACGACATTATCGGACTCTCGTATTATCCGTGGTGGCACGGGAATTTGCTTGAGCTGCGCGAAAACCTGTTGTCGCTCGTCAATAATTATAGCAAGGATATCATCTTAGTGGAAACGGCTTATAATTGGCGCGAATCGCAGTACGAGGATACCATTCCGCCGTATCCTGAGACCCCCGAGGGTCAAAAAGAATTTTTGGAATCCGTGAATAATACCTTACTCAACATTTCGAGTCCCAAGATTAAAGGCATTTTCTGGTGGGAGCCGGCCGTAATGGGCGGGTTGGGATCGCGCGGCTTTTTTGATGAAGAGGGCAACGCACTGCCCGTAATGGATGTATTTAATAAGTGGCGACTTGGCCAGCAGGAGGAAGAGGGCATTCCAGACTAGGGAATGTCAGAAAAGAAATGGCAAAATACATCGATGAAAATGTTAGCATCACTCATTGAAATCACAGCACTTCACAAGCTAAATGATTATTTTTTTACAAGTTTTGAATCGGCTGGAAAATTATTTGATAACTACAGTCAGAGTGTTATCATATTGCGTATGATACCGTTAACAGTTGTTTGGGGTATCAAACTATCATCTAATTCCTATTAAAACATTTCTATTTTGAGTTCCGACGTTACGCTTAAGCATATTGCAGAAGCACTGGGTGTATCAGCAATGACGGTTTCTCGTGCTCTGAATAACCGATCGAATGTAGATGAAAAAACACGCGAAAAAGTGATAGAGAAGGCTAAGAGCATGGGATATACCCCCAACCATGTAGCTAAAAGCCTGGTATCAAGTAAGACATACACCATTGGAGTGGTGATTCCTGAAATCACCCATGCCTTTTTCCCGGAAGTAGTACGCGGCATTGAAGAAATTACTTACGCTTCGAATTATCAGTTATTCCTTACAAATGCGAATGAACAATTCGAGCATGAAAAAGAGGCTATCCGTACCCTTCGTTCTAAGCGTGTTGACGGTATTTTGATATCCTCTTCTCAAACAACCGATGATTTTTCTTTTTACAAAGATCTCATTAACTCCGGAACAAAAGTCGTATTCTTTGACCGTTGTATTGAAAATATAGGTGCCAGCTGCGTCAGCGTTAATGACCGAAGCAGTTCGAAACAGATTACAGAGCATCTTATTAATGCTCATGGATTTACTAAAATTGCTCACCTGAGTGGTCCTCACGTTTCGATTGGGAAGGAGCGATTAGAGGGATACAAGGATGCGCTGCGAGCTCACGATATTTCGCTTCGAGAAGATTGGATTATTGAAGCGGGATTTCAAGAAGAAAGGGGATATGAGGCAATGAAAGAGCTTTTATCACTGCCCAAATCCGATTATCCTGAAGCTGTTGTTTCTGTTAACGACCCTTCGGCTATCGGTGCTATTCAAGCTATCAAAGAAGCCAAACTTTCTATACCTGATGATATCGCCATTGTGGGCTTTACGGATGATATTCGAGCGCCACTGTTGGACGTTCCGCTTACCACTATTCACCAACCTGCCTATAAAGTGGGAAAACGAGCTGCACAAAAATTGATTCAAACCATTGACGATCCTGATGAGCCGACAGAGAATATTGAAGTTCTGACAACACTGAAAATAAGGGCTTCTTGCGGCTGTAAGCCAAATAATTGATCTTCATATTTGAGCCTTTGTGCGTCTTATTTTTTTATAACGATATTCCTGATTATTTAGTTAATTTTGTTCTTTTGGCAATCGGTATATTGTCGATAACATTTATGTATTGGTACCCCATCGTTCTTATTTATTGTGTTTTCAAATAATTTCGATCTGTGTATTGATGCTGAATCTGTTAAAAAAGAGTTGGTTCAAAATCTGGATCTGGCTCCAACAATATTTAATTTGGGAGGTGCCGAAATTTCCAAAAAGGCGCAGGGAAAGTCACTGGTTCCTCTACTTAAAAAAGAGCATTCCGGAGAATGGCGCGATGCCGTTTATTATCACTATTATGAAGGTCCGCCGCGAGTTCACAGCGTAGCAAAACACTACGGGATTCGTACTGACAGATATACACTTGCACATTATTACGAAGAAATTACGAAGAAGATGAATGGGAACTTTTTGATCTGAAGGAAGATCCCGAGCAGTTGCAAAGTGTTTATGATGATCCGGAATATTTTGATGTTCGAGAGCGTCTTAAAGAAAGGATTAATGAACTGCAGGAAAAATATGAGGTTGAATTTTTCCCCGAAGAGGAATAACAATTTTGTCTATATAAAATACTATCAATTTAAAAAGTCCCGGAAACTTTAAATCATATACTCACAGAATGAGGGAAGTAAAAGTAGTTTTTAGTACTGTTATTCTTTTATTGACCATTGGAATAGGTCAACATGCCTTAGCTCAAGAAGAGAAACCGAATGTTCTTTTGATCATGGCCGATGATCTTGGATATTCTGATCTCGGAAGCTATGGAGGTGAAATTCAGACGCCAAACCTTGATCAGTTGGCTGATAATGGAGTTCGCTTTACGCAACTATATAACAGTGCGCGCTGTAGTCCTTCACGGGCTTCTTTGCTAACCGGGCTGTATCCGCATCAGGCGGGTATAGGTTTCTTTGCCGGAGATGGTAAAGAAGATAATCCACAGGGTTATCGTGGGCGTTTACAGGATAATACGGTTACAATTGCTGAAGTATTAAAAGAAGCAGGATATAATACTTACATGACCGGTAAATGGCATGTCAATGATCCTGTACCTACTAAGCAAGGTTTTGACGAATTTTACGGATTTACCCACGGTTATGGAGCCAACGCCTGGGAGCCGGAAATGATGGTGCGATTACCTGAAGACCGACCAGAACCTGAATTTGAGGAAGGAGAATTCTTCGCTTCGGATGCATTTTCTCATCTTGCAATAGAGTTTATTAAACAGTCACAAGAAGAAGCACCTGACAAGCCCTGGTTTACATTTGTTTCGCATCAGGCTCCTCATTTTCCAATTCAAGCGCCAGAGAAATATATCAACAAGTATAAAGATAAATATAAAGACGGTTGGGATGTATTAAGGCAAGAACGGCTGGCCCGGATGAAACGTATTGGTATTATTCCCGAAGATACTGAGCTGTCCCCTAGAAGTTCTATTCCCAGACCTGATGTTGCCGAAGATCATGGCGTACCCGGAAGTTTGGAAAGAAATCTGGCATGGTCCGAAATTCCCGAAAAACGACAGAAAGATCTTGCTCGTCGAATGGCAGTATATGCCGGCATGGTAGATAATATGGATGATGGAATTGGACGGATTATTCAGCATTTAGAGGATACTGGGGAACTGGATAACACGCTGATTATATTCCTAAGTGATAACGGAGCCGATGCCGAATGGGGTCCATATGGATTTGATCTTACAGAGGAAATTTTAGCCCCAAAAAACAGAAGAGGGCAGGGAATAGGTGCTGGTACTCCCGGCCTCCCCAGTAAACTTTACGAGGGTGAAGAGCTTGAAAAAATGGGTGGTCCCGGAACTGGTATTGCATATGGTTCTGGCTGGGCAAATGTTTCTAATACTCCCTGGAGCGAATATAAGCATTATGCTTATGAAGGGGGTGTGGGAACGCCTTTAATCATGCATTGGCCTGAAAGGTTTAAAGAAGATGTTCATGGGGCAATCCGCCGTCAACCTGGTTTTCTATTTGATATAACAGCTACTATTTATGATGTAGCAGGTGCCGATTATCCCAAACGATATGATGGCAATGAAATCACTCCTTTAGAAGGTCTAAGTTTGGTGCCTGTAGTTAACGGAGAAGAATTAGAAGAACGATCGTTTGTCTTTGAGCATACTGGTAACGCGGCTATTCGTAAAGGAAAGTGGAAACTGGTTGGAAAAGATGTAATGAATAATCAGGGAATAGCTGATAATCCCAAGTGGAAATTATATAACATTGATGAAGATCGAAGCGAAATTTATGATCTCTCACAGCATCATCCGAAAATAGTAAAAGAATTACGCCAGTTGTTTATCGACGAAGCTAACAGAACCTATATTCTTCCACGCCCGGGACAAAAATAGGTTAAAAAGAGGATTCTGTTGATGTAGAGGTCTGATTAATTGGGTTTGGGATGATCGCATGTACCTGTATCCAATTCCACAATCAGAGATTTACAAAAACGAAAACCTGCCGCAAAATCCCGGATGGTAATTAGTTTTTAAATTTGAAAGATTGATTAAGTACATCATTTTATGAAATGTTGATTGATGACCCGGTGCCTATTGGTCCGGGGTTTTGATTATTATTCTATCAAAATTACATACTTTGATAGTTAAATTTTTATGTCAAGACTTCTTGTCACTTAACATGTACGATAATATGCTCAAGCACTTTAAGATGAATAGGCTATTCGTAAAAATAATTTCTGTTCCGTTGCTGCTTATTTCTTTATTAGCAACAACCTCATATAAATTTCAAAATACATCCGATTCCGAACAAGGTGGCGATGACCTTCCTAATATCCTTCTGTTCATGGCTGATGATATGACTTATCATGATATGAATAACGATCAGATAAGCACTCCGAATCTGGACCAGCTTCGAGCACAGGGGATCTCTTTTGATCATGCTTTTAACTCATCACCCATGTGTGCACCAACCAGAATGAGTTTGTACACCGGTATTCATCCTGTGCGTAATGGTGCTCATCCCAATCACAGTAAAGTTTATTCGGATATACAGAGCCTGCCTCACTATTTAAATGATTTTGACTATCGGACAGCATTAATAGGTAAAAGACATGAAGCTCCCAAAGAGAATTTCCCATTCGAGTTTTTAGGCGGTCGGCATCACGATGGTGGTAAGGGAGTGGATTTAGACTTGAGTAAAGTCAGATCATTCTTTGAGGAAAATAAATCAAAACCATGGAGTTTGGTTGTAGCTTCAAATCAACCACATGGCCCATGGAATAGAGGTAATCCTTTTCCTTATGATCCGGATGAGCTCGACCTGCCCCCCTATATTGTGGACACACCGGAAACCAGGGAAGCAATGACCAGATATTATGCAGAAATTTCCTATTTGGATAATCAAGTGGGTACTGTGCTCCAGCACCTTAAGGAAACCGGGCAAGAGGAAAATACGATTGTCATATTTCTTACCGAGCAGGGATCTCACCTGCCGCATAGCAAATGGACATCCTACGATACCGGAGTTCGTTCGGGTGCCATTTTTCGTTGGCCGGGTGTGATTGCTGGCGGAGAAAAATCTGATGCCATTATCCAATATGTAGATATTGTACCTACATTAATTGATGCTATAGGAGGGGACCCTGAAGAACATGATTTTGATGGGAATAGCTTTTTGCGGGTCTTAAAGGGCAACCAAACCCAGCATAATGACTATGCGTTTAGCGTTCAGACGTCAAAAGGGATTTATAACGGGCCTGAGGCTTATGGTATTCGAAGCATAAGATCTAAAAACTTTCGCCTCATTTGGAACGTGAATCATGAGAATGAATTTTCCAATCTGGTGACCGGTGGATATGGACCTTTTGAATCTTGGGAACTTAAAGCCGAGGAGGGAAATCCGTTTGCCCAAAAGCGGGTTCAAATGTATAAAAATCGTCCCGAATTTGAATTATACGATCTACGAAAGGATCCGTTTGAACTTCATAATGTAGCTGATGACCCGGCTTATGATTCGGTTAGGCAAAGTCTTAAGAAAAAGCTTGATCACTGGATGGATCAACAGGGCGACAAAGGCGCTGAGACAGAAATGAATGCACTTGAACGGCAGTCTAGCCGCTGGAAAAATTAGGTTCACAACGCTTTCTAGCGTTGGGTTTGACAGCGCTACATTTATAAACAAAAAACTTCTGAAATATTACAGCCATGGATCGAAAAAAATTCATAGAAAGTATCGCGGGCTCTGGATTCGGACTGATGAGTGGTTTAACTTTTTTGGGGAAAGAAACTACGAATAACAATGCTGCTAGGGTTATCGAACCTCAAAGTTCGAATGATTTTTATGTTTCTAATCGCTCACCGTTAAGGAATAAACCCTATGCAGAACTTCCTATTGGGGCAATAAAGCCTAAAGGCTGGTTGCATGAGCAACTTAAAAGGCAGAGGGATGGATTAACCGGACACCTTGATGAAATTTACACCGAAGTAGTCGGTCCTACTAATGGATGGCTCGGCGGTGATGGGGATGGCTGGGAGCGCGGTCCATACTGGCTGGATGGGCTGTTGCCGCTGGCTTATTTGTTGGATGATCAAAAGCTGAAGGATAAAGTACAGCCGTGGATAGAGTGGAGTATTAACAACCAGCAGGATGATGGATATTTTGGTCCCATTCCTTTTGAGAGTGATCCGCCCGAGGATCGACGGGGTGTGCAGGAAGGCCCGCGCAGAGATTGGTGGCCCAAAATGGTGATGCTGAAGGTTCTCAAACAGTATTATATGGCTACTGGGGATGGTCGGGTACTCGATCTGATGACGAACTATTTTCGCTATCAGCTGAAACATTTGCCTAACCAGCCGCTTGATAACTGGTCGTACTGGGGCAACCGACGCGGGGCCGACAATCTGCTGATTGCGTATTGGCTGTACAATCACACCGGGGATAAGTTTCTCTTGGAACTTGGTGATCTTATTTATTCGCAAACATACGATTGGGAAAAAGTCTTCAACAACGGAATTATCGCTAAATTAAATCCTGTACCGAAATTACATACTGTAAATCTTGCGATGGGACTTAAGGCTCCGGTCATCTACTATCAAAAAAATAAGGATGCAAATGCAATACAGTCTGTCCGGGAAGGGCTGCAAGATCTCAAGGATGTGCATGGGTTTGTCACAGGGCTATACGGCGCTGATGAAAATCTCCACGGCAACAATCCGACACAAGGCACAGAACTGTGTACGGTTGTGGAAATGATGTATTCCTTTGAACAAATTACCCGCATTACCGGCGATACCTATTTTGCCGATTACCTGGAGAAAGTGGCATTTAATGCTTTGCCTACACAGCACGATGATGAGTATAAGACTCGTCAGTATTTTCAACAGCCCAATCAGATTGAGGTATCACACAAGATCCGCAACTTCTTTAATGATGCCAATGCCCAGCTCTGCTACGGAGTGCTGACGGGATATCCCTGCTGTACTACGAATATGCATCAGGGATGGCCGAAGTTGGTCCAGAACCTGTGGTATGCTACAGCCGATAACGGTCTTGCGGCCATGATTTATTCCTCCAGTGAAGTGAC
This sequence comes from uncultured Balneolaceae bacterium, assembly GCA_964490705.1. GTDB lineage: Bacteria > Bacteroidota > Rhodothermia > Balneolales > Balneolaceae > Fodinibius. Next base: position 216,439 of record CAZBCG010000004.1, on the reverse strand, counting down.
GGCCAAAGTGGGAGACGGTACGGAAATCACCGTAGTTGAGGAGACCGATTATCCTTTTGATGATACAATTAACTTTACAGTACAAAGTTCAGATCGCGTTGAATTTCCGTTCAAGCTGCGTATCCCGCAATGGGCGGAAACGGCTAATATTCAAATTAATGGCAGGTCCTGGAATCAGGTTAAAGAACATAGCGAAGGGCAAATGGTAACGATCGATCGTATCTGGTCACCAGGGGATACTATTACTCTGCAGTTGCCAATGGAAATTCGTACAAGTCGATGGGCTGAGATGTCAGCTGGCATTGAACGTGGCCCGCTGGTTTACGCCCTTAAAATTGATGAGCAGTGGCAAGAAAAGCCTGCCGAAAAGGGAAATTGGCGCATTCAGTATCCCTATAAAGAAGTCTATCCGAAGGGTCCGTGGAATTATGGAATTCCCGAAGATATCATTAATGAAAAAGATTTTGAGCTGGTTTATGATGAAAGTAAGTCTGGTGAATATCCCTGGAATCTGGAAAATGTGCCGATAAAACTGGAGACCAAGGGCAAACCTGTAAAAGAGTGGACAATGTACAAACATTCTGCAGGACCACTGCCCGTTAGCGATCAGAAACGATATGGACAAGATCCCGGCACAAAGAAGGTGCCGGCAGAAAAAATTACGCTGGTACCATACGGTGCTACTACGCTTCGTATCTCTCAATTCCCGGTAGTCGAGTAAAAATATTAAGGAACCAGATTGGGTGGGGCATTCAACTGAATGATTATTACGAATATTTGAAAGATAAAGACAAAGAAACCGATATAACTTAATTTCTAACTTGCAATGAAAGCTCTCTCATTTTTAAAGAAAAGATCGATTTTGCCCCAAAACTTTCACCTTTTATATGTTTTCTTGGTTATTTCAGTGGTCGGCTTACTCTTAATGTCAGGCTGTACCAATGCCGAGGAGGCAGATTATCCCGTAGAGCCGGTAGAATTTACGTCGGTAAAGGTCACTGATAATTTCTGGGGGCCGCGTATCAAACGAAATTACAAAAAGACCATCCCCATTGCGATTGAGAAATCCAGAGAAACGGGCCGCATTAAAAACTTTAAAGTAGCTGGAGGGGTAGAAGAAGGTACTTTTAATTCGCGTTTCAGATTTGATGATAGTGATGTCTTTAAAATTGTTGAAGGTGTTTCTTACAGTCTTCAGACCTATCCCGATGAAGAATTGGAAGCACAATTGGATACGCTGGTCCACTATATCAGCGAAGCACAAGAAGAGGATGGATACTTATATACCGTCCGAACTATCTTGGGCGACAGCGCTAAAAAAGTTAATTACATAAGAAAAGTGGGGGATAAGCGATGGGAGATGGTCCGTGAGGGCAGCCATGAACTCTATAATCTGGGACACATGTTTGAAGCAGCCGTAGCTCATTACCGAGCCACTGGTAAGAAAGATTTGCTGAACGTAGCTACTAAGGCCGCTGATCTGGTTGCTAAAGAGTTTGGGCCGAATAAGCTGAAAGAAGTACCCGGACACCAAGAGATAGAAATTGGACTCGTCAAACTTTACCGTGTGACCGGGGATGAGAAGTATCTGGATCTGTCTAAGTTTTTCCTTGATCAACGGGGTAAATTTAAGCATCCCGAAGAAGAGGGACGAAGTTATGCCCAGGATCATAAGCCTGTGGTTGAACAGGAAGAAGCCGTAGGTCATGCCGTCAGAGCCGGATATATGTTCTCATCCATGGTTGATATTGCAGCACTAAAAAAGGCTGATGATTACGAGTCTGCCCTGGATAAGCTTTGGGATGATGTCGTAAATACTAAGATGTATATCACCGGCGGGGTAGGAGCTACGAGCCAGGGCGAAGCTTTTGGCGAAAGCTACCAGCTGCCCAATATGTCGGCCTATGCCGAAACTTGTGCATCGATTGCCAACGTATTTTGGAATCATCGCATGTTTCTGCTGAAAGGAGATGCCAAATATTATGATGTGCTCGAACGTACGCTTTATAACGGCGTAATTTCAGGTGTTTCTCTGGAAGGTGATCGCTTTTTCTATCCCAATCCGCTGGCTTCCGATGGACAAGATGAACGCAAGGAATGGTTTGGCGTGGCATGCTGTCCTTCGAACACTTCTCGATTTACTCCTTCGGTACCGGGATATGTTTACGCCAAGAAAGAAGATCAGCTGTATGTAAATCTCTTTCTGGCTAATGAGGCAGAAATAAATCTTCAGAATCACAATGTACAGATCGTACAGAACACCAATTATCCATGGAGCGGTGATATTGAGATAGAGATTAATCCAGAAGAAGCGGGGACATTTGAACTCATGGTCCGTGTCCCTGGTTGGGCGCGAAATGAAGCAGTGCCCGGTGATCTCTATCACTTCAGCCAAGAAATTGAAGAAGTTCCTGAATTTCGCGTGAATGGAGAAACGATTGAGCCTAATATGGAAAATGGATATGCCGTTATCTCTAAAGAATGGAAACAGGGGGATAAAGTTTCAATTGATTTACCCATGCCTGTGCGAAAAGTGAAAGCAAATGAAAAAGTAGAAGCTGATCGCAATCGTCTGGCGCTGCAGCGGGGACCGTTGGTTTATGCTCTTGAAGGCAAAGATAATAATGGACATGTCGATAACTTGATAATTGATCGAAATGCAGAGATCTCTGTTGAGGAGAAAACTGATCTACTTAAAGGTGTACATGTTTTGAAAGGTCCTGCCAAGAGTTTCTGGCAAACATCAAACGGGCGACAGGCTAGGGAGACCACCTTTACAGCAATTCCGTACTATGCCTGGAATAACAGGGGACCCGACAATATGAGTGTGTGGATGCCGGAAACTGAAGAAGAGGCCAAGCCGGCTTCGAAGTAGGGATCTAATAACTTTATAAAATATCAATGATAGATCACGTACAATATTTTTCATGGTTATTAAAATCTCACATTATTAAACCAACCAAGTTCGTATCTCCTCTGCATTTTGACGGTACTGATATGAGATTGGTAAGCCTTGGTATTTAAAATGAGAGTTAGATTTTGAGATAACGTTCTTGGGTACTTTCACTATATAACATAACAAGCGAACAGCTAATGAGAATAAAGCTAAGTTGTGCAGTGTTTTACCATTCTTTTTGGATAGAAAATCAGCAGGGTTGAAAATCTTTCATTATCCACAATTAATACGAAAAGCAGATAATACTTGAAAAGAATTTATAAAGTGTTATTTTGATTGAAGAGTGTTAACGATAACATGCTAATATTTTTAAGCATTGGTTATATAACAACCGAAGAAAATTTGGGTATTGTTCTCTTCGGCTTATAAATAGTTGAGAAATGTGGGGAAAAATTAACAGCTCATTTTCTTTTAATAATAAATAGGGATACACTGTTATGAATAAAACTTTACTAACTACTCTATTGTGTGCACTATTTCTTGTAACCAGTTACAATTTAACTGAAGCACAGCAAACTGAGGTTACGGGAACGGTGATGAATGCTGAAACAGGGAACACGTTACCTGGAGTAAATATTGTAATCAAAGGTACTTCTCAGGGTACATCTACCAATCCGGACGGCGAATATAGCTTAATGGTGCCGAGTTTATCGGATACGCTTGTTTTCTCTTTTGTAGGTTTCGAAGAAAGGGAAGTGGCTATAGATGGCCGGACTCAAGTCGATGTACAGATGACACCTTCCACTTTACGGGGAGATGAAGTTGTCGTCATTGGTTATGGTTCTGTACAAAGACGTGATTTAACAGGATCTGTTTCTTCGGTGTCTGCCAGTGAGTTTAATCCGGGAGAAAGTGGTTCGATACAGTCACTGATACAAGCCAAAATGTCTGGAGTTCGGGTAGTAGAAAATACTGGTGCTCCAGGAGGTGGATTATCTGTCAGTATTAGGGGAGCATCCTCAATTAATGCCGGTACTTCACCATTGTGGGTGGTTGACGGATCACCGATGCCAGGTGGGTTGAGAACATTTAATCCTGATAATATTGAATCGATTGAGGTTCTTAAAGATGCTTCGGCCACGGCTATTTATGGAGCCCGGGCAGCAGGTGGTGTTGTTATGGTGACGACGAAAAGTGGCCGAGATGGACCTTTACAGGTTGACTATCACACTTATGCCGGTATGAATTATCCTGTTAGAAGCCTCGATTTATTGAGTCCGGGTGAATATCAAACGGTAATTAATGACATTATTGAAGCCGACCCCAATGATCAATATGAGGAAGATCAGCGGGTAGAAAGTACTGGTGCAGAAACCGACTGGCAGGACCGAATTTTTAATCGAGGGGCTATAGAACAGTATCATTCCCTTTCTTTTAGCGGTGGGGATGAGGATCTGAATTATTATGTATCAATGAACCTTACCAATGAGGATGGTACTGTCAAAAATTCTGAATTTCAGCGTTATGGCGGACGAATTAATTTAAACTATTCGGGCGCAGAGAATTTTGAATTCGGAACCCGACTTAATGTTAATCATATCGAAGATAATAACGCGCCAGTAAGATTTGGACTGAATGAAAACGCAGGTGCGGTCTATTCGGCAATGTTCTTTGATCCGACACAACCAGTTAGAAATTCGGACGGTACTTTCTATGAAAGTGACGACCTGACTATAAATAATCCCGTAGCAATTCTTGAAGGTGAGCGGCGGACTTCCGTACGAAATGCATTTGCAGGTTCTATATTCGGAGAATACATGGTATTACCGAATTTAAGTGTAAGGCTTAATGCCGGGTTCGATTTCATGAATGTTCGTAATGATACTTATATCAGCCGTCTTACCCAGTTTGGAAGAGCTGCAGGAGGTTCAGCTAGTATTAATCCCAATCAGGATCAGAATTATTTTGTTGACGGTACAATACGTTATGAAAATACATTTGCTGAGAACCATGACCTGAACTTATTAGGCGGAGTTGAAACCCAATACTTCCAGGATACCGGAACCTTTTTATCGGCAGAAAATTTTGCTACTGATGCTACGGGAACGGATAATATGAGTCTGGGAGACCCGGAAACGTATGACATCAACAGCAACAGAGCTACCAACAGGCTGTTATCTGCATTTGGTAGAGTCAATTATACTTATAACGATAAATATATGGTAACGGCCACATTTCGAGCTGATGGGTCCACAAGGTTCGGTGAAAATAATAAGTTTGGATACTTTCCATCTTTTGCACTGGCCTGGCAATTAGGGGAGGAACCATTTATCGAAGACATAGATTTCATAAGTGAATTGAAGCCTCGGGTTAGTTGGGGACAAACAGGTAATCAAGCTATCGGAAATCTGCTGTCAACTACCACATTCAACCCCGGTGGAATGGCCATTTGGGATGGAGAGCAACGTGTAGGATTATCACCTGCTCGGCTTGCTAATCCTGATATCAAGTGGGAGACTACCGAACAATGGGATGCTGGTATAGATTTTTCGCTTTTTAACGGTCGTATCAGCGGTAGTTTTGACTATTTTCAGCAAACCACTCGTGATATGTTAATGGCTATGCCGCTGCCGCAGGAGACCGGATTTAGTTCCCAGATCCAAAATGTAGGGAGCATTGCTAATAACGGTTTTGAAGTTGAGTTGCAGACCAGAAATGTATCAAAAAACAACTTGCTTTGGACTACCGATATAAGTTTTTCCACTATAAATAATGAAGTAACCGATTTAGGCCCGATTGAAGAAATAATCAGTGGAAATGCCGGATTTACCAATCAGTTCTTCCTTATCCGAGAGGGATTACCTCTCCGCTCTTATTATGGATATAAGGTTGAGGGAGTCTGGCAAACTGATGATGATTTTACTACCACACAAGAAAATGTTCAGCCTGGCAATCTAAAATTTGCCGATCAGAACCAAGATAGTGTAATCAATGCTGATGATCGAGTATATCTGGGAGATTCTTTTCCTGACTTTACGATTTCGTTAGGCAACAAGTTCTCATATAAAAACTTTCAATTAAGTGTGATGATTGAAGGTAGCCAGGGAGTTAAAATGCTTAACAACAACTTGGTTGATACCTACTTCCCGGTTCAATTACGCCGAAATAAATTGGCTGAACCGTATTTAAACAGGTGGACCCCAGATAATCCATCTGAAAAATACCCATCATTTGTGAATACAGATGTTCATGGAGAACAGGTGGTGAATTCACGAACTGTGGAAGATGCCTCATATATCAGGTTAAAGAACGTACAGTTAAGCTATAGCTTATCACCGGATCTAGTGAAGGGATTCTTGCGGTCAGCTCAGATTTATGTAACTGGAGTTAACTTGAAAACATGGAGCAATTATACAGGATTTAACCCGGCTCAAAACCCTGGTGGAGATCCTAATGCGCGTATTGATTACAATGCGTATCCGTTGGCAAGAAAAGTTCAACTGGGCGTAAAATTGGGATTATAGGATAGTCCAATATTATGTTGACGAATATTATTAAAGACAAAGGGAAACTTGTTATGAAGACAACAAAATATCTTACGATTGTACTCTTAGTTGGTTTATTGACACTACTACTGGGTTGTGAAAATCCGTTAGAGGAACAGGCACATTCTCAATTGGCACCAGACAATGTGTTATCGTCTCAGGAAGGTATAGAATCGGTCTTGGTTTCGGCCTACGGTTCTATTACATGGCCCGGCAGAGCAAGATGGAACAATGTAGAAGAATGGCCTACCGATATCTCCTGGCAGACCGGGGGTGGCGAAAACAGAGCGGCTGTCCGGTTTATAAACTGGACCTGGGATCCGTCGATGGGTCTTTTTAATCTTATCTACAATAAAAGTTATAATACGGTAAGGGATGCCAATATTCTTCTCGAGAATGTTGGAGATGTTGAAGCAATTCCTGAATCTCAAAAAGAGGCATATATTGCTGAAGCTCGTTTTCTGCGGGCATGGGCCTATTATCGGAATTATATTTACTTTGGCCCTACGCCTCTGAGAACGAGTACCCAGGATCCAGTAGAGATGTCCAGAGCCGATGAAGAGGAGTTCGAACAGTTTATCGAAGATGAGTTGGTAGCTGCTATACCCAATCTGCCTGATCCCGGCAATGCTCCAAACTACGGTCGGGCAACAAAGGGAAGTGCCATGGGACTTTTGACGAGGTTCTACCTTAATTCAAGACAGTGGCAGAAAGCTGCTGATATGGCCCAAGACGTTATTGACTTAGGCTATTATGAACTGTTTCCGGATTATGAAGGTTTGTTGAAAGCACAGAATCACGGCAACAGAGAAATGATGCTGCTCAATACAGCACATCCACAGGGCCCGGGAGGTCCTAATGGACAAAATTATATGAATGCTGCTTTCCCATGGGGATTCCAGGAGTGGCCAGCAAAAGGGCTGGTAATGCAGTCAAACTGGAACAACTGGGCATCGCAGTATCGTCTTTTAGATTCTTTCTATGAGTCTTTTGAAGATGGTGATTTGCGCCAAGAACCAATTCTTGTAGAATATGTTAATCAGGCTGGTGATACGGTTAATCTCAGACAGGATTATAATGATGCCACTCGTGCATTCAGATGGTGGCCGGACCCGAATGCAAACGGTAACCTGCATGGCAACGATGTACCAGAAGTTCGGTACGCCCACATTTTACTTGCCAGAGCAGAGGCGCTGAATGAACTCGACGGTCCTAATCAGGAATCTATCAATCTGATTAATCAAATCAGGGACAGAGCTGGACTGACAGGTCCGGACAATGTGTCACTGACTGATTTTAACTCAAAAGAGGAACTTAGAAATCACATTCTGAATGAGCGTAAGTGGGAATTCTATACAGAAGGTACCAGAAGACAAGATCTGCTGAGACACAATCGATATGTCCAGAATGCGCAGGATCGTGGTATCGAAAATGCTGCGGAATACCGTGCTTACTATCCGCTTCCACAGTCTGCAATTGATGCAAATCCTGCTCTCGATCAGAATGAGGGTTACTAAGTTTGAGTTGAATAGCAGAACGGGATGATGTATTAGAAGGAAGCCGAAAAGGAAATATTCTTCGGCTTCCTTCTTTTTTATAAGTGGATATTTATTTCCGGAGTTGTTAAAAAAGGTCAGCTTCATATCCAATATGCAGATAAAATAATACTGGTTTATATTGACGTAGGTATATGCGACATAGCTATTTCCTCATATTGTTTTTTTTGATTTCCCTCGCAATAGTATCTTCTGCTTGTAATGACAATCCAACCAATTCATCAGAGGAGGAAGAACAAAATCCGCCCGAAGAAGTGTCGCCGCCAGCGCAAGAGATAGGTATTAATGTGAACGGGCAGTACAACCTGATGAAGTTTAATAACATTGATCGATCAGGTACTACTTGGGTACGCGGCTTTCTGGATTTCTTTCAGTTGTATCCCGATGAGGCCAACATTGACAACGACGATCGGATTCAAAATTACATTAAGGTAAGTGAAGAGGGATATAAAAATATACTCAGTATCAAGTGGAATTTTAGAAACAGAAGTTTTCCCGAACCGGGCAGCAGCGAAATGGACGACTATAAAGCTTATCTGGAGAAACTGCTGAATAAAATTTGGACTTATACTGATATTATTGTTATTGGCAATGAACCTTTTATTGAGTCTAAGCCTGATGAAAGAGGAGACCAGCTTATCGATTTTTATGAAGAGATAGGACATTATATCAACAATTACCGAGAGAACAACAATCATGATATTCCGATTTATGTAGGAGCTTTTAACAATCTCTATTTGGATGGATGGAGAACAGAAACCGCCAATAAGATGTTCTCTTTTGCAAACAGCAACTCTTGGGTAGCCGGCGTTGATGTACATATCCATCATGCGGGTATAGATCAAATAAATGATTTTCTGGATTATACCACTCATCGTATTAATGAAAACCAAAAAGTTCTGATCAGTGAATTTTCACTGAAAGATCATTTCCGTACCAAAACGGATGAAAACATTCCCGAAGACTTTGCTAATGAGTATGGATACGATCCTGATATGCAGAATTACCAATATCTTGACAGCGCCTTAAAAAATAACGTTCCACGACAGGAATGGGTTGATTTTTTGAGCAGCAGTTATTGGTTTGAAAATCGCAAAAGATATATATGGAATGCTTTCCAGCGGTTCAAAAGTTATGATGAGTTTCATATAGCTACCTACGCACTGCGACAGAGTTACCCGTTTAACCAGGATTTTACCGTCAATACCGATCCATGGATTTTAAACGGGCTATTTGGCAATCGAACCGTAGTTTCTGATCCGGAAACGGGGCAAGATCAGTTTAATTATGCCTGGATAGAGGATTTTCAAGCCATTTTGGAAGATTCCGAAGAGTAACCACCGAAATATCAGTTTAATGAATACGGAAAATCTATTTTGTGGCAATTTATCCGGAAGAGACTTTCGCCCATCTTATTTTATTGTGGGAATTGTTTTGGGTGTATTGTTTTTTCTGTCCGGATGTTCTGAAAAAGAAGTTGGGGGCAATACAAAACCTAATATCATAATATTTTATGCCGATGATGTTGGCTATGGGGATATTGGTGCTTACGGGGCGGAAAAAATCCAGACACCTAATATTGATAAGTTGGCCGAAGAAGGGATTCAATTTACCAATGCCTATGCAACCTCGGCCATGTGTACACCCAGTCGCTATTCCTTACTTACCGGCCGATATGCGTTCCGGCATGAGAGCGCGGGGATTCTCTCTGCCGAAGATCCCATGATAATCAGAGAAGACCAGCAAACATTGGCTTCAGTTCTCAGCAAAACGGGATACCATACTTCAATTGTTGGGAAATGGCATTTGGGACTGGGACCCGAAGGGGAATCCATTAACTGGAATGGCCAAATTGCCCCGGGTCCGCTCGAGGCTGGTTTTGACGAATCATTTATTTTGCCGGTAACCAACGATCGGGTGCCAACAGTTTTTGTTGATGGACGTGAAGTATATCAATTGGATGAGGCCGATTCTCTGCGTGTAGCATACCCCAAAGAGGGACATCATGACTACCAAGAAGAATCTTTTGGTAAGGATAAAGAAGCAACCCCCAAAGTACCACAACCGCTGGTGGGTAATTTACCATCCGGGCACACCCATCCCGAAGAGTTGCGGTATCCTGCAGATGCACAGCATTCCGGGACGATTGTCAACGGGGTAAGCCGCATTGGGTACCAAGCCGGTGGGCAATCAGCCTGGTGGGATGATGAGCAGATGGCTTCTACTTTTGTAAACAAGTCGAAAGCTTTTATTAACGAAGATCAAGATTCGCCATTTTTTCTCTTCTTGTCGATGCATCAAAACCATGTTGCCCGAATACCGCATCCAGACTTCGTAGGTTCAAGTGAAAACGGTTTGCGCGGCGATTCTATTCACGAACTGGATTGGGTCGTGGGGCAAGTAATCAGTATGCTGGAAAAACAGGGAATCCGAGACGAGACTTTAATACTTTTTTCGAGCGATAACGGACCGGTATTTCACGACGGTTACGAAGATGGGGCACTGGAAGATCATAATGGCCACGATCCCAGCGGACGTTTCGAGGGAGGAAAATATATTGCCTATGAAGGCGGCACGCGAATGCCCACCATCATTAGCTGGCCTAATGGCATAGCAAAGGGAATGGAGTCGGGTGCCCTCATTAGTCAGGTGGATTTGTTAGCGTCCATTGCAGAGCTGGTAGGAGCAGACTTTCCCAATAACGATCAGCTTGATTCCCAAAATGTACTTCCGGCACTGCTGGGCGAATCATCGCAAGGCCGAGAACACCTTGTTCAGCAGTCAAGTGATGGACTAGCCCTACGGAAAGGACCATGGAAATACATTGAAGCCGGAGAACGATCTGATTGGGCTTATAACCGACATAACCTAGGAGATACTCCGTTAAACGTAGAACCACTGGACACCAACGAATACCTTTTTAACTTGCAGGAAGATCCAAAAGAAACAACCAATCTGGCCGACGAATATCCCGAAAAGCTGAAAGAGATGCGGCAGTTGTTGCAAAAGGTTAAAAACAAATCCAGGTGATATGAGCAGGGTTATCTTTATAATCATACTGAGCATACTATTTGCCGGAAGTTGCGACCGGAATCAAGAAGCAGATAGATACTCCGACCAGCCGAATATATTATTCATATTTGTCGATGATATGGGCTACGGCGATTTGCCGGCCTATGGAAATGCCGCCGTTCGTACCCCAAACATAGACCGGCTGGCTGAAGAAGGAATACGCTTCACCAATTTTTATGTCAATTCTCCCATCTGCTCTCCTTCGCGTGTAGCAGTTACTACCGGTCAGTATCCGCTGCGGTGGAATATCACTTCTTTCCTGGCCGACAGTGCCAGAAATATTAACAGGGGAATGGCGCATTACTTGGATGTAAATGCTCCCAGTTTGGCCCGGATTCTGCAGAACGATGGTTATTACACAGCCCATGTCGGCAAATGGCACATGGGTGGACAACGAGAAGTGGAGGGCGCTCCATTAATCAGCGAGTTTGGCTTTAATTCATCGCTTACCTCTTTTGAAGGATTGGGAGAGCGTCTTGGCATTGAATTTGAAACCAAAGAATGGAATGGCAGCAATCGATTTTTCCACAGTGTAAAGCAAGCCCGGCTGGGGCGGGGTGACATCCGCTGGGTGAAGCGCCACAACCAGCCTCGAATTTATGCAGACCGAGTTCTTGAGGAGATCCAAAAAGCGAATGAGAACGGAGCCCCCTTCTATATCAATTTTTGGCCTGATGCCGTACATACTCCGCTCGAAGCACCGCCCGAGCTAAGGGGGAACGGCTCAATGCGATCCAACTATTTGGGCGTTATCCGCGATCTGGATATGCAAGTGGGAAGGATAATCGATTATATACGGCAAGATCCGCAGCTGAGAAATAATACGCTAATCGTGTTTACTAGTGATAACGGCCCCAGCGATGAAATAGGTTCGACGGCAGGATTACGTGCCTATAAGGGAAGTCTGTATGAGGGCGGCATCCGGGAGCCATTTATTGTGTGGGGACCAGAGTTCATTGAGGAAACTGCAAAAGGGACAAGCAACGAAACTACCATTTTAGCTGGGATGGATCTGCCGCCAACCTTTTTATCTGTTGCAGATGTCGAAGTACCTAATTCTATAACATTTGACGGACTGGATATGAGCCAAGAACTGCTCGGCAGCTCCCGGGATCAGAGAGCTGAACCTGTTATGTGGATTCGCCCTCCGGATTTTAATCCCAATGGAAATTGGAAAAGACTCACAGTTCGTAAAGATCTAGCAATTCGACAGGGGAAGTGGAAACTGTTGATCGAAACAGATGGCAGTGCCCCCGAACTTTATAACCTCTATGATAATCCCGGAGAAACAATCAATCTGGCCGGAGACCATCCTGAAATAACAGAAGATTTAAAAGAGAAAGTGCTCAATTGGTTTGAGGATATGATCGCCAATTCATCGGCCAAGGCCAAATACTGGGATGATGTGTAAGTAGAATTGAAAATCTTAAAGTAGATGAATATGAAAACAGTTTACCATAATAGTATTGCTGTTATTTTAACTTTTTTGCTTGTACTTGGATCAACGGTAGAGATTCAGGCCCAACAAAGAGCAGAAGATGAGATACCGAGACCCGAGCATCCCAAACCCCAATTTGAACGGACCAGCTGGAAGAATCTGAACGGGACATGGGATTTCGCTTTTGATCATGGAAAATCTGGTGTGGAAAGAGAGTGGTATCAAAAAGAAGAACCGTTCGATAAGGAAATCACCGTTCCTTTTCCGCCCGAAAGTGAACTTTCAGGCATAGAAAATGAAGACTTTATGCCTTCTGTCTGGTATCATCGAGAGTTTGAGATTCCCGAAGATTGGAACAGGGAACGTATTTTCGTCCATTTTGGGGCGGTCGATTACGAAGCAAACGTATGGATAAATGGCAAAAAAGTGGGAAGACATCTCGGTGCCGGCAGTTCTTTCAGCTTTGAAATTACGGACCATCTTAGTAGTGGAACCAATGATATCACTGTCCAGGCAGTGGATGAAATACGCAATGGCGAACAGCCGGCCGGGAAACAGAGTCCGACTTATTATAATTACCGCTGTTGTCGCTATAGCCGCGTAACCGGTATCTGGCAGACAGTTTGGCTGGAGGCTCGTCCAAATAGTTATATCGAATCGGTCCATACTGTTCCCAAATTTGATTCCGATTCATTTTTCTTTATGCCTGTTTTTGATAATGCCACGCGTCAGCATGATTTCAGGATTATATTGAACTCTCCTGAGGGAGATCGTATTACATCCAAAACTGTGCCTGCGGAAAATGGGGGACCGGTTTCCATTACGCTTGAAGATCCGCAGGCATGGAGTCCTGATAATCCATATTTATATGATATCGATTTTGAGCTTTTAGAGAATGGACAAGCGGTGGATCAGGTTGACAGCTATGCCGGACTTCGAAAATTTCATATCGAAGGCAACGAATTTTATCTGAATAATGAGCCGATCTTTCTGCGACTCGTTCTCGACCAGGGATTTTATCCCGAAGGCATTTGGACAGCACCTTCTGATAAAGCTCTGAAACAGGATATCGAACTGGCAAAAAAAGTTGGTTTTCACGGTGCTCGTCTGCATGAAAAAGTGTTTGAGGAGCGGTTCCATTACTGGGCTGATAAGCTGGGATATCTTACCTGGGGAGAATTTCACGACTGGGGATCTATTGAATTTCAAAGATTTACCAATCAAAAAGGGGTACGAAATCTGAAGCGAGAGTGGGCCGAAATTGTCAAACGGGATCGTAATCATCCTTCAATAATTGCATGGACACCTCTTAATGAAACGCATCGGGCCGCCGAAGCCGATCTGGATAATTACCGGATGTTTGCAAAGAGTCTGTATGATATCACCAAATCTCTTGATCCCACGCGTCCGGTTAATGATGCAAGCGGATACGTGCACGTGAAAACCGATATCTATACGATCCATGATTATGATCCTAATCCGGAAAGTTTTCGTGAGCGGTATCAAAATCTTTCGCTGGAAAATCCGCAGGAAGCCTGGCGCGGATATCCCAATCAAAAGCCTAAACTGACGGCACCTTATTCCGGTCAGCCATATATGGTTGACGAATACGGGGGTATTTTCTGGACTTCTGAATATACTGATCAGGCTGACAAAGCCGGTGATCGCCGTGTGAATTGGGGATATGGCAAAACCTCTGATCAGGTTATGGATCGCATTGAGGCTTTAACCGAAGTGTTGCTAAATAATCCCAATATTGCCGGTTATACCTATACCCAGCTGACTGATATCGAGCAGGAGGTTAACGGAATTTATACCTACGACCGTGAACCAAAATTTGATGCCGAACGCCTTAGAGAAATTTTCCAGGCTCCGGCAGCTATCGAACAAGAATAGATTTTATAAATCTATGAAAATGAAGAAAACTATTTTAGATCGATTAGTAACAAATAGCTCAAAATGGGCAGTAGGACTTGTTAAGTCTATCGTCATTTTGTTGTTGATAGGTAGCACAGCGTATGCCCAGATTCCAGTAGACCTTTCTGACTTTGATAAGAATGGTGAGGCAACGGCTGAAGTCAGTGGAAACATACTTGATATTATCTGGCCCACCGGCGACAATCAGCAGGGGAAAATCAAGATCAATCTTGATAAGGGAAAGCCGTTGTTTAACAGTATTCAGTTGGCCAAAGGGGAGACATTTGCTGAAATAGCATCGAACCTGGATCCGGTTTTTGTGCTTACCGAAGGACAAAGAAATTTAGATAGGAATGGCTGGAATACCTTTTTCGACAGGACGGCTTATTTGCCTTATGAAGAAAACACCGTGGAGTTGGATAAACAGAATGCGAAAGTACGTACTGTCGGGTCCCGAACTAAAATCGAAATTTCAGAGACTGAGGCGGGGCAGTTCTCCGGGCATCTGCAAATAACGGTGTACAATGGAAGTCCATTGATGAAGACCGAAGCGGTAATGAGTACACAAAAAGATTCGACGGCTATTATTTATGATGCTGGTTTAATAAGCAGTGACTCTAATCCTGCCTGGGATGAAATTTTCTGGGCCGATACGGAAGATCATATTAGATCGCATGAAGTGAGTGCTGATGATGCAAGCACCAATCTGGAGGTAAAATACCGGACCATCATTGGGGAAAGCGAAGGAGGGAGTATTGCCGTATTTCCACCGCCGCACCAATACTTTTATCCGCTCGATAATGCTTTTAATCTCAACTTTACGTGGTATGGCAGCAATTATCGCGATTTAATTCCGGAGTACGGCATAGGCATACGGCATGATCTTATGGGAGACATGCGCTACGTACCTTGGTTTAATGCACCGCCAGAAACAGAGCAACGGTTGAGTTTCTTCATGCTGTTGAGTACCGAAAAAGATGGGCAGGTGCTTGAAGAGGTGAAAGATTTTACGAACGGTGATTCTTACCGGCCACTGCCGGGACATAAAACGATGGCCAGTCACTTTCATACCGAGCATATCACCGACATTATAAATCACAGGCCCTTGCCGGAGATTCCGGGTCACGTAAGAGTGATGAGAGAGCTGGGGGTTAATATTATGCATCAGGGTGAATTTCACCTGTCGGGCAATCCAAGGGATCCCGGCCCCAGGAGATTGGAACAACTTCAGATGATGCACGACGAATTTGAAGCACTTTCGGATGGTAACTTTCTGATGCTTCCCGGTGAAGAGCCTAATGTTCATTTCGGGGGACACTGGATGATCTTTTTCCCGGAACCGGTTTATTGGCATATGAACCGAGGTGAAAATCAGCCATTTGTAGAGGAACATCCCGAATATGGAAAGGTGTATCGAGTAGGCAATCAGAAAGAAATGCTGCGGCTGTTGAAAGAAGAAAACGCTCTGGCATGGACAGCCCATCCCCGTACCAAAGGTTCTACCGGCTATCCCGATAAATATAAGGATGAAGAATTTTTTAAATCCGGTCGCTTTATCGGCGCCGCATGGAAATCGCTCCCGGCTGATTTATCAAAAGACAAGTTGGGGGTGAGAGCGCTGGATCTGATGAATGATATGGCCAATTGGGGCCAAAAAAAGTATATGCTTGGAGAAGCAGACCTTTTCAAGCTGGAACCGTATTTCGAGGTTTATGGTCATATGAATGTTAATTATCTGCGACTGGATGAGCTTCCAGACTATGAAGATGGATGGTCTTCGATACTGGAAGCTGTGGAGCAGGGGAAGTTTTTTGTCACGACCGGTGAGATTCTACTGCCGGAGTTTACCGTAAATGGCAAGCAATCGGGTGAACAAGTGACATTAAGTGGCGATGGTGAGGCCGAGATAACTCTTGGCATTAATTGGACGTTCCCGCTTGATTATGCAGAAATAATATCCGGCGATGGTGAACAGGTTTACCGTGAGCGAATTTCCCTTAACGAGACAAAAGCTTTTGGTGAAGATAACTTTACTGTTACAACAGATCTGTCCGGCCGCGACTGGGTCAGAATTGAAGTTTGGGATACGGCCGTCAACGGAGCTTTCTCACAGTTCGTTTGGCTGGATTAGATGAGTAGGAAATAGATCTTGGAAACTACAAAACGAAAACCAATATGTACCGCACAATCAAAAAGATAAGCTTTTACATTTTTACTGCTGTTCTTGTTTTTGGGATAGGCAGTTCACAAGCATTTGCTCAGCAATCCGAGAATATGCTAATGGATTTGGCAAAGGTTAAAGAAGAAGTCCAGAGCAAACGGGTTAGCAGCTATAACACGAGCGGGGCCAACCGCGACCGTTTCGAAGACATCAAGGATGGCGAAACCAGAACGATTATGGATGTTGATGATACCGGAATAATTAACCACATCTGGATTACCATTGCTCCGCCGCCGAATGTCTTAAGTCGCAATGATATTATCCTGCGCATGTATTGGGATGGGGAAGAGGAGCCAAGTGTAGAGTCTCCTATCGGTCCGTTTTTTGGTCAGGGCTGGGAGGAAAGTTATCCCTACAGTACGATGCCACTTTCTGCAGCACCAAGAGGTGGTCGGGCATTGACGAGTTATTTCACTATGCCTTTTTCTGAAAACGCTAGAATCGAAATTGAAAATCAAACGGGGCAACCTATCAAGGCATTCTACTACTACATCGATTATGTAGCAATGGATGAGCTGCCCAAAAATATGGGACGTTTCCATGCTCAGTATCGCCATGAGCTGACTGATCCCATGGAAGGATCATCCAAATCCACAAAAGATAAAATTAATGGCATTGCGAACAATCTGCGGGAGGAAGAAAATACGACCGGTAAAGGAAATTATATGATTGCCGACATTGAAGGCAAAGGTCATTTTGTGGGTGTGAATTATTATATCCATTCACCGATCACGGCTTGGTATGGTGAAGGAGATGATATGTTTTTTATTGATGGAGAATCATGGCCGCCTTCGTTGCATGGCACCGGAACCGAAGACTACTTCAATACAGCGTGGGTGCCCAAAACTAAATTTAAACATCCATTTTTTGGTATTTCGCGGGTAAATAATGGCACTGGCTGGCTGGGTAGGACACATACCTATCGTTTCCATATTACCGATCCCGTTTACTTCGATGAGTCCCTGGAATTTAGTATAGAGCATGGGCATAATAACAACCTCACGCTGGATTTAGCTTCAGTCGCCTATTGGTACCAGGAGGAACCGCATAACCCTTTTCCACCACTACCGACAAAAGAAGAGCGGGCACCTAAAGACTTTATAAACGCCGCTGATATTCAGAAGTGGCGCCAAGCCTGGCAGCGTCAGTTTAAGGAAGATTCAGTTATTTGGGGCAACGAAAATCCATCAAATAATTAATTGGTTTTGAACCCAACACAATGGGAAAACATTTTTTCAATATAAAACTTGTTTTAAGTGTGGTATTGCTCGGTCTCACTGCTTTTCTGGGGGGATGTGAAAAAGAAGATACTGGTCGCCCCAATATTATCGTTTTTCTGGCCGACGACATGGGATTTTCTGACCTCAAACCTTACGGTGCAGAAGTTATTGACACCCCTAATATTGACCAACTTGCGGCAAAAGGGCAGCGGTTTACGCAGTTCTATAATGCTGCTCGCTGTTCGCCGACCCGCGCCGCATTGCTCACGGGTAAATATCCGCATCAGAGTGGAATGGGATGGCTGGCCGGACCTAAAACCGAATTTCCGGGCTATCAGGGACATTTGAATAAGAATAAAACAATTGCAGAGGTGCTCAACGAAGATGGTTATGAAACCATGATGGTGGGCAAGTGGCATCTGGGCAACCCCCAAAACGGAATGGTGCCCTGGAAGAGAGGATTTGACCGCTACTTTGGCCGTCCGGTTCGGGCCGATTATTGGGACTCGAGCGGCCTAAAGCTGGATGGAGCCTCATTTGAATGGAAGGGCGACGACTTTTTTATGACCGAAGCCCTAAGTGAATATGCCAGTCGATTTATTGGTGAACACGAGCAAAAGAATGCCAAGCAGCCCTTTTTTATGTATGTAGCATTCAATGCACCGCACTGGCCCCTGCATGCCCGCGATAGTGATATTAAACGTTATCGGGGAAAGTTTATGGCCGGCTGGGATGAGCTTCGAAAAAAGAGATTCCAGAATATGGTAGAGCAGGGGATCATTAGCAGCGACCAGTCCCTGCCGCCAAGAGAACCGGCAATTCCCGCCTGGAATGCTGTGAGCAAAGAAAAGCAACGGGCCTGGGACTTAAAAATGGCGACCTATGCAGCACAGGTTACGGCCATGGACCGGGCTATTGGTCAGGTTCTGGATAAGGTAGAAGAATACGGACAAAAGAATAATACGTTGATACTGTTTCTCTCCGATAATGGAGCCAGTGCTGAATCGATTGGTTTAGGCGAAAGTCAGACACATAACCAAGAGGGCACTCCGCCCGGTGGGCCGGATTCTCACCAGGCTTATTTGATGCCTTGGGCTCATCTAAGCAATACGCCATTTCGCTTTTACAAGCATTGGGCGCATGAGGGGGGAATTGCTACGCCATTAATTGCTCGGTGGCCGGATGTTATTACGAATGAAGGAACCACTGTTGATACTCCCGGACATGTGATGGATATCATGGCGACAGCTCTTGATGTAGCTGGAATTACGTATCAAGGTAAATCAACCGGAAAGAAAGGGGTATCCACAGAAGGCAAAAGCCTGTTGCCGATATTTAAAGGGAATGACTGGGGCGAAGAACGCCGAATTTTTTGGGAGCATGAAGGACACCGTGCTGTCAGAGACGGGGAATGGAAACTCGTTTCTGCTCATGAATTTGATGACTGGTTCTACGAAAAATGGGGATACCCCCGTGATCCTGAAGCACAGTGGGAGTTATATAATCTCAACAGGGATAGGCTCGAACGCAATGATTTGGCAGATACTTATCCCGAAAAAAGAGATGAACTTATTGATGCTTATGAACAATGGGCTGAAAAAGCAGGGGTAGTAAACTGGGATAAGGTAAGACCTATGATTCCCCTTTTTAACAATTGACTAACTGGGATTATCAAGTTTTGAGAAACAGTTTTTATAACGCATAACGGACGATAGGATGAAAAAAATAACATACTGCATCTTTGTTACAGCTTTGGTTTTGCTTTTAGCACCATTAGAACTAATGTCGCAAAATTACGGTCCTTTGGAAATGGGAGTTAATGTTAATGAACGTCCGCATTGGCTTAAAAAGGATATGCTTGAGCAGAGTCAGACCACGTGGACACGAGCATTTATTGAGGCCTCGCATTATATCAAAGGGAACAGGTCATTGGATGATGATTTTCGGGTTCAGGCCTTACAACGCGTAGCAGATGACGGATACAAGGTGTTGCTTTCTATCAAATGGAATTTAAAAGAAGCGGGGTGGCGCATTCCTGAACCGGGAAGCGATACAGAACAGCGATGGTTTGAGTTCGCAGGAAATTTGCTGAACGAATTAGAGGGTGATCTGTCTATTCTGGTGCTCGTAAATGAAATAACGATTGACACCCCGGAAAAAGATTTACAACCTAATGAAAATGGAGTTATCCCGTTTGTAAGATTCCAAAAACGATTATTGGATTATGTGAGTACGCAAGATCCCCAAGGCGCTGACGGTAAGCCACTGGATATTTATACCGGTGGATTTACACGCCTTGATAAGCAGAACCTTCAGAATCATCCCGCTAATCAGGCAATGTTTGAGTGGATTAATGACGACGACCGGCTGGCGGGAGCTGATTTTCACATCCATCAGCCGGATTACAAAACATCAATGAAATCCGCGAATTTTATTCGTAAACAGATACCAGAGAAACCATTTATTGTGACGGAATTTTCTCTTGTTTGGCACTGGAAAGCTCATTTAGAGGATGAAATTGGAAGTACAGAATTGGGCCGAGACTTTGCCCAAGCGTATGATTTGAATCCGCAGATGACGGTTGCCGAATACTGCACTAAAGCATTCAGCAACCCGGTTTCGGAAAAAGAATGGCAGGACTTTATAAAATCCCAACCTTGGTTTGAGCCTAATTACTTGAACATTGTGGGACGGTTAATGGAGCGTCATGGGGTTAAAGTAGCAACCTACGCCTTTACGCAAAACCCGGATACCAGTGAGCAATGGACGATAACAAAGAACACCACTCCCTGGTTTATTCAGCAATTATTTATGCCCAGGGTAGCAAAAACTGAATCAAAAAGAACAGCTGTCAATTATGGTCTGTTTGAGAGTTTTGTTCAGTGGCAAAAGGCAACTAAGGCTCTCCAGTCCGCCGCAATAGAATAGAAATTGACAATTTGTAAGTATCTAAACCTTAAACAAACAGTACCGAAAGTAATGATTAAAAAGAATCCAAAGTTGATTGTCGGCATCGTAGTCTTAAGTATAACGTTGCCATTGGTTGGCTATGCGCAAGCAGATGAATGGCAGCCTGCGGATAATCCCTTGATGACAGAATGGGCCGACGATGTAGATCCCGAAAATCCGTTGCCGGAATATCCGCGTCCACAGTTGGAGCGTGAGGAATGGAAAAACCTGAATGGCATGTGGGAGTATGCTGTAGTCCCGATATTAAGAGATAAGCCTGAAAAGTGGGACGGAGATATACTCGTTCCGTTTGGCATTGAATCTGCGCTTTCGGGCGTCAAAAAAAGAGTAGGACCCGATAATAAGCTATGGTATCAAAAGACATTTACCGTGCCTGCAGATTGGGATGGCAATCGCATTATGCTCAATTTTGGGGCCGTAGATTGGAAAGCTGATGTCTGGGTTAATGATAAAAAAGTGGGTCAACATGATGGGGGATACACCTCATTTTCGTTAGACATTACCGACGCTCTTACCAAAGATACCGAGCAAAAGATCACGGTATCTGTTTGGGATCCCACCGATGATGGCTTTCAGCCGCGCGGCAAACAAGTTCGGGATCCTCGTGGCATCTGGTACACACCGACAACGGGTATCTGGCAGACCGTTTGGTTAGAACCGGTGCCCAAAGTGGCTATTGAAGATCTCGAGATGACCCCCGACATTGACAATCAGTATTTGCGTATAAAAGCTAAGAGCGATGTACATGCAGAAGGATATACCATACAAGCTACAGCGTATGCAAATGGCAAAGAAGTAAATCGAACTTCAGGAAAGTTGGGAGAGCAGGTCGAACTTTCAATCCCAAATATGAAGCTGTGGTCGCTGGAAAACCCATTTTTGTATGATTTGACCGTTTCCCTGTATCATGAGGGTGAAAAAGTAGATGAAGTTGAAAGTTATTTTGGGATGAGAGAAGTTCGATTGGGCACGGCCGATGATGGATACGTCCGGTTGTTTTTAAATGATGAGCCTCTCTTTCATTTTGGACTGCTCGATCAGGGATTTTGGCCCGATGGTATTTATACGGCACCTACCGATCAGGCGTTGAAGTATGATATTCAGGTTACTAAAGACTTGGGATACAATATGATCAGAAAACATGTTAAGGTAGAATCTAACCGCTGGTATTACTGGGCCGATAAGCTGGGAATTCTCGTCTGGCAGGATATGCCCAATGGCGATCGTCATATCAGACGCGGTGACGATGATATTGAACGGGTGGCGCAATCAGCGTATAATTATAAAAGGGAATTGAAAGAGATGATCGATCAGTTTGATAATCATCCATCTATTGTAACCTGGGTGCCGTTTAATGAAGGTTGGGGGCAGTTTGAGACCAAGCAAATTTCAGAAATGGTACAAGAGCTTGATCCTTCACGCTTGGTCAATGTCGTCAGCGGTTGGCAGGATCGAGGCGTCAGCGATATGCATGATATCCACCAATACCCGGGGCCGGCAATGCCCGAACCAACAAAAGGCCGCGCGGCCATACTTGGAGAATTTGGCGGTGAAGCTCTTGTTGTTGAAGATCACCTGTGGGTTCAGGACTTTTCGAGAGCTCCCGGCCATTATGAGACCTCACAATCTGAGCAACAGCTTTTTGACACCTATGAAAAAATGCTCAACGAGGTGATAGAACTTAAGAAAGAAGGATTGGCCGGTGCTGTTTATACCCAAACTACTGATGTGGAATCAGAAGTAAACGGTATTATGACCTATGACCGAAAGGTCATAAAGTTTGAGGAAGGTTTCATGAATAAACTGCATGATGAACTGATTGGCAACGAATGATCACAGTTGCTATGAGTGGTAAAAACGATAATAACATACATTTGATGCCAAAGATAGTGCTGGGCATGTTAGGGCTGGTATTGGGCCTGCACGCTTTAGCTATCGGATCGGAACGTGCCAATGATCCTCCGAATATTGTGCTGTTTGTATCAGATGATCATGCTCAGATGGATTCCGGTATTTATGGCAATGAAATCATCAAGACACCCAATATAGATCGTTTGGCAAAAGAGGGGATGAAATTTACAGAGGCATATGCGATAACCTCGACGTGCGTACCATCACGGGCCTCACTATTTACAGGACTTGGGCCACACCGACACGGTTCTCATGAGAATCACAGCCGGATCGACGAAGGAATAAAGACGCTTCCTCAATATTTATCAGACTTAGGCTATCGAGTAATTTTAGCAGGTAAAACACATATCAAGCCGCTCGATGCTTATCCTTTTGAATACATGGATACCGAAGGTGACTGGAATTCTGTTATCGTTAAAAAGGGCAGTGAGGTTGAACAGTTTTTATCAGGTGAAGCCTCTTCTGGTAACCCCTTCTGTCTTGTTATTGCTACCAACAATCCCCACGTGCCATGGCCGCGCGATAATGAATACGATCCGGAAAATATTAAGCTACCACCATTTCTGTTAGATACAGAAGATACCCGCAAAGCGATGACCAACTATTATAGCGATGTTACTAATATGGATCGTGAGCTGGGGCGTACATTAGATCTGTTGCAAGAGAATAACTTAGAGAAAGAAACCGCTGTAATTTATACCTCTGATCATGGGCCACAATTCCCACATGGCAAGTGGGAGCTGTATGATTATGGAATCAAAGTGCCTTTTATCGTGCGTTGGCCAGAAAAGACGAATCCTGGGAGTACCAATCATGCAAAAATTAGTCTTATAGATGTGTTACCGACAATTGTTGAGATTGCTGGAGGATCTTCTCCTCAAAATATTGACGGCAGAAGTTTTGTTGATATTCTTAAAGGGCAATCGGATAGTCATCGGAAAGTAATTTATGCAACACATACCCGAGATCTTAATATGAATTATTTTCCTATACGGACCGTCCGTACCGATCGCTACAAGTACATCTTAAATCTGTCCCCCGAACGTGCTTTTACCAACCATATAACAAACTCCAACAATTTTGAAGAAAATGGAGGTGAACAACTGTGGAATTCATGGTTAAAGCTTGCTAATAGCGATCCAGAAGCAAGAAAATATATTCGAACTTACCAGCATCGTTCTAAAGAAGAGTTATACGATCTGAAGGCAGACCCTCATGAATTGAAAAATCTGGCTGATGATCCGGAATTCGAGGATGTTAAAAATAGATTACGGCAGAAGCTTGTGGAATGGATGGATCAACAGGGTGATAAGGGAATAGGCGCTTGGTAAAGAACCTTCAAAGAGACTGTCTGAATAGAAACAACAAACACGTATTTAATTTTAAGCAACTATTATAAACGAAGATCGAGGTTTAAATTTATGCTTATGAATAAAAGTAAAACAAAGGAGCCACTAAGTATTTTGGTATGGTCTTGCTTGCTGCTGATATTACCGTTTATGTTCACAGCCTGCGATACCAGTACCGAAGGGCAAGAGCAGCCGAACGTGTTGCTCATTATGGTTGATGACTTAAAGCCAGCATTGGGTGCCTATGGGAATGACACGGCCATAACTCCGGAAATGGATAAGCTGGCCAGCGAAAGCATGAGGTTCGATGCTGCCTATTCCAACCAGGCCGTTTGTGCTCCCTCGCGGTATAACTTGATGCTGGGCAGTCGTTCAACTTCTACTGGAATTTACAACTTTGGTCGCAATCCGCGTGATTATTACTCGCAGGCTACGACGTTGCCTCAGTTTTTTAAAGAAAATGGATATCACGCCGAGGCCATGGGTAAAGTCTATCATATTGGGCACAACACCTATGATGATACCGCTTCGTGGAGCGTGCCTTCGTATCATGATAAAGTCATTGAATATAACGATCCCGAAAGTACGCCCGGTGATGAGTTAACGCGTGAAGAAGCGTTGTTTTCGAATAGAAGCTGGGATTTTGCCCGTTCTCTCGAGCGCGGTGCGGCCTGGGAATCTCCCGAAGTCCCCGATACGGCCTATGCTGATGGTCGCGTGGCGGAACGTGCTAAAAAGCGATTGCAGGAGCTCGGTTCTAATCCTGATAAACCGTTTTTCTTGGCGGTAGGATTTGCACGTCCACACTTGCCATTTTCGGCTCCGCAAAAATATTGGGATATGTATGATCCGGAGGAATTGCCAATGCCAAAAATTGAACAGATGCCGGAGGGTGCTCCTGACTACGCAGGGAAAACGGGCGGTGAAATTGCACAATATTTCCCCGTTCCTTCAGCAGATGAAAATGAAGGTCCGTATTCTGAAGAGTTAAAAACCAATCTTATTCACGGCTACTATGCCAGCATGAGCTATTCAGATGCACAAATTGGGAAAGTATTGGATGAATTAAAGAAGCAAGGCCTTGACGAGAACACTATTGTAGTGCTGTGGGGTGATCACGGATTCTTGCTCGGAGAGCTCAATATGTGGACCAAACATGTCAACTATGAAAAAGCGAATCGAATTCCTCTGCTGATTAAAGCCCCTGGAGTTACTGAGCCCGGTACAAGCACCGATCAACTCACTGAAACAGTTGATATCTATCCAACGCTGGCAGAGTTAGCAGGATTCTCAACACCCGATCTTCAGCAGCCTTTTGATGGCGTGAGCATGGTTCCGGTACTTAAAGATCCTGACACGCGCGTCAGAGATTATGCCTATCATGCGTACCCGAGAGGTGGGAAAATGGGACGCGCTATACGAACTGACCGATATCGATTGGTCGAGTGGAAAAATATTGGTGCAGATCCCGAAACTGCCGAAATTGAACTCTATGATTATTCTGATGGGGCGGTCGAAGAGGAAAATATTGCAGATGAAAAACCGGAAGTGGTCAAACGACTCCGTGGCATTTTAAATGACCAATCCGAGGCGACGAAACCTCGTCCCAGAAGCGATTGGGAATAACCAATAATTTTGAGCTTTAATTAAATCAATAGATGTATTTAAGCAGGCGAAAGAGCGTATTTGGCATTGTTATACTGATGTTTGCCCTTCTTTGGGGCGTTGGGTGTGGAGAGCACTCCTCGGAAGATAACGAGAAGAATACTGCTTCATCACCTGCACAATTTTCATCATCAGATTTACGGCAGGCCTCACTGCAAGGTCAGCTTGCGCAAGTGAAAAAAATGGTGCGTCAAGGTGTGGGTGTTAATAAAGCTGATTCTCAAGGACGCACGTCCCTGATGTTTGCCTCGTTTAACGGACACACCAAGGTTACAGCATTGCTCTTGAAAGAGGAGGCAAAGGTGAATCACACCGACAACGCCGGTAGAACTGCCCTCATGTTAGCCGCCAGCGGTCCATTTCCTGAGACGGTTGAGCTGCTCATAAATCATGGAGCAAAAGTAAACGCAGTAGATAATGCTGAACGATGGACGGCATTAATGTTTGCAGCTGCTGAGGGGAATTTACAGGTTGTTAAACTATTATTGGAAAATCGAGCAGACGCTTGCCAAGAAGATAACGATGGGGAAATAGCACTGATTTTTGCTCAAAATAATAATCACTCTAAAGTAGTTGAGCTGTTAAAAAAACATATGAGCTCATGTTAATGTCCAAGCAATGTTCGTGAAGAGACTAATTGATCCGGGATGGAAAATAATGTATGTATAGAAGGCTGCTGATAGGGTTAATCGTAATGGCATTTTTGGCTGTGGGCATTACCTATAGCTGTGTTCAAAAGGAAGAACCTGAACCAGCTCGGCCGGGGACTATGGCGCATAATTCATTTGTTGGTGAGCAAACTTGCCGGTCGTGCCATACTGATGTTGCCCAGCTGTGGGATGGTTCTCATCACGATTACGCCATGAAACGTGCAGATACAACATCAGTACGAGGCAATTTCAATAATCAAACGTTTGTGCATCAGGGCAAGACGTATCGCTTTTTTAAAGAAGATTCGCTCTTTATGGTCGAGGCCCCGGTTGCCGATGGCAAAACACAGCAGTATCATATCACCCATACGTTTGGTTGGGAACCTCTTCAGCAGTACTTGGTAGATTATGGACAGGGAAAGCTACAAGCACTCAATATTGCCTGGGATACGGAACAAAAAGAATGGTTCGTCCTAAATCCTAAACAGGATTTACAGCATGGTGATTGGATGCACTGGACGGGAGGAGCAATGAACTGGAACTCCATGTGTGCCGATTGCCATTCAACGAATTTGCAGCAAAACTATATTCCTTCAGCTGATTCTTTTAATACCACATGGTCTGATATTAATGTCAGCTGTGAAGCATGTCACGGACCCGGGAAAGATCATGTGACATTAATGAAGAGTGAGGATTCAAGTGAGGCTACAATCCAGAGAATTCGAAAAGATTTGAACCTCACAGCAGATGCTTCTCAGATGGAGCAACTTAATCAATGTGCGCAGTGTCATGCTCTTCGAGAAGAGTTAACGGATGATTATGCCCACGAGGGAGACTTTTTTGACCACTATAATCTAACCTTGCTTAATCCCGATTCTTATTTTGCTGATGGACAGATCAAAGGTGAGGTGTATGTATATGGGTCTTTTCTGCAGAGCAAAATGTTTAAAGAGGGGGTAGAGTGTACGGATTGTCACGATCCCCACACCTTGGAACTCAAGGCAAATATTGAGGATAATAGCCTTTGCATGAATTGCCACGTCCCGAAGTATAATACGAAATCACATCATTTTCATGAGGAGAATACCGAAGCCTCTCAATGTGTCAATTGTCATATGACGGGCAGATATTATATGGAAGTGGACTTTCGGCGTGACCACAGCTTTCAGGTGCCTCGGCCAGATCAAAGTGCACAGTTTGGGACTCCCAATGCCTGTAATAACTGTCATGATCAACAAACGGCAGAATGGGCCGCTAATGCTATCGATCGATGGTACGGTCCTGACCGCGAGGCTCATTTTTCGGATGTCATTCTCAAAGCAAATGCAGAAGGGGCTGCGGCCCGAAGCGAGCTAGAACAACTGGCAGCAGATACGATCAATCCGGATATTGCGCGGGCTACGGCAATCTGGTATTTGGGACAATTCTCAGATTCTGTGAACAGCAAATTATTTCACCAGGCACTGCGGGATAGCAGTACTATTGTTCGAGCAAGTGCTGCAAGAGCAATTGGTAATTTCTCATCCACCGAAAAAGAACAGCTGCTGCAGGATGCATTAGATGATTCTATGCGAACGGTTCGTGTTGGGGCCGCCGGTGGACTAGCTGAGTTTTCGGTTGCTGATATAGCCATGGGATTGAAAAATCCTTTCAGAAAAGCGATGAAAGAATATAAACGATATCTGGAGGTCAGCCAGTATTTTCCACAGGGATTAATGAACCGCGGACAGTTTTACGAGAAAAGGGGACGTCCGGAGGATGCCATAAAAGCTTACCAAAGAGTATTAGAAAAAGATCCGAAATTTAATCCTGCTCGTATTAACCTGGCCTATTTGAGGAACCAGCAGGGAAATAACAGGCGGGCCGAAGAGCTGTTTAAAAAAGTGATAGAACAAGAGCCCGGTTACGGCCCGGCGTATTATTCGCTGGCCCTTCTCCTTGGTGAAGTAAACAGGGTAGAGGAGGCGCTTCAATATTTTGAGATGGCCTCTGAAAAAATGCCCGAAAATCCACAGGTATTTTATAATTGGGCGATTGCACTTCAAAAAGAAGGGCAACCTAAACAATCAGAAGAAGCGTATTTGAAAGCCATCGATCTGGCTCCTGATAATATGAGATACCGCTATGGCATTTCCACGCTTTATGTGCAGCAAGGGCAATATCAAAAAGCAATGGAGCAGGCCAAAAAACTAAAAGAGCGATTTCCTAATAACTCCCGTGTACCAAAACTTATGCAGTTGTTGCAAAACGAAATGAATTGATCCATTGCGAAAATCGAACTAAAAAACCGCATTTTTAAGATTTACCTTGCAAGAAAGTCTGTATTGATTATATTTAAAATGTTATCGTTAACATATAGCTCTGTTTATACTATTAATTAAATAATTACTTATGCGCTCAATTGTATTTGTATTGATACTCAGCTTTTCACAGATGGCCATCAGCTGCTCTCCAGCTGAAAAAGTAGCTGATAACAAACAGCAAGAAAATTATTCAACGAAAGCAGATACAAGTGAGTGGTCACCGGCCGAAAGCCCTTTAATGACTAGATGGGCAAAAGACGTATCGCCTGACAATGTGCTTCCCAAATATCCGCGTCCACAGATGGAGCGAGATGAATGGAAAAACTTAAATGGGCTCTGGCAGTATGCCAAGGGAGAAGAACTGGATGACGCACCCTTTGGTCAAAATTTGGCGGGAGAAATCCTTGTGCCTTTTGCTATCGAGTCGGCGTTGTCAGGTGTCAAAGAGCGCACCGATACCCTTTGGTATCGTCATACATTTGAAATTCCTTCAGATTGGGATAATGAAAATATACTTCTTCATTTTGGGGCTGTTGATTGGAAGGCAACAGTATATGTTAATGGTCAAGAGGTTGGAGTTCATAAAGGTGGATTCGATAAGTTTAGTTTTGATATAACTGATCATCTCATTGAGGGCAAGAGCAATGAACTGGTAGTAAAAGTTTTTGATCCCAGTGATGATGGAGACCAACCCCGTGGAAAGCAGGTGAAAGAACCGCAGGGTATTTGGTACACTCCGGTTACCGGTATCTGGCAGACCGTTTGGTTAGAACCGGTATCGCAGAATCATATTTCCGACCTTAAGTTAACTCCGGATATTGATAATGAGCAGTTAAAAATTGTTGCCAATACCGAAGGCGCCAACCAGGGAAATATTAAAGTAACGGCTTATAAAGATGGGAAACAGATTAGTTCGGCTACAGCTAAGGCCAACGAAGAGTTTACATTACCAATTTCCAACCCAGAGCTTTGGTCACCCGATAATCCTTTTCTTTATGATCTAAAAGTAGAACTGGTTACAAATGGAAAAGAAGTTGATAAGGTTGACAGCTACTTTGGGATGCGGAAAATTGAGATAAAAAAGAATGCGGAAGGCAAGGCGAAAATATTTCTCAATAATGAAGAAAGTTATCAGTTGGGTCCGCTTGACCAGGGGTATTGGCCAGATGGACTTTATACTGCTCCCACAGATGAAGCACTGCGTTATGATCTGGAAATGACCAAACGCATGGGCTTCAATATGAACCGAAAACATGTGAAGATTGAGCCCGATCGCTGGTATTACTGGGCCGACAAGCTTGGCGTGTTGGTTTGGCAGGATATGGTAACGGGCAGTAACACTACTGATGAGAGCAGGAAGCAGTACGAACATGAACTCAAGCAGATGGTAGATCAGTTTTACAACCATCCCTCCATCGTAAACTGGATTATATTTAACGAAGGGTGGGGACAGTTCGATACGAAACGTATTACCAAAGAAATTGAAGAAATGGATGAGTCCCGCCTCATTACCGATGCAAGCGGATGGCAACATCACGGAGAAGGTGACCTTGTTGATGTACATCGCTATCCCGGACCTACCGCCTTAAAACCAACATCTGATAGAGCTGCCGTCGGAGGAGAATTTGGCGGAGTCGGCTATGTTATCAACGGTCATACCTGGGGTGGCGACGGCTGGGGCTATCAGGATATCATTCGCAAACCCGAGGCTTTCATTGATCGATATGAGGAGTTGATTCACAAATTGCGCTGGTTATCCGACGAGCATGGGATGAGCGGAGGAGTCTATACCCAAATTACCGACCTTGAAACAGAGTTGAATGGGTTGTTGACTTATGACCGCGAAATAGCAAAGGCAGCTCCACAACAATTGGCGGCCGTTAATGAGGGAATCACGCCCTACATCCATCCTTTTAAGGGAACATTTATGCATGAAGTTAAAGTTGAGCTTAGAAACTGGGTTCAAAATACCGAGATACGATACACCTTGGATGGAAGCGATCCTGATACGTCTTCGAAGCTCTACAATGAACCCTTTGTAGTTAACGAGAATACGACTGTACGCGCCCGTACTTTTGAAAATGGAGTACCCATAGGATATGCCAACAGCAATATATTTACTAAAGTAGAAGGCAAGCAACCGATGCTGGATAGTACGGAAAACTTAACGCAAGGTCTGATGTACGAGTATTATGAGAGTGCACCAGAAAACGAACCAACGTATCGAAAACATTGGGGACTCAGAAGACTACTTGCAGGAAATAATCCCAATTTGAATCCTGAAAACGAAGGGGAAACGGCTAATTTTACGTTAGAACCAAGCCAGAGAGATAAGTTATTTGCTGTTGAGTACACCGGATATATAAATATTCCTGAAGATGGCGACTATACTTTCTATATAGAGGCTGATGATGATGCCAAGCTTTACTTGAACGGCAAGCAAATATTTGATCGGCTGGGACAGTCTCCCAGAACGGCATACGATTCTGAGCGAGTATCTCTTAAATCGGGACTTCACGAAATAGAATTGAGATATTTCCAGGCTTATGGCCCTTCTCAGTTAAATGTGTTAATTGAGGGACCCGGACTGGAGAAACAACCTATCCCTGATGAGTATCTCTATTACTCGGAATAGGAGGCTATTGTCTCATAAATCCACCTAATATTTAAAAAGGGTAACAATGTCTGTAAAAACATATTGCATCGCTTTAATCACTATATTTTTAATGAACTGTTCGGGGGAAACGGTGGAGAACGTTAAAATACAACAATTGGTAAGTACAGAGGATTTTGAGTCCACAGTTCAAGGTAAAGAAACCGCCCTTTATACATTGCAAAACGAAAAGGGTATGCAAGTAGCCATTACGAATTATGGTGGTCGAATTGTAAGCTGGCTGGCTCCTGACAAGAATGGAGAATTTGATGATATTGTTCTTGGTTTCAATAGCATTGATGGGTATCTAAATGCCAACGAAGTGTACTATGGGGCACTCATCGGCCGGGTAGGTAACAGAATTGACGAAGGTGAGTTTTCGCTGGATGGCAAACAGTATTCACTGCCCACAAATAATGGTACAAATCACTTGCACGGGGGACCCAAGGGGTTTCATAATGTAGTTTGGGAGGCCAACCAGATCGATGATCAACACCTGGTTTTGCAATATATCTCTGAAGATGGGGAACAAGGATATCCCGGGACTTTGAGTGTTCAAGTACAGTACATTCTAACCGATGACAACGACTTGAAAATTGATTACACAGCCACAACCAATCAAAAAACGGTAGTTAACTTAACAAATCATGCATTCTTTAATTTAGGCGGATCGGCAAGTGGCACAATAAATGATCACCAATTAATGATTAACGCCGCCAAATTTACACCTGTTGATTCTACGCTTATTCCATCCGGTGAAATTGCAGTGGTTGAAAATACACCATTCGATTTTACTACATCCAAGGCCATAGGTCAGGATGTAGGAGCTGATAACACTCAGCTGGAATATGGCAAAGGGTATGATCACAATTTTGTCTTGTCCAAAAAGAATCGAGATTCCCTTACGTTAGCTGCCCGAGTCACCGATCCTGAATCTGGGCGAATTATGGAAATACATACGACCGAACCAGGCATTCAGTTTTATGGAGGCAACTTTTTAGACGGTTCAGACGTGGGCAAAAAAGACAAGCCCTTCGAGCACCGAACTGCATTTTGTCTTGAACCTCAGCATTTTCCTGATGCACCGAATAATCCCGATTTCCCATCAGTTGTTCTTGAACCCGATAGTATTTATAATTCCCTCTCCATTTATCGATTACGAACTGAGTAATAGATTGCGTTGGAAAGGGGTAGTCGATTTATGTCGTAATAATATTCAGATGTTATAAATAAATACTATATGCAATTTTCAACTATTGACACTATTGTATTTTGTGCCTATTGCGCACTCATTATCGCAATCGGACTTTGGGTTTCCAGGGAAAAAGAGGGACATCAAAAAAATGCCGAAGACTACTTTTTGGCAGGAAAGTCACTGCCATGGTGGGCGATTGGAGCCTCATTAATTGCCGCCAATATCTCGGCTGAGCAAATTATCGGGATGTCCGGTTCCGGATTTGCCGTAGGACTTGCCATCGCCTCTTACGAATGGATGGCAGCCATTACGCTGATTGTGGTCGGGAAGTACTTTTTGCCCATCTTTATTGAGAAAAAGATTTTCACCATTCCTGAATTTGTTGAAAAGCGATTCAACACCACCCTGAAAACTATTTTAGCCGTTTTCTGGATCGCGTTGTTTGTCTTTGTTAATCTTACTACCGTGCTCTACCTGGGAGCCTTGGCGCTCGACACTATCATGGGTACGGGTGATGGCAGTTTAATGATGTATGCACTTGTTGGGCTCTCCGCCATTGCTGCCGCATATTCCTTATATGGGGGACTTGCGGCCGTTGCCTGGACAGATGTCTTGCAGGTAGGCCTGCTGGTGTTGGGCGGTTTTGTCGTAACCTTCGCTGGCCTTTATAATGTTACGCCCGAGGGAGGGATATTTAATGGTCTTGCTCACATTTATGATGTAGCGGGCGAAAAATTCACCATGATTCTGGATCAGTCGAATCCGGAATTTAAGAATTTGCCCGGTATTGCTGTGTTGATTGGCGGAATGTGGGTTGCCAACCTTTATTACTGGGGATTTAACCAGTACATCATTCAGCGAACGCTGGCCGCCAAATCCCTCAAAGAATCACAGAAGGGAATTATCTTTGCCGGATTTCTAAAACTGATCATTCCGTTGATCGTCGTCATCCCCGGTATTATCGTGTACGTACTTTTTAATCAGCCCGAAGGTACAACGCAAATTACCGGCGTCGTTGATGCGTTTACGCAGTCGGATGGGAGTATTCAATACGATAACGCCTATCCGTGGCTGATGAAGATTTTTCTTTCTCCCGGCTTTTTAGGTCTGGTAGTAGCGGCACTTGCAGCAGCTATTGTATCCTCTATGGCTTCGATGCTGAACTCTGTAGCAACGATCTTTACGATGGATATTTATATCCCGTATTTCAATCAGGATGCTACGGATAAACAAACGGTAAATATGGGACGAATTTCTGCTGCCGTAGCTCTTATTACAGCGGTCTTTATGGCTCCGCAGTTGGATAATGTGCCGCAGGTCTTTCAGTATATCCAGGAATATACGGGCATGGTCAGTCCCGGAATTTTAGCTGTATTCTTGATGGGATTATTCTGGAAGAAAACGACCTCCAAGGGCGCGATCTACGGGGTGCTGGCATCTATTGTAATTGCGGTATTTTTGAAAACTCC
The DNA here is from genome assembly GCA_964490705.1 of uncultured Balneolaceae bacterium. Classification (GTDB taxonomy): domain Bacteria; phylum Bacteroidota; class Rhodothermia; order Balneolales; family Balneolaceae; genus Fodinibius. Next base: position 182,409 of record CAZBCG010000004.1, on the reverse strand, counting down.
GGCCGTTGATCTTCCCTTTTTGGATCAGATGTTTTACACCCTTATTGCCACGATGGCAATTATCGCGGGCGTCAGCTTGACGACCAATCCACATGATGAAGATCCTAAAGCCATACATACTACGGCAGAAATGTTTAAAACCAGTCCCGCTTTCAATATTGGCGCTTATGTGATATTGGTACTGGTTGCAGTCTTGTATGCGGTATTCTGGTAATATCAGTTAATCAAATAGTTTAAATGAAGCACCTGGTTCAACAAATAAAAGCCACATTCAACGAGCATTTTAACACGGAGCCGATCATTATAAAATCGCCCGGCAGGGTTAACCTGATTGGGGAGCATACCGATTATAATGAGGGATTTGTGCTTCCGGCGGCCATCGATAAAAGCATTGTGCTGGCGATGGCACCCAATGGCACCAATTCCGTACGGTTTTATGCTGTTGACAAAGATGAGTCTTTTGAGGCTGATATTTCTGATGACATCAGCAAGTCCGACCTAGGCTGGCCGAACTATCTGTTGGGCGTGTTCGATCAGCTTCGGAAAGATGGATATGAAATTGGGGGGATCGATTGCGTATTTGGAGGGAATGTCCCGATCGGAGCCGGCATGTCCTCATCAGCAGCGCTGGAAGGCGGTGTCCTTTTTGGGATGACAGAGATCCACGACTGGGATATTCCGCCGGTTGAGATGGCCCGGATTGCCCAACGGGCAGAGAACGATTTTGTAGGCGTACAATGCGGCATTATGGATCAGTTTGTGAGTCTCAACGGCAAGCAAAATCATGCTCTCAAGCTCGATTGCCGCTCCCTGGAATACGAATACTACCCGTTTAATCGCGATGATGTACACATTGTACTTTGTGATACGGGGGTCCGCCGCGAACTGGCATCATCGGAATATAACGTCCGCCGAAAACAGTGCGAAAAGGGTGTAGCCGCACTTCAGGAATATGATTCGAGTATCCAAAGCCTCCGCGATGTGGAGTTGTCCTTTTTGCTTACCAAGGAAAAAGAGATGGATCCGGTGATATTTAAACGCTGTAAATACGTTATTGAAGAAAACAGGCGGGTGTTACAAGCTTGCCAGGATTTACAGCAGAATGATCTGCGTTCTTTTGGACAGCGGATGTATCAGTCGCATGCCGGATTGCAGCTGGAATATGAGGTGAGCTGCAAAGAGCTGAATGTACTTGTTGATATTGCTCGAAATTTGCGCGGGGTGTTGGGAGCCCGCATGATGGGCGGCGGCTTTGGCGGGTGCACCATCAATTTGGTTGAAAAACAACATCTTGGTGTGTTTGTCGATCAGATTAAGAGCAAATACGATCAACAGATGAACCAGCAAATTGATGTTTATCAAACCAAGGTTTCGAAGGAAACGCACCTTGTTGCCGAGGAGGAGCTGGAATTTTCGGATAATCAGTAAATTGAATTTTTGACTTAGTTATTACAGCGCATGTCTTTAAATCTGTCTAACGATCCGCATCGTCGTTTCAATCCATTAACGGGAGAATGGATTCAGGTATCGCCGCACCGGGCGAAGCGTCCCTGGCAGGGCAAGGAGGAGAAAACGCCGGACCCCGAAAAGGCGAAATATGATCCGGAATGTTACCTGTGTCCCGGCAACGATCGGGCCGGAGATGCCAGCAATCCCGATTACGATTCGACCTTTGTTTTCACCAATGATTTTAGCGCCCTCAAACCGGATACACCTTCTGAATCACGCAATACTCAGGATCTGTTAGTGGCCAAAGGTGAGAAGGGCATCTGCCGGGTAATCTGCTTTTCACCGCGTCACGACCTGACCCTCCCACAGATGGATCTTTCCCAAATTCGTGATGTTGTGGATCTGTGGGTGGATGAATACACCGAGTTGGGTAATCGAGACTACATCAATTATGTGCAGATTTTTGAGAACAAGGGTGAAATTATGGGGTGCAGTAATCCCCATCCACATGGACAAATTTGGGCGCAACAGACCATCCCCGATGAGCCCTCGAAAGAGTTGGTCCAACAGACCAATCACTACAACGAGCATGGCTCGACCCTGCTAAGCGACTATCTGGATTTGGAACTGGAGCTCGACGAGCGGATTGTCGTAGAAAATGAGCATTTTGTTGTCGTTGTGCCGTATTGGGCATTTTGGCCCTTCGAGACCCTGTTGATAAGCCGCCGCCCGTTTAGACGCTTTACGGATATGACCGAGGAAGAGAAAGACGCCTTGGCTGATATCGTCAAACAGATTACCGTCAAATACGACAACGTCTTTGAGGTTTCGTTTCCGTATTCCGCCGGATTTCATCCCGCACCAACTGATGAAAAAGATCATCCCGAATGGCATTTCCACATGCATTTTTATCCGCCGCTGTTGCGATCAGCGACCGTTAAAAAATTTCGGGTGGGTTACGAAATGCTCGGGAATCCCCAGCGTGATATTACGCCCGAAGCCAGCGCAAAGCTTTTACAAGAGTTATCAGACGTTCACTACAAACAGCAATAATGACAGAGCTATGGGCTCTGTTTTAATCCTCATGATATGGATATCTCCCGCCGAAACGCTCTTAAAAAGTTAGCTTCGCTATCGGGATCTGTTTTCTTGCCCGGCTTGAGTAACGCAGACAATCCTGCTCCTGATGGCCAGGGAAGCATCAAACAGTCGGTAAGCCGCTGGCCATACACCAATATTCCGCTGGATAAATTTTGTGTTCAGGTAAAAGAAATTGGCATTCAATCGGTTGAACTGCTGGGACCCGATGATTGGGATACACTCCATAAGCACGATCTGCATTGTGCTATGGTCAATGGACCGGAAATTGGGCTTACCGAGGGATTTAACGATCCGCAGTTTCATGATCAGCTGGAGGAGAACTACAAAAAAATGATTCCCAAAGTAGCGGAGGCGGGATTTCAAAACCTGATCTGCTTTTCGGGTAATCGTAACGGGATGGATGATGAGAAAGGATTACAGCACTGTGTCGAGGGACTGAAAAGAATCTTGCCCACTGCTGAGAAATATGATGTGACGATCTGCATGGAGCTGCTAAACAGCAAAATTGATCATCCCGACTATATGTGCGACCGTACCGAGTGGGGCAGGGCGCTTTGTGATGAGCTGGGGTCCGACAACTTTAAACTGCTTTACGATATTTATCACATGCAGATTATGGAGGGGGATGTGATCCGGACGATCAGAAATAATCATTCCTATTTTGCTCATTATCATACGGGCGGCGTGCCGGGTAGAAATGAAATTGACGAGACCCAAGAGCTTAACTATCCCGCTATTGTGAAGGCAATAACAGAAACAGGATACGAGGGATTTATAGGCCAAGAGTTTATCCCGTCGCGGGGCAATCCCATGCAATCACTCAAACAGGCCTATCAAATTTGTAATGTCTAGGGATATTAGAAAATGTGTTATAATTTACATTTGTCCATTGCCTTCCGATCGCCGCTCTTGGAAAAACTTCTTTAGAATCCACTCACAGTCATTCTCCATAAATCCTTGTATCACATCCACTTGGTGGTTTAGTTTTTTATCTGATGAAATGTTAAATATGCTGCCGCAGCTACCCGCATTGGTATCCCAAGCGCCAATCACAACAGTGTCGAGCTTGGACCATACCAACGCTCCGGCACACATGGGGCAAGGCTCAAGGGTGACGTAGAGCGTACAATCCTGCAGGTATTTTTGCTGCAACGTCGAGCACGCCGCCGATATCGCCAGCATCTCGGCATGGGCGGTCGGGTCGTTGAGCCGCTCGGTCTGATTGTATCCCTTGCCGACAATTTCATCGTCTTTAACAATCACGGCACCAACGGGGACTTCTTTTTCCTCGTAGGCCTGCTCGGCAAGGAAAAAAGCCTGCTGCATATATTTCAGATGTTTTTGCGTGCCGGAAATATCAGAGCTCATTATTATTTGCTTCCTTGGGTTTCAAATAGCTATTATCAATTCGAATTTTAAATCAGAAAATACGGCAAATGGAAGAGGTAAGACAACAAATAATTACACTACTAAAAAACAACATCCGTAATATTCCGGATTTTCCTAAAAAGGGTATTAATTTCAAAGACATTACGCCGCTGCTCAGAAATGAAGATACCCTGGAGCTTACCTCTCAAGTGTTGGCCCGTCCATTTCGCAATATGGATGTTGATTATGTAGTAGGATTGGAATCGCGTGGTTTTTTATTTGGTACGAACTTAGCACAAGACTTGCACGCAGGATTTGTGCCCATCCGCAAACCCGGGAAGTTACCCGCAGAAACCGTCTCAGCCACCTACGAGCTTGAATATGGCGAAGATGAATTGCAGATGCATAAAGATGCTTTTGGGGAGGGGGACCGTATTATTATTCATGACGATTTAATAGCGACCGGTGGTTCAGCCAAAGCGGCCACTGAGCTGGTTCAAGAAATAGGGGGCAATGTAGTGGGATATTCTTTTATCGTGGAGCTTGCTGCCTTAAATGGTCGCGACGAATTGCCGCAAGATCCCAAAATCGATATTCTCATCTCTCTGGACTAATTTCACAGGAACAAATCAGCCTGATACCGTCTATAATTGATTGTACGACATCATTGTACAATTAACGACAACTCAAACAACGGTATCATGAAATCAATAACCCACCTGTTTGTGGCCACACTGCTTTTGGTCACCGTATTGTTTGTTGGATGCAAGCAATCGATGGTCATCAGCAAAGTTGACTATTCTCAATCTATTGAGTCGGTGTTGACGCCTGACGAGAACGGCCTTGTCAAAGACATGCAACACGGACTTACGTTTAATATTAAGCCGCTCCAATACGCTGAAACCCAGGATACGTCATCAGTGACAACCGATGAGGTTCGATATATCCGGGGTTCCGAAGGCTACTATTACATCACCGCGCCCAATTATCAGCATGTGTATGTGATGGCGCCCGAAAAAGGGAAACTAAAGCTTAAGGAAAGGCTCAATATTTCAGAAAAGGGACTTCAACAACCGGCTTTTAACCAGCGCAATTCATATGTACAGCTGCTTAGTCGTACATCCGGAAAGAGCTGGAAATTATATCCCGAGCGCGTTCAAAAAGAACAATCACAAATAGCTCAACAGGAGGGACAATAGTTATGAAACTTCGAATATTATTACTTTCGATATTATTTGCGGTAGGTACTACTACCATCTTTGCGCAGTCAACGCAGTCTGATTATGAGATCCAGAAGGCGTTTAAAGCGCAATATGCGGAATTTGAAAATCAGATAGAAACCACCTCATCGCCCGATAGCATTCAGCAGCTTATTGCGTCTATCAAGCAGTTCGATGAAAAATATCAATCGCATTCGGAGTTGTTGAATAAGGCGCTCTATCCCGAAACCTACAAGCAGCAGATGGAGGAACTAAAAAAATCGTCGGTAATTGCAAAGGATCGACTACAGACCATTGAGCAGCAGACGCAAAAGATGCAGAAGCTTGAGACCCAACTTGCTGATTATGAGCAAAATATCAATCAGCTCGACAAGCAAACGGATTCGCTCAAAGAGGCGATGCAGAAATCGATCCAGAGCGAAAAGCAGCTTGCCGATATGTTACGGGAGTATCGCAACAATCTCGAAAAACGAGATGAGTTGATTTTGACGTTCATTGATTCAATGGTGGTAACCTATCAAAAAATGGATCTGCAGGCACTGCAGGATCTCGAAAATATTGATAAAAAATCGCGGTTTGAGTCCAACGGCAATGCGCTGAAGATGATTCACGATATTTCAGATGAGAACCTGAGTATCCTGGAGAGAAATACCGACAAGTTACGTCTCCAAGATTATATGCGAATGGCTGAAGTTCATCAACAGTTCGAAATGATGTGGAGCCGTCTCGGTGATAAAATTCAGCAAGTGTATAACGGTAAAAATGCCGAGTCGCTGGCCAAGCAGGTCGATCGAAATATTAACCAGTGGAATTCTAAGCTAAAAGCGCAAGCGTATGCGGCACTTGAAGATACACTGGCTCACAATAACATCCAGACCAATAGTTTTCAGAGTTCTGAGGAGTTCTACAGTGCGCTAAGTTCCTATCTGGATGCCAAGATTAAGGAGAGCAAAGAAAACCGCTCCGAAGCCGGGTATAATAATTTCAAAGCGTTCCAGGATTTTTGGAATCGCGTGGAAATGCAGTGGTCCAGCAATTTTGTAGATGCCGGACTCATCAGCAAACCTCAGATGGCAACGCTCAATCAAAAGGTAGATACCTGGGCAGAACAGGCACAGCCGCGATCGAATAATATTTTAGTGTATCTGCTGGGGGGCAGCGTGTTGTTAGCTGTTGCTCTGGGCGTGATGTTGATACGAGAAAAGAAGACGAAACCTACTGCATAAATAACCAATTCTGATAGGTATTGGTATTGCACATCCCGGTATGTTGTTGCCGGGATGTTTTTATTTACGGCCACTCAGTATCCCCCTCCGGTGTAAGCGTTATGCCTATGCTAAGACCAATTCGCGGGTGGAAGCCAGCGCTGATTCCCACGATCCATACACCGGATTGGGCAACATAAACCACTTGCGTCCCCATTTCTTTTGATGCGTCTCTACCAGCTGTTCTCGTTTGGCCCGGGACGTATCTTCCGCTAAAATAAAATCATTAAGGTTATCCCCAAATAACATAATAATGCGATAATTCTGGGCTACATACGCTCGTCGTTCTGTTTTGGCGGACGTCCAGCTAGACCGTTCATTATTACTTAGGATGCGATCTTCATTTTCAGATAATGGAAAACCAAGTTGTGTTAGATTTTGACGAGTTCCTTCTTCTACTTTGGCTTCGCGATTAGTCAGGTAAAAAATGGTTACTTCTTTTTGGGCGGCAAGTTTGGTAAATGCAAGAGCGCCCGGAACCGGTTCGGCTTTAGCTTCCATGACCCAGGCATTCCACTTTTCGGGATCAAAGCTGCTGTTTTGCTTGATCATCCGCGCTTGAAATGGCGAATTGTCGAGCACGGTCTCATCCACATCCAAAATGATAGCAGGAGGTTTAGACCTGAGATCTTCATTTGACTGCTCGGGATAGGCCGTCCAGTATGAATCTTCGAGCGCCAGCGCCAGATTTGAAGATGCAGTGCGATAGATCGACCTGCTCAGCGCCTCATATTCGGCTGCATTTTGGACCCACAATGTGGCACTTGTTGTTGGATGATGAAGGGTGTTCGAAGAAGAACTGCAGGCCATAGCAAATAGTGAAAGCATAAACAGGGGGATGCTCAATTTCGTAAGGTGATCAGACATACTATTGGGTTTTTCTATATCTAATTGAGATGCTAATATTAACGAAAACTGAAGTTTCTTTTCGAATATATTTCACAAAGCTTTCAGATGATACAATGCTTAAAAACCGCTATACTTAAGCAATAGCAATTCGTGATGCATTAACAAGATGCAAAATGGCAAAATCCACGAAAAAACTGAAGGTAATCGGTCGACTCGAGAGTATCGACTTTCCGGAATGGAATCTTTTTGATATCGATGCCAAAATTGATACCGGAGCTTATACCTCGAGTTTGCACTGCCATCACATTACTGCGTATGAAAAAGAGGGACAGGAGATGGTAAAATTTAACCTGCTCGATCCATCCCACGAGACATATAACGAGAAGCTGTTTGAACTGCCCATCCATCGAAAAAAGACGGTGAAGAGCTCGAACGGATCTACCGAGGAACGATATGTGGTAAAAACAAAGGTGCGTATTTTTGATAAGCTGCTGACGGCCGAACTTTCATTGACTGATCGATCAGAGATGCGCTATCCCGTATTGGTGGGACGCAAGCTGATTAACGGCCGATTTCTGGTTGATGTATCGCAGAAGTATTGTTCACAACAAGAAATGGAATCATCTAAAAAATAATTTGCATGCACATAGTTGTTCTTTCTCGAAACTCTAAACTGTATTCTACATCGCGGCTGACAGAGGCTATCGAAGAAGCCGGACATGAAGCGACGGTTCTCGATCATTTAAAATGTGATATTGTTAGTGAAAAGGATAATCCCTGTATCTATTATCGAGGGACCAAAGTAGCCGGGGTAGATGCTGTAATTCCTCGAATAGGAGCGTCCGTTACGTTTTATGGATCAGCTGTGGTTCGGCAGTTTGAGATGATGAAAGTGTTTACTGCCGTTGAATCACAGGCACTGGTACGCTCACGGGATAAGTTGCGAAGCCTGCAAATTATGGCACGGGCAGGAGTAGGCATGCCCAAAACGGTATTTACGAACTATTCTACCGAGGTGCGCAAGATTATTGAATCTGTTGGCGGTCCGCCGTTAATTGTAAAGTTATTGGAAGGCACACAGGGAGTGGGCGTAGTATTGGCACCCACCTTTAAAGCGGCAGAATCTATTATTCAGGCCTTCCACAGCATGAAGGCGCGGGTTATTGTGCAAGAGTTCATTGAAGAAGCCAAGGGCGAAGATATCCGGGCATTTGTAGTGGATGGTAAAGTGGTTGGTGCGATGAAGCGAAAGGGGGTAGAGGGCGAATTTCGATCGAATATCCATCGAGGCGGAAGTGGGGAGCTTATTAAGCTCAGTGATGAGGAACGCCGCGCAGCACTGGTTGCCACCAAAGCTATGGGACTTTCGGTTGCCGGCGTTGATATGCTGCAATCCGATCGCGGACCGCTGGTTCTTGAAGTAAATTCATCTCCCGGACTGGAAGGCATAGAATCGGCCACTGGTAAAAATATAGCCGGACGAATTATTTCATTTGTCGAACGCAAGGTTAAACAGCTACAGAATAACCCTCGCAAAAGGGACAGAATCTCACCTAATGTCTGATACAATCACAATCAACAAACACAAGATTGATCCGGGAGAGCAGCAAGAAATTCAACTTAATATTGCGCGACTCCCGACCTATACTAATATTGATCTGCCGGTGCATGTCTATCGAGCGGAGGAAGACGGCCCCACGTTGCTGTTAACCGGAGGACTCCATGGCGATGAGCTTAACGGCATTGAGATTATTCGCCGGATGGTCTTCCAGGATATGCTGATGCCAGACAAGGGTAGTGTCATCGCGTTGCCGTTGGTCAATGTCTATGGATTCATACAAAACGTCCGCGGGCTACCCGACGGCAAGGATATTAATCGAAGTTTCCCGGGTATTAAAGGCGGATCGCTGGCACGCCTGCTGGCCCATACGCTGATGAATGAGATTATCCCACAGATAGATTATGGCATCGATTTCCATACCGGTGGTGCGGCACGGTCGAACTATCCCCAAATTCGCTGCACACTCGATGATAACAAAAACAGAGAGCTGGCCGAAGCGTTTGCGCCTCCATTTGTGGTTCACTCCTCACTTATCGACAAATCATTTCGTAAAGCAGCTCACAAGAAGGGCAGGCATATTTTGGTTTTTGAGACGGGCGAATCCACCCGATTTGATGAATTTGGTATCCAAGAGGGGATAAACGGTACACAGCGCCTGATGAAGTATCTCGGACTTAAAAAAGAGGCTCCGGTTGCGGATCATACAACTGAGTTTTACAAGAAAACGACATGGGTGAGAGCAAGATATGCAGGCTTGTTTAAACCTAAAATTCAACTTGGCGACAAAGTGAGTAAGCGCCAGGTTTTGGGACACATTACCGATCCCTATGGCAACGAGCGGTTTAAATCTGTTTGTCCTAATAATGGCCGGATAATAGGACTCAATTATGCACCGGTAGTCCATAAAGGTGATGCCTTGCTGCACTTAGCTTACAAATAACGAAATCAACAAATAACATATTTATGCGCGACAGTTTATTATTTCATATTACGACCAGAGATGATTGGAAAGAGTATCAAAATGATGGCAGGTATGAACCCGAATCCCTTGAGCAAGAAGGATTTATACACTGTTCAAGTGGCAACCAGTTAAAGGAAACAGCCAACCGGCTATTCGGTGACAAAGATCAAATTTTGCTGCTGGTTATTGACGTTTCTACATTGGGAGAAAATGTCAAATATGAGGTAGAAGATGACGCCGGTGAAAAATTTCCTCATATCTATGGACCGCTCAGTACCAATGCTGTAATTGACAAAATTGACATTAAAGCTGAAGAAGACGGCACCTTTGATATTGGGTTCAGCTCTAACGCTTGACGTATGATAGATCAGGCAATTCACCATATCACCAGTACTGCCGGGGTGCCATCGTTTAGTACCTACGAGGAGCGTCTGCATCCGTATATCCAGTCGGTATTTGAGGATATTAAATCTGCTAAAGAAATTGAAGTAGAAGGCAAGAATCTCATTTTTCAAATCGGGAGTGACTCAAATCAACCCACCATTGCACTAGCTGCACACCTCGATAAAATCAATCATTACGGCAATGAATATCCCGAAAAATTGCCGGTAGAAGTTACTGAAGAGCATGTTGAGGGTGCTATGGATGATTGTGCCGGCTTAGGCATGATGCTGGCATTGGCTGAGCAAGCCGAGCATCACGATTGGCCCAATTTAATGTTTTTCTTTTCCGAGATGGAAGAGAGCAAGGGCCTAAAAGAACATCCCGAATTGCTTCGGAATAACGGTGTAGGTTATAAGCACGGGATGGGCGCAAGACGTATTGCACAGCACTGTACGACGGCCAGATTGGTTCCGAAAGAGGTAATTACCTTGGATACAACGCCGCTTTTTGAAGGGGATCCGGGCATTGCACTTTATTCCAGGCACTGGGAGTTGAATGATTTGGATCCATCTGAAAAATTGATTGAAGCTACCGACAAAACGGTAGCTCGATTTATCGGCATTGATGCCCAAATAAGGGTGGATAACAACACCAATGATTACCTGCATTATGGAGAGGTGTTCAACAGAAATAACCCAAAACCTGTCGTTTCAATTGCACTTGAGCCGTCAATTTTCCCGTACCATCAAAAGGGAGAACGCGTTTTTATTGATGATATCCGCCGCTGTCTAAAGATTCTGAAAACATATCTGAATTCATATCCTTCTTGAAACGATACGCTTTCATATATAATCCCGCGGCTCGAAGTGGACGATCGGAATCTGAGATCGACAAACTCAAACTGCTGATCGACGAATGGGAGGAAGCATCCCTATTCCGATCAAAAAAGAAAGGCGATATTAAGGCCTTGGTTCGACAGCTTTTTGACGGATACGACATTTTTGTGGCGTGCGGGGGCGATGGTACCATCCGGGAAGTTGCTGCGGAGCTTGTTGACAGCCATAAAACATTGGGTGTTATTCCGTTGGGCTCTGGCAATGATTTATGTAAGACGCTGCAGATTCCTACCAATTTACTGCGTGCATTCAATATGCTTCGCCAGCACTCGACAGCAACTATTGATGTGGGACAATGCAACGATGTTATCTTCCTAAACGTCTTAGGATTCGGTTTCGACGGTCTGACTAATGAGTATGCGCACAAATTGGAATGGTTGACACCGTTTTTACGGTATGCAGTGGCGGCGCTGTGGGCCAGTTTTACGCATTCGCGATTTACCTGGCAATTACCTGGAAACGAAGATGAATCTAATAGGCAAAGTATTATGATTACGTTTGCCAATGGAAGGGTAGAGGGAGGCTCGTTCTGGATTGCTCCGGAGGCTTCAATTACCGACGGGATGCTGAACCTGGTTCAAATTGATCCGATCCCAAAATTGTTAATCCCTATTTTACTGCCGCTTTTTTTACTGAAAAAAGCTTCTTGGATTCCACAGGTTCATTCAAAAAGCATTAGAGCGCTCTCTGTTACAGTTGATTCTGATATTGCGATCCATGCGGATGGAGAAAGTCTCCCAACTGAGGACAACTCTTTTGATATTCGAATACGGCCGTCTGCTCTCAAAGTAATCTGTGGATTGTAATGGGCTACTCAATAACACCGTCGATAATGTGAATAACGCCATTTTCGGCTTTGATATTTGAACTCAAAATCGTCATAGAATCAACAGTCAACTGGCCGTTTTGTTCCGTAATCGTAATTGTGCGACCGCTGAGGCAAGTAACATCCGACATCACTTTCAGACTTCGCTCGGTAGCCATCCCAGTAAAAACGTGATTGAGTATAAGTTTGGTGTTTGACTTTTGTCCTGAGGACAGGGCATCGAATGCCTCGTTTGAAGGTGCAAAAAGGGTAAAGGGACCAGATTCGCTGAGCTTTTTATCAAGATTTGCATCTTCCAGCGCCTGACCAAAATGATTGGCCTGTTTGTTCAATTTGAGTTTGTCAACAACATTTTGCCCGTACCCAGTATTCACTACCCAAAAAAGTGCTACACATAATAATAACCGAATACGATGTTGATTATTTATGGTCATAATATCTCCTGATTGGGGATCAAATTTATTATGGTGATTAGGTCTGTTGCTCTCTCATTTGTTTTCTGTATTATAATATGTTTTTGGTGAGATCCAAATAAACAGATTGTTATTAATAAAGCGTGCTAGTTATATAAAATAGAATAGCCCAAAAATGTTTCCATCTTGGATTTTTTTGGAGTGTTTGGGAGCAACAAGCAAATGTTTGTGTGAAAGAGTAAAGATGAATCCGAAAATTTTCTCATTCAACTTTCCAGAATTGGGAATAATTCATCGATAATGATAAAAAAGCAATTATTGTGGAAAATAGCCTACCGAAGAGTCCAACAATAATTTTAAGTCGCTTAGAAGCGAAATTTGAGCCTAATGGTTTCAGGATACTCTAGCGAACAATTTTTTGTCCAATCAAGTTTTTTGATGGAAAATTAGAACAGATTCAAAAGTATTCTAATTAAAAAGGAGAGAAAAAGAGCGGGAAGCTGGATTTGAACCAGCGACCTTCAATCTGGTAGATTGACGCTCTGACAACTGAGCTATTCCCGCTTGTAAATTACTTCGAGAGAATGATAAGAAATTAAAATCATATTTCTCATTAGAGTTTTGCAATGTAAATAGTGTGTGCTAGAGATATACAATTAATGTCATGAATTTACATACTTGGGATAAGCAAATAATCATCGGAACCAGTTACAGATTTATATCCTCATATTTAAAGATTTTATACATAAACAGAATTCTTATTTAAGTGCACCTATTGTAAATAAGCCTCGACTTGTCGCATAATTTATATTATGTAAAATAAAACTACTTCATAACTAGGCGGGTTTCATCAACATCCTTCCCTGTATCTTAAATGTATTGCTACTAAAGAAATCAGCAGCGACAGCTTAAGGGATCCTAATTCAACTCGCGGAGTGTTTTTTGTATAGCCTTGAAGTCAGGTAGATTGCTGGCATCCTCTAAAACTTCTCGATGTCTTATGGTTCCCTCTTTGTCAACTACAAATGATGCACGCTTCGAAACGCCCTCCATTCCATAAAAATCATTATTTAATACCCCGTATGCTTCTGATGTTTCTCTGTTGAAGTCGCTAAGCAAGGTAAAATTTAGATTTTCAGATTTTTTAAACTCTCTAAGCGTAAAAAAACTATCGATGCTGATGCCAATTACTTCTGCATCAAGCGAATCATATAATTTCATATTCTCCCGTATGGTACAAAGCTCTTTGGTGCAGGTACCGGAAAATGCAAGCGGAAAAAAGAGTAATACTACATTTTTGGTCCCCTGGTAGTTAGAAAGGCTAACTTTCTTCCCTTTAGTGTCTTGCAATTCGAAATCGGGGGCCTTAGAATCCAAATTTGCAGACATTGTAAATATTGAATACCAAGTTAATGTTATGATGCAGCAATTATAGTCGATTCTGCTTTTTCATATCCCCAGAGAGTTGTGCTCATTCCCGCGGCTAGCAAAAGTTGCCAACTCCAATTATAAGATGTTTGAACATCTGGAACATACCAGTACAACAGATAACTAAAGAGGAAAATAACAACCCCTGCTAAAATCACTGCATATTGGTTGCGCCGGGATGTATAAACGGAATACATCAGCAAAGCAACCGTTATGGCTCCGCCCTGGTAGATCATAATAAGCCAGTTTTTAAGGGCGTATGTATCTTTAACGAGGATATATGAAATCACAATTAACAGTGGAAATGCTGTATATAGCATGGGAAACTGGGCAAATACCGGCTTCGATTCGCGGATGAAAACAGCCAAGGCACTCAGGACAAATGCCAGACAGGTGATATGTCCCCATTCGAAAATAAAGTTAGATATATTGGTTACGCTTGCACTATCTGCGAAACTATTGATAAATGCTGCTGTTTGCATGGCAAAAAATAGCACGGCAGCGATGGTCAGTCCCAAAAACTTGATGCGTCCCCGGCTTTCAGCTAGCCCTATAAGCTTAACGGCAACATACCCACCTACAAAAATAAGTACCAGTGTTGCCCAGTCCATAAATATGTGTTAGGAATTTTCGGTGGATTGCTGATTTTCGCGTTGCGATCTGCGTTGTTCAATTTCGCGCATCCGTTCTTTCTCTTGGTTAAAAACCTTGACCTGTTCTGCGATATCTTTAAGTACTCCACGCTCAAACCGAATCATTTCTTGCAAGAAATCAAATAATAAAACTTCTTTATTATCTCTGTATATATATGTCTCCCAATCGATTAACGATATATTTTTTATCGAATTTACCAGCCCGGCCCGGTGTTTAGCCAGCTTACGCAAAATTTTCTGGACATCTTTCATTTTATCCTCATCCGGATCAAAATCTTCGCGGAAATGGGTAAAATTATCTAAATGAGTAGGACGATCACTTTCTACGGCCTGTTCTACAATGGGCCGGTAGTAAGAAAGTTGTGCGTGATCAATGAGCAACAGCAATTCTGAAATAGAACGACCGTCGGGCGGGGATTCATCATACGGGACGTTATCAATCACATATTGCATCGCCTCTGCCTCATCCTGCAGATAAGAAGCGTCATCAACAAGTTTATTAAGGTCGTCTTGGGTGATTTCGTGATCTGCCATCATCCGATTATCGAACCCATTCAGATTCAGCTTCCACATTATCATTATGCTGCTGTTGTTCCAGCATCTCTACGAGTGAAAGCCCAGAATTAAATTCGCGGTCTCGATCACGGACAGAGTGAATGTTGTTTTCTTCCTGGAAGTCCCAGAACTGCCCAAATTGACGATTCTTGTACTCGCGTAAAAATTCGAGACGTTCCTGGAGATCCTCTTTGGGGACCAGCAGACGCTGTTTATCGTAAATGGCCTCTTCCCTGGATTCAAAGACGATGTCGTAATCTTTACTCATTACGATTGCCTCTTCCGGGCAGACTTCCTCACAATATCCGCAGTAAATGCAGCGCAACATGTTAATCTCAAAGAAATCGGGATAGCGTTCTTTGGGATCATCCGAATCTTCATTGGCCTGCATACTGATCGCCAGCGGCGGGCATGCCCGGGCGCACAATCCACAAGCTACGCAACGTTCCTTGCCGTTATCTTCGACGAGAACGGGACGTCCGCGAAAAATCGACGGGGGTTCCCATTTTTCTTCGGGATACTGCATCGTTACCCTTGGCTGAAACATCTGTTTTAGGGTGTACCAAAGGGCTTTAAAAATTTCCGGAAGGTACAAATTTTCGAGGAACGAAAACGACCGCTCCCGCTCAAAATTCTCATTGAGCGCATTTGCCCGTGGTTGCTCTAAGTTTTGTGGTGTCGGCATTTAGTTCGCAATTATAAGGATTGATTGTTGCTTCGCCTATATCGCTGGAAAAATAACTGATTCATTGATTCACGTCAAAACAAAAATGCGGTTATTTCTGAACAAATCGCATCGTAATCGGGACGCCGCGAAATCCGTACTCTTCCCTGATCTTGTTTTCTATATAACGCCGGTAATTAGCGGGAAGTTCTTCGGGATGATTCATGAAGAATTTAAACACCGGCGGACTCGATTTCACCTGTGTGGCATATTTAATTTTCAGGGGCACCTGTTTGCGTATCGGCAGTGGTTTTTCTTTGAGGATCCGGCTGATAAAATCATTGAAATCTGATGTTTTAATAGTCTTTCCACGCTCGCTAATCACTAGATCAGCCACATCAATTACTTTATGGATACGTTGACGACGTGTTGCAGAGATCGAAACAATGGGCACATAGGTCATCCGCGGAATGCGATCATATACATATTCTTCAAATTCTTTGTGGACATTAGAGTCCTTTTCAGGCACCAGATCCCACTTGTTGAGGGCAATGACAATCCCCTTGTTGTAGTCTGCCGCCTGTTGGATGATCCGCTTGTCCTGTGCTTCAAAACCGCGCATGGCATCGAGCATAAGTACGGCCACATCGCACTCCTTGAGCGCCCGGTCGGTGCGTACTGTGCTGTAAAATTCCACATTCTCTTTCACCTTGGCCTTTTTACGCAGTCCGGCCGTATCAATTAGAATGTACTCTTTTTCGTTATAGGTAAGCTTGCTGTTAATCGAGTCGCGCGTAGTACCGGGAATATCGGTTACAATACAGCGTTCATCATCAAGCAGTGCATTGATAAAGCTGCTCTTACCCACATTGGGACGTCCTATTACCGCTAATTTTGGAATTGGATTTTCGGGTTCGTCCTTCTCTTCCGGCAATAGTTCTACAATACGATCCAGCAAATCACCCGAACCGCGACCACTCACCGCGGACATCGGGAATAGTTCTTCAAATCCCAAAGCATAAAATTCGGTGGCATTAAGCTCCCGTTCCTCATTGTCGGCCTTGTTAGCCACCAGCAACACCGGGGTATCCTGTTCGCGCAAAATCTGGGCAACCGTACTGTCAATGCTGGTGATACCACCAGTGGTATCCACGACAAAAAGAATGAGATCCGACTCGCGAATGGCAACATGAACCTGCTCGCGCACGCCTTTAATCATCACATCAGATTCATCAGGCAAGTATCCCCCCGTATCAATAACATTAAATTCGCGACCGTTCCAGTACGATTCGCCATAATGACGGTCACGTGTTACGCCGTACTGGTCATCAACAATAGCCTTGCGGCTACCAACCAGTCGATTAAAGATAGTAGATTTGCCAACATTGGGGCGCCCTACGATCGAAACTACAGGGAGCATATGGTATTAAATTTTTATATGTTATTTTCTATGATAAGCGCTAAAAATAAGGAATTAACTACTTAAAGTAGAGTCTAAACTTCATGCTTCAGACCTTTTATAACAGCTTCGGATTTTTGGGATCCATAGCCACAGCCATGTTTATATTTCTCAGTTTTATTTTTTGGATGGCCGGAGTTGCCGGAATTTCGCAGCTGCCTCAATCTCCCAAAAAGAATATGAAACTTTTTGCATCGGTGGTTTTCCCTCCCTATCCCATTATTTGGGTATTTGTGGACATGTACCGGCAGAGCCAGCTCATGAATGAGACTGACATTTGATATGGACTCCAGTTCTTCTCCCAAGCCTTATTCCCGACGCCGGCAGTCCGAAATTTTTCTGGGAAATCTGCGTGGTAATGAGCGCAGTATTCCGGTCTCGTTTGATAAACTGAGAGCGAAAGCGAAGCAAAAAATGTCAGACGAGGCGTATGCGTATGTAGCGGGATCGGCCGGTCGGGAATCCACAAAGTCAGCCAATCGCTCGGGGTTTGAACGCTGGCAGATCGTGCCGCACATGCTTCGGGATGTATCCAAATGTGATACCGAAGTTACCCTTTTTGGAAATACCCACCCCTCTCCTTTTTTGCTGGCGCCCATCGGCGTGCTGGAGATGGCGCATCCCCAGGCCGACCTTGTCGTATCGAAAGCCGCAGCGGCCGAAGGCGTGCCGTTTATTTTCTCCAGCCAGGCTTCGGTGTCGATGGAAGAATGCAGCACGGTGATGGACGATGCACCACGCTGGTTTCAGCTCTATTGGAGCACTTCGAACGAGCTTGTTGAGAGTTTTGTACAGCGTGCCGAAGATTGTGGATGCGAAGCCATTGTGCTCACGCTCGATACGACGATGTTGGGCTGGCGTCCCCGTGATCTTGATCTGGATTACCTGCCCTTTCTGCGCGGCATGGGTATTGCACAATATACCAGCGACCCGGTGTTTCGGGATCTCATGGAAACGGCTATTGCTGAAGCTGATGACTCTCCCAGTATCACTTGGAATGCTATAAAAGCACTCATCCAGATGGCCCAGAATTATCCCGGCGGATTCTGGAGTAACCTGCTTTCTGATAAGCCCCGAAAAGCGGTAAAAACGTTTATTGAGTGCTATTCGCGTCCATCATTAACCTGGGATGCTCTCTCTTTTCTACGCTCGCTGACTGATCTGCCGATTATTTTAAAGGGAATTTTAAATCCCCGGGATGCGCGAAAAGCTATTGAGCACGATATGGATGGAATTATTGTATCCAACCACGGCGGACGTCAGGTTGATGGCGCAATTAGCTCGATCCAGGCACTGCCGGCCATCACTAAAGAAATAGCCGGCGAAATTCCGGTGTTGCTGGATAGCGGCATTCGTTCGGGCGGAGATATATTTAAAGCTTTGGCACTGGGAGCTGATGCGGTATTGTTGGGGCGACCATACGTCTATGCGCTGGCTGTGGCCGGTGAAGCAGGTGTCCGAGAAGTGATCCAAAATTACCGGGCTGATTTTGAGCTTACCATGGGACTTTCGGGTTGCCGGACGGTTTCTGATATTGAAAATGAACATCTCAAATCACTATAAATAGCTGTAATTCGTCTTTTTATTTTTACTATCACACAGATATATTCCATGCTTTAGATAGCACACCCAGAATTTCTATTAAAACATTTTATGCTTAATGAACCATCACTCGTTCCACAAAAAGTGGGATGGATCGAAGTCATTTGCGGAGGCATGTTCAGCGGGAAGACCGAGGAGCTTATTCGACGCGCCAAACGTGCCCATATTGCCGGCCAAAAGGTTGTGGTTGTGAAGCCTACGGTGGACAATCGTTATGATGAAGAGGATGTTGTTTCTCATAATCAAAATGTGTTACCCGGCCTGGTGGTGGATACTGCAGATCAGATTGTGCTGTTAACCGGCGAAGCGGAAGTAATTTGTATTGATGAGGCCCAGTTTTTTGACAAGCAACTGATGAATGTGACAAATACTTTGGCTAATGATGGCAAAAGGGTTATTGTAGCCGGTCTCGATATGGATTTTGAAGGCCAGCCTTTTGAGCCGATGCCGCAGATGTTAGCTATTGCAGAGTATGTAACGAAATTGCACGCGGTTTGTGCCGAAAGCGGAACAATGGCACACTATTCACAGCGAGTAGTTGAAAGCGAAGATCGCGTTCTTGTAGGCGAAGCTGATGCTTACGAGCCCAGATCCCGGCATTGTTACCGCCCCCCTGTTGATAAACGCCGAGGCAAACCCGTTACCCCGATGTCATCACAAGAAAATCCCAAAAAGGAAGAAGAGGATTCGAATGATTGATGTTCTACGCGGAATGATTGGTATGGCTGCCATTATTGGTATTGCCTTGGCATTTTGTAAAAATCGCAAAGCAGTTAATTGGCGGCTTGTGGGCACGGGACTCGGCATACAGTTTATATTAGCGGTGTTTATCCTCAAAGGACGAGATATGGCCGAATATTGGGCGCCGCTTGGGTGGCCGAAGGAGTTTTTTAGCTGGGTCTCATCCTTTTTTGTTATTGTATTGGATTTTACCACCGAAGGTGCCGAATTTATTTTTGGAGATCTGGCCAAAAGTCCTGGTATGGAAAACAGCATGGGCAGCTTTTTTGCCTTTCAGGTACTTCCTACTATTATCTTTTTCGCTTCTTTGACGGCTATTCTCTATCACTATGGCATTTTGCAGATGGTGGTAAAATATATGGCCAGAGGTATGCAGAAACTGATGGGAACATCCGGGGCAGAATCACTGTCTGTGATATCCAATATTTTTGTGGGTCAAACGGAGGCCCCGCTGGTGATTGAGCCGTATATCAAAAAGATGACTAAGTCGGAACTATTGGCCGTAATGACGGGCGGTATGGCAACGATTGCCGGTGGTGTGATGGCCGCTTATGTACAAATGCTGGGCAACTCCTATGCTCAAGCCCATGACGTGGCACTGGATGTGGGGCGTCTTATGTTTGCTGAACAGCTTCTTGGGGCCAGCCTGATGGCAGCACCCGCTGCCCTGGTGATTGCCAAAATCATGTATCCCGAAGTGGGGGACCCGGTTACCAAAGGTGATGTCCAAATGCAGGTTGAGCAAACCGATGCTAACGGAATTGATGCTGCTGCCAGCGGAGCTAATACTGGTATGAAACTCGCGGCAAATGTTGGTGCTATGCTGCTGGCGTTCATTGCGTTACTGGCTATGGGCAATTACTTTCTTGAAGGTTTTGGAAATATTACGGGTATTAATTCTATGATTGCTGATGGCAATCTGCGTATCGAAAAAGTACTGGGCTGGATTATTGCCCCCTTGGCCTATATTGTAGGTACTCCCTGGGCCGATGCGGTAAACCTGGGTTCGCTGTTGGGAACCAAAGTGGTACTCAACGAATTTGTAGCTTATCTTCAACTCTCTGATATGGTAAGTGCCTCATCATTAAGTGACAAGACCATCACGATGGCTACTTTTGCTCTCTGTGGATTTGCAAACTTTTCATCTATAGCCATACAGATTGGCGGCATTGGCGGACTGGCCCCCAGCCGAAAATCAGAATTGGCGCAATTTGGTTTAAAAGCGGTCTTAGCGGGTACCCTTGCCAACTTGATGACTGCAACTATTGCCGGAATGCTTTTTTAATGATGATGTCAAGAATAAACATATCGAACATAATTTTTACGGCCTTTCTCAGCGTGCTTATGGTTGCCTGCCAGCGCCCTGCCCCCACTGAAAAAGAGGATACTTTGGCACGCGTAGGAAATAAGTATCTTACCGTTGAGCAGGCACAATCTGCGGTACCTGATTTTCTGTTGCAACAAGATAGCATTGGCACGCTCACCAAATATCGGGATGAGTGGATTCGACAGCAGGTATTGTTGCAGGAGGCCAATCGCCTGGGCTTGGCCCAAGAGTCAGAAGTTCAACGTAAACTCCAGAAAGCGCGCGAAGAAGTACTCCGTGAAGCCCTTCGCGAATTTGTGGTTGGGTCCCAGCAGCAAGACTTAACCGTCACCGACGAAGAAGCCCGAGCGTATTACCAAGCACATAAAAATCAGTTTGTGCTGGATGAGGAGTTTGTACAGTTTCGGCATATGCGCGCTCGAACATTAAAGCAGGCTCGAGCGGCAAAACAAGATCTTTTGCAGGCGGTTTCTTGGCCAGAAGTAGCCCAGGATTATGCCATTGATCCCAAACGAGCCATTGAAGATTCCGATCAGTACTGGCCGATATCAATGGCGTTGAGCGATATAAGTATTATGAATCGCTATCTGAATATTATCGGTCAGAACGAAATATCACCTATACAGCGTGTTAACGGTGTTTATCACTTTGTGCAACTTATCGACAGCCGGGCCAAGGGAGAACTGCCCGACCTCGAATGGCTGATGGAAAAGATCAAAGATCAGATGCTGTTAAATAAGCAGCGTCGAAATTTCAGTTCCTATGTAAAGAATCTTTATCTTAAGGCGAAATCGAATAATGAAGTAGAGACTTTTAACGTTTTACCTACGCAACCTAATCCCAAAACCACTTTTGAAGATACACTTGAAAGCGACTCAACTAATGAATAAAGCTTATCTTGTACTATTTTTTCTTATTTCACTTGCATTAATTCCACTCTCAACCCAAGCCCAACAACAATCTTCCGATGATAAAAAGCTGGATCAGATTGTTGCGCTGGTCAATGATCATATTATTCTAAAATCGGAAGTCGATCAACAGGTGCAGCAGTATATGATGCAGATGCAGCAACAGCAGGGCCGCCAAATTTCTTTTGGCAAAGATATCTGGTACACAGTACTGCAAAATACGGTTGATCGTTATATGATGCTCGATCAGGCCGCTCTCGATTCTATTACCGTATCCAACGAACGGGTGGATCAGCAAATTGATCAGCGTATTCAACAATCGGTGCAGCAAATTGGCAGTGAAGAAGCCCTGGAACAACAAATGGGCCAAAGTATTGTCCAGCTTCGAGCTGATCTCCGCGAAAGCTACCGTGAGCAGATGATTGTGCAGAAATTTCAGCAGCAGAAGCGGCAAAAAGTAAAAATCACCCGCCCCGAAGTGCAGGAATACTTTGAACGTATTCCCAGCGATTCTCTCCCTACTATTCCCGAGCAGGTAGCTGTTTCCCAGATTGTGGAGTTACCCTCTGCCAATAAAGATGCCGAAGCGCAAGCCCGTCAGTTGGCCAAGCAGCTGCGTGATTCGGTACTGAATCACGGCAAGACGATCGAGGAAATGGCCAAAAAATACAGCGACGGTCCCAACGCTTCTAACGGTGGCAAAATTCCCCTGATGGCAATTAACGATCTGGTAGCCGAATATTCAGCGGCAGCTACAGCCCTCGAACCGGGAGACATCTCCCAAGTGGTAAAAACATCATTTGGATATCATGTCATCCGCTTAAATAAACGTCAGGGCGACCAGATAGATACTAATCATATTCTTATTGAAGTTGATACCGAGAGTTTTGACGACGAGGCCGCCCAAAACCGGTTAAAGGCCATTAAAGATAGTGTATTGACCAATGAAGATATCACTTTTGCAGAGATGGCCCGCAAGCATTCCGAGGATCCCAATACAGCCTCTCAAGGAGGACGTGTGTTGAACCCACAGTCGGGCGAACGGCTTATCTCGTTGGATGCATTAGAGCCGGCCATGTATCGCATTGTGTTGTTGCTTGAGGAGGAAGGTGATATTTCGGAACCCAAACAGTTTAACCTGGGTAATGAAAACAATACTAGACGAGCATTTCGCATTGTGCGGCTTGATAACCACGTGCCCGAGCATACTGCCAATCTGGAGCAAGACTATGCTCGTATTAAAAACGCGGCATTGCAGCAGAAGCAGCAAAAAGAGATCAACAAAATGCTCGCAGAACTTCGGCAAGAGATGTATGTAGAGTACAAAATTCCTGTTCCCGACAAATACAAAACCTACTAAATTACAGAGCAGAGCATGAATCACATACCGCAGGATTCTGTAGAAGCCGTTGATTTTTTTCAGTCTTCGGTTGATAAAATCAGAGAGCAAGTTGGCAAAGTTATAGTCGGTCAGAAAGATATTCTTGATCAGCTTTTAATCTGCCTCTTTTCAAGGGGACATTGTGTGCTAATTGGGGTCCCCGGGCTGGCCAAAACGCTGTTGATTCGTACGGTTTCCAAAACTCTGAATTTGAGTTTTAGCCGTATCCAGTTTACCCCCGATCTGATGCCCGGTGATATTACCGGTACCGAAGTAATTGAAGATGATCGGGAGACGGGCAAGAAGAGTTTCAAATTCGTGAAAGGTCCTATTTTTGCGAACATTGTGCTCGCGGATGAAATCAATCGTACGCCGCCCAAAACACAGGCCGCCCTGCTCGAAGGCATGCAAGAATTTCATGTGACAGCGGCCGGCAATACCTATCCGCTGGAGCCGCCCTTCTTTGTGCTGGCCACCCAAAATCCTATTGAGCAGGAAGGTACCTATCCCCTGCCCGAGGCACAGCTCGATCGCTTTATGTTCAACCTTTGGCTCGATTATCCCTCGCTGGATGAGGAAAAAGATATCGTAAGTCAAACGACTACACTGGGAGAAGCCGAAATTGAACCGGTTCTGAATGTTGATCAGATTATTGAACTGCAGGATCTAGTACGCGAAGTGCCCGTTCCGGAAGGCGTGCTGGCTTCGGCTGTGGAGCTGGTAACCAAAACTCGTCCCCAATCGGATGTTGCTCCTGAGTTTATCAAAAAATATATGAGCTGGGGTGCGGGACCGCGAGCATCGCAGTATCTGGTGCTGGGTGGCAAAGCTCGGGCACTCACACGCGGCCGCTACAACGTTACCGAAGAAGATATCAAAGCGTTGGCGAAACCGGTTCTCCGGCACCGTATCGTCAATAATTATGCTGCCGAGGCTGAAGGCCTTTCTGCCGATAAGCTGATCGAAATGTTGCTGGACGAAATGTAACCACTTACCGTCGTGGATTTTATTTTTCAAGGATTTCAATCCGTCCTTCCCTTTTGGAGTTATCTGCTGATCTTTATCGGTACGGTGCTGCTTGCCTGGTGGTCGTATAATAGTATTTCAGGCATTCGTCCCGCCTATCGCTATGTGCTTATCGGATTACGATCAGCGGTCTTCTTTGTCCTGCTGATACTATTGCTGAATCCCTTTATTAAGACTGAAATTCCCTATGTTGAAAAACCGGGCATTATGGTGATGCTGGATAACTCAGCCAGCACGGGTATCCAAAAAAATGGCTATAACGGCACCGAAAGTTATCGCTCGGTCTTGGAAAAACTGAATTTAAGGGATTCCAGTTCTGTTAACTTTCGCTTTTTTACTGTGGGTTCTAATACAAACGAATCATTATTAGATTCTCTGACATTCAAATCCGCACAGACGAACCTCTCGGAGGCCATGCGATCCCTCAAAGCCAATCAGGCCGAGGCAACAGCTGCTATTGTAATCAGTGACGGCATCTATACGCAGGGACAAAATCCCGTTTTCGAGTTGGAAGATCTCGAAATTCCCATTTTTACCGTCGGGCTGGGAGATACAACTACGCAAAAAGATATCCTAATACGCTCGGTCTCCACCAATTCTACGGGCTATTTGGATACTCAGCAGCCGGTCTCGGTAAGTGTCTCCAGCAAGGGATTTCGGGGACAACCGTTTCAGGTACAGTTGCGGGATGGTGGAGAAATTTTATCCTCACAGACCGTTGCGCCCGATCTGGATACCGATAACAGCGAAGTTTCGTTTGAGTTAAATCTCACGCAAGAAGGACTACAGCAATATGAGGTTGTGGTTCCCCGGCAAGATGATGAATGGACCGGTGATAATAATACACAGCGGTTTTCGGTAGATGTGCAAGATGCTCGTCAGCAGATATTGTCGCTGGCTTTTGAGATACATCCTGATGTAAAATACCTGCGCTCGCTGCTGCTTTCGGATAAAAACACCGATCTTACCAAGCGTACGTGGCTCAACAGCAATCGATTTATTGAGGGGGAATTCAACCCCAACCCAGACTCCGTTGATCTGGCTATTATTCACGGCTATCCGCAGTCGGGATTGTCTTCAGCGGTTGAAAGCCAGTTACAGGACTTGGCAGAAAACGTGCCGCTGATTGTTGCAGCTACTCCGCTATTTGCTCCCCAGCAGTTTGAGCAAGAAATTTCATCGTTGCCGGTGCAGATTTTGGGTCGTTGGCAATACGAGAGGGTGTCAATTAGTCCGCAGGAGGATATTGCTTCTCATCCTATCATGGAACTACCGGCGGTGGAATATGAGCAATTCCCGACCCTTCGGGCGCCCGTTGAAAATCTCGATAGCGCTCCCGCTTCTACAACACTTTTCAGTAGTCTCTTTCAGGGACAACACACCCAAAAACCAGTACTTGCCATTCAAGAGTTGGGCAATCGGCGAATGGCGTTTTTCTCTACCTTTGACTGGTTTCGGTTTAATCAAAATACCAGTGCTGAAGTACGAGAATTTGTACGTCAACTGCTACTCAACACAGTAAGCTGGACGGCCACTGATCCGGATAACAAACTGTTAGACGTTGAACCCGTCAAAACTTCGTTTACGGGATCGGAAGATGTAATTATTAATGCTTATCTGACCAACGAACGCGGAGAGGTCGAGGATGATGCCGCTATTGACGTTTCTATTTCGTCGGATACGGCCGATACCCGCTTTTACTCGATGGAAAATATTGGCGCGGGGCAATACCGTTTGGATCTGGGGGGCATGCCGGAGGGAATATATTCTTTTGAGGCAACGGCTGAGAAAGGTGATCGACAACTTGATACCCAAAGCGGTGAATTTGCAGTGGCTGAATCGAATGCCGAATTTTTGAACACTACGCGCAATGACCAATTGTTGCGTCAGGTGGCCGAACGTTCGGGTGGACGATACCTCCCCTTTGATTCACTTTCCGGATTCTGGGATGCCTTTAATCAACGAGAATTGTTAGAACAAAACGAAAAAGTTCGCACGACCTACTTTTATCCCTATCAGCACATTGGCTGGTTTGTGCTTGTAGTGTTATTGCTCGCCACGGAGTGGATGTTCCGAAAATATCTTTCCCTGCCCTGATTTATGTGGAAGTGGCCGGCTCTTTAAATCCAATCGTCCCTTTATTAGCATCAATATCTGCAGTAAGTCCTACGGGCAACGTCAGCATGTGACTTAAATGTCCAAACATGGCGCCGGAAAAGGCCGGAATGCCAAGCGGTTGAATATGATCCTCGAACACTTGTTGAAGCGTCAGACTGTACGAATTTGAGCGTTCACAATTGACGCATTGTCCAAAAATAAAGCCTGAAAGCTGTTCCAGAATACCACTTATTTTTAACTGTGTTATCATCCGGTCAATGCGATAGATGTCTTCGCCCACATCTTCCAGAAAGAGGATATTATTTTCCCAGTCGGGTAGATAATCTGATCCGATCATAGCTGTTAATACACTCAAATTTCCACCGAGAAGTCGTCCCGTAGCTTTGCCCGGAGTAATAACCTGATGGGCATCGCAATTACTGCAGATATCTTTGGAGGGAATGTCAAGCGTTGCTGCTCGATTGCCGGATAGTATCTCCTTAAAGTGCTGCGTGGTATAGTCCGTCCAGTCTGATTTACCCACCGGCCCGTGAAATGTAATGAGCCCCGTTTTGGCATAAATCGCAAGTAAAAGTGAAGTGATATCACTGAATCCCACCAGAATTTTGGGATTCTGCTTAATCATCTCGTAGTCGATATTTGCTAAAATTCGATTGGCGCCCCATCCCCCGCGAAAAGGCATGATCGCATCCACAGAATCATCGGCAAACATGGCATTGAGATCGGCCACGCGCTGTTCATCACTGCCGCCAAGATATCCGTAACGATTTCGAGCATTGTCCCCTTCTTTCACCTTGTAGCCGAGCTGCCTGATCTGTTCTACAATTTGGTCGTATTTTTGGGCTTCGGGCAGCCTGCTCGAGGGACTGATAAGGCCGATTGTATCTCCCTGATGCAGTCGCTTGGGTTTGAGCTGGTTAATTGCATCCGGATAGAAGGTTGCGGGAAATGCTGCTGCACTGATACTGCCCATCCCCAGTAGTTGGAGAAACCATTTTCTATCCATAGCCGAAAGGATTAATACAAATTATGTTTGTGAATAATATCTTGAACAACATCCGGAACAAGGTCAGAAATATTCCTGCCTTCCGAAAGAGCTTCCCGGATATCCGTTGAAGAAATATCAACAGGATCATGATCGACAAAATGTGCCTGTCGGGCAACCTTGGGATTCAGATCGGGCAAGTTTGTTGAGGGCCTCCGAGCGATTAGCAGATTGCAATATGTTAATATCTTCTGCCACTGATGCCATTGGGTGAAATTCCGTGCAGAATCTTCTCCCATGCATATATAAAATCGCTTATTGCTGTTTTCTTTGGATAAATATTCAATGGTTTGCAAGGTATATGATGGGGTGGACAGGTGATTTTCTACATCCGAAATAACCAGATTTTCCCACCCAGAAAATGCCTGCTCCAACATTTTCAACCGGAGTTCATATGATGCCGGAGAATGCTCGGTTTTATGCGGTGGATCCGGGGTTAGCAGAATCCAGAGTTGGGAGATAACATCAGAATCCAAAAATGACCGAGCAATAGCGAGATGCCCGTTATGGACGGGATCAAAGCTCCCGCCCAAAAGTCCCACTGTCTGATTGGGTGGGGAATTCATATGCTAAAAGTTATTTCCGTCGGTACTCTGGGCACTTGCCGTACTATTATCGCCTTCGGGTTCTACACTCAATTCTGCAAGTGCAGTACGAGCTCTATCTACATACTCTTCGGCCTGGGAGCGATATTCGCCTTCGGGAAAGAGCTGAATAAATGTTTCGTAAGCTGAAACTGCTTTTTGATATCGCTCTTCTTGTTTTTCTTGTACACTGCGGCTGGCATAAACGTTGTAAGCATTAATTTTATCAAGGAGTGCACGTTGTGCCCAGATCGACTCGGGATACCCGTCGATAGTCAAATCATAGTAGGTGATGGCGGCCTGATAATCGTCAATCCGCATGTACAGGTCGGCCGCATTGTATAGTTTCTTGGCCAGCTTTGCCCGCATTTCTGTGATGTATTGGGCCGCCTGGTCTGCGCGCTCGGAGTTCGGATATTCTGAGTTAAAGATCCGAAATTTTTCGATGGCTGTGCGGGTATGACTTTGATCGAGCTTATAGCGAGGACTGAGCTTATAATAGGAATGCGCCTCCTTAAACATCGCATCTTGATACTTTGGAGAGCGCGGAAAAAGCGACATATAACGCTCGTATTCCGAGGCTGCCAGCAGATAACGCTCGTCATTATAATACGACTCGGCCAGGTAAAATTGAGCTTCCTGTCCATAATCGGTGCCACGCCCTATTTCAAGTACGGTTTCAAAAGCGTTAACAGCGTTGGCATATTCTTCATCCTCGTAGAGGTTCATGGCTTTTTTAAACGCCACTTGCAGGCTGTCGCCCCGCTTAATGATATTTTCTCCCTGACAGGAAGAGAGGGTAATTGCTATTAGTGCTACAAGCGAGCATCGGATAAATAACGTTAAAGTCTTGTTCATGGTTGGTGTTTTAGCTTTCAATATTCCCGAGAAATCAGTCGATTTAAAAATTTAGTGAGTTCTTTTTTGTATTTGGATTCTTTGAAGATATCCAGCCGGTCAATAGCGGCCTGGTAATGATACCGGATGGCACTTTTGGTATCTTCGATAACATCCAGCGAATCGAAGATGGATATGACCGTTGAAATTTCTTGTGATGTATTTTCGGAGGATGACAAGAGCTCCATTAATTTCTTTTGCTGATCTCCTTCACTCCGCTGCAATGCCAAGAGCGAAAGATAAGTCTTTTTTCCTTCAACGATGTCTCCTCCCTTTTTCTTGCCAAATTTTTCGGGATCGGCAATAATATCCAGCAGATCATCCTGAATCTGGAATGCAGTACCTACTTGTTTGCCAACAAATTTCAGCTCTTTGATCTGCTCATCCCCGGTCCCGGCTACTGCACCCCCTATTGCAAGGGCTCCGCTGATTAGTGCAGCCGTTTTACCTTCAATCATCGTTAAATACTGCTCAATGGACACCTCCTCAATATCTTCAAACATCAGATCATAAGCTTGTCCTTCGCATACGACTTTGGCACTATCCAGAAAAATATCCAAAATGAGATTGTACGTTTTCTTAGAATAGTGATCGTTCTTGCCGTAATACTGCAACTGTTTAAAGGCCTTGGCGTACATGGCATCACCGGACAAGATGGCCGTGTTCGAATCCCATTTGGTATAGACACTGGGTTTGCCGCGACGTTTATCGGCACGATCCATAATATCGTCGTGCAATAATGTAAAATTGTGAAGCAGCTCAATAGAGAGTGCTGCGGGAACGGCCTCTTCAATTTTACCCTGGCACAGGCCGCATCCCACAAGGGTTAAATATGGACGAATCCGCTTGCCAGCCAGCGATAGCGTATATCGAACAGGATCATACAATAATGACGGCTCTTGCGGCAGGTCGAGCTCGGCAAGCTTGGCGTCAATAAGATTCGAAAGTTGCTGCTGTTGCTTCGTATTTTCCAAGTCGGTAATGCTGAATTTTACAAAAGGACAAATATAAGGATTTTAGTGCAAGATGTTACCGCTTAAATCCCATTAATTGTAGGTGCTCTGGCTCCAATTTGTTCAGGCGTTCGCACCCCAAAAGCGTAAGAATTTTAACAAGCTGTTGCTGCCATTGCTCATATAAATTTTCAAGTCCTTCATAGCCATTATTGACGACTGCCTTGATTACCGGTTGCGCTGCCGCGGCAAAATCAGCGCCAAGGCACAAAGATTTTGCAATATGTTGGCTCGACCGAATACCGCCGGAGGATATAAGCTCAAAATCATAGCTCGTTTTTAATTCTTGAACTTGCCGCACGCATTCTAACGTTGGGATTCCCCAGTCATTAAAGTCATTATCGGGATTTTTGTTGGATGCCCGCTCGTTTTCGACCTTGGCCCAGCTGGTACCCCCTGCCCCGGCTACATCAATCACTTTTACACCCGCCTCTAGCAAACGTTTGGCCACTGATCCTGAAATTCCCGCTCCGGTTTCTTTGACGATGACAGGCACCCGACTATCCTGGGAAAGCTGACGAATGCCCTCTTCTATGCCCTTAAACTTGCGATCGCCCTCGGGCTGCATCAGCTCCTGCAGGGGATTCAAATGCACGATCACAGCATCGGCCTCAATGGAATCAATGAGCAGATTGCAATCGTCTCTGGACAGGCCTCCCACCAATTGTGCTCCGCCAATATTAGCTGCAATAAAGGCTGTGGGGGCTTTCTCACGAACAATTGAGAAGGATGAAACGGCATCGGGATCTTCGAGCATAATACGCTGACTACCTACTCCAAACGGCAAGTTGTAGGCTTCACAAAACTCGGCGATAATGGCATTTACGGCACCGGCATCGGTATATCCGCCGGTCATTGAGGAGATAAAAAGCGGAAAAGAGAACGTTTGTCCGAGAAAATCAGCTTCGGTAGAAACATCATCGACATCGACCTCAGGGAGCGCGTTGTGTACAAATTGATACTGTTCAAATCCCGCAGACGTTTGATAATCGACTTCTCCGGATACCGATAACTCAACGTGATCTTTTTTGCGATCTTTGATGCTCATCTGGTTATTGGTTAATTGTTATTTGGAACTTATGAGTCCCTCGGTTACCAATTTTAAAATAAGACTTCATAGTTTATTTCTAAGGTGTTTGAGTACTAATAACCAATAACAGATATACTTATATCATATAACTACCGCCGTTGATATGAAAGGTAGCGCCGGTCATGTGCGGTACTTTCCCGGATGCCAGAAATGCCACCAGTTCTCCGACTTCTTCAGGGGATGTTATCTCATCAAATGCCATGCCCTGCGTCAAGTATTCTTCGCCATATACATCAATGGAATCCATGGCCATGTCGGTTTTGATGAAGCCGGGAGCTATCGAATAAGCTGAGATATCATGTTCTCCAAAGTCACGCGCTACACTTTTTGTAAAAGCAACTAATCCCCCTTTCGATGCCGCATAGGCGGAATATTCTTGGGTATCCCCGCGATAGGCCGCCCGGGAAGATACGTTAATGAGGTACCCTCCCTCCTCTTTTTTCCATCGGTTAAGCGCCCATTTTGAAAGCAATGCTGCCGACCGCAGATTCACCTGCATCGTTTGATCCCAAGCTTCCAACCACGATTTATCATTCTCAGCAAATCCTGATTCCAGAAAAATACCGGCGTTGTTTATCAGTACATCGGGGGCTTCGTCGCGATCAAAGATAGGTTTCAGTTTTGATTCTATTGCTCGAGGATCAGCCAGATCGACATATAGTTCTTCAAAATCGGGATGGTTCGTAAACTCTTTGGGAAAGTCGGAGCTCCGGGCCGTGCCAATGACCTTGCCACCCTCTTTTAATAATGATTTGGTGATGCTTTTGCCGATTCCACGGGAGGCGCCAGTTACTAATGCGTACACGTTTCAGTAATTTATTGCAGTTGATTCAATGTGAAAGTAAGCATCCCGATAAGCTCATCCAAAGGAAGGAGCACAATTAATTATCCGCGATAGACAGGCACGTTGGAGCAGGCTTCGCCGTACATCAATTTTTTAACGTAGGGAAGCAACTTTTGAGTAGCATGCAGATAAATGCTTTCGGGGACCGGCTTTTCTTTGCTGGAGCAGCCCTTTAATATCACAAACTTATCTTGATATGAACTCCAGTCCATATCTTCCAAATTGCGACGGTATAGCTCGTAGAGCATATCGTCGGCACCGCCTTTGAATATTTCTTTGGCATGCGGTGCAAGATGTTGTCCCACAAGCATATACGCCCACTTAGAAATAATGGCATCAGTAGAGCAAAAAACGCCGACATACTGTCCGTCAAACTGACTCCAATCGAAATTATCGAGCTGCTCGCGGAAATCATCTTCTTTCAGAATCATCCCCTTGAAAAGGAATTGCTTGAGGTCTAATTCTGCACGGGGAGTGGAATCGAAATACTGCTGAAGGTCAATAGTAACGAGTTTTTCAGACTGTTTGACCTTGTTGACAATTTCGCCTTGCGTATCGGTAGCCATAATCTAAATTGAAAACGATTCTCCGCACGAGCACGTGCGATTCGCATTCGGATTATGAAAGTGAAAACCTTCGCCGTTTAATCCATCGGTATAATCCAATTTGGTACCCGACAGGTACAAGAAACTGCGCATATCGCAGATCAACTTGATGCCCTTGTCCTCAAACTCCTGTTGTTCTTCATCAGAAGACTGCGGTTGCGAATCAAACTCCAGATCATACGTTAATCCGGAACATCCGCCACTTACGACACCAACACGCAGCTTTGCATCGTCAGCGATCTGCTGCTCTTCACGTATGGTTCTGATGCGGTCGGCTGCTCGTTCAGTGATAGAAATGGACATATATTTAACCGAAGCTTAAACTGATACAACTTGAATTTCGGGATCGATACGCTTAACCATGCTCTCAATCGCATAAAGCGTACCGCTGGTGGCCGTTGGACAAGTACCACAAGCGCCCTGGTAGTGAACCTTCAGGCGATCACCCTCGAGGCCGAGAATCTTCAATCCGCCGCCATCAGCCAACAGATATGGACGCACTTGCTCATCCAGCAGCTTGTTGATTTCCATCAGCCGCGGATCATCGGTTTCCTGTACTTCCTTGGTGGCATGTACTTCTTCGTCTTCTTCCACATCAGTTTGTGTACCAGCCTCACGGATCGGTGGTGCCAGCTGACGCAACAATTCTGACCAAACTGCATCGCCGTCCTGCGTAACGGTCACGTATTTATCCACAAAATAAACGTTGATAACGTGATCGATGGCAAACAATGACGATGCCAGCTCATTATTCTTGGCATCTTCGGCATTTTCGTATGATTTCGTTACCCCATTTGTGAGCGGTTCTCCCAGCACAAAACGCATTGCATCGGGATTGGGTGTACGTTCTATTTCTTTGATCTTTGGCATAATGCTTAAAGCTAATAGCTTATTGAAAGTTCACTATTTAGAACGAATATAAATATAATCTATTGCAATTCACAGTGCTATTTCACTGAAATAATTGTAGAATTATACTCCTGAGAAAATGGATTTTGCTTTCTTAATACCTGCCACAAGTCGGTCGATATCTTCTCTGTTGTTGTAGAAAGAAAGTGAAGCGCGAGCCGTAGCAGGTACGTTAAATCGTCGCATGGTGGGTTGCGCGCAGTGATGTCCGGTGCGGATAGCTATCCCCTGTTCATCGAGGATGGTACCGATATCAGTGGCATGAATATCATCAAACACAAATGAAAGTACAGATGCTTTATGCTCGGCCGTACCGATAATTCGCAACCCATCAATAGAAAGAAGCTGCTCGGTACCGTATTCGAGCAATTCCTGTTCATATTCGGCGATATTTTCCATGCCGATCTCGCTGAGATAATCGATCGTCTCAGCAAAGCCGACACCCGCTGAAATCGGGGGCGTTCCGGCCTCAAATTTATGCGGAGAGACGTTATAGGTCGTCTCTTCAAATGAGACCTTGTCGATCATATCTCCGCCGCCGCGGTACGGAGGCATCTCTTCGAGATATTTTTTCTTGCCGTACAAAATGCCGAATCCGGTGGGACCACACATTTTGTGTGCCGAAAAGGCATAGAAATCGGCATCCAGATCTTGCACATCAACCGGACTGTGTGGAACGGCCTGCGCCCCGTCAATTAACACGGGAATATCTTTGGCATGGGCCGCCTCGATCATCTTTTTAACGGGATGAACAGTGCCGAGCGCGTTGGAAACGTGTCCCACAGCAACAATCGCTGTGTTGTCACTCAACAAGTTCAGATATTCATCCCAGATGAGTTCTCCGTCATCATTGACCGGAACAACAGTTACCTTGGCACCAGCGCGCTCAGCAACCATCTGCCAGGGAACGATATTGGCGTGGTGCTCAATTTCAGAAAGCAGGATCTCCTGCCCTTCTTCGATAAATCGCTCCCCAAAACTGTTTGCTACCAGGTTGATGGAATCAGTCGTTCCGGTTGTGTAGATAATTTCATCTTTATGTTCGGCATTGATAAACTGCTGAACCTTCTCCCGGGCTAACTCATAAGCGTCGGTCGCCTGTTGACTAAGCGTATGGATACCGCGATGCACGTTTGCATGCTCGTTCCGATGATAGGCATCAATGCGGTCAGCGACCCGACTCGGCATCTGGCTGGAAGCTGCATTATCCAAATAGACCAACGGTTCTCCCTTTACCTGCTGCGTTAGCACAGGGAAATCCTGACGAATCTTATCGAAATCTACCTTTTCCGTCGATATTTTTGCTGCAGCTTCGGCCATATAGTGTTACACCGTCAATTCAGAATCGAGCTGTCGTTGGGTAAAGTTACGAACTTCCTCGATCAGGAGTTCTTGGACTGATTCTACCGAAATGTTCTCGATGGTTTCCAGAGCAAAGGCGTAAATCAGCAGTTCGCGTGCTTGTTGATCGTTGAGCCCACGGCTTTTGAGATAAAACAGCTCATCTTCTTCGAGCTGACCAACCGTAGCACCGTGTGTACAGACTACATCATCGGCAAAAATTTCGAGCTGAGGCTTGGTATTCACCAGTCCTTTGCGTGAGAGCAACAGATTCCGGTTTTCCTGGAAAGAATCGATCTTCTGGGCATCTTTGCGGACAAAAATCTTGCCGTTGAATACCGAATGCGCCTTGCCGGTAATCACACACTTGTGCAGCTGGTGACTTTCGGCATGCGAAAACCGGTGATCCATTACCGAATGCGTATCGGAAACCTGTTCACCGTCGATGAGTACAAGGCCGTCAACCGTGAATTCGACTTCTTCATCCCGCTGAGAGATTCGCGGCTCATTGCGCGACAACTTGGCGCCACGAGTAATAGTGTAGGATTCATAATCCGCATGCTTGGCCACAAAAGCAGCCGTACGTGCAATATGGATAGCCTCATGACTGTCTCGCTGGATCTTGGTATGCTTCACATACGCATCCTCTTCGAGATTGACCTCGAACACCGGGAGATTAAAATACTTATTGTCTCCCAGTCCAATATGATCTTCTACAATCGTGATTTCGGAATCTTTCTCGGCCGCTACCAAGCTGCGTGAGGTCGTAAAGTAATTTTCCTCA
Source organism: uncultured Balneolaceae bacterium (assembly GCA_964490705.1). Classification (GTDB taxonomy): domain Bacteria; phylum Bacteroidota; class Rhodothermia; order Balneolales; family Balneolaceae; genus Fodinibius. The sequence continues at coordinate 147,142 of CAZBCG010000004.1, read as the reverse complement.
GCATCGGTCTGGATATAGAGCAGATGAACCGGAACGTCAACGGTTACCCCTTCCGGGACATGAATAAACGCTCCGTCCTTCAGAAAGGCGCTGTTGAAAGAGCTGAAAACATCATCCTCAAAGTTATTCTCCAAGTACTTATTGAGATGTTTTTTCAGCAGCTCGTTATCCTCTTCGGCCAGTTGTGCAATATTACCGACAAGAACCTCATCGGGCAGAGCATCCATTGCAGAATGTTCTGCAGAAAATGATCCGTTGATAAAAACGAGACGAGATTCTTGGCTCTCCGGCAGATAATGCTCGCTGAAATCCGGCACTTCTACATCCAGATCAGAAACAAGCTCATAGGAGTCTCGGTAAAGATCCCGAAGGCTGATAAATTTCCAATCTTCGAGCTTTTTTGTCGGAAAGGGCGTATTGCGTACGCCTTCAGCTCCTTTTAGCCGAACCTCGTCGAGAAATTTGGATTTCCCATTCAGAGAACCTTGAAAGTTCAGTAAATCCTGTAAAAATGTTTGTTCTGTTTGTCGCTTCACTTTCGTCATAAATTATTACTGTTCACCATTAACAGATACAGATGCGGTGTCCGTAAGCCAATCGTAGCCTTGCTCCTCGAGCTTAACCGCAAGAGCCTTGTCGCCGGACTTCACAATTTTACCATCGATCATCACGTGCACGTGATCCGGTACTATGTAATCCAAAATTCGCTGATAGTGCGTCACAAGGCAGATAGCCTTATCTTCGCTGGCAATTTGATTGATGCCATTTGCAACGATCTTGAGGGCGTCAATATCGAGCCCGGAGTCGGTTTCATCCAGGAACGAGAGTTTGGGATTCAAGACGGCCATTTGGAAAATTTCATTGCGTTTCTTTTCACCACCGCTAAAACCGGCATTAACGCTTCGCTCAAGAAACTCTTCTTTCATATCAATAAGCTTCAGTTTTTCACGAGCGTGGTCCTCAAACTGCAATGGGTCGAGCTCTTCGCGTCCCTGCTCCTGAGCAATAGTATTGTACGCCTGCCGCAGCAGGTTCTTGTTCGTTACACCCGGAACTTCTACCGGATATTGAAACGCAAGGAACAATCCCAGGTGAGCACGTTCATCAGCTTCGAGCTCAAGAATGCTCTCACCTTCGAACAGGATATCACCCTGTGTAACTTCATATGCCTCATGGCCCGCTACAACTTTTGAAAGCGTACTCTTGCCACTTCCATTGGGACCCATGATGGCATGGATTTCTCCTTTATTAATTGTCAAGTTAACTCCTTTGAGGATCTTTTCTGACGGATCCTCTTCTACGCAAACATGTAAATCTTTGATTTCTAACACGTTACCTTATTCCTCTAATATTGTTTTTAGCTATTATAATGATGTGTGATTAATTAGCCGACACTTCCTTCAAGCTTGATGCCAAGCAGCTTGTCGGCCTCAACAGCAAATTCCATCGGCAGCTCTTGCAGTACTTCTTTCGCAAAGCCGTTAACGATGAGCGAAATCGCGTCATCCTCATCCATGCCCCGCTGTTGCAAGTAAAAAATCTGATCTTCTCCTACCCGGCTTGTTGATGCTTCGTGCTCAACCTTGGCCGTCGGATTGCCAGACTCAATGTACGGGAATGTATGTGCACCGCATGTCTGACCAATCAGCATAGAGTCGCACACCGAATAATTCTGTGCATTTTCGGCACGCGGACTAATTTTAACAAGTCCGCGATAGCTGTTGTTGGATTCACCCGCAGAGATACCTTTCGAAATAATGGTACTCTTCGTGTTTTTGCCAACGTGAATCATCTTCGTACCCGTATCTGCCTGCTGTCGATTATTCGTCACAGCTACCGAGTAAAATTCACCGATGGAGTTATCGCCCTGCAAAATTACTGACGGATACTTCCACGTAATAGCAGATCCGGTTTCGACCTGAGTCCATGAAATCTTGGAGTTATCTCCGCGGCAGTGACCTCGCTTCGTCACAAAGTTGAAAATACCGCCGTTCCCTTCTTCATCGCCAGAATACCAGTTCTGAATCGTTGAGTACTTAATCTCAGCATCTTCGAGTGCTACCAGCTCAACAACGGCCGCGTGCAGCTGATTTTCTTGATACATCGGTGCCGTACAGCCTTCGAGATAGCTTACATGGCTGTTGTCTTCACAGATAATGAGCGTGCGCTCAAACTGCCCCGATTGCATATTATTGATTCGGAAATATGTAGAAAGTTCCATCGGGCAAACCGTATCTTCAGGGACATACACAAACGATCCATCCGAAAAGACCGCTGAGTTCAATGCAGCATAGAAGTTATCCCCTTTGGGCACGACCGATCCCATATACTCCTTCACAAGTTCGGGGTGGTCTTGGATTGCCTCTGATATAGAGCAGAAAATAACGCCCGCATCGGCTAGCTTTTCCTTAAACGTCGTGAAAATAGATTCGCTGTCAAAAACAGCATCCACAGCAATACCCTGCAGCTGTTTCTGCTCTTCGAGTGGAATACCCAATTTTTCATAGGTCTCCAGAATTTGAGGATCTACATCATCCAGACTTTCAGGCTTCTCTTTGCCATCCTTCTTTTTGGTCGAAGAATAATACTGGATTTCATCGAACTTGGGCTTCTCGTACTCTACATTCGGCCAGTCGGGCTCTTCCATCTGCTTCCACTTTTCAAAAGCTTCCAGACGGAATTCAAGCACCCATTCCGGCTCATCTTTACGACGAGAAATTTCCCGGATGATATCCTCATTTATACCTGTAGGAAAGTCTTCATATTCCACATCAGTGGTAAATCCATACTTATACTCACCACCAACCATGGATTCTAACGCTTCAGTTTCACTCATAAATTGATATCTGCAGTATATTTATTGTGTTGAATAATTGATGTACAAAACGTCAGAATAGAGCATGACGTTCAACATAGACCACTCGTTACAGTAAGAAATCGTATCGACAACTCCTTTTAAAAGACTATCAGAGAAGCTTGCTGCTCGGAGCACGGAATATAAGCAAACTTACTAGCAAGTTAAACTTAATTCAGCGGATAAAAATTGCTCGTTCCGCTTTATTTCTACAGCTTTAAAATCCGAAAAAGTTGAACTCAAAACCAATAGAATGATACTATCTAGCAAATAGGCTTTTTTTTCCAGTGGCAATTTAACAAGAGCAAACTTTGCCCTGCATCTGGTTTACGAAAGTATCATCGGCGGGGCAATGCCAGGATAACTGTCGAAGAACCAAACGTAGCCTAAGCAGAATTATCCGAAAAAAGCACGGCAACGCACGCAGCATTTACGATATCCTGCCAGCTGCATCCGCGGGAAAGATCCATCATTGGCTTGGCCAATCCCTGTAGGATGGGTCCGGTGGCCGTAGCCCCTGCCAGTCGCTCGGTAATCTTATACGCAATATTCCCGGCATCAAGATTGGGGAAAATAAAGGTATTGGCATGACCGGCCACTTTTGATTTGGGAGCTTTTCGTTTTGCCACATCCGGCACAAAGGCGGCATCGAACTGGAGTTCTCCGTCGATTTCTAAATCAGGATTTTTCTGCCTACAAATCTCCAAAGCCTCACGAACCAATTCTGTTCGCTCATGCTGAGCACTACCCTTCGTCGAAAATGAGAGCATAGCGACTTTGGGATCTTCTTCGGTCAGCAGTTTATGGGTGCGTGCCGATTCAATGGCAATATCGGCCAGTTGGCTGGCATCGGGATACGGTACCACCCCACAATCGGCGTAGGTGAGTACGCGACCATCTTGCAAGGCCATCAAAAAGGTGCTGGATACAATCTCCGTCCTTTTGCGAAGTCCGATGTTATGAATAGCGGCTCGAATAACCTCTCCGGTTGTGGCAACGGCTCCTGCCACACAGCCATCGGCCTGACCGGTAGCAACAAGTCCAGCGCCAAAATACAGTGGATTTCTCAGTGTCTCTTCGACCTCTTCTCTGGAAATTCCTTTCGCTTTTCGGCGCTGATAAAGATTGTCAATTAATCTGTTGTCAATTTTCTGGGGTGATCGACAGGTAACACTTTTTGGTAGTATAATACCTTCATCTTCAGCTGTTTTAGTGATGGTGCTTTCTTTTCCAATCAAAATAACATCACAAATATTAGTACTGACGAGTTCTGAAGCGGCTTGTAATACACGAGCGTCTTCGGTTTCGGGGAATGCAACGGTTTTCTCCTTCGCTGCTGCACGATCTCGTATTTTGTTCATGATATTCATCATATCAGTAATATTATTGCGATGATTGCTGTTGCGATGCCGGCCCACTGTTTGAGGGATACTTCATCGTTCCAGATCAAAAGCCCTAGAAAAGTACCACCCAGTACATTCAAAATATTGACGATGGGATACGCAATAGAGCCACTAATGCCATCCAGTGCATAAATTAAGAAAATTCCTGAATACAGGTTGGGGATGCCAATAGCTGCTCCCAGCGTAGCTTCTTTTTTCTTGATGATCGGTCCGTTACGGAATATGCAGAGAATGAACCCGATCAAAAAAGCCCCTACAAACACCAGCCCCATGAAGGTAAGCTCATTTAGATTCGAGCTGAATTCTTCATTGTAAATTTTAAGGGATGCATCCGCAAAACCGGAAAGCACAAAAATGATCACCAGCAGCCACGAGGCGCTAATATTCCCAATCTTTAGATTATTCTTTTTGGGGATGAGTAGCACCATAGCCCCAAATACAAGTATGACTCCCGCTATTTTTATTCCTCCCAGGTATTCGGCATAAAAAAACACAGAAATCAAAACCGGTACCAGCAGCGAAAGTCGCATGGCAGTAATGGTAATGCCTACACCGTTTGTATGTACCGATTTTCCATAGGCCACGAAATTGCCGATAAAAAAGGCGCCTACAATCACACAAAAAAGAAATAATACAACAGTCGGAGAAATCCCATCGGCTCCATTATGATTGGTCAGGCCCACCCCAAGCGCAAAAATTGATGCCACTAAATAGTTGACGGTCAAGGTGTTTAATGTGCGCAGCTCTTTGACTTCGGTCAGCTTTAGCAAGTGGGCAATCGTAAGCGAGCATACAGAGCTTAATACCAGAAAGAGATAAGCCATCATCAATTCCGTAAATCCAATAGTGTATTGCCCAGCAGTAATGGATCTTGGGGTTGATCGTGCAGTCGCCGGGCGGTATATGAGACGTTTCGCTCCAAATACTGATAAATAGCCGACAGGTTGGTCATGCGCTGCTGCAAGGCCTTGGCAAAGAAGTAGGGAAATATGTGATGCTTCTTGTCATCACCCGATGAGGATACATATAAACTGGTGGGTTGATTGAGCTGCGTGCCAAAAAGTACGGCTGACTGTTCTCCATTATTCAGTTCGTCCACATTCGATTCCAGAATCTGCTGCGCTTGATTGGCAGAATAATTACCCGAAGACTGACTGAAATCAATATCGCTGAGGATGAGCGTTTGTGCTGCTGTGATGGTAGAAAACTGCCCGAAAAGCTCATCCAGCCGTGCGACTGATGGAGGCTCCTCTCCCTCCTCGTTCACCCCCAACAGGCTCAGTGAGGCCTCATCTTCCTCTTGATTCACAGCACCGTATCCACTGAGAAAAACCGTAAGCTCGGTGCTGTCATTTGCTGCTACGCGCATTTGAGCGAGCAACCGATTCAAAGTATCGGAATCACGGAGATCGTTTATCTCGTAAATATTTTCTTTGGGATAGCCGAGTGCTGTTTGTAGGTATGTCTTGATCAGCTGTCCGTCGCGATGTGCATAATTACGCTGTTGGTAAGTCCCGGAATACTCCTGATTTGTGACGATAAGCGCCATTGCATTTTGCTGTGGCGATCGCAAAATGGGGATATTGCTCTCAACATCAACTTCGCCGAACGGCAGGCGCGGTACCGTCACCACCTGATCTTCCTGTACAAATCCGGATGAGCGCCACACAATTTCGGCATTTTCTTTGCGGATATAATGTTCGGAAATACCATACAGCACCTGGTACCACTGCTCACTGTCGGAGCTTTGGATCTGCACCTGACTCCCTTCTACAAGATCTGCTACGATGTTGTCATCGGTTGTTTCATCGGTACTATTGCGCAATGTGGCCAATTGGGATGTTACCCGTGCGTATGGCTGCAGTACATCTGCAACCGGGTAGTTATAGCTGTATAATGAGTCTTCAAATCCCACTTTTACCTGCACTGATCCGGGATCTTTACCTGTAATTTCCAGTTCATTAAGTTCTTCACCCAGCGGAATCGTTAACTGCCCTCCGGGAATAGTACTACTTTCTTCCCGATATATATTCTCCCCTTCATACACAATCGTAACGGTTGTATTGGCATCAAAATCCTGCTGAACCTGCACAGTATCCACTTGAGTAATCGACCCGGAATTTTTGAGGAAGCGCTCTTCGCCGGTGGAACGCGGTTCCCCTACGGGTTTTAAATTCAAAAATCCTGATGCCGCCAACAGCGCACCCACGGTATTTAATGCCCACACTCTTGTTGGTGATTTATTATTGCCGATGGCCGTGGAATTGGCAGCTACAAATGCTATTGCCGCCCCACTCAATCCCAATGCTATGAAACCCGGGCGAAGCCGGTAATCCTGAATATTTCTCTGGGCAAGAATTCGCTGGGAAAAACGATATTTGGTACGGGATAACAGATTTAACCGAAGCGTAGGATTTTCGGGTCGTAATTCCTGAGCTGGTATTAGAAACTGATCTTGTTGCAGAATCTCACGCTGAGACCGGTCAGTCGCATTTTTATCTTCGATCGTCCACCGCGCACTGGTACAGGATGAGATCAACATCCCCAGTACAATGATGCAGACTATGTGAGTAACCGATTTCACAATAATAATTTACAATGAGATGACTGCTCCTATTCCGATAACGCTGCGATATTCGAAGGGCTTTTCGCTACCGGGATGCGAAAGCCAAAACGGCACATCATACCGTATCATCAGCCCTCGTGGTTTACCAAGATAGTCGGGAATATTCAGCGAAAACTGAAATCCGAGTCCTGCATCCGACAGTGTTCGCTCTTCTTCAAACTCTGTAAGTCCCAGCGAGGTTCCGGCATCAAAAAAGGCGTACGAGCGCAGATCCACAAATTCGCCAAGTATCGGAATATTGCTTACCGCTTTATCAATGGGATTGGGATAATCGAGTTCGATATTAAGTGAGGAGATCGACGTAAAAAGTGCTGCTCCCCCATTATTTAGCTGATTAATATCTTGCTCCAGGTAACCTCGCAGGTTGCTACCGCCGGCAATTTGTATCACTCCCGCTTCGATCCATGATGGAGGAATAGTACCTCGGGCACGAGTTAATCCTTTGTCCATCCAGCCGTGGGGAGATTTTAGACTTCGTGAAAAAGTGTATTCCAGGGCAGTTTGCTCGGATGCAAATCCCGAATACAGGCGCCCATAGAATGTAAATGAATCAGAAAGCTCTATTTTTTGCCTCAATGAAATGTCTCCACGGATAAATTGGTCGTACGGACCACCCACATTGGCATCAACAGAAGCCCGAACCCAATATCGGCCGGGAGTATTTGTGTCCGTCATCAAATAATTGAGATGCGTCAAATACAGCCATTCATCCTGCCATGTCTGTGGGTAAAGCAGGTAATCGTCATCAAAACGATGCTCTGCTCGAAATCCAACTGAAAGTTCTTTGTAATTTTGTTCATCGAATCCTGTTTGCCAGCGCTTATTAAATGTCAGTCCGTGTTGCTGAAATCCCGTTCGAAATGAGCTTTCTAATTGGATATTGGCCTCACTGCCAAAATCGGAAATCGAGGAAATTGGCTCCGTGAAGGACACATAATACGAGACGGGATCTTCCGGAATATTGGTACCCAGCCAAAATCCGGCATTTAGGCGGTGTGGACCATCCCCAAAGGTACCCGCCTGCTGGCCACGCAGCCGAACTCCTACCCGTACTCCATCAACACTATTGTACCAGACATCAGGTGCGGGAAGCAGTTCATATGACGACTGGGCGTTTGCATTCTGGGGAAGATTGCTAAAAATAAATAATAGCAGTACCGCCGGCAGGAGTAATATTTTTTTGATGCAGTAACTTAAATTTTCCACTCATCAAGAATTTCATTTCGAGTAACAATGTCAGCAACGAGCCGCATCAACCGTTGTTGTTCCGGCCAGCTAATATAATCTTCAATTTCCTCTTCCGATATCCAGGCATAATCTACGTGCTCGTGATTGAGTTTGATTTGTAGCTTACCGGGGATCTCAGCTGCAAAAGCCGGAATTTGCTTGATCGAATCCGATTGATAGTCATAAAACTGATTAATAGATGGTATTGTCCAAAATAGCGTTGGGGATTGTCCCGTCTCTTCGTTGAGCTCCCGACGCGCAGCCTCCATGGTGGCTTCTTCCTCTTTCACTTTGCCGCCAATCATCCGCCACTGACCCGGATACATCACGCTTTGTGATCGTTTTAATACCAGTAAATTAATGTTTCCCTGCTCTATGGAATAGGGATACACATCCACAAGGTCGATCATGACGATTCTTTTTGATCCGTTAGCACTTTGCTTTTAAAATAATCCAGTGCCTTGGATATCCCCTCGGTGCGACTGTATTTTGGCTCCCAGTCGAGTACTTCTTTTGCCCTGGAAATATCGGGCTGGCGTACTTGTGGATCGTCTTTGGGCAACTCTTCAAAAGTAATATCGCTGTCCGATCCGGTCAGCCCAACAATTTCTTCAGCAAACTCCAGGATGGTAATTTCTTCGGGATTCCCAATATTGACCGGCTCCACATAGTCGGACTGTGATAGTCGCCACACGCCCTCAACGAGATCATCCACATACATAAACGAGCGTGTTTGGGAACCATCCCCATAAACCGTTAATGGATTACCATTCAAAGCCTGTCGCATAAAGGTAGGCAGGGCGCGTCCGTCGTGGAGCCGCATCCGTGTCCCATAGGTATTGAAAATGCGTACAATCCGCGTCTCTACCCCATGGTACCGGTGATAGGCCATCGCCAGAGCTTCGGCAAACCGTTTAGCCTCATCATATACTCCCCGGTCGCCAATGGGGTTAACATTGCCCCAATAGTTTTCTTTTTGAGGATGGACTTTCGGATCTCCATATACTTCACTCGTCGAAGCGAGCAGGAATCGCGCATTTTTGGCTTTGGCCAATCCAAGCGCTTTGTGCGTCCCCAGCGAGCCGACCTTCAGAGTCTGAATCGGCATCTCCAGGTAGTCGATCGGCGATGCCGGTGATGCAAAGTGCAGAATCAGGTCCAGGTCGCCGCCCAGGTGGATATAATTCGTGACATCGTGTTTGATAAAGGTAAAACGATCGTGACCAACCAAGTGCGCGATATTGTTGGCACTGCCGGTGGACAGGTTATCCATACAGATCACGTCGTAGCCTTCGTCGATATACCGATCACAAAGATGGGAACCGAGAAACCCGGAGCCGCCCGTGATGAGTACTCGCTTCGTGTTACTTCCCTTATTCAAAATAAGACAATCAGATAATGGCTTTTATTGTAGTAATCAACTAAGCACCTTTTACTGCTGGTGATTCTACAGTTTTTTCTTGTTCTACGCCTACAGAGGGTCGTCCCACACTGATGTAAGTGATACCGGCTTTTTCCGCTCGTTTGAGGTCGTAGAGGTTGCGGCCGTCAAAGATGACCGGCTCCCTCATCACGTCAGCAAAGTTATCCACGGTGGGCCGCCGGAACTCATTCCATTCGGTGCAGATCACAAGAGCATCAATATCATCGAGGGCCGCCTGTTGGTTGTGGACAAAGGTGGTGTTGTCTAACACCTGTTGACTAGTGGCGTTTTTAAACGTCTGGATCGCTTCCGGGTCGTAGGCCAGCAGCCGAGCCCCTTGGGTTACCAATTCTTCGGCAATATACAGCGCCGGAGCTTCCCGGATGTCATCGGTCTCGGGCTTAAACGACAATCCCCACAACCCAAAGGTCATATCAGAAAAATCCGTGGTGCCGTAGTAGGTTTCCATCTTGCGGACAATGGACACTTTCTGAGCATTATTGACGGCCATCACCGAGTCCAGGATCTGAAAGTCATAGCCGTGCTGGCCGGCCGTATAATGGATGGCCCGGACGTCTTTGGGGAAACAGCTGCCCCCGTAGCCGATGCCGGCAAACAAAAAGCGCGGGCCAATGCGGGAGTCGGTACCGATGCCGCGGCGGATGTTATCGACGTTGGCGCCGACCCGCTCGCAGATGTTCGCAATCTCATTCATAAAGGTAATCTTGGTGGCCAGCATGGCGTTGGCCGCGTACTTGGTGAGCTCGGAGCTGCGGCGGTCCATCACAATAATGGGATTGCCGGAACGGACAAACGGCTCGTAGAGGGTCGTCATGATCTCGGCGGCCCGCTCGGAGTCGGTGCCGATAACCACGCGTTCGGGTTTCATGAAGTCGTCCACGGCGGCTCCTTCCCGCAGGAACTCGGGGTTGGAAACCACATCAAACAGCGACTCGTCGGCCTGGGCCCCAATAGCCGATTCCACGCGATCGCCGGTGCCTACCGGCACGGTCGATTTGTTGACAACCACCGTATAGTCGTCGATGAGGCCTCCCAGCTGGCCGGCCACGGTCATCACCGCGCTCAGGTCGGCCTGCCCGTCGCCGCCGGGCGGGGTCGGCAGGCACAAAAAGACAATATCGGCCTCTTTGACAGCTCCCTCCATTTCGGTGGTAAAGTGGAGCCGTCCCTCGCGGGCTCCTCGGGCAAAGATCGGCTCCAGGCCGGGCTCGTAGATCGGGATCTGCCCATCGCGGAGGGCGGCGACCTTTTCTTCGTTAATATCAACACATGTGACCTCATTGCCGGAATCCGCAAAGCAGGTGCCACTGACCAGCCCCACATATCCCGTCCCTATTACTGCTAGTTTCATTTACTTATCTCTCAATATTTTTGATTTCCAGTTTTAATTCTCCGGCCGGAACTTCGACTTCGACGACATCTCCAATCTCTTTTCCAAGGATAGCCTGACCAATAGGTGACTCAACAGAAATTTTATTCGCTTTGAAATCCGCCTCATCTTTAGAGACCAATGTATATTTCACTTCTTTATCAACATTGTGGTTATAGATGGTAATCGTCGAAAGCAAGTATGCTTTGTCGGTTTTCACATCTTCTTCGTCGAGGATACGGGCATTGGCCAGAGCATTTTCCAGCTCGGCAATACGTTTCTCTAACATACCCTGGGCTTCTTTTGCGGCATCGTACTCCGCGTTTTCACTGAGATCACCTTTGGCACGAGCCTCTGCAATCTCTTCTGCAATTTCACGCCGGCCACGTCCCTTTAAATCCTCCAGTTCGGCCTCTAGTTCTTCGTAACCTTCACGTGATAGATAATTCTTTTCCACAACGATCAAGATTTAATTCGAAATATATTTAGTCCACAAAAAAGAAATGCCAGCTACAGAGCTGACATTCTACCTTATTCAAGCTTTAAAATACCATGATTAACACTCTTATACCAAATATAAATTTGGTACCTTTTGATGTTCTCAAATTAATGAAATACCGATATAATTGATGGAAAAGCTTAGCACAAAAGAGATTCTTAAGCAAAACCAGAATCGGGTTGCGCCGGGTAATCTGAATGCTGTAAAAATATTACTTCACAATGTACGGAGCATGCATAATGTGGGCGCTGCATTTCGGAGTGCGGACGCCTTCGGCATTGACGAAATTCTGTTGTCAGGATTTACTCCCACTCCGCCTCGTCCGGAAATCTCCAAAACAGCTATCGGAGCCGAAGAATATATGGATTGGAATTACATAGACGATTTGGAGTCCTCCATCGAAGAATTAAAAAAGAAGGGGTACCTCTTTATCGGATTGGAACAGACCACCGAAAGCATCTTGCTGCCCGATTACGAGCTACCGGCCAACCCCAAAATATGCCTTGTCTTCGGAAATGAAGTCACCGGAGTGGATGAAGAATTACTCTCTTATATAGACAGTTTTGTTGAAATTCCGCAGTACGGGCACAAACATTCCCTGAATGTGTCGGTTACTGTGGGCGTTGCACTGTATGCGTTTTTGGTCAAATTTTGGTGAGATACCGGCCGTACAATACAATTGCCAGAAAACCTGCCTTATGTTTGCAGACGAGTATTATACTGTTTTGCGATAGCTAAAGCTCCCGTAATGAGTCCAAATAATAACGCTGCAAAAATGAAAGTCAGCATGTAAAGAGTCTCTCCCCCTACCCCGCGAAACAGATACATCAGCATGGGATATAAAAATACGACAGCCAACCCAATACTCAGGGCCGTACCCGCCGTACTCTGGGAACGATAATACTGATAAAGTACAGCAAGGGATACGGTGGAGTTGACAATCACAAAGAAAAGCATGTGATGGATTCCCAACATCTCGGCAACGGGCGTATATAATCGAAATAACTCCAACAAAATGACCTGGAAAACGGGAATAAATGAAGTGGCAATAAGAAATCCGGTTGCAATTAATGGGATGACCGTATTTTTATCGAGAGATAATGTGCTGGTTATTGCTTTCATACCGGCCTTGCTTGATGTGTATGATTAAATTCAATTTGTTGACAAATGAGTCAGAATATCAAGTGACCAGTATGAACAACATCAATCAAGATTAGCAAATACATCTGTAAATTTATTAGGAGTATAATTATGAGAAAGAGGTATATGGCTGATGCCGGTAGTATTTGGGGGACGAATCAAGGCGTACGTGCAGCCAGGCCACCCCGCCGCCGGCCGTATTGAGCCAGAGGGGCTTGTCAGATAACGCTTCCAGCATTACCTGCCCTACTCTTTTCCACAGCAGATGCTGCTGAGTTTCGGGTGCATTGCCGGTAAAGACTCCGATATGCGAATAATTACGCTGCGGATCTGTTGGTGCCGGAGCTATGAGTGTAGCATCTCCGCCCAAATTATCGAAAACTGCAACCTCATCATCCCCTGTAAAATATTGTGCAAATGGACCGATACTGGGCGGAAGATCAATACGGGGAGTTCTGGTCGTGACAAATTCGAATGGCTTATTCACGGTGGATTTCGTGACCGGCGGGGTCTCCCAATGATAGGCATGAAACGGGACTTCCGACAACAGGTCAATAAAAAATGACCGGAAAGTCTTTTCCTCTTTTATCAGATCTAAAAAATGATTGAACTGTATCTGGCTATCTCCCTGCCATAGCTTATACTTACGTGAAATATCATCGTCAACTTTTTCTTCTTGTGTCCGATACCTATTTGCCGTCATTACAAGACTTTACGCTATCAATTAACGAATTCTTCGATAAAGGATTGAACTCCTGCAGGTTGGCGTCCCAGCAGTTGTTCGAGATCATCATGCGTATGATCGAGCGCCCCATTCACAAACGTCTGCGCCGTTACCACGCTCATGGCAATCTGATCATCTGGCAACCCGATATCTTGCAAGGTTTGTTCAAATTCGGACACCGATATATCGGTATAAGTAATCTCCTTGCCGGATGCTTCGCTGACCATCGTGGCCAGTTCATCGAGCGTATAGGCCTCATTTGAAGTTATTTCATAGGTTTCATTTTGATGCTTTGCGGGATCCGCAAGCCCATTGGCCAACGCCTCGGCCATTTCGGTGCGATACGCCAGGTTTACCTTTTGTCCATCGGATGGGAAAGCCCACTGCCCAGTTTCGAGGGCATTGCCCATAAATAGCGGCAAAAATTCAGTATAAAAAGTGTGCCGGAAAATGCTGTACGGCAACCCCGACTCCTTGATCAGCTGCTCTGTTTGGGAGTGATCCACCGCGAGTGCACTCAGCTCGTTATCGGCATGTAGCATACTCGTATAAAAAAGCTGATCTATGCCCTCTTCTGCAGCGGCTTTGATTACATTTGCATGCTGATCTACCCTGCCCTCCATGGCGCTCGATGAAATAAGCAGCAAGGTGTTAATACCTTCTACCGCTTTCTGGATAGAGCTATAGTTAGTATAATCACCGATACGCAGTTCAATGCCTTTTTCTTTGAGCTCTGCTCCTTTTTCTTCGCTCCGTACCAATCCTGCAATTTCATCGGCGGGCAGCTGATCCAGTAAAAAATCAATAGTCTGTGATCCTAAATGTCCGTTTGCGCCAGTAATGAGTATCATAACTAAGTGCTAATATTGTTGAAATGTCGATTTACAAAATACTTTGATATTAAAGAATGTAGTAATGTCAATAAAAGTTCCTCACGCATCTATTGCCTAATCCACTTTGTCATTTATACTCGGTCAAATTTGCAACTTGGACCAGTATCTTCAATAAAAAAGCCGACGGAGCTACCCGTCGGCCCTGGCTCTTCATAAGCTCTTACTATCAGGGCGTAACAACCGTTTTGCCTCGAGAGTGCAGAGATTCAATATCCTTCAGCGCCTGCCCCGCTTCCTCCAGCGAATAGGTCTTGGATACCGGTACGTTAATTTTGCCGTCATCCACTAATTCGCAGATACGGTCCAGCTGCTTGGCATTGGGCTCTACAAATACGTATTGGAAGTTGATATCATCGGGGCGGTCGGGATCGCTGTCGGTGATCGATATTAGCTGTCCCCCGCTGTTGAGCGTATCGATGCTTTGGGACAGAGAATCGCCGCGGGAACAGTGCAGAATAAAGTCCACACCTTCGGGAGCCACTTCCCGGACTGCTTCTCCAACATTGCCCACGGTATAATCAACAGTCTCGTCGGCGCCCAGCTCTTTCATATACGCTTGATTGCTTTCACCGGCCACGCCAATGACAGTAGCCCCCGCCGATGTTGCCAGCTGGATGGCCAGCGTGCCCACGCCGCCGGACCCGCCCAGCACCAGCAGGATATCTCCTTCTTGCAGGTCACCGAACTGAAACAGCGACTGATAGGCTGTTAATCCCACTAACGGGATGCCGCCGGCCTTTTCCATGCTTACGGATTCTGGCTTGCGGGCCAGATAACTTTCGGGAATGGCCACGTATTCTGCAAAAGTGCCATGCTGCACTATAGGCCGACGCGCATAGGCATAAACCTCATCGCCCTCTTCAAACCGCCGGGCCGCATGTCCCCGCCCTTCAACAACTCCGGCCATATCCCAGCCCGGAATCGCAGGGAAGTCGGTGGGAATAACATCATTGAGCATGCCCCGGGCTACCGCGGCATCAACGGGATTTACGCCGGCCGCCTTTACACGAACCACCACTTCGCCTTCCCCGGGTTCGGGACGGTCAAGGGGGCCGACCTTAACTTGATCTAAATCTCCGAATTCTTCAAAATACGCAGCATTCATCTGTTCACTCATAAATTGCTCTAATACTTTTCTAATAATTTAAATTCCAAGTTCATTTGGGATGGAATAACGTCTAGCACCTAAAGGACGTTCAACTTTTTGATAGGATCTGATGAACATTGATATCAAGGATTCTGATTATCTTCGACTCTCAAACTCCTTATGAAGGGAGGATCCCTGGCAGCTTGAATTTATTGCGCTTTGTTTGATTATAGACAAAAACGCATTTGCCTTGCCCTATTTGGGAGCCTATTCCTTGATCCTTCGACTCCGCATATACTGCGCTCAAGATGAGAATCAGGAACCACCCAATCACTTAGTCACCTAATAACATAATCACCCCCCCCAAACACCGCATTGTCATTTTAAGGCGGATACTCTTATTTTCGTCTTCAGCAAATTAAACAGTCAAAACCATATTCATGTCCAAACGCACGCTTGTTACTTCTGCCCTGCCCTATGCCAACGGGCCCATCCATTTAGGCCACCTGGCCGGCGCTTATCTGCCCGCTGATCTGTATGTCCGCTATAAACGACTGACCGGCGAAGATATCATCCATATTTGCGGATCCGATGAACATGGGGTACCTATCACGATCGCTGCCGAAAAAGAAGGTAAAAACCCGCAGGATATCGTGGATAAATTCCACGCCCAAAACAAGCAGATTTTCGAGGATTTCGGTATCCATTTTGATTATTACGGACGTACGAGCTCGGACGTCCACCACAAAACATCCCAGGAGTTTTTTACCAAACTGTTTGAGGATGGAGTATTTGTGCAGAAATCCGAAGAACAGCTCTATGATCCCAAAGCAAAAATGTTTCTGCCGGATCGCTATGTAAAAGGCACTTGCCCCAATTGTGGCTACGAAGAAGCTTATGGGGATCAGTGTGAGAGCTGTGGCAAGTCGCTTTCTCCCACCGACCTAATTGATCCCAAGAGCGCTATCACTGGTGATAGCCCGGAGACGAAAAAGACCAAGCACTGGTATCTGCCGCTGGGTGATTTCCAAGAGCGACTCGAAAAATGGTTGGATACCCGCGAAAACTGGAAACCGAACGTAGCGGGACAGGTAAAAAGCTGGCTTAACGACGGGCTGGCCGATCGGGCGGTAACCCGTGATCTCACCTGGGGTGTGCCGGTTCCCCTGGACGAGGCCGAAGGCAAAGTGCTGTACGTCTGGTTCGACGCCCCTATCGGATATATTTCGGCCACCAAAGAATGGGCCGAACAGCAAGGCGATCCAGAGCGATGGAAAACCTATTGGCAGGACGAAGAAACCGATCTCATCCATTTTATAGGTAAAGACAATATTGTCTTTCACTGCATCATGTTTCCCGCCACGCTGATGGCGCACGGTGATTATGTACTCCCCAAAAACGTGCCGGCCAATGAGTTTTTAAATCTCGAAGGTAAAAAGCTGTCAACTTCCCGTGGATGGGCCGTCTGGCTGGACGAGTATCTCGAGGAGTTCGATGTCGACCTGATGCGGTATGTACTTGGCACTATTCTGCCGGAAACCAAGGATTCGGATTTTTCCTGGGAGGATTTCCAGAACAAGGTCAATAGTGAGCTGGCGGATATCCTGGGCAACTTTGTCTATCGCACGACCTCTTTTACCGAAAATTATTTCGATGGCGTAGTGCCCGAGCTCACTAATCCTACCGAAAAAGACAACAACGTTCTGGCCCAAATTGAAGAGCAAAAGCAGAAGATCAGCGAGGCGTACGAGTCTTTTAAATTACGCGAAGCAATTACTGAAACGATGAACCTGGCGCGTATCGGCAATAAGTATTTTACCGAGATGGAGCCGTGGCACACGCGCAAAGACGATCGCCAGACCTGTGGAAACACCCTGCACGTATGCCTGCAGGTGACTGCGGCGCTGAGCATTCTGTTTGATCCCATCCTCCCGAACAAGATGGGCGAACTGCGAAACGAACTGAATATTAATGAGAAGCCCGACTGGGATGACATCTCAGGTGATATCCTGAAAAGTGGATCTTCTATTAATAAGGGTGCTATTCTATTTGAAAAAATCGAAGACGAGGTGGTAGAAGCACAGTTGGAAAAACTGAGAAAACGAACCCAGGAAAAAGAAGCTGAAGAGATGGATTATAAACCGCTGAAAGATAATATGGAGTTCGATGACTTCATGAAGATGGACCTGCGTGCTGGTAAAATTATTGAAGCCTCGGCCATCGAAAAGGCGGATAAACTGCTGAAGCTGACGGTAGATCTGGGCTTCGAGAAACGAACCATCGTTTCCGGTATTTCCAATGATTTTGATCCCGATGAGATTGTGGGTCAAAAGGTTTGTGTGGTGGCAAATCTGGCTCCGAAAAAACTGATGGGCGTAAAAAGCAACGGCATGATTCTGATGGGTGAAGAGGCCGATGGTTCTCTCAAGTTTGTGGGGACTGATGCGGCTCCCGGCAGTCCTATTACATAAAATGCTTCACTAGTATCTAAACCCGCAGGGTTCCCTATTTAGAATTCCTTCTTTTATCATAAGATTTATTCCTTAAAAACCCTGCGGGTTTAGCTTAAGGCTAAATTTCTTGGTAAAAGTTTTCAGATCCTGAAACCCCGAATAGTCGGGACACGGCAAGATCAGGATTACATGGAATAAAAAAATACACTGATTTGTTTTGTTAAAAATTGTTATCGATATGAACTGAGGAACTACTTTATAGATTATTCCAAGGGCCTAAGAATTGTGAGTAAAATCCCAATGAGATTGGGCGTGTATTCAACACCGGTGGATATGCTAAAAAAGATCTTGAAAGGAAAAAGACCATTAGAATACACATCTCAGCAGGGTTTTTTACGATTTCACAATTCTCAGCCTTGATCTTTTCGTCTCTTTTGTATCAAGACAAAAGAGACACTAAAATCATTAAACTTATGGAATAGACTATTAACAATTTTTCAAAAATTTGATTTGTAAGTCATCTTCCTGCATTACATTTTAAGGCAAAATTATTTCAACAGTGAAAAGCACGTTAAAACCAACGGTGATTAACATTGGCTGAAACAGACACAAAAGCTCGGGGTAACTGGAATTCGAAAGTGGGATTTATTTTAGCGGCAGCTGGTTCTGCTGTAGGTCTTGGCAACATCTGGCGTTTTCCCACCGAGGTAGCTTCAAACGGCGGTGGTGCCTTTCTTCTTATTTACCTGATCTGTTGTTTTGCTATTGGTTTTCCCGTCATGGTTGCTGAACTAAGTATTGGACGAAGTACCGACCGCAATCCCGTAGGCGCGTTTAAGGCGTTAAGCTCTAATAAACTGTATCCCCTGATAGGATTCTGGGGCGTACTCTGCGGGGTGATGATTCTATCCTTCTATACGGTGGTAGCCGGGTGGACATTCAGTTATGTGTTTGAAGAAATTTTGTTTTTTACCGGATTTACGGAGTGGGCCAGTTTCTTTGCCAATGTTGAGCATGGAGTAAAAAATGCAATTTTCTCAACTATTTTCATGGGGGCAACCGTATCAATTATTCTCGGAGGCGTTAGCGACGGTATTGAACGGGCCACTAAACTATTAATGCCGGTACTAATTGGCATCCTCGTTATCATGATTGGATATGTTGCTTTTCAGCCGGGTGCTGGTGTTGGCTTTGCAGAGTATCTGGCTCCCGATTTCTCTAAGATATCAGCACCTTTGATTTTTAATGCGATGGGACAGGCTTTCTTCTCGCTTTCTCTCGGGATGGGAGCCCTAATCACCTACGGATCCTATTTGAGCAAAAAAGAAAATATCCCCGAAGCAGCAGCCTATGTAACGCTGGCGGACGTTGGCATTGCATTTCTGGCAGGCCTGCTCATAATGCCGGCCATGTATATGGCAGAATCGTTTGGGGTACAAATTTTTAATGAATCGGGTGAGCTGCTGGCTAGTACCGACCTCATTTTCCAAGTTCTTCCGGCGCTTTTCCATAGTTTAAGTACAACCGCCGGCATTATTTTCGGAACCAGCTTTTTCCTGCTTCTTTCAATGGCGGCACTTACCTCCACCATCTCATTGTTAGAGGTACCCACCTCCTACGTTATTGATGAATATGGGGTCAAAAGAAAAAAAGCAGCAACGGTTATTGGAGGTGGCATTTTAATTGTTTCCCTCATCATATCGTTTGATGTTGCACTCATTGGGTCGATAGACTTCATATTCAGCACGGTTGGTCTCCCACTTGGCGGCTTCTTAATCTGCTATTTCCTCGGATATGTCTGGAAAGTCGAAAATGCACTCGAGGAACTTAATCACGGTTATGCAGGGTTGGACGGATCAGTATTTAAAGCAGTTTGGCCCATATTTATAAAGTATCTGGCACCACTTGCCATTTTGTATAATTTACTGGAAGCAGTTGGATTCGTTTCATACGTAGAACAATTATTTTAGGGCTTGTTATACTTCGTTGCTCATGCTATTTTTGTGCCACTAAATTTGAAGTATATTAGGACAGATTTATGGCAAAAGTTTCGACCTCAAATTTCCGAACCGGGATGGTGATTGAACTCGACAACGAGTTGTATTCCATCGTTGACTATCAGCATGTAAAGCCCGGCAAAGGAGGTGCCTTTTTGCGCACCAAGCTGAAAGGCGTTGTTAACGACAAAAATATTGAAAAAAAGTTTCGCTCCGGCGAAGATGTTGAAGAAATCCGGGTGGAACATCAGCCCTTCCAGTTCCTCTATAAAGATGGGAACCTCTTTTATTTCATGCATCAGGAAACCTATCGGCAGCTTCCGGTAAGCCAGGAAAACGTAAAAAAGCCCGAATTCTTTGCTGAAGGACAGGTTTGTACGCTCGTCATCGATGTTGACAACGAGCAAGTGCTCTATGCCGAGCCGCCCGATCATATTGTAGCCAAAGTGGCCGACACGCGCCCCGGTCTCAAAGGCGACACTGCCCAAGGCGGCAGTAAGCCTGCAACGCTGGACTCAGGTGCTACCGTAAAGGTACCGCTGTTTATTAACGAGGGCGAAGAAATTAAAGTAGATACTCGTACTTCCGAATATATCGAACGCGTAACGTCAAATTAACAGTTATCATGGATTTAAAAGTTATTGAAAATCTTCTCGATCTCATTGCCGAAAGCGAAGTCAATGAGGTATCGATTGAAGAAGGCGATTTTAAAATCAAAGTAAAGAAGAAACCCGATGTTGAGCAGCCGCCCGCACAGCAAATGCCGGTACAATATCAGCTGCCGGCACAGCAGGCTCCGCAGGCACAACCCCAGCCTCAAGCGGCACCACAGCAGCAACAGGCTCAGCAGCAACCCACTTCACCCGGCCAGGAAGAATCATCAGGCGGAGGCGATGAAGTATCCGGCGATGTGGTAACATCACCCATCGTAGGCACCTTCTATCGCGCACCTTCTCCCGAGGACGATGCTTTCGTTTCGGTTGGTGATACAGTCGAGAAAGGCCAAACGCTCTGCATTGTTGAGGCCATGAAAATCATGAACGAAATTGAATCTGAGTTCTCCGGCGAAGTCAAGAAAATTCTTGTCGATAATGCCGAGCCAGTAGAATACGATCAACCCCTATTTATCATCGGGTAAAGCTTACAATATTCATGTTTAACAAAATTCTTATCGCCAACAGAGGCGAAATTGCTCTTCGAATCATTCGCACATGCAAAGAGATGGGGATCAATACGGTAGCGGTCTATTCCAAGGCCGATGAAGACAGTCTCCCTGTCAAGTTTGCTGATGAAGCCGTTTGTATCGGTCCGCCGCCCAGCAAAGAAAGCTATTTGAAAATTCCCAGCCTGCTGGCTGCCGCAGAAATTACCAATGCCGAGGCTATTCACCCCGGCTATGGATTTTTATCCGAAAAGGCGGAATTTTCGCGCATCTGCGGTGAACACGATATTAAATTTATTGGTCCCTCACCCGATAGTATTGCTCGTATGGGGAATAAAACGGTCGCCAAAGAAACAATGATCGATAGTGGTGTACCGGTTGTGCCGGGCAGCGAGGGTGTTGTTGACAGCGTGGAAGAAGCCCGCAAAATATGTGACGACATCGGATATCCCGTTATTATTAAAGCCTCATCGGGTGGTGGCGGACGCGGAATGCGGATCGTTCATGAAGAAGAAAACCTGCAGAAGTCGTACAGCATGTGTAAGACCGAAGCAGAAACGGCTTTCGATGATCCGGATGTGTATATTGAAAAATTCGTCGAAGATCCGCATCACGTAGAAATTCAGGTTCTGGGCGACCAGCACGGCAATGTCATTCATCTCGGCGAACGCGACTGTTCGCTGCAGCGCCGTCACCAGAAAATTTTGGAGGAAGCACCCTCTCCCCTGATGACCCCCGAACTGCGCGAAGAAATGGGCGAAGCAGCTATCAACGCGGCAAAATCAGTAGATTACGAAGGCGCGGGTACGGTTGAGTTTCTTGTTGACAAGGACAAGAATTTCTACTTCATGGAAATGAATACGCGCATCCAGGTGGAGCACCCGGTGACCGAAGAGATCACCAATTACGATCTGGTAGCCGAGCAGATTAAAGTAGCTGCAGGACAAAAACTGGAAGACAAAGAATTGAAAATGCGCGGTCATGCCATTGAATGCCGCATCAATGCCGAAGATCCGGCTCATAACTTTCGTCCCTCTGCCGGAACGATTAACGTTTTTCATACCCCCGGCGGCCACAGCGTCCGCGTTGATACGCACGCTTACGCCGGCTATCGCATCCCACCGCATTACGATTCCATGATTGGAAAGCTGATCGTAAGTGCACCTACTCGTGAAGATGCCATTAAACGCATGAAGCGCTCGCTAGAAGAATTTATCATCGAAGGCGTGAAGACAACGATTCCCTATCACATTCAGCTGATGGAGGATGAAAACTTCAAGAAAGGCACCTTTAATACCAAATATCTCGAAGAATTTAACTTTAATCCGGACAAATAGAATACCTCAATTATGAGCTATCCCAGCGATCTCAAATACACCAAAGAACATGAATGGATTCGCGATAACGGTGACGGAACAGCAACGGTGGGCGTCACTGATTTTGCACAGAGCGAGCTCGGCGACATCGTGTTTGTGGAAATTGAACCGGAAGGTTTTGAATTTGAGCAAGATGAAGTATTTGGCACTGTTGAAGCCGTAAAAACGGTTTCTGAACTGTTTGCACCCGTGGCCGGAGAAATTGTGGAGATCAATGAACAACTCGAGATGGAACCGGAGCTTGTTAACGACGATCCCTATGGCGATGGCTGGATGGCCAAAATCAAAGTCAGTGATGCCTCGCAGCTCGATGACCTTATGTCATCGGATGAATACGAAGAAATTATAGCTTAATGTAACCCGTAAAAATACTAGACCATCGTTCGAGCGTCCACTCGGACGCTAGCACAAGCAGACGTTTGCGCCAGGTTTAATTAGCTTCACTTTCCAATATGCAACATCGTCCTCAAGATTGGATTTTAATTCTCGATTTTGGATCCCAATATACGCAACTCATTGCGCGGAGAGTGCGGGAATTTAACGTCTATTGCGAAATCCATCCGTTCAACAAAGATCTTCAAGCTTTTTCTGATAATCCTCCCAGCGGCATTATTTTATCAGGCGGACCCAGCAGCGTCAATGATGATAATGCCCCCGAACTCAATGAAGATATTTTTGAATGGGATGTGCCGGTGCTAGGCGTTTGTTATGGGCTTCAAATCCTGGCGCATAAAGAGATTCCGGGCAGCGTCGAAAAAGCCGAACGTCGTGAGTTTGGCCGCTCAGAGCTCATTGTGGATGACAAAACCGATCTTTTTCAAGGAATTCCGCAGGAATCGGTCGTGTGGATGAGTCACGGCGATCACATCAAAGAGCTGTCATCAAAGTATGATGTTATTGGACACACCGACAATGCGCGGGTAGCAGCGGTTCGTCATACCGAGAAGCCTATTTTTGGTGTGCAGTTTCATCCCGAGGTCGTCCACACCGTGTATGGCAAACAGATAGTCGAAAACTTTGTATCTGATATCTGTGATCTGGAAGGCACGTGGACAGCCAAGTCATTCATCGACTCAACCATCGAAGAAATTCGCGAAAAAGTGGGCGATGACCGCGTCGTGTGCGGACTCAGCGGCGGCGTTGATTCTACGGTTGTCGCAACGCTTGTACACAAAGCTATCGGCGATCAGCTGCAGTGCATTTTTGTTGACAACGGGCTGCTTCGCAAGAATGAATTTCAAAAAGTGCTGGATGTCTATGAGGATAAGCTTCACTTGCCGGTAAAAGGTATTGACGCCAGCGAGCAATTTCTCGAGAACCTCGAAGGCGTTGTGGATCCTGAAGAAAAGCGAACCATCATCGGCAATACCTTTATTGACATTTTTGACGATGCAATTTCCCACGACAAGTCATTCAAATATCTGGCACAAGGTACACTTTATCCCGATGTAATCGAGAGTATTTCCTTTAAGGGACCATCGGCGACGATCAAATCGCATCACAATGTAGGTGGATTGCCGGAAGAGATGAACCTGTCGTTGGTTGAGCCGGTTCGTGAACTGTTTAAGGATGAAGTCCGCAATGTGGGTCGAGAACTGGGTATCCCCGATGAATTTATTAAACGCCATCCCTTCCCCGGTCCCGGTCTCGGTATCCGTGTCATTTCGGATATCACCAAAGAAAAACTGGATATGCTTCGCGAGGCCGATGATATTTTTATCAGTGAGCTGCACAATCAAGATTTGTATGATGAAGTCTGGCAGGCTCTTGTAGCTTTGCTACCGGTGCAAAGCGTGGGCGTAATGGGCGATGAGCGGACGTATGAATGCACTGCTGCACTACGTGCGGTTACCAGTGTTGACGGCATGACGGCCGACTGGGCACACCTGCCCCATCCGTTTTTGAGCCATGTTTCCAATCGCATTATCAATGAAGTACCTGGCATCAATCGGGTGGTGTATGATATTAGCTCCAAGCCGCCGTCAACCATCGAGTGGGAATAATCTGTAGAACATTTTTTTGTACATTCAGTTAGTAAAGACGAAGACAATTCGTTAATTCATTTTCTCATTTTATGAAATTATTTCAATCAATCTGCTCTGCCACATTCAAATTAGGGGCGTTGCTATTTTTATGTTCTTTCTTTGTGCTATCCGAATCTGGATATGCACAGTCTTTTGATGAAGGACTAGATCTGTATCAACAAACAAAATATGAACAAGCGGCCTCTGTATTTTCTAATATCCAGACTGATAAAGGCCGACTTTTTGCCGGTAAATCGTACTTTGGGCTGGGAAAATATTTATCTGCCAAAGCCTATCTGAGTCAACTCAGCAGCGAAAGTCCGGAAGATCTTTACCTAGAAGCTCAATACAACCTGGCGCTGGTCGAATTTCAGCTGGGACACTACGGACAGGCGTTAAATCGCTTGTATCCCTTTAAGCAGCAAACCCGCAAGACACAACTGGTCACCGATGGAATTCAATTTTATAACAATATTTTAGGATTTCTGACTATTAATCAACGCAAGAGCGCGTTTCAACAGGCAGATGCTGCGCAAATTAAGTACGATCTGGTTGCTTCGGTTTTTGGCGATGTGGACTACTCAATGGCGAAAATACTGTATCGGCAGCTCGAGAATGCCAAAATTGATACCTCGGGACCAGCTATGCAGGAATTGGCCAACATGATTAGCGACTCGATGAGCTATGCTGTTGAACAGTCATACAATTCGCAGCGCGATATTCCCGACGGCATCACTTATAATATTGGCGCTGCACTGCCCTCGTACAAAAATGATGCCCCAGAATTCGAAGTATCACGAGGATTATACTTTGGATTTGTGCTTGCCGCCGAGCAGTTCAACCAAACACATCCCGATAAAAAAGCCTTTATTCGATACCAAAATACAGCTGCAAATATGGATTCGGCTGCTCACAGCATGAACAATCTTGCCTGGAATTATAATGCAGATGCAGTGTTGGGACCGCTATTTTCCAAACCGGCCCGCCGCATGGCACAGCTGGCAGAACAGTATCAGATCCCAATGATTGCCCCCCTGGCCAATTCCGATTCCCTCAACGTTGATAACCCCTATGTTTATCAAGCCAATCCTACGCTGAGTTCACACGGCAAGCGCATGGCCGAGTATGCGGTACAGCAGCTGTCAATGGATACGCTGGCCATTATTGCGGAAAAAGGAACACTTGGAGAATCGTCAGCCTATGCCTTTCGTGATCGCGCAGAAAAACTTGGGGCACGCGTTTCGTATTTCTTTATTGAAAATTTTGCCTCCCAAGGTTTTGATCTCACTGACTATACCAAATACTTCACCTCTGATTCCGCTAAAATTGACAGTCTCAATTATCATGAGTTGGACGGTATTTACGCTCCCTTTACTGGTCAGGCTGCGCCTACGCTGGCCGAGCTTTTGTGGGTCGACTTGGAGGGCATAAATAGCAAGTTGCCCGTACTTGGCTCACAAGTGTGGGGCAATGCCAAGATTCCCGAAGAACAAATCGGTAATCGAGATATATATTTCTCCGAAAGTTTTTATCTCGACAAAAAACGTGAACAGGTAGAACAGTTCAACGAGCAGTTCAAAAGTCGATTCAATATCGAGCCCAATCGTTTTGCCATGATCGGCTACGATGCGGCAACATTTGTTCTGCGCACGCTTGATCAGGTGGGAAATCCGGCATTATTGAAAAATGCACTCAAAGATCAGCAACTTTACAAGGGACTTATCAGCAATATTTCATTTGACGGCTCACACGTCAATCAGCAGGTCAAAATTTTCAACATTACAGAAAGTGGCACTCAACCGGTACTGGAATATAAGTAGGCCGTCTTACTGTGAATTGCGTTCCCGCTGCTCTTTGATGCGGTATTGTTTTTGCAGCCACTTTCTCCACTCGGCACTCTTTCGTTTGTGCTCTTCAAAGGTTTTGGAAAAGGCATGTGTACCATCGGGACTGGCAACCATATAAAGATAGTCATGTTCTTCCGGGAATAACGTTGCCTTGATAACGCTTAAGCTCGGGTTTGTAATGGGGCCCGGCGGCAATCCCCGATATTGATATGTATTGTAGGGATGATCAACGCGATAGTCCTCATATAATAGCCTGCGGCGCTCTCCGATGGCATAATTTACCGTTGGATCTGCCTGCAGACGCATACCGCGCTCAAGTCGGTTCCAATACAGCCCACTAATAATAGACTGTTCTTCGATCGTTTTGGCCTCCCATTCCACAATAGATGCCAGTGTTACGACCTCCCCAACGGTTCGATTAATTTCGCCAAATCGAGCACTGTATTGCTGTACAACCGCTTTGTCAAATTCGCTGAGGATGCGTTTAAATACTCTTGGGGCAGAACTTGTCCAAAATAATGAATAGGTATCGGGATATAGCCGTCCAATCACATCTTTCGAATCTAAGTTTAGATCAGCCAAGAGCGTACTATCACTTAACGTTTTGCGAAACGTCAGAGAATCAAACTGCAGGCTACGAGCCACCGATGAAGCTATTTGCCCCTTATTTTGACCGGGCAATATGGTCACCGAAACGGGATCTTGAATTCCACGAGCTAACTTTGAAAAAAACTCGTTATATGTAAATCCCTTGTCAATCAAGTAATGCCCTTCTCGAAATCGGTTCCATCCCAACAACTGGGCCGCCCACATAAACTCATCTTCGTTTTCCACAATCCCTGAATCAACCAAGGTGTTTTTGAGCGATGGCAATTCGGTAGGTTTATCCAGATAGAGGTGGAAAGGGGAATCGGAATTTATTGCATATTCATCACCCAATCGAGACCATCGGGATTCAGCGACAAAGAATACCGTCAGAAAACATATAAATAATCCAAAGATAAATTCGTCGTTGGATAACGGTATGTGAGATCGAATATTCAACACGAATCAGGTTTTACCGGCGCTGCAGCTTGGATAGCAGCCGAAGAATTTCGATGTAGAGCCACACAAGAGTAATCATCAGGCCAAACGAGGTGTACCATTCAAAGTATTTGGGAGCTCCGGCCTCTGCTCCTTTTTCAATCATATCAAAATCGAGTACTAAATTTAGCGCTGCAACACCTACAATAATCAGACTAAAGCCGATTCCCATAAGTCCACTGCCATGGATAAGACTGATATTGATTCCCCAAAAGCTCAAAATAAAGCTTGCAAAATAGACGAGTGCAATACCCCCTGTTGCCGCTACAACGCCCATCCGAAAACGTTTGGTTACTTCAATAAATCCCGAGCGATAAGCCATCAACATTGCTGCAAAAACGCCGAGAGTGAGCAATATGGCATTAAAAACAATACCGCCGTATGCCTGTTCATACATCACCGAAATGGCTCCGAGAAAGAGTCCTTCGAGACCGGCATAAATCGGAGCGGTAATGGGCGACCATTCTTTTTTAAATATGGTGATCATTGCCAGGATAAATCCACCGATGGCCCCGCCCCACATAAAAGTTGATGACGGGGCAAACCAGCTCAGGCTGGCTCCGAGCATCAGGATAAAAAACAGAATGCCCGTTTTGTTGATGGTGCCTTCTATTGTCATTTCGTGGCCGGCAGCGGTACGGCTTTGCCCGAGCTCTTGGAATGTCTGTTCGCCTAATGTTGGATTTCCTGAAATCATGATAATACCCTTTTAAAATTCGAAGATTAATATACCGTCTTCGCGAAAGGATTAACAATTTTTTTGATCAAATTTTTCTCTATTTATCCTGTAACAATTTTGATAAGGAATCGTACGGATAGGTGGAAGAGCAACAATTTGGATGCTTCTCAAGCTCCAAATGCCCTAAAGAAAAAGCTCCCAGCCTTGATCGGTTGGGAGCTTTTATTTTAGGTTCATTTCCTTTCTTTCCTCATAATTTCTTTTGCCTATCGAAACGCCAAATTTATTATAATTTAAAAGCAACCCTTTTGCCTAAAACCTTGTATTGGTAACAAAAGGGAACGACCCAAAGACTTTGGGCTCGCACTAGGGATTAAACTTACGCCTTTTGATGGACGAAATTATTGATGGTTGTCGAAAACGACGCCGGAAAAGTCAAAAAAAGTTATACAAAATGTTCTATGCCTATGGCATGAGCATAACCCTGCGGTATGCCGATTCACGCAATGAGGCAGCCGAAATCCTGAATGATGCGTTTATGAAAGTTTTTTCCAATATCAAAAAATACGATCCCGATCGTCCCTTTAAGCCCTGGCTGCGAAGAATAGTGATTAATACAGCAATTAATCATTATCACAAAACGAAAAAACACCGCGAACTTGAAGAACTGGATCTTTCAAAAAATGGTGTGCAAAAAGAAGAACAGGTTATCAGCGGTATCTCCTATGATGAGATTATTGAGATGGTACAACAATTGTCTCCCGCGTACCGCACGGTATTTAATCTTCATGTAATTGAAGGATTCAAACACAAAGAAATTGCTGATATGCTTGGCATTGCTGTGGGTACCTCAAAGTCGAATCTTGCGAAAGCAAAACGAAACCTGCAATCGATCCTCGAAGAGAACTTTATATAACAGAGTATTATGTCAGAATTAAATAACAACGATCCCCTGGAGGAGCTTTTCCGCAGCAAAACAGGACAATACGATATTACGTACCGCGAAGAAGACTGGGAAGCCTTGAAAAAACGCCTGGATGCTGCCGATGCCCAACGCACAAGCCATAATAAACGTTGGCTAGCGGCCGCAGCGGTACTAATTTTGTTTTCTCTGCTGGGCTACTTTACCTATCAAAATTACCAGCAGATTACTTCTCTCAATGAACAACTGAGCCAAACGGAACAGACAACTGATGCTTTACCACAAGATCAAACTCAAGAGCAAAAACCTAATACAGCAACAACAAAATCGGAAGATACCCCTCAGACTACCGACAACAGTGAACGGCAAGAGGATATTGACAATCCAACGACCAGTGATAACACCGGAACACTGGCAACTGCTGATGATCCTGATAATAGAGACGCCTCTTCAACTTCCAGCAACATTGAAGCTGCGAATAAAGAAGTTTCTGCTGTAAGCAGAAATCCGGTCAATCATTTAGCTATCTCTCAACTTGATTGTGAAAACTGTCAGCTGGCAACCCTGGATTCTAGCGAACCTGCCAATCCGATGGCTATGAATCTTTTGGGCTCTGAACCCAATCGTACCCTATTTGCCGCCGCCCTGCCCCCGCAACCTAAAGACGGTTCGAGCAACGCTCCATCGCCTGTTACAAGAGATCATCCCAAAACTTCTTTGGGATTCGTACTGGGGCCTGATCTCAGTACGGTAGGAGCGGTATCCAACTTCTACAATCCGGGATATAAAATTGGGTTGACAGCCGACTTCAATATCGGCAAAAACTTTGCGATCTCTGTAGGTGCTATACGGTCGGATGTGCGATACAAAGCCAATGGGCTGCAGTATCAGTTTTCATCGCAGGGATATGGCAACGCCACCGTTCAAACGAACCAGACCGTTGGAAAATGTATTCTTATTGATATCCCCATTCAATTGACCTACCAGTTCCTGCATTTTGACCATTCGCGGCTATATGCCAGCGCTGGATTTTCGTCATACATTATGCTAAATGAAGAATACCAATTTGATTTTAATTCTAATCAGCAAGGCTATCCCCAACGCTGGCAGGGAGATACCGGTACCACTCATTTTTTCAGCAATGCCAATATTTCGGTGGGATATGAGTTTGATGTAAGTCGAAATTTGAGTCTGCGAGCTGAACCGTTCCTCAAAATGCCCCTAAAAGAGGTGGGGCGTGCGAATGTCAATCTCTACTCGGTAGGCAGCCTTATTTCGATTAACTATCACCTGTATTAGATCCACACAAAAAAATTGTCTTTATCCTAAAACGAACAATAATACAAATAGAATAAGAGAGGTTGTTATGCAATTTTTTCACAACAAGTCGAAAACTCGACTTCTTCCTATTGTCTTATGTTCACTGGGACTAATTCTGGGCGCATGCGGCGGGAACAGTACCGGCCCCGGTGATGATGATGAAGACCCCCCTCCTGGTAATGACATTGGTACCGAACCTACGTTTAGCAATGTTCAACAAATTTTTCAGCGAAGCTGTGGAGGTGCTGGATGCCATATTAATCAACGAACTAATGGTGTGCAATTAAACACTTATCAAAACGTGATAGAAAGTGAGGGAGTAGATTACGGCGAACTGGTCGTTCAACCCGGCGATGCCGATGGAAGTCCACTTGTAGATAAAATTGAGCCCAATCCCACGATCCCTCCTCGAATGCCTGAAGGCAATAACTTTTTATCGCAGGATCGGATTGACCAAATTCGTCAATGGATAGACGAAGGTGCAGAAAATAATTAGAGCCAATCCTAAATTGTCTGATTATATGACTTTTGATCGTTTCTATATTCTGGGACTTATGGCGGCAATTCTAATAATGATAATACCGCGGCCAGCAGAGGGACAGGTTTTTAAAACCGAATCGGGGCATGCGGAATTTAGATCTTCCGTACCGTTACACAGTTTCACCGGTACTTCGGATCAACTGGTGGGCCGTATCAACCTTGCCGATTCCACCGTCGATTTTTATTTGGATGTAAATACCCTCGATACCGGGATCGGCAAACGTGATCGCGATATGATAGAAACTCTTGAGGCCAAAGAATATCCCTTTGCAGAATTTTACGGTACCCTCACTTCCGATTTTGATCCCCAGCAAAACACAGTTCAAAAGGTGACCGTAGAAGGAAAATTTACCATTCACGGTGTTTCAAAAAAGGTCTCTATTGACGGTACCCTTCAAAAAACAAACGAAGGCTTAATTGTAAAGACATCGTGGACGCTCAACATGAAGGATTATGATATCAAACCGCCGGGTATTCTTTTCTATCGCGTAAGCGAAAATATCGAAATTGCAATTGATGCCACCCTGCCGAAAAATAATTGATCTGCATTATGAGAAAACTAGTTATCCCCACTTTCATCATTATCCTGCTCCTGATCATAACCTCGATTACACAGGCCCAGATGAAGCGTGAACGTGCTAATACCGTTGAACCAGTACAAACGTTTAGTACTCCTGCCCTGATGGGACAAAGTACTACGCACCAGCTACCGGCTGATAATCTCAACGTTACGATTATGCACAGTTTTGGAATTGCCACCCGTAATCCCGTCCGTAATTTCTTCGGCTTTGATAATGTACAGAATGTACGGTTGGGGCTTGATTTTGGACTCACAGACAAATGGTCGGTCGGCATCGGGCGATCGTCGCAATTTAATGTAGTAGATCTGCGAACAAAGCTGGCATTATTTCAGCAGAAGTCTGATGATTCCATGCCTGTGAGTGTTTCCCTCAAAGGTGATGTAGGGGTTATCACCCAAGAAAACCGGCGACCATTTCAAGATGACATCAGCACTTTTGCTTCAGCTATAGTCTCTCGAAAAATCAATGACTTTATTAGTCTGCAACTTTCCCCCATGTACGGATATTTTAGCCTGGCACAGCAGGGAGAACAGAATAATCTTTTTTCTGTAGGGCTGGGATCTGAAATTCAGTTATCCAACCGCTATTCACTGATTACTGAATACTATCCTGTACTCAGCGATCGAAATAACGATACGAAAAATGCATTCATGCTCGGTCTTAACATTGAAACCGGCGGACACGTATTTCAGCTTTTCTTTACCTCTACCCAATGGCATCTCGAGCAGTATGTGTTGGCTAATAATCGTGACCAGTTCTGGGCCGGAGATTTCCGGTTCGGCTTCAATGTAAATCGGATATTTAGTCTTTGAGCGTTACTTCAACAAAGATATCACGTCTTGAGCCACTCCACGATTATATTCAAACGCCAGGTTTTTATAGTTGATGATATCAACGATGGTACCAATAAGGCAGAGTCCGCCGGTAAGCAGGTATAAAAGCCCCATGCCTACTTGTCCTATGAGAAAACGGTGCACTCCGGCAAGCCCAAAGAAACCAACCAACGCAGTAAACAAAACGATTTGCGGTTCTTTTCTGCGAGCCCGGTAAACACGCGAAAACCGATCGGCCTTTTCTTCATCCATTGATGAAAGTAATTTAGAAATGTATGCCGCCTCGTCCCCTTCGAGTTCCGGTAAATAGTCGATCATATCAGCCATAACAGTATGTGATTATTTTTTATGAATTTGTACTTTTTGATACCCCAAATATCCAATCCTACTACCTAAAATTATAATAGTAAAAGGTCCTAATATATTTGCCCGCATGGCATTAAAAATATCTCCTTCAAACGTATATGCAATAGCGTGCCCCAATCCTTCACCCGGACAAAATGAAATCCCTATCTGTTCGAACAAACATAAACTGGGACCGCTGGCAGAACTCGGATCCATAAAAGCAAGCAAGACGAGCCCCGTAGAAAAAGCCGTAATTTCAAAATAATTTGTAAACCAGTGGTGGATTTTAGACCGTATCATCTCGCTTTTATCTACGTTATGTTCAATCACTTAGTTTCAGTCAAAGTTAAATAAGAAGAAATAATAGTTTCATTGCAAAACGGAATTGCCCGTATCGAATCATTGTTTGAATATTTGTTGGTAAAACCAGTTTATCTAAAATTCATTACGATTATAAATTGCGAAAAAGTTATAAATCATTTTGCTTCATCTGATTGTTAAGCGACTTCGTATCATCTTCGATTATTCTAAAATATTTACCCTCTTATTCTTTTGCTTGGGGATATTTTTAAATAGCTACGGCCAAGATAATTCCGACAGCCTAAAAGTTGAGCTCGATCCCATAAAAGTGACGGCCATTCAATCCACAATCAGTAGCGCGAATGCCCCCCTTTCATTAACAACTTTTTCAAGGGATTTGGCTTCAGTCAATCATTCCTCTTCTATGTCGCTCAAAAGTGTCGGTGATCAACTACCGGGCCTGTGGATAAACGACCGGCAGAATTATGCACTGGGTGAACGTTTGACAATCCGTGGCATTGGTTGGCGGGCTGCATTTGGAGTACGCGGCATCCAGGTAGTGCTCAATGGCATTCCCCTTACCGTCGCCGATGGACAAACAATGATCAATGTGATAGAACCAGCTTTTATTCGCCGTGCAGAGCTTGTACGCGGTCCCGCCGCCACCTATTGGGGCAACAGTAGCGGTGGCGTCTTGTACCTCTCTACAACGCCTTCTTATCAAGAATCATCGAATGTACGGTTGCGAACGATGGCCGGCTCTTTTGGGATGCGCAAGGCCGAGGCCGAATGGTCGATTTCAAATCCTAATCACCGTATGACAGCCTATTCGAGTTACCTCAAATCTGATGGGTTTCGAGATCACAGCGGTGTTAAAATGCTCCGATCCGGACTTACGGGTTCAATTACCTTATCTCCCCAAAGCCAGCTTAAATACCAGGCCGGAGCCATTTACATGCCCAAAGCACAGCATCCCAGTAGCCTAACCAAACAACAGGCCCAAACAACCCCGACAATGGCACGGCCATCGTTTCGGTCGGCAGCCGCCGGAAAAACCATTACACAGGGACAAGCCGGTCTCTCATACATTCTAGACACTTCAGCGGGCATTCTAAATGTTACCGGGTATGGTATTTATCGTGATCTAAGCAACCCCCTGCCCTTTGGCATTATTACGGTAAATCGCTGGGCCGGTGGCCTCCGCACCACGCTGGATAAAAGCTGGGATAACATCGACCTGCAGGTGGGGATCGAATCAAAATTACAGAATGATGATCGCACCGAATTTGAAAATGCCGGCAATGCCCGTCGCGGGGCTGTCACTGTCGATCAGGTCGAACGGGTTTGGAATCAGGGGATATTTGCAACAAGTACCTTTTCTTTTGGGGATGTTAATATTTCGGGCGGGCTCCGCTTTGATCGGCTTACCTTTACTACCGATACCGCAACAGCGGGGCAAACCGGCAGCCGAACTTTTCAGGCCTTTAGTCCAAGTCTGGGATTAAGCTACACTCTTGATAATCAAACGTTATTTGCCAACCTGAGTACATCATTCGAGGCTCCTACAACAACCGAATTGGTTAATCGCCCAAGTGGAGGCAATGGTTTTAATCCCAACTTAAAACCTGAACAGACAATTGGGCTCGAAGTTGGCGCTCGTGGAACGGTTGCTCAGCAGGCATTACAATTTGATTTCGCCGCATATAAACTCTGGATAACCGATCTTCTTTTTCCTTATCAGCTTAATCCCAATGGACCTACCTTCTATCGCAATCAAGGTGAAACCAATCATATTGGAATTGAGGGACGATTTTCGTGGCATATTAGCAATAATTGGGAATTGAGCTCAACGGCAAATATCAGCGAAGCTACTTTTGAAAAAGCTCAAATACTGGATAGTTCTACACAGGATACGGTGTCGCTGGCCGGGAAAAATATACCCGGTATCCCCGATCTGAGAGTAAATAGTGAACTCCGCTGGTCGCCCGGAACATTTACCGGTACGCTCTCCTATGAGTACATAAGTAGTTATACCACTGATAATCGTAATACAGCCAGTAATGATCAGTATGGGTTGTTTGATATATCATTCAGTTATCGAACCACATTAAATGACCAGTCTGTTCATCTACAGCCTTTTATCAATGTAAAAAACATACTCGATACAAGATATAATGGCTCAGTAGTCGTTAATGCCTCTGGCGGTCGCTACTTTGAACCGGCCCCGGGCAGAAACTGGCAGATGGGAATTTCGGTAGATTTTTAAGAATAGCCTAATCTACCTAAATCCATTCTAACTTGTAACATTCGGCGGTCTAGCTATCTTGTCAGTAGAAGGACAATATATCATCTACATCATCTATAGCAGGAGGCTATTATGCTAAAACACCTACTCTTTATCGTACTCATTGGAGGGGGATTCTATTACTACTGGACAACCCGACCCGTAACTCATGGACCAGGAGTAGTAGCTCCCGAAACACCCGTTCAAAAAACAACATATAATGCGGATAAACTCAATTTCAAAGACATTGAGTTAACCCCTAAAGCCAAAATAAACCTTGAAGCTCGTGTACTATCTATCAAAAATTACTATTTTGATACGTATTCAGAGCTTGCACCCACTGATATCGTCTTTGGATGGGGACCGATGTCTGATGAAAAGAATCTCGAATCACTAATGGTTCGCCAGTCCGATCGCTCCTTTTACTGGGAGATGGCCCGGCCTCCCATCGAGCAAAAACAGATGTGGCAACATGCAGCTAACATGCATTTGATTGGTTCCACACAAGCCATTCGAGATAAAATAAACTCTTTAAGGCAGGGACATCTGGTTAACATTGAAGGCTATCTCGTGAATGCAAAATCTCCTGAGGGGTGGACGCTTAAAACATCGTTAAGCCGTGATGATCTTGGGGAAGGTTCCAGCGAACTAGTTTGGATAAATAGCCTTACAATTCTTTAATTGGGTCGTTATTTAAATCCAATTAATGAATTAAGAAATTTGTATGTCTTGGCTAAAGGATGTTATTGTCGATATTGTTGTTACCATCGCCATTGTTGCTGCTGTTTTTGTCCAGCATCCCATTCTTACGTGGCTCATTTGGGGATATACCGGCTTACTGCTCATAGCAAAACTGCTTGTGCTGTTCGGCGGAGATGCTTTCAATATGACCAGCAAAGCCGAGACTGAAGCTCCCAACTGGTTTAGTCATCTACTCTACGCCACCAATACCGCCGTTTTACTCTACGTGCAGTGGTGGTATCTTGGCGGTTGCTGGGCACTGGTCTGGCTGCTCTCATACCTTACGCAGCGAAAAATTGATCAGAGATAGGTCAACTACACACTATCATTTAAATCCTGTTACGTCCATCTCAAGTCGATATACTGTGCTTGGTGTTGTCAGATAGAGCTGGTCGAGATCGGCTCCACCCCACTCCAGATTGGTTGCTCTAACCGACATCTCAATAGATGTTATCTTTTCCCCATCCACAGAAAACACCGAAATGCCACCGGGGCCGGTTGAATATAGCCGTCCTTCGCTGTCAACAACCATCCCGTCTGCGGCTCCTGATTCTCCCGACGGACCAACATTGGCAAACTTTCTTTTGTTGGTGAGCGATCCATCCTCAGCCCGATCAAATACAAGAATTTGTCCAGTAGCAGTATCATTGACATATACTTTGGATTCATCCGGAGATAAAACAATACCATTGGGAAGGTTAAATCCATCGAACTGAAGCTGGGGATCGCCGTTGGGTTTGAGCATATATACGCCACTGAAGGGCAGCTCCCGATTTTCTTCGCTGACACCAAACGGCGGATCAGTAAAATAGATCGTACCATCAGATGTTGCGGTAACATCGTTGGGGCTATTCAAGCGCTTCCCATTATAAGAATCGGCCGCGGTGGTCACACTTTTATCCCTGTCAACCAAAGAAATTTTTCCATCGTGTTGTGCCAGCACCAGCATGCCCTTTGGAGTAGCCGTAATGCCATTTGAATGATCTGAAGGCTTCAGAAATACTTCTGATTCACTGGCCCCCGGTTTCCATTTATAAATAGTATTAGCAGGAATATCACTAAATAACAGAAAACCATCGGGATGCCAATACGGCCCTTCAGTGAATTCGTAGCCCGAGGTTACCTCCTCAAGTGAGCTACCCTCAACAACAATTTGCTGTGCCTCAACATTAGGCGAAAACAACAAAAATAGCATTCCCATCCCCAATACAAATATATTTCTAACGTTTTTCATAAATATTCTTTTTTTTGATGAGCAGTGAAATGCTAATCCATTATGCAATATTAAACACTTCCTTGCAAGCAATAGCATGTATGGTTATACCAACGAATAAATCAATTTAGGAACTCCATATAATTGACTATCATTGAGCGATTTCAGTGCAAAAATCTAACAGTGATTAAAGTTTAGCAGATTTACCATGGCCTCTTCGTCGAAAAAAGTGATCTATGCCGCCCTGATTGGAAACGGGCTCATCGCGATTACAAAATTCTTTGCAGCCGTCGCTACCGGTAGTGCCGCCATGCTCTCAGAAGGAATCCATTCTGTTGTTGATACCGGCAACCAACTGCTTTTGTTGTTGGGATTAAAAAGAGCAAAAAAACCGGCCGACCAACATTATCCTTTTGGTCATGGAAAAGAAATTTATTTTTGGAGTTTCGTAGTGGCCATCATGATTTTTGCCGTTGGAGCGGGCATTTCCATTTACGAAGGTATCCACAGCCTTTTGGATCCCCATCCCGTTAAAAACCCATTGATCAATTACATTGTACTGGGGTTGGCGATGATATTCGAAGCATTTGCATGGTATTTTGCATGGAAAGAGTTTGAGCGTGCACGTGGAGAGCGCGGTTATTACGAAGCTGTCCGGAAGGAGAAAAATCCCACAACATTTGTGGTGTTATTTGAAGACACCGCCGCCATGCTGGGACTGATTGTTGCATTTATTGGAATTGCACTCGGCCAATGGACGGGACTCCCTATTTTTGATGGCATTGCTTCTATCGTCATTGGATTGATACTGGGTGTCACCGCCGGGTGGCTGGCCTACGAAACCAAAGGCTTGCTGATCGGCGAAAGTGCAGACCCCGAGATTGTATCCGGTATCCACAGGATAGCAAAAGATCATGAGGCCATAGTAACGGTAAATGAGGCCCTCACAATGCACATGGGGCCCGACTATGTTCTTGTTAATGTAAGCGTGGATTTTAAAGATTCCCTGGCGATTTCGGCCATGGAAAATGATATTTCAGCCATCACCAAAGAAATTAAATCACAATACCCTGTGGTTAAACGGGTCTTTATAGAGGCAGAAGAACCTAAATAACCACGATCGTTTGTTACAAGCAGTATTCATGAATCGTCATTTGTTACTTATCATACTGATCATCCCTCTCTTTTTGGGGGTTCCCCAACTTTGCAGTGGACAAACGGCAACAGATCATGAAAAAAAAGAGGAGTCTCAACAAAACTTCTTCGATAAGTTTCAGTGGCTGGATTCGTCCCACCATCAAGTCCATGAAATCCATTTTGTGGGAGGCTACTCGTTCCATTCTACTCGTGGATTCTGGGGAAAAATTGCCGGTGCAGATCTACAAGTATATGGGTTGCGATATAATCGGAAATTATTCTATATCGGCAATCGAGTTGCCATGGAATATGTAGCCGAGCTAAACCTCTCGGTTGATTATGACCTCAGCCCTACCCAGTTTGACTTTGGCACCGGACATTTTTCGGGCTTTGGAGGCACACCGCTTGGCTTCCAATTTAACTTTCGGAAAGATCAATTGGTACAGCCATTCTTAAAAACCTCAACCGGATTTATGTTGTTTGACAGGCAATTCCCTGACAACAGAGGTACAAAATTTAACTTTACGCTTGAACTTGGTGGCGGTGCCGAATTTGCCGTTGCTGACAACGTCTCTATCACCCTTGGATATAAATATCATCACATGTCTAACTTCTTTATTGGACAGATCAATCCAGGGGTTGATTCCAATATCTTCTATACCGGAATCACTATTTTTTAGCCTCCCCTGTCCTACTCAAAAAAATCTGTTGCTCTAAACTTTTTTGTACTGCCTTCGTAAAAAAATTCCTGATTTTTTAACCCCAATTCCAAGAATACCATGCAGTACAATTACCGACTTTTCTTTATCGCACTCTTATCTTTTCTCTCAATAAGTTCATCCCTGATAGCCCAAGACAATTCCGATGATAATCAATGGTCAGAATATGGGCTGCAATACCGCACCCTTCAGGTTAGCTTTATTCCCGGCCTGAGCACCAACGGAATCGATGCCACCAATTACGCATCCAAATATTCGTTTAACATATTAGTGGGATACAACGGTGCCCTTGATCAGGGATTTGAATTTGGCGGCCTTTTCAATGCCCATAAATACTATGCCACAGGGGGTCAAATCGCAGGACTGGCCAACTATTCCGGCGAAGAAACTACAGGTATCCAACTTGCAGGTTTGGGAAATTACAGCGGCGACGATATGCTGGGTATTCAATTTGCCGGAGCAGCAAATATATCAGCAGAAGATATGCAAGGCCTACAGTTTTCCGGGATCCTGAATGCCGCGGGTGGGAACTCACAAGGGCTTCAAGCAGCAGGTATTATAAATGCCGCCCGACACGATATGCAGGGACTATTTGCATCAGGAATTGGAAATATTGCCGGCGGGGATATACAGGGCTTGCTAGCATCAGGTATTTTAAATGTTTCGAGGGGAGATATGCAAGGTATTGCCGTTTCGGGAACTCTCAATTACGCCAAATCTTTCCAGGGTATTGCCATAAGCCAAATAAACATCAACAAAGAATTCCAGGGAATACAAATTGGGCAACTCAACGTTGCCAGGCAGGGTCAAGGTATCCAAGTAGGATTAATTAATTACGCTAAAGGATTTGAGGGAGTGCCCGTAGGACTTATCAGCTATTACGGCGATGGGCGCAGCAACATCGATATCTGGAGTAGTGATGGCGGCTTTACAAACTTGGGAGTAAAACTCGGAACAGATGAGGTCTACAACATGGTTTCCATCGGATACAATCCCCTGCTCGGCGGAGATGTGTGGCAAGTAGGCTGGAGTATCGGTCGGAGGCATCAATACAAACATCACTTTTTGTATTCCGATTTCTCATTCTTCAAAATTAATGAGGGCGACTGGACCGAGGACCTGAATTCCAATATTAAATACCGGTTGTTGTTCGGCAAAGAATTCGCAGATGGAGTTAAACTATATGGCGGTCCCACTCTAAACATGTTGATCTCACGAGTGGAAAACAGTGATCGCTATACATGGTATAAGC
This sequence comes from uncultured Balneolaceae bacterium, assembly GCA_964490705.1. GTDB lineage: Bacteria > Bacteroidota > Rhodothermia > Balneolales > Balneolaceae > Fodinibius. The sequence goes on along the minus strand of CAZBCG010000004.1, from coordinate 107,068 downwards.
TTTTCGACTTTGGCGCAAAAGGACGCGATTATACATTTTGGGCCGGTTTTTTTGTAGGAATAGAGTTATTTTAGTAAGCGAAATCCTTTTCAGATCATCATAAAAAAGCAAACTAATTTCAGCTGTATTGCGTATTAGTTATAGAAGCTTGAATCTCGACATGATGATTATGAAATATCTTATCCCAATACTGTTAATTGCTGCTCTTGTTATCGGCTGCAATCAATCGGAGACAACTCCTGAGCAAAACATCCAGAAAGCGTCTATGCATACCCACCAATCAATGAATGCCCAAGCCGATTCCATGGACAAGTATGAAGTGCAACTAACCGAAGAACAATGGAGAGAACGACTGACTTCGGATGAATATCGCATTTTGAGAGGACGCGGTACCGAATTACCGTATATCAATAAGTATTACGACAGCAAAAAAGAGGGCGTTTACTACTGTGGGGCCTGTGGGCAACCCGTTTTTACATCCGAGACAAAATACGAGTCCGGAACCGGATGGCCCAGCTTCTGGAAACCGATAAAGCCGTCGGTGGTGGGCGAAAAAAAAGATGAAAGCTTCTTTATGACTCGAACAGAAACGGTGTGCAGCCGCTGTGGATCGCATTTGGGACACGTTTTTGAGGACGGTCCCGAGCCAACGGGTCTGCGCTATTGCCTGAACTCACTGGCGCTGGATTTCGAAGAAATGGATTTATCCGAAACAGATGTTGCAAATCTTCCGATAAAGCAAAAGGAAGGATCAAACTAATCACCTCTGAGACTTTAAGAGCAAGGGCAGATAATTTATCTGCCTTTTTTTATTGAATACACTTTTCTTATCGTAGTAGAACACACGTCAAGCAAAACAGATCAGATATGGCTACAAAATCTAAAATCCTGCTCAAAGGCGAATTTAATCCCAAAATTAAAACCTATCTCAAGGTTTATTTCTCCCTGCTATTAACCATCACTATTGTGGGGATTGTATTGCTGCCCTTCTTTTGGATTTTCGGAGGCATCTTAATTAACCGCTATTTCGACCGGCTCAGCGCAGAACTCACTACTCGTGCCCTGCGCTTCGAAAAAGGCATAATTTTTCATATCGAGCGTACTATCCCTTTGGATAAAATTCAGGATCTCACCTTCAAAGAAGGTCCCCTGCTGCGCTATTTTGGGCTCAGTATCCTCAAAGTAGAAACAGCAGGCGGCAGCGGACAAGGCCAGGCTGATTTGACGCTGATAGGCATTAAGAGTGCCGCCGACTTCCGCAGCCGCGTGCTTGAGCAACGCGATATTGTTACAGAAAATAAGTATGGAGATTCAAGCACGGAAACCAGCGAATCGACCCTTGAAGTGCTTAAAGAAATCAGGGATTCGCTGAGCCGGATCGAACAGAAAATGGATAGCTAAAATAAGCTTTGCCCTTCATCAGGTTACGCCAACTCTGACAGGGCTCGAAACTCTGTGAGGGTTGTCTTTGATGATTCGCACTGCTACGAAGGAGTTACACGTCCTGAGACGTAAGAGCGGTCGGGAGTGCCAATTCACTTTTTTAGCTACAGATACTTTCCAAGTTGCCAAAACTTGAAAAGTATGAGGTACCAAATCCTGAGGATTTTAAAGCTATTGTCACTTCACCTGATGACTGGGGTTGTCATCGGGTGAATAGTTTTTTTCCAAACTCATTCGGTTTGCTGTTTCATTCAATCGGTTTCAAAGTCAGAATCCGGTTGAGGTTAGATTCCCCGGCACTTAGAAGTGCTGGAGACTTGGACATCCTGGCTAACTTTTAGCTTCATCAGCTTGCATGGTGTTACCAGCGAGCTTGTCATTGTAAACATACGACAGTCCCATCGCAATGCCCCACTGAACGGCAATGGTAGCCACAGAAAACGCACTCAGCGGATTGTACCAGCTGTCGGGAGCATAGGCCGTGATACTTAGATAGATCCACCAGATGAGCAATGAAATTACCTCAACGGGCACTACGTACTTGATGATGACCGACCACCATTTGCCTAGTTGAAACCTGCTTTCTTCGTTATTAACGATTTCGGTACGGAACTTATCGGGATCAAATTTAATGATCGCAAATGACATAAAAGCCCCGGAAACCATCAGTCCTACTGCCCACACAAAATCTTGGTTGGCCAAAATATCCGTAGAAATTGCAGAGGGCATCCCCAGCAGAAAACCGGTTATACAGATACCGATTGTGGCATTTTTGCGCGGGAATCCCATATCCACAAACACGCGGCTGGCCAATTCAATCATAGAGATCAGAGAGCTAAAGGCCGCGAAGGTCAATCCCAGGAAAAAGAGAATAGCAAAAATTGGGCCGCCCGCCATCTCATTGAAAAGCTGAGGCATCCACATAAATGTTAGTCCCGTCGAGGCTGGCCCTGATGTTTTCATAAGGTCCAAAATTTCGCCGTTGGCCATACTGCTGCCCAGCGTTCCAAAAACAGTGGCAAAAATTGTCATAGCGGCCAGCAACGATACAATATTATTGCCAATGCCCGTTTGAAAGGCACTGATGGTGATATCATCACGGGTGCGCATGTAGGCTCCGTAGGTCAAAATGAGTCCCCACGCAGCACCGGTATCCCAGGCATTTTGGGTAAGTGCTTCGAGCCAGAGGCTGGGTTCGCTCAGCATCGACCAGTCGGGGGTAAACAGATATTCGAGCCCTTGACCGCTGCCCTCTAGTGTTACTGCCCGGATAAGTGATATGATCACCACTAACAGCAGCGATGGAATCAACACTTTATTGATTCGCTCGATAGACGAAATCCCTTTCACCACAATGTAGCCTCCCAGTCCCATCATGAGAGCGTGAAAAACGGATGGCCATGCCGATCCCTGAAATCCGTACCAAACAGCTTCAGCCTGTTCTACATTGGCCGGCAAACTGCTCGTGATCGACTCAACCAGATAATACAAACACCATCCCGCAACTACGCTGTAGTAAAACATGATGGCCGTAGCCACAAAGCCGATAAAGCTGCCCATCCAGGCATATTTTTTACCGACAAGTTTGATAAACGAGCCAATTACTCCTTTGCGCCCGTTACGCCCGATACCGTACTCGGCAATAATCAATGGAATAGAAAACAGAAACAGGCAGCAGACCCAGGCAATCAAGAAAGCACCGGCACCATCGGTTCCGCCATTTTGGGCCGCAATACGCGGGAACCGCCAAATATTACCGGTCCCTACGGCAATACCAAGCACACTGAGAATCAATCCCAGCTTTGATGAGAAAAGTTTGCTACCGCTATTACCTGAGCTCATAGAGTTCTCCAAGTTTTGTTTTCAAAAACCTTTATCAATGATAATTTCGTGCGTCTATTTTTAAGGATTTTTTCCGGGAGTGGCAACCTTTGGTATCCAACTATTACTTGATTTAAAAATATTTACTTGCCACAGCCGTTGAAAATTCTGATAAATTGATCCGTTTTGGGGTATGGATATTTTGATTCCATCCCACCTATGGCTATTATTGCCTGCTACATAACGAGAATTTAATCGCATTTAATCCACATAGGCGCGAATGTTTTCGAACCATAAATCAACGAACCGCACGCTAGCCTTATTTACATTTCTAGCATCCCTCATTTTATACTGCCTTACCATGGCTCCCACGGCCAGCTTTTGGGATGCCGGTGAATTTATCGCCGTTGGTCACGGCCTGCAAGTGAATCACCCTCCCGGTGCTCCGTTTTACTCGCTGTTGGGTCGCCTCTTCTCGATGTTTATGCCTACAGCCTATGTAGCAGTGAGTATCAACTTTATAAGTGCACTCAGCTCTGCCCTAGCGGTCATGCTGCTTTATCTGATTGGCGTGCGGCTGGTTCGCGAATGGAAAGGCGCCCCCGACGAGATGATCTCTATTGACAAAATCGGGATGTATGGCGGATCGCTGCTCGGCGCCTTTACTTTTGCCGTTACCGATACCTTTTGGTTCAATGCGGTAGAAGCCGAGGTTTATGCTATTTCGCTGTTTTTTACCGCCATGGTGGTTTGGCTGGCACTGGTATGGGCCGAAAATCACGATGCCCCGCATAACGAACGCTGGCTGATTCTCATTTCATACCTCTTTGGTATTGCTTTGGGGATTCACCTGCTAAACCTGCTGGGCCTGTTCTTTGTCGCGTTAATCATCTACTTCAAGAAGAGAGAATTCGACTGGACTTCTTTTGCCGTGATGGCTGCACTGGCTTCGGGGTCGTTCTTATTGATCTATCCCTTTACCCTGCAATCCATACCCACAATTATGGAACAGGTAACCCACGCCAGTTACGGCCTTATTGGGCCAATGGGATTTATCATCATGGTCATTCTAGTGATAAGCTGGGGGCTGTATTATACCCATAAGAATAATTACCGGATGGCCAACATCGTGATCCTTTGTTACACGATGATCTTAATTGGCTACTCCTCCTATGCCCTTATTTTTATCCGATCTACAGCCGATCCCCCCATTGACGAAAATGATCCCGAAACCGTAGAATCGTTTATTGACTATCTCGAACGCAAACAGTATGGCGATACACCGCTGCTGACTGGCTATACCTACGATAACTCCAGAGGCAATATCAACCGAGAGGATGAAACCTTTTTCCCCCGGCGATATTCGACTAATCCCCAGCATATCCAGCAATATTCGCAGTATTCCAGCGACTGGGAATTCTTTATCGACTACCAGGTAAATCATATGTACTGGCGTTATTTTGCCTGGAATTTCATTGGACGCGATGCTGACATACAAGATGCCGGCTGGCAAGCCGGATTTACGGACACCGAACACGAAGACAATCCCGCCCACAACAGCTATTTCTATATCCCGTTTTTACTGGGATTATTTGGAATGTTTTTTCACTTCCAGAACGACTGGAAGCGGGCGTTATCGGTCTTTGCCCTCTTCGCATTCACCGGACTGGCGATCATTGTATTTCTGAATCAGACCCCCATGCAGCCCCGCGAACGGGACTATGCCTACGTGGGGTCATTCTTTGCCTTTTCCTTATGGATTGGTATGGGCGGCATTGGATTAATCGAATTGGTTAAAGAGTACCTTAACTCCAGTAAAATTGCCGCTTACGGTACATTAGGGATCCTGTTTTGTGCATCTCCTCTGCTAATGGGTGTCCAGAATTTCCACGATCACGACCGCAGTGAGCGTTACGTAGCTCCAGATTATGCGCACAACCTGCTACAGTCCACGGCACCCAACTCCATCATTTTTACCAACGGTGATAACGACACTTTTCCTCTCTGGTATCTTCAGGAAGTTGAGGGTGTGCGGACAGATGTTCGCATCGTTTGCCTGAGCCTGCTCAATACTGATTGGTACATCAAACAGCTTAGAGATCAGTGGTCGCACGAATCGGCTCCCCTACCCATCTCGCTTACCGATGAGGAAATCGAAGAGATGACACAAAGTTACGATCTGCACGAACCCGATACCCTCTCCATACCGGTAAACAAAGATCTGCTCCGCAGTGCATTTTCTGGTGATAGTATGTACAAAGAACGGATCGGCGTTAAGCCCGATACGGCCGTCAATCTTTATGCCGAAGGCGTTGATTTTGGCATGCCGGTCGATTCACTGGATAACAGCGTTTGGTGGTACTACGAAGGACGTCCGGCAGGTACCGGTCGTGACGGTGAAGAGCGCTACTATACACAAGTACAAGATGAGGTGATTTTAGATATCCTTCGCACCAATCGCTGGTTGCGGCCCGTCTATTTTGCCAATACCGTGTCTTCACAGAGTCAGCTTAACTTACAACCTTATTTCCGTTTCGAAGGCAAAGCATTTCGTGTGGTACCCGATCGGCACGAAGCCCAAAACTATGGCTGGATAAATCCGGAAATACATGCCAAACGACTTAAGAAATTCAAGTTCCGGGAGTGGGATAATCCCGATGCCTATTTTGATGAGAATATCCGTCGTATGATGGGTAATTACAGGTTTAGTATTACCGAGCTGGCCAACAAATACAAAGAAATAGGCAAGCCCGACAGCGCCAAATACTGGCTCAGATGGGGCGAAGAACATCTGCCCTTCAATCGTACGGCTTCAAATATAAACTCACTGATCTTGTATGCTCATAACTATGCCGATGTGGGTGATACCACTAGTGCTTTAGATCTGGCAGAACAGGTGAAACCACAGGCGATTGAAAATCTACAAGACAGCCGGTCAAAATTTGCCCGCCTACAGACAGACATGCAGAAACTCAATGAAGAGACAAAGGAGGCTCGACAGAATGCAGATATGAGCAAGAAACAGCGGTTGCAGCGTCGTATCCAGAATATGATGAGCCGCCGACAAAATATCTCGCGCAGTATTTCACGAGATATTTTTCATCTCACCATTATTCAAAATATCTATTATTTGGCCGGTAACAGCGAACAGGCAACAGCGCTTGCCGAAGAGGTCAACGGTATCACCGGCAACCTGATTTCTCTTCCGACATCCCGAGAAGCCAATGAAGCACAGATGGAAAAATACGGTATGTAAGTGCAGAATGTTAGAATGTAAAACACCCGAGTCTAAAATTTCTAATTCTTGATTCGGAATAGTATATTTCATCTAATTAAAACTGCGATTGCTTAAGCTAATACGCAATGGTTCACCAGTTCACGAAAGAAAATATCGACGCTATTGCCGAGGTTTTGAAAACAACGGCCAAACCTTTGGGTAATGATGTATATAGGCTTGAAGTTGTTAACGAAGAAGAGGGCCGAAAGCTAGCACTCGAAATTCATCTTGGTCTGGATGTCCACGGCGACAATATGAATATGGTTTCGGTGTATGCGCAAAATACCTTTTTGCAGCTGCACAATTGTACGGCGTTCATTGCCAGTGACATGCTCAAGCAGGTTACCTTTTTCGGACGCCAACAGGAGCGCACTTCCGGTCTTATCGTTGAGCAAGCTGCAGGTTGTAGTTTATATGCTAACGTGGGCGATGCCATCTTAAACAGCGATTTCACCAAGCTGCCCGAAGATCTCATGATGTGTGCCATTGCCCTGTCGCTTACCGAATCTGTCGATCTGGACAACTTCTCATTTGACGAAGATTAACTTCCATGGCTGACTCTCAGCCTGATATCCAGGTATTTAACGAAAGAGATCTTGACCTTCCTCTTTCTTCCGAAATTTTTTATTCAGTAGCCTCTGCCCTTTCTGATTCAGAAAACTGTTCCTTCCAGTTTGTAGAAGTTGTCTATGTGGATGAAGAAGAAATCATCCGTATCAACAAAGAACATCTCGAACGCAATTATGTGACCGATATTATCACTTTTCGGTATGATGAATCTTCTGATAACAGTGCCATTGAAGGCACAATGTTCTGCTGTGCCCCCAGAATTCGCGAGCAGGCCGCGGAGTTTAATGAATCCGAAGAACGAGAATTTTTGCGGATTTACATTCACGGCTTGCTTCACCTGGCAGGCTACGAAGATAAAACCGACGAGCAAAAACAACAGATGACAGCCAAAGAAAACCACTATCTCGATTTGGTAAGCAACAAATAATAGTACCCTCCCCGTCGTAAACTAGCGCTTGCTCCGGCCTAACTACTTCGTCATATTTGCGTATAGCCTTTACGTTAGGCAACAGGATAAATTAATTGTACTATGAGTGAACAACAGCTCAAACCTGATCAAAAAACCGATAAAGCGCTGTATGTAGCAAAGCAGAAAACCCGCGAATATGCCCGTAATCTCTGGCAGATTATTGCCCGGTACAGTCGAATTGAAGACTTGTCCCAATCATCAACAGCGGGAAAAGAACAGCCGGATCGCAAAGCATTATACAGCTCTACCCTCATCAATCTGCTAACTGCCGTTCCTTATCTGCTCGGCGTCACTTTCATTGTATCTTTTTTCTGGGATTTTAATGGTCTTACTACTGAATTTTGGGGATCATCGCTGCAGTTTGAGGGACTTCTCAAAATCGTAAGCGTCAGCGGATTAATCGGATTTTTTACGAACTGGCTGGCCATTACTATGCTCTTTAAGCCAGCTAAAAAGCGTCCGATATTGGGACACGGACTGATCCCCGCCCAGAAAAATCGTATTGCCTACCGCCTGGCTCAAGCCGTTTCCGACGATCTGATCAACCCAGAAATCATCAAACAAAAGATTAGTGAGTCGAATGCCATTGGTCGCTACCGGGAGCAATCCACAAAATACATCAAAAGCATTATTGATGATCCCCAGTTTCGGGCTGATCTCAAGCAGTGGGTTATTGCTTATGTTGACGAAATGATTGCCGATCCCGAGATACGCGGTGCACTGGCCGAACGGATTTTGCTTCAGATAGAAGATGCCCTTCACGACAAATCGTTCGAAAAGGTGGCGCTTAAGGCATATTCCTTTGTCAAGGGACAAGAGATGCAGCACATTATCGAAGAAGCATTGATTCAAATTCCTACCTCTGTTGAAGATGGCTTAAATAAAATGGATGAGCTGCTGGATCAGCTGCCACAGAAAATTGACGAGCACAGCGATGCCATCGAAAATATTGTGACCTCCCTCCTGTATAAACTTATCAATCAGCTGGATGTGCATAAGCTGGTCGAAGAAAACTTGCGCAGCTACGACGAACAGCATATCGCCAACATTATCCGCTCGGCTACCAACGAGCAGCTGCGTTATATCCAATATCTCGGGGCCGTATTGGGATTCATCGGCGGATTTATCATCTGGGAACCTCTGTTGAGCGTAATCGTGCTTGCCGGACTTTTTGGAGGGCTGCTGTTACTGGATCAATTGCTCTATCAATACTCTCCCAACTCATAATATGGTATAATTGTCCCAACGCAGAGCATTGGAACAAGATAAGATCTCCTTTATCCCAGCCATAAAGCTACATAAAACCAACATTAGGTATTTGAGCTCAACTGTTTCGAATTCAGAACCCGGTTGAGCCTAAGCCCACAGGATCTTAGCATCTCATTGATTTACTACAAACGCCGATGTTGTAACGAAGGAATTTGTGAACGAACCTTCTCTAATTTATCGGGATCAATCTCTCCATAAGCTACGCCCGGTTCTTCCCCGGCATCCGCAATCACATCGCCCCAGGGATCCACAATCATAGCATGTCCCCATGTTTTACGGTTGCCCCCGTGCGTACCCGTCTGAGCCGGCGCAAAAACGTAAGCCGTATTCTCAATGGCTCTGGCCCGCAATAATATCTCCCAGTGATCTTGTCCTGTTGTATAGGTAAAGGCCGAGGGCACCGACAATATTTGGGCGCCCTCTCCCACCAATTGTCGATACAGCTCAGGGAATCGCAGATCGTAGCAGACCGTGAGTCCCCAGCAGCCAATTTCATCATTCTGATACACTGCAGGTTTCAACAGTCCGGGCTCTACATAGTCCGATTCCCGATAGGCTTCATCATCACTCAGATCCACATCAAACAGGTGAATTTTGTTGTAAGATGTGAGTTCGTCTCCCTGTGGACTATACAGCGTAGAGTGGTTATTGACCTTGTCCTCTGAAGTGGGCACAGGATAGCTGCCGCCCATCAGATAAATAGAAAACTCATTGGCAGTAGCAGATAAAAATTCAGGAACACGTTCGGCAATTTCATCCGCTCGCTTCATTCGCATCGACAGTCCGCCGAGAAAAGCGAAATTTTCCGGCAATCCAACGACAAGTGCATCATTTTGTGCAGCGTCTTTTATAAGACTATAGACCTGCTCCAGGTTCGCATCCAGATCGGTTTGGCTGTTCATTTGGACAACCGCAGCTTTATAGGATGATGAAAACATATGCTAATTATTCAATTGCCAAAGTTAGGTTAACAACAAGTTTATAAAATTAGAAATAATTCTAAGATTAATTTTCAACCCCTCTTTCGTCTCCCCTTTTGTAAGGGGAGAATATTTTCTAAGTCCAACTCAGCATCAATTCCCCCTGCTTAAGGAGGGATTCTGGAGTGGTTAAGTTTTAGTACAATATTTCATCTATCTCCTGAAAATAATCGGAGTGTCAAAATAAGAAAAGGTGTGACATTCATCATGCCACACCTTTAGTAATTTAGAATTCATCACTATCAAGTGTAGGACACTTCAAAAGTGGCCTGCACTTTTAAAAGGATTAGTCATTCTTCTTTGCTCCTCGGTTCAAGTACTCTTCATAGAGTTGCGTATGCCGACTGATCATCGGAATTTTATACCCGCGAATAAATACCTGCGTAATATGATTCATCGGCTCAAATGGATCTCCTTCGGCAATAAACAGGTTCGCCTGCTTTCCCGCTTCGATACTGCCAAGTTTGTCATCAACACCAAAAATTTCGGCACTATTGATCGTAATGGCTTTTAGGGCTTCTTCTTTCCCCAAGCCATAGGTAGCGGCATATCCCGCGTGATACGGAGCATTACGCACGTTCTCAACGCCTCCGGTAGCAATGGCTACCTTTACCCCAGCTTCATGCAGCTTACCGGGATTTTGATACGGTCGCTGGTAATTGTCGTAATCGCGTTCAGGGGTATAAAGCGTCGAGACCAAGCACGGAACTCCGGCTTCAGCAATCTCCTCAGCTACGCGCCAGCCATCCTGCACACCGGCCAGCACAAACCGCGCATCGGGATGCTTTTTAATCCACTCAAGAGCATTTACGATGTTCTTCTTGGCATCCACCGAAATAATCACGGGAACTTCACCTGTGACGACTTCGCGCATGGCCTGCATTTTCTTGTCGGCATCAGGCTTTTCTTTGTTTTGGGGATTTCGTTCGTAGGCTTCCATCATCTTGTTGTAGAATTCGGCCTTCGACCAAAAATCGTTCAGCTCTTTGAGGTTCTGTTTGTATTCTTTCTGAACCTCTTCGTCGCTTCGGTCATCCCACCAGCCGCCTTTTTGTGCGTTCGGCCAGTTCAAATGCACTGCCGAATTGGGCTGCACGGCCATCGAATCGGGGGAATATCCATACAGATCAACGAGTGTGGCTTTACCAGACAGGCGTCCAGATACGGGCATCGAGATAACATGCGTGATACCATTCACACGTGTTACCGGTATGCTCACACTGCTGGGATTGATAGCCGTAAAGGCCCGCACGTGCGGATTAAATTCTCCGAGCTCCGCCTGATCGTTGGTGACGTCAACAGCTCCAATTTCTTGCAGACCCAGTTGCGTACCAGCATCCATAAATCCGGGATACACATGCTTGCCCGAAGCATCAATTTGCTCATAATCAGAAGGAATACGCACATTCTGACTAACCTGAATAATGGTTTCGCCATCAATTAAGACCGTTCCGTCATTGATAACGCCATCCGTTACTGTATGTATAGTCGCATTAGTAATTGCAAACTTGCCGTATTCTGCTTTCTCAGTGATTTGAGCGTGAGCGCTCATCCCCAAAAGCAAAACCAGCAAGCACGTTGTCAATAATGATTTCAAATACTTCATAAGAGTAATTGCGTCTTTCATTTTCAATTAGTTTCGGCTCTGATTCAGCTTCATGCCTTTCTTGCTGAATCGAATCTCAGCGCCCTGCAGACATGTTTTATCCTGGCGACCGTTTTCGCTGTACCAACGGCTACTGCCCTCGTCAAAATCAGTCTCGGCATTAGGTTCCAGGCGCATATCATTGTTGTCCTTAGCCCGATCAAAATATTTTTTGCCGTCCACATACGTCTTTTCGGCAATACTGTAAATGCTCAACGGGTGACCGTTCCAGATCGCCACATCACCGTGCTTGCCTTCTTCGATACTGCCTACCTTATCGTCGATACCCAGCTGCATAGCGGGATTTATGGTAATCATCTTGAGCGCATCCTGCTTGCTGGTATTTCCGTAATGCACGGCTTTAGCGGCCTCGTGATTTAAGTGACGAATCAACTCACCGCTGTCTGAATTAATGCTATTGCGGACACCGTTGGCGTTGAGGATTGACGCGTTATAAGCGGTGGAATAATAGACCTCAAACTTATAGGCCCACCAGTCCGCAAAAACTGATGTGTAAGCATTATTCTTCTTCAGCTCGGGTGCCACTTTAAATGCTTCATTGGCATGCTGGAAGGTAAAATTCTCGATGTCGTAGTCGTTAAAAACGCGCATCAGCATAACAATTTCATCAGCACGATACGAGTGCGTGTGTACCCATACATCACCTTCCAGGATATCAACCAAGACCTCCAAACGCTCATTCTTGGCAACGGGAACCGGCGGTGTTTCGCGATTGCCGTTTTCGTAAGCGACCTTGGCATCCAGGTACTGCTGACGATTTCGCTGATAATCCTGAGCGGCATCAAAATGATCGCGAATAACCTGCTCAACGCCCATACGAGTACGAGGCTTTACGCCAAATCCCTGTCCGTGTACACGGGTGGGATTTTCACCGAGCGCAAACTTGATTGTCCGCGGAGCTCCTTCAAAACGCATTTCGTCCATATCGGCACCATAGCGTAGCTTCAGCGTTTCATTCTGTCCGCCGATCACATTCGCCGAACCGTGCATCAGGTGAATAGACGTCACGCCGCCAGCCAGTGCCCAATAAATATTGATATCATTGGGATCGATGGATTCCTCTATCGACACTTCGGCCGTCACCGGGTTGGTCCATTCGTTAATATCGACCCCGGCAATGTGCGAGTGCGCATCGATAATGCCCGGCATCACATATTTGCCTTCGCCATCAACGGTCTTTACACCGCTCGGTGCAGACAGATTTTGGCCGATTTCGGTGATAATTCCATCTTCGATCAGTACATCGGTATTAGCTTTGTTGCCGTTGGTGATCGTAATAACTGTTCCGTTTTTGATCAGGACGGATCCTGTTTCCTGCGCATAGCCGCCAAGGCTGAGGCACAGTGCAAATAGCAATAGTATTATCTTCTTCATAATGCTTAATCGTTGGAAGATTCTGATTCAAATTCGGTAAGCGCTCCGTCAGTAACCGAATATAACGCTTCGGTTTCTTCATCGGTAAATGGCTTCGTAAATACCGTAAAGTTGGCCATGCGTCCTTGGGTAACATCGCCTAGCTTCTGTCCATATCCCAGAATGTCAGCTGTAGATTGGGTGAGCATCTGCAGGATATGATCATCCGACAGCCCCCCTTCTTCCTTCAGCGTTTTAATATTCTTTTGGATATCCGAAAGCTTCAACCCATTCGAGGCATAACCCACTTTTACACCGGAATTCAGGAGTTTCTTAATATTCTGGATATCTGCCTTGTAGGCCGTTAACTGTCGATTCCGGAACACGCGCATTTCTTCGGTCACTTCCTCCATCTCTTCTACGGATTCACTTTCCTCATCCTCTTCCTGGGCCTTTTTCCATTCTGGTTTTTCAGGCAGATCAATACTGGCCAACACCGGGATATTTCGCTCGTTCAGCTCATCGGCCTTTTTATAGGCTTCCTTTCCGGATACAATTACCAAATCAAAACCAAGGTCATCCTGTAGCCAAAACAGCCGTTCGATATTTTCTTTGCTGTCAACTACAAAATAGAGCGGCTGGGACTGTTCCATCACGGGATACAGCGCCTGTAACACATTATTTTCTTCGGGCGCTGGATAGCTATTTGAAGTGGATGCATAATACTGTTGCTGTTGTCTCAGGGCTTTGGCATCATTAAAAAGCTGTCGAAACTGTGTCATGATCCCCATCGTCGTCGAGGGATAGGCTGTTCCACCGGCCTCTTCGAACTGGGCTAATATGCCAACGCCGCTTTGCAACATATGTCCTTTGGTCTGTTCTCCGTTGATCGAAAACAACGACACCTGGCTGGACAACATACGTCCTTTTAGCGCCAGCGCCGCAGTAGTAAATCCATGTTTGGGCGCCTCTTCAAGCACCTTGTCATCATACTTAATGTGAGCAGACGGTTTTCGATCCGGCTGGATGCCCGCCCGTGCATAACCGGGATTTCCGGGTTCATCGGGTGTATCAGAATCATTTTCGATATCGGGACTTCCCCACAGTGCCAATCCGTCAATAAATCCGGGATACACATGAAGACTGTCACCGCCGTCACGAACGTAAGCATCAAACGGGATGGAAACATTACTACCCATCGCGGTAATGACACCGTTGCGCCAGACAATAGTGCCGCTTTCAATGGTATTGCCATCCGCAGTATGGATCGTCACATTCTCAAAGGCCTCGGCGGGCGAAGACTGTGACCATCCCTGCACGGAATAAACCATCAGAAGGGCGAAACAAAGAGCAATTGTACGCACTAACTTCATAAGATAGAATTGAATTAAGGATTAAATTGAGATTCCTATAATAACATTTTGGCATCGATTCGAAAGATCACAAACGATAAAAGTTGTAAAGGAGAAAACAGTAGGCAGATACCAGTGATCAATAACCAAAAGCCGGTTAATAAATTTGTAATTATTTTTATCTATTGAGCTTATTTGAATTAGCTTTTAAATAATTAGCCTGATGATTCATCGTCAGGCCATAAATTGCAAACTGCCTACGTCTGCATTACTCCTGTTTTGAATTCCGGAATTTCGGGATTGTGATTCGCACATTTAATAGAGTGAGAAATACGATCCCGCGTCTCAATGGGATTAATAATACCATCTACCCACAATCGTGCCGCGGCATAACGAACATCAGTTTGGTGCTCGTACCGTTCACTAATTTCTTTCATAATTTGCTGCTCCTCTTCCTCGGTAATCTCCTTCCCCTGCTTCTCGAGCGATGATACCCGAATTTGGGTCAACACTTTGGCAGCTTGCGTGCCCCCCATCACCGCAATCTGAGCCGACGGCCACGCATACATAAAGCGTGGATCATAGGCACGTCCACACATCGCATAATTACCGGCACCATAACTGTTGCCGACGACGATCGTGATCTTGGGCACCACGCTGTTGGATACCGCATTCACCATCTTGGCCCCGTCTTTAATGATACCGCCGTGCTCGCTGCGCTTGCCGATCATAAATCCGGTTACATCCTGTAAAAATACAATTGGAATATTCTTCTGATTACAGTTCATGATAAAACGGGCCGCCTTATCAGATGAATCGGAATAAATAACACCACCCACCTGCATCTCTCCTTTCTTAGTCTTGGTAATCTTTCGCTGATTGGCGATAATCCCCACGCTCCAGCCGTCCACACGGGCAAAACCGGTGATGAGCGTTTGCCCATAGCCTTTTTTGAATTCGGTAAAGGAATCTTCATCCACAATACACTCCAGGACGTTGTGCATGTCGTACGGCTTGGTGCGGTCATCGGGAAAAACATCAAAAATTTCAGTCACATCGCGGGCCGGAGCGACGGGCTCTTTGCGGTTGAATCCGGCTTTGTCAAAAGGCCCCAGCTTATCCACAAGATCGCGAACCGTGCTCAGGCATTCTTCATCGTCTTCCATTTTGTAGTCGGTCACCCCGCTGATCTCGGTATGCGTGGTAGCACCGCCGAGCGTCTCGTTGTCCACTTCTTCGCCGATAGCCGCCTTTACCAGGTAGCTGCCTGCCAAAAACACACTGCCGGTACCGTCCACAATCAGGGCTTCGTCACTCATAATTGGCAGATAAGCACCGCCGGCTACGCAGCTTCCCATGATGGCGGCAATCTGGGGGATGCCTTCGGCACTTAATTTGGCATTATTTCGAAAAATGCGTCCAAAGTGCTCTTTATCGGGAAAAATTTCGTCCTGCATCGGCAGATAAACACCTGCAGAATCTACCAGATATAAGATTGGCAGCCGATTTTCGAGGGCAATTTCCTGTGCCCGTAAATTCTTTTTTGCTGTAATGGGAAACCAAGCACCGGCCTTCACCGTGGCATCGTTGGCCACAATTACGCAGTCGCGTCCCGATACGCTACCAATACCGGTAACGACGCCGCCAGAGGGACATCCGCCCTCATCTTTGTACATCTCGTAGCCGGCCCAGAGTCCCAGCTCATACAATCGACTATCATCGTCAATGAGCATATCAATGCGTTCACGGGCGGTAAGCTTCCCTTTGTTGTGGTGCTTCTTAATTCGCTTCTCTCCTCCTCCCTTTTTAATCTCGGCCTCAGTCTTGTTAATCTCCTGAATAATCGATTTCAGATCGTTAGAAGAAGAGGAACTAGAATTGCTGGAACTCATATTGCTGATTACTTTTTATAGATAATAGGTTGCAATTTTAAGCATTTTCAAAATAACGAATTTTAGCAATCGGCAAAGTAATGATTGTATCTATTTCGATTCAAGTTCATTACTTTGCATCTTTAATTTGAGCTGTTATCAACATTAACCAATCAATTGGCCTGTGATAGATTCTAAATCTCTTTTATCTGTTGCGTTATTTGTCATAATCTCACTTTTTTGGAGCCAGGATTTGATGGCCCAGCGGAATATGGATTATCGGGAATTGGTCATGCGTAACCAACAAGATCCCGTTTCGGTTGATCAGATTCTGTTGCCCGGTTCCACTGATTCTACCATTACCCTGGCAACGGTATTTAGCCTTCCGTACAGTTACCTGCCGTTTAAAAAAGGCAGTCGCTCAAATCCCGACCAGGAGTTTTACAGCGCTACTGAGTTAAGTATGGAGGTTTTTAAATCGGATGAATCACATTTCAATAAGAAAACAGAGGATATCTCCTTCAAGGGACTAGAACCGGTAGATCGGGCTTTTTGGTCTGATACGGCCTACGCTAAAAACTATTCTGAAAGCCAGTCACGAGACCATTTTTTAACCGGATATCTTTCCACTTCTCTGGCTCCCGGAAACTACAGTTATGTACTGCAAATGAGGCGTGGCGAAAGTACTGAAAGCCGGATGTCGCGCACCCAAACTGTTCGAATTTCATCGTTCAAGGATATGAAAACCGGGAATGTCATACTTGGTGAAAAACTTGTCGAAAACGGTGGACAGACACAGCTGGTGTTATCGTCACTGGGCAAAAACGTACCCTATACCAAAGATTTTTACACTTTTGCCTATATTCCCAATTTTGATGCCCAAGCAAGCTACTCGCTGCAAATTGCCAACCTGAATATCCGGAATGAAGATACCAGCAGAGTTGGAACCGTGTATTCACAACAGCTGGTGGACGATAATTTTCGCTCCAGCCTCCACCCCGAACTGGCCCCCAAAGACACCAAAGAAACACGAATTAACCTTAAACAGACTGAAAATGGCTACACCTATGCCCTGATCAAAATTCCCCACGAAAAATTACCCAATGCCATGTATCGGCTTACTATAAAAAAAGAAGGCCAACAAATGCCGGTAGCCAAGGATACGTTTCGATCAGTCTGGGTCGATATTCCCACGAGCCTGCTGAATCTCGATGTGGCAATCGATATGATGCATTACATTGTAGATGAGGAAACACTGGACCGGCTTTCAACGGGATCGCAGCGAGAACGAGAACAGAAATTTCGCGAATTCTGGTCTGCCAAAGATCCTACACCCGATACAGAATTTAATGAACTGATGGCCGAGTATTATCGCCGTATCGACTACGCCTACGAAAACTACACTACCGAAAACCTAATGGGATATAACAGCGATCAGGGTGAAGTGTATATTAAATTTGGCCCTCCCGAAAGCATTGACCGTAAATTCCCAACCAACGGACCTACAACCGAGGTTTGGACTTATCCTTCGCGAAAGTTTGTATTCCAGGCTACCACCGGTTTTGGGGATTTCAAGCTGGTATCCGACGAATCGCGATAAACAATCAACAGCCCGATCATGAATTATCGTATCGCCATCAGCAGCGGGGATCTTAACGGCATTGGACCCGAAGTCATCCTCAAGACGCTTGCCAGCGAATCCCTGGCAAATATTACACCAATTATTCTGAGCTCGGCGGACGTTATCGATTTCTATTGTCAAAACCTGTCCTTTGATATCACCTTTCGGCATGCTCATGCTATTGATGATATCGAAGATGGACAGATCAATATTTTGGAAAGTTATAACAATGAGTCGCCATCCGTTGAACCGGGAGCACTCACAAAAACCTCCGGCAAATGTGCCATGCTGGCGGTCGAGCGCGGCATTGAACTCTGTAAATCCGATCAGGCTGATGCCTTGGTCACCGCCCCTATTTCAAAAGAAGCCGTAAATTTGGCGGGCTATCAGATTCCAGGACACACCGAATTTTTAGCCGAGCATACCAGTACACAGAATTTTATGATGATGCTCGTTAATGATAATCTACGGGTGGGCTTGGCCTCGGTACATATACCCTTGGCGAAAGTTCCAGAGCAGATCTCCAAGCAAAAGCTGCTCAACTATATTTCGGTGATGAGTGAGAGCCTTCAGCAGGATTTCAATATTGCCGAGCCCAATATTGCGGTACTGGGATTGAATCCCCATGCGGGAGATGGTGGAATTATCGGCATGGAAGAAATTGAAATCATTGCTCCGGCAATTGAAGAAGCGCAAAGTAATGGTCAGAATGTAAGCGGCCCCCATCCTGCAGATGGATTTTTCGGCAATCGTAAATACAAAGACTATGACGGTATTCTGGCGATGTATCACGATCAGGGGCTGGTTCCGTTTAAAACGCTCTCTTTTGGTGCCGGCGTTAACTTTACGGCGGGCTTGCCCATTATTCGCACATCGCCCGACCACGGCACGGCCTTTGATATTGCCGGACAAAACAAAGCTAATCCTTCCTCATTTACCGAAGCCTTTTTACTGGCAGTAGAACTCGCTAAAAATCGCAAAAAAGAGGTTGTCAGTAAATGAAAACGGTTGAACATCCCGAATACTCAAAGCTGGCAGATATCTACGATGCAGTGATGGAAGACGTGGATTATGATCACTGGGCCGATTATATCGATGCCTTGATGCTCGAGCACCATCCCAATCCCAAAACAGTATTGGAGTTGGCGTGCGGTACGGGATCTATTGCACTCTCGCTGGATGAGCTGGAGTGCTATGACATTCTGGGCACGGATAAATCTCCCCAGATGATTAAAAAGGCCCGAGAAAAAAACAACGTCCGGCGATGCAATGTCGAATTTGAGGTGATGGATTTTCTGGATATCAACCTCGACCGAACATTCGATGTGGTATTTTGTGTGTTTGACAGCGTGAACTATTTGCACGAAACGGAAGAAGTCCAAACATTTTTGAGGGAGGTTCAACAAATATTAGGTCCGGAGAGCTTGCTCATTTTTGATTTTACAACGCCCAAAAACTCTATCCAGGCGATCGACTACCTGCACAATGAAGAGGGATATACCGATGATGGACTGCGATTTTTGCGGGAAAGTACCTATGATGCTGCTGATCAAATTCATACCAACAATTTTACCATTCAAAAGCTGGACGACGATCTAGAAACGGTGCTCGAAGAATATCGAGAGTCGCATAAACAACGGACCTATACCCTCGAACAAATGCTTGATATTATCAGTCAAACAGCGTATAAGTTAGTTGCGAAATACAGCGACTTCGAGTTCGAAGAAGCTGACGACAATAGTTTACGAATTACAATGGTATTGCAATGTCCGCACACTCGGTAATTGAATTTCGAAATGTTAGCGTAGCGTACAATCACCGCCCTGTGCTTGATGGCATTAATTTTAGCCTGGAGAACGGTGAATTTACCTATCTCATTGGTCAGACGGGCGCCGGCAAAAGCTCTTTTCTGCGACTTATCTACCGCGACCTGCTACCCGATAAAGGTTCTGTTTGGGTGGCCGGGATGGAAGTTTCTGCTCTTAAAGACAAAAAAGTGCCTCATCTTCGGCGACGACTGGGCATCGTCTTTCAGGATTTTCAGCTGCTCCCCGATCGTACCGTTTATGAAAATGTGGCATTTTCGCTGCAGGTAACCGGAGAAAAGAAAAACTATATCAAGCAGCGCGTGTTAGAAGTACTGGGGATGGTGGGACTCAGCCATAAACGTAAAAATATGCCCGAAGACCTGTCCGGCGGTGAACAGCAACGGGTGGTTATTGCCCGTGCCCTGGCCAACGAGCCGCGCATTATGCTGGCTGATGAACCCACCGGTAACCTTGATCCTGGCGCCTCAGCCGAAATTATGGAGCTCTTGAAGCAGATTAACAATCGTGGCATGGCTGTACTGATGGTCACTCATGATTACGATACGGTGAAACAATATCCCTATCGTACGCTTAAGCTCGAAGAGGGAAAGATAAATGAAGTGAAAGCGGAGGATCTTTAAGTTATCTGTTAATTGTTATTTGTAATCCTAACCTTTACCAAATTATCAACTAACTGATAACTGTGATATGAATCTGCGTGATCGCACCCAAAAAGTACGCGAAGCAGCCCTCCGGCTCGGCTTTAATGCCTGCGGATTTGCGAAAGCCGGTCGGCTGGAGACCGAAGAGCGCCGGCTTCGCGAATGGCTCAATCAGGATCGCCACGGCACCATGGGCTGGATGGCCAATCATTTCGACAAGCGCGTGGATCCCACCAAGCTGGTGCCGGGAGCACAATCGGTCGTGTCGGTTATTGGCAGCTATTATCATCCCAAACACGAGCGGCAGCAAGAACAGAAAAACCAGCCTCAAATTGCCAAATATGCCCAGGGACGTGATTATCACAAAGTGTATAAACAAAAGCTGAAAGCCCTTTTTAATGAAACGGAGGAGCTGCTGGGCGGACTGGAAGGTCGCGTGTTTGTGGATTCGGCTCCGGTGCTCGACAAAGCATGGGCGGTGCAGGCCGGGCTCGGCTGGATGGGCAAAAACTCCAACATCCTAAACAAAAACCTGGGCTCTTTTTTCTTTATCGGGGAGATGATCGTGGATGCCGAATTCCAGTATGATGCTCCCGTCACGGATCATTGCGGCAGTTGCACGCGCTGTATCGATGCCTGCCCTACCAATGCCATCTATGAGCCCTATCGCGTGGATTCCACCAAATGCATCTCGTATCTGACGATTGAATTGAAGGAAGAAATTCCGGAAGAACAGCGCGACGAAATCGGTGACTGGATGTTTGGCTGTGATATCTGTCAGGATGTGTGTCCCTGGAATCGTGATGCAAAATATGGACTGATGGAAGATCTGGCACCGAGAGATAAGTTACTAGACCGTGATATTAACTTTTGGGAAGAACTGGATATCAAACAGTACGATGCGCTTTTTGAGGGAAGTGCCATCCGGCGGGCAAAGTATGAAAAATACAAAGATAACGTAGCGGCAGTGGCTCAGAACCTAAGGAAGAAGTGAGAAGCAAAAAGTGAAAAGTAAAAAATCTCGTTCCGTAGCTCTACTGCGGAACACCAGGCCTGGAAGTTCTGCTTCCGTTTCTTACAGACTCTTCTACCTTATCACATGTCACTTTTCACTTCTTGCTTCTCATTAAAACCGCCCCTTTTTATCTTTCAGCTCTTTGTACAGCAGCTCTCGTGCTCTAAAAATATGTGCTTTGACCGTCCCCAGGGGCTTATCTAGTACATCCGAAATCTCTTGGTAACTCTTTTCCTCCATGTGTCGTAATTCTATCACCTTCCGATATTTTTCCGGCAGATCCTGGATTGCCTGCTGTACAATTTTTTGTCGCTGCTTACGAATAATATCGCGGTCGGTACCGGCCGACTCATCCGGCAGCTGCATCTCCATCTCCCCGTCTTTGGTTTTTACGGGATCATCAATAGAAAGCGTTTTCAGCTTTTTCTTACGCAGGTAATCGATAGTGTGGTTTGTCGCAATGCGATACAACCACGTTGAAAAAGCGTAATTAGTATTGTAGGTATTCAGATTATCAAAAGCCTTGACGAAGGTTTCCTGCACTAAGTCCTCGACCTGTTCCCGATCTTTTACCATCTTGAGGATATGAAAAAACAGCGCCCGTTCGTACTTATCCACCAATCTTTTATAGGCGCCTTCCTGACCGCCAATCGCCTTTTTTACAAGCTTATCATCTTCGAGACTACTCTCGGAAGCGTTCTCTCGGGGCGAATCCGACGTTTCTGAATTTGCGGCTTTTGAATCTGACATTCCGTATTTCGGGATGGAGATTAATTGCTATTTGATTTCGCTTCAAACTTAGTGAATCTGTCACTTTATTCCCATCTGATAACTCAAATAAAAAGGCATTATTAAACGGACTTATGTACTTATTGGCAATAACGCGCGTGCATGATATTTTAGGGTTTTTAACCTTAAAAATCATATCGCTATGTCAAAACCAAACAATAATAAATACAGAAATTTAAAAGGGCTCGGAATAGGTATAAGTGGGGCGTTGATAGGATACCTCACAAAGATTGAATCCCTTTTAAGCCTAACAGGAATGATCAAAACCTCAATCATTATGACTGTCTTGGAAATAATTAGCCCAATAATTTTTGGCCTTCTTTGCTTGGGTATTTACTGGTTGTATTTAACAATATATGATTGGATTCATTTTCAATTAGATAGAATAAAAACGATTGAAAATAATATTGAAAAAGCCTCGACTAATGAGTCAAAGATAAAAATCATTGAAAATAACCTGTTGATTAAAGACTCAATCAATCAGCAGATCGCCGAATATATCGCAAAAGAAAGTGGAATTAATATCAAAGAATTATACAACAGATATGATGATAAGCATGTGGAGTTTATAAAGAGCCGAAGTGAGAACCTCACAGGTGAACAAGCTAGATCAGTATTGAAAAAATACCGTCAAACAATTACCAATTTCCATGAACTTAATTGAAGTAACCAAAAAATTCCCCGATGAACTGACGGCGATCAAATATTTTGAGAACGCCCGTTGGGGTGAAACCCCAAAGTGTGCCTACTGCGGATCGGACAGGATCAGCAAGCGCAAAAAAGATCACCGCTTTACTTGTAAGAAGTGTAATAAATCGTTCAGCGTTACCGTAGGGACGATGCTTCATAAAACCCGTATCCCGTTGCGGACGTGGCTCATTGCCTTTTCGCTGGTAACGGATGCCAAAAAGGGTATTTCTGCCAAGCAACTGGAGCGTAATTTAGATGTGAGCTACAAAACCGCGTGGCGCATGGGCATGAAGATGCGAAAACTTATGCGTGAACCTATCGGAGAGTTAGATAAGGTGGTGGAAATGGATGAAACCTATATCGGAGGCGACCCCCGAAAAGGTGGGAAGGATAATCTAAGCAAGGAGCAAAAGGAATATTATGATAAGACTCTTAAGCGCCTGAAAAAGCGGTTTGATATATCCGAAGGCAAACGCAAGAAAAAGTGGATTCCATCCCAGCTGGTCAAACGGGGGCGCGGTACCCGTAAAGTCCCTGTGGTGGGTATTGCCCAGCGGGACGGGCAGGTCGTGGCCAAAGTAATGCAGAAGCTTACCCACAAGAATTTAAAGGAAATGGTGAAAAACCGTGTAGAAGAAGAGGATGCCGTATTAATTACGGACAACTACAAAGGCTATAACAAGCTCAGCAAATTAATCGAGCACCTTAAAGTAGATCACCAGAAGATGTATTCCTATCGAGGCATAAACACCAACACCATTGAAAGTTTTTGGGCCATTATTGAACGCGGCATTATGGGACAATATCACCGCGTATCCCTGAAATACCTGCCCGACTACATCACTGAATTTGTGTTCAAATATAACAACCGAATCGACGATGATATGTTCAGAACCCTAGTTGTGAATGCAATGCAAAGCCCCAACGCGCATGCGGATAGCCAATAAGTACATAAGTCCGTTATTAAAAATAGTTTGATCAACAAGTAGAAAAACATAAATTTTGAGTCTTCCAAGACTAACAATTCAAATATCAATAATACTATGAAAAAGATCATTACATCGGGATTAGTTTTACTTGTTGCGCTTTTATCTATCACTACAACTGCAATCGCACAAGATGATGCTCGGCAGGAAGATCAAGAAGAGAGTGAGCTCATATTCAAAGAAGGGAGCATTGTGGTAAATGCGGGAATAGGCATTGCCCCCACATATAATTGGACAGACGGAAATCTAAGTATTCCTATTGGCGGCGGAGTGGAATATGGAGTTACGGAGTTTGAGGAAGGAGTAATAGGTGTTGGCGGTGATCTGGGATTCGTTTCAAGCGATAACTTAACCATCACATATTTGGGTGTTAAAGGTGCTTTTCATCTTAATCGACTCGTGGAGGTCGAAAATCAGCAGCTCGACATATATGCCGGGGTAGGTATTTATTACCGCAATTTTAATTATTCGGGCTCGGAGGACCGTAATTTCTCTACCGGTGGCTATGGCGGATATTTTGCCGGCGCACGATACTACTTTACAGAAAATGCAGGTGTATATGCCGAGGTAGGCAACAACTGGGGATGGCTTAACGTAGGAGCCGTATTTTCGTTTTAATCCTGACAATTGGGTATAGATACAAGTATCAATCACTGACATTGATTAATATGGCTCCATGACGGATTCCCCCGGTGGAGACAAGCACCTGATCAAACTGATACCGATCCATAAATCCTTCCAGGATCAGCAAACCCGCTCTGAAAATATCGGCACGCTTGTTCATTACTGTTGGATATTTCTTTCTGATATCTTTCGCCGTCATCAACCTAAAATCGGAAATGTACTCTCGCAAGGTATCAACAGAAATAGTGTAGCCATTCAGTTGATCGGGTTGATACTCTTGAAGACCCAGATCAATGTAGCCCAGCGACGTCACCGTACCAGCTACGCCAACGAGTGTAGAATCTTCTACGGCCAAGTCATACTTTGAGAGCATCGCTCGTACGGCTTTTTTGCATGTGGTAATCTGTGTCTCCGAAAGCGGATCGTCTCGTAAATAGCGCTCGGTAAAACGAACACAGCCCATATCAAACGAATGGTAATCGGTGATCCTGTTTCCAGTACCCACGGCAATTTCTGTACTTCCTCCGCCGATATCGATCACCACATTCGAGCTGTGTAATAATTCATCATCCAACACGCTCTTGGCACCACTATAGGTATATTGTGCCTCCTCTGCCCCGCTCAATACCTGTACGTTCCAACCGGTTTGTGTATAGATCTCGTTCAGAAATTGCGCTCGATTTTGAGCATCTCGTACCGCACTGGTAGCTGTAACGGTAATATCTGTCACAGCAGCATACTCTTCGGATATCATCTGCTGATACTCCAACAATACATCAATCACTCGTTGCATAGCTGCATCAGATAGTTTCTTGGATTTGTCCACGCCTTCTCCCAGTCGCGGCGTTCGTTCTTCTTCACATAAAATATCCAAGTGATCACCATCAAGTTTAGCTACGAGTAGCAAAACCGTATTTGTACCGATATCAATAGATGCTTTCACGACGATATTTTTTGAGCATGAATAGCAATCCACTCATTCTCTCGGCTGATATCGAGCACGTCGAAACCATCCTTTAACTCCCCCATAATCTGTTGCTCATCACTCTTAAGAAGTCCTGACAGCAATATTTGTCCGTCAGATTTCAACATCTTTTTAAAGTTTCCCAGCAGAGATAGAATAGTATTGCGCTCAATATTAGCTAGAATAAGGTCAGCTGAGATGTCTTTGGGAACTACTTCTGAAGACCCTTTTTTGACCGAAACTGCATCGGCAACATCATTGAGTAAAATATTTTCTTTGGTGTTTGAGATGCTCCATTCATCAATATCAAAGGCCAGCGCACGCTTGGCCCCTAGCTTAATGGCCGCAATCGACAGGATACCCGTGCCGGTGCCGGCATCTATAATGAGGTCTTCTTTCTGGATGATATTCGGCAGTGCTCGAAGCATGAGCCGCGTAGTTTCGTGATAACCGGTACCGAAAGACATTTTGGGATCGATCTCCAGCAGAATTTTGTCCTCAGGCACAGCTTTGCACGACCACGTAGGCTTCACAAAAAACTGTCCAATCGTTTGCGCCTTAATGGTCTGCTCCCACTGCTCATTCCAGTTTTGATCGGCTACTACTTCTTCCGACTCGATATAACCATCTCCGGGATATGTCTCCAGAAGCTGATCGATGCGCTCGCGATCACTGATGCCAAACTGTTCTTTGGTAATGTAGGTGATAATTTGCCCGTCACGCTGCTCAAAACCATCAAAATCCATATCAAAGAGTTCGGCAATCAAACTCTCCTGGTATTCATCAGCAACATTAATGACGAGTTTAATATATTTCATACTACACCATTGATAATCATTTGCTGCCCTGTGTGTTAGGGTGTCGTTTCAATGCGGTTGTAAATCAGTTCTGTAACAACCCGGCCAACTCCCACCAGCGTTTCGCGACTTATAATATTCATATTGTCCTGATGCGTGTGCCAGTATGGAGCAAATTGCGCACTGTTTGTGCCTACCTGATGACGAATAATATCAATCGTGGGAATACCCAGGTTGCGATTGATGACGACGTGATCATCAGAAATGGCATTGCCTCGTTTATCCAAAAACATTTCCTTGTAGCCTTTTTCCTCGGCAATTGACCAAACTTCATTAACCAGTGCAGGTGCAAACTGCATGGAATTACCTTCTTTGGGAAACTGGGCCCCCTGCCCGCCGACCATATCCAGTAATATTCCAAACCGAGGGGCATATCCTTTTACCGGTGGATTTTGGGACCAATAGCGCGATCCCAAAAAGTAATTTTCCAGGTCGCCCTCCTTGCCGTAATCCTCCCCATCAAAAAGAACGATATCGACTCCAATGGGCGGGGGATTATGTTTAAATAGTCGAGCTAATTCCAGCAATACGCCAACGCCACTGCCTCCGTCATCGGCTCCCAAAATAGGTTTTTCGGGGTTTTCAGGATCCTGATCCGCACGGGGACGCGTATCCCAGTGGGCACACAACATGATTCGATCACTGCTCTGCGTATTAAAGGAAGCAATGATATTGGTAAGATTCAGCGTATCGCCCTCATATCCTTCAGCAGTAAAATGCTGCGGATAGACACTGCGCTCGGAGGCATAATTCTGCAATTTTTCTAAAAAGTATTCTTTCGCTTTTTGATGTCCTTCTGATCCGGGGTTACGAGGTCCTAAATCTACCTGATCTTGCACAAACTGATAGGCACTCTCGGCATTGAATTCGGGAACTGGGCGGCCCTGTTCTTCAAAATTGAGTCGATCAGAAGTAGAGTCTTCCCCGCATCCTGCCAGCAGCAATACCGCTGCAAGAAGATACGCTATCAAATACTGTGGCTTAGCCATCATCACGATATACCATTGATGAGGAAGATTGATTAACAGGAAACACAATGGAATCCATAATGTTTACATGCGGCGGACGGTTGGCGATAAAATGAACAATTTCGGCGATATCATCCCCGGTGAGCGGTTCCATATCTTCATATACCTCATCCGCGCGGTCGTCATCTCCTTTAAACCGCACATTGCTGAATTCGGTTTCTACCAATCCCGGTGATACCATACTTACGCGCACCTTGGTGCCGTGCAGATCTTTTTTAGTGGCTTCGGTAAAAGCTTTCACAGCATGTTTAGTGGCACAATAGACCGACCCACCCGGGTAACTTTCGTGCCCAGCAATAGATCCAATATTGATAATATGTCCGCTGTTTCGCTCTTTCATTTTGGGCGTAATCAGCCGCGTCATATTGAGCACCCCTTTGATATTGGTATCGACCATGTCATCCCAATCGTCGAATTGGGCATCAAAAACAGCATCCACGCCCTTAGCCAAGCCCGCATTATTAACCAGAATGTCGATGGGATGACCAACATTGGATAAAAAATCTGTGGCCTGTTCCCGATCGCGGACATCAAAACAAGCAATAGTAGCAGTAATTTCGTATTCCGATTCTAATCGCTGCTTAAGCTCTTCCAGCCGCTCTTTGCGACGACCGTTGATGATCACATTGCAGGATGATTCTGCAAATATCTCAGCAGTAGCCTTCCCTATTCCAGCCGTAGCGCCGGTGATAAACGCCCATTTACTCTCGATGCGATTCGTCATTATTGAATACTTAAATTAACCTAATTGTTCAATAAGTCGGCCGGCATTAAAAAGTTTTCCTTCCTCAAAGGTATTTGCCATAAATTGCATGCCGTATGGCAATCCATTAGAGTGCGTACCGGCAGGGACGCTCAATCCGCAAATACCCGCCAGGTTGGCCGAAGTCGTATAAATATCGTTTAGATACATCTGCACGGGATTGTCCTCATTGGCTCCCAAATCAAAAGCGGTGGTCGGTGCCGTTGGAGAAACAATCACATCCACATCATCAAACGCCTCGGTAAAATCCTGTTTAATCAGGCGACGCACTTTCTGCGCTTTGGCATAGTAGGCGTCGTAATATCCGGCGCTAAGCACATAGGTGCCTAACATGATGCGCCGTTTCACTTCGGGACCAAATCCCTCGGTACGGCTCTTTTTGTACAATCGGATGAGCGACGAGTCCATCTCTTCAAGCTGATCCGCCAATTTCATTTTTTTATCGCCATCAGCTTGCTTAATCTGCTCCTGAATGGCTTCACGCTCGGATTTAAGATCCTCTTCCACGTCTTTGATATCAGCACGATGTCCGTATCGGATGCCATCATAGCGCGCCAAATTGCTCGAAGCCTCAGCCGTAGCCAAAATATAATATGTGGCAATACCGTACTTCATATGCGGCAGATGAATGGGCACCAGCTCAGCTCCGGACTGTTCCAGCTCGCTCAATTTATCCTGGATGCCTTCGCGAATTTCATCATCCAGGCCATCCCCGAAATACTCCTCAGGAACGCCAATGCGGATATTTGAATCTGGGTCTTCAACAAATTGACTGTAATTTGGTACCGCACGACTCGATGAAGTATTGTCATTGGGATCAGCTCCTGCAATGGTCTCAAGAAGTATAGCCGCATCTTTAACGGTATTTGTAAGCGGACCTATGCAGTCAAAGGAAGAAGCAAAAGCAATTAGTCCATGGCGCGATACGCGTCCATAAGTCGGTTTTAATCCTACAACGCCGCAGTACGAAGCGGGCTGTCGGATAGATCCCCCGGTGTCCGATCCCAGTGAAGCCGTGCAAAAATCGGCGGCCACAGCGGCGGCGCTTCCTCCCGATGATCCCCCGGCGACTTTAGAAGTGTCAGCCGGGTTATGTGCCGGACCGTAAATCGTATTCTCCGTGGATGACCCCATGGCAAACTCATCCATATTCAAGCGTCCCAACAAAATAGCGTCTTCATTTCGCAGTCGTTCAATGACGGTAGCGTCATACACGCTTTCAAAATTGGATAAGATGTTGGATGCGCAGGTAGCCTGTTTGTCACGCTCACAAATCAAGTCTTTGACACCCACGACCATTCCGGCCAGCTTGCCGGCCGAGCCATCCTCAATACGTTGTTGAATCTCTTTAGATCTGTTGAGCGCAGCCTTTTTATCTAAGCTGACAACGGCATTAATCTCATCATTGCGCTGCTTAATATTGGTGATATAGTGCTCTACAATTTCCGGAAGTGTAACATCACCAGATGCGATAGATTCTCGAATCTGGCTAAAATCTGAAAAACTCAACGATAGATATGGTTTTAATTAATCTTGCTTTTTCTCGACGTTTTCTTTGTCACTGGAACTCAGCCCTTCTTTTTCGCCCTGCTCAATCTCTTTTTTGATCTCGTCAGAGGCTTTGCGAAACTCATTGATTCCCTGCCCGATACCACGAGCAAGCTCGGGAATCCGTTTGGCTCCAAAAAACAATAAAACAACCAGCAGGATAATTAGTACTTCCATACCGCCAAAACTTCCAAACATATAATAATCCGTCCTTATTAGTGTTTATTTTTTAGAAAGCATAAGATAAGAATAATTTTCTACACCTTTGAGCTATTTTAAGGAAAAAATAATTGCTTTTTCCTTAAAAATTGACTTGAATTTATAGTATGAAACCTTTTCTTAAGGTGCTAAGTTTTATAGTTGAACCCAAAACAAAATTAAGAAGTATTATTTATGATCTGGACTGTTGAATTAGCAGCCGTTTTAGATGACGCGCCATTTCCCGCAACCCGCGATGAGTTAATCGAATGGGCAGAACGGAATGGCAGTCCTCAACAGGTGCTCGACAATTTATACGAACTTGAAGAAATTGAACAAGGTGAAGATGTCGTTTATGAAAGTATTGAGGACATCTGGCCCGACTATATCGGCAAGGAAGATTTCTTCCACAACGAAGACGATGAAGGATTTAACTACGACGATGTTTAAATCCTGATGGAATAAAATTACCTTCAAGCGGTTGCACGAACATCACGTGCAGCCGTTTTTTTTGGAACAGTTAATACTTTCTTGCCCTTTGAAACGCAATATTGGCCTTTTTCTTCTATCCTTCTGCATCTTCGGAGCCCTGCAAATGAGCTCTGCCGAGATTGCTTTGTCACAGAATACGCCTACCGAAAGCGATACCACCGATAATGTTGTGCGTATTGTACGCTTTGTCGGCAATGACAACGTCAAAGATAACACCCTGGAAACACTCATCCGTACTCAGACAAATCGCGAATTCCTGGGGATCCCTCGTTTTACGCCTTGGTATTTTATCTGGCAGCTTACCAAAAAGTTCGGCGAACAACCGGCCCTGCTGAATCGATCTACCGCGGGCAGCGACATCGAACGAATTAAACAATATTACCGAACCATCGGCTATCTAGAAGCCCAAGTCGATACCAATATCGTCGAATTTAAAAAAAATCGGGTAGAAGTTTCTTTTCTGATTAATGAGAATCAGGCCTTCAATATTCGAACGCTTTCGTACTCCGGGATGCCGGAATTCGACACAAAAAATCGTGTTACTGATTTTCTGGCGGCCAGTCCAATGACCGACAATCGCATTAATGATTCGACCTATACTGTAAATCAACGATATTCCGAAAATGAACTTACGACCGAGCGCAACCGAATCATCACCTTTCTAAAAAATAACGGCTATGCCGCCGTCCAGAAAGATTCGGTAAATATGCTGATGAAACGCGATTCAACAAATCCCCACCAGCTCGATGGCCTCTTTCGTATTAATCCCGGCGATAAATATACATTCGGAGATCTGCACATTTCGCTCTCGGGTCCCGATGAAACAATCAGCTACAACGAAGCAGATACCCTGCAAGGGGCACCCTTAACCTCCGGTGACAACAAGATATACCTCCAGAAAGAGGATGCGGCACAAACCAGATTTAGCCTGCTTACCGATCAAATATTGTTTAAGCCGGGTGATACCTTCAACCATTCGCTTTATATCCGGTCGGTCAATGAATTCCAAAATCTGGGCATGCTCACTATCCGGCAATTTGGATTGAGTGAAGATGGCTCGCTGCCGGACTATTCCAAAGAACAAATTCCGGCCATGTTTTCGCTGCAAACGTTGCCCAAACATTCCATAAACCTTAATTTATTTGGGATGAAGCGTTATGGATTTGGTTCTGGAGCCGGTATCACCTACACCAACAACAACCTGTTCGGCAAGGCTGAGAATCTGCAGGTAAGCCTTAATGGAAGCTTCGAATATGTAACCTCGGAAACAGTCCGCGAAATTGCATCTGACTCGGCAACCAGTGCATACGAAGGACGTTTTTTTGAAAGCTTTGAATCGAGGATCAATTATACCCTGCCCCGATTAACCTTTCCATTCGGCTTTCTTGATGACAAGGTCTTTTTCTCTGATGGCCGCACCCGCTATGGGCTTTCGTTCACCCGATCAAACCAACTGCTCTTTGACATCAACTCTGATATTCGATTCAACCTCCGGTACGAGGTGCAGCACAATGAGAAATTCTCAAGTTTCCTGGATCTTATCGAACTTGATCTGCTCGATACCGATCCCTCTCCGCAGTTCCGCCAGGCACTGCGCGAAGATTTTGGAGAGGGATCTTTCGAGTATCAACGAATTCTGGAGGATTTTCGGCCACAAGTTTCCTCAATTCTGCGATATACCTTCCGGAGTCAACGCACCGACCTGATTAAACGCGATCAAGGATATTTTAGTGAATATTCCATTGCGGTAGGTGGCAATATTCCCTATTTGATTGATCGGTATATTACAAGTCCCAATACTCTAGAAGGCAATCTGCCCCCCATCATTCCCGCCAGCCAAAACAGTTTAGCCTACAGCCAATTTGTAAAAGGCACGGCCGACTATCGCCGATATATTCCACTTTCAAACAATACAGTTTTCGGCTATCGCGGATTTATGGGCTTGGCCTTTCCCTATGGAAACAGCAATTCCATTCCTCTAAACCAGCGTTTTTATGCCGGTGGCAGCAACGATATCCGGGGTTGGGATATCTATAGCTTAGGTCCCGGTGGCATTCCGCTCGACGATGTGACCATCAACGGCGGCGAAATAAAGCTCTTGGCACAAACCGAAATTCGTCAACGATTTATTCGCGATTTTCTTTCTGCAGATTGGATCGCAGCCTGGTTTACCGATGCCGGCAATATCTGGTACGGGCCGCGCACAGAGTTCCCTTCCGGATCAAATGCGATGAATCAGTCTTCGGCAAGCCAGCGCCAGCAGCTGCTCAAGCTGGGCAAATTTAAGTTCGACCAGTTTTACAAGCAAATTGCCGTAAGTTCAGGCCTGGGACTGCGATTCGACTGGGAATATGTAATAGCTCGTTTTGATTTTGCGTTTCGCATCCACGACCTGCAGCAAGGATGGTTTAATAATAACAGGCTTTATTTTACATTCGGCATTGGACATTCATTTTAAAATCCATATGGGTTGATATATTACTCCACAGAACAGAACTTGTTTACCTAATCCTTAATTAATTAAAGGCGATGTTTGGATCTAAAAAGTTAGGCAAAGTCAAAAGACAGAGTGATTTAATCTTTAATTCGCGATTTCTAAAAAATCTCACCACTCTGGAGCGATCAGAGTTTTTGCAGTACTGCCATCGTCGAAAATACAAAGAACAGGAGCATATCTATCATCAGGGCGATCCCGGCACCGGAATGTATTTTATCGAAGACGGTAAGGTAGAGCTTGTTGTAGAACCAGATCGAGACTCGGACAACGAAAGGCAGAGCTGTGTTATTCAAGCTCCCGAAAGTTTTGGGGCCCTCTCTATTGGTTATGAGCTGCGGCGCATCAGCAGCGCAAAATGCCTGACCGATTGCATCTTGATGGGATTCTTTAAACCCGATTTCGAGACTTTAAAAAAACGTCATCCCAGCATTGCCGTAAAATTTATGGAGACACTGGCAATGATTGCCATGAAACAGCTCGAAATTGTCACCAAGGAACTTAAACAAGTAAGTACCGCCGAGCACGCCTTTTCGCTGCAGTTCGAAACCTACTTAACACGACAATCGGAAGAAGAGTCCGTCTGAGAGCCGCCAATGACACTAAAGAAAGGAGCCGAAATTGAACTCAAAATCGATTCTGCGGCTTTTCAAGGCAAAGGCATTGGCAAGCTTGACGGGTTAGCCGTTTTTGTCCCCAACACCGCTCCCGGCGATCATATTAAAGCGCGTATCACCAAAAAGAAAAAGAGTTTTGCAGAGGCAAAGCTCCTGGAAGTAATTGACGAAGGACCTCACCGTGTCGAACCCAAATGTCAGCATGCAGCTAATTGTGGCGGTTGCAGCTGGCAGCATGTCTCTTATGATCATCAAAAAGAGTTTAAACGCGAACATGTTCGGGATCATCTGCACCACATCGCTGGATTGAAAGATTTGGAAGTTAATCCCATTATTGGCTGTAAAACTCCCTTCTACTATCGGAACAAAATGGAGTATTCCTTTGGGCACAAGCGCTGGCTGACCCGTGAAGAGATCCAGCGCGATGAGTATGTGGATGATCGTTGCTTTGCCGCCGGATTGCATGCCCCGGGGCGTTACGACAAGATTCTAAATCTGCACGAGTGCCATCTGCAAGATCCCATCTCCTACGAGATTTTAGATTTCGTACGCAGTTGGTGTATTGAACATGATGTTGCACCGTTCAATCCCGTGGATCGAGAAGGATTTATGCGAAATCTTGTGATAAGAAATTCCTATTACCGGGATGATTTGATGGTAAATATTGTGACCTATCACGACGATCAGGATTGTATCCAAAAACTTTCCGATGCTCTGCTGGAGAAATTTCCTGCTATTACCACAATCGTCAACAATGTAAATGACACGAAGTCGCCAACTGCGGTGGGACGCTATGAGCACACTATCCACGGGCCGGGATATATTACTGATCAGATTGGAGATTACAGCTTCAACATTGATGCAAACGCCTTTTTCCAAACAAACACGGCCCAGGCCGAGCAGCTCTATGAAGTCGTAAAAGCCTTTGCTGATATCCAGCAAGAAGATATCGTCTATGACTTGTATTGCGGCGTTGGCACACTTACTATCTTTTTAAGTGATAAGGCTAAAAAACTAATTGGCATAGAATTAGAAAAAGTAACCATCAACAATGCCAAGAAAAATGCTCAGCAGAATAACGTTGAAAATATCTCTTTTGTAAAAGGCGATATGAAAGATGTTTTTACTTCTGATGTTATTGACCAGCATGGCTCACCCGATTGCCTGATTACCGATCCGCCTCGTGCCGGTATGCATGATGATGTGGTTGACCAACTTAATCAACTGCGGATCCCCAAACTGGTATATGTAAGCTGTAATAGTGCTACGATGGCACGAGATCTCGAAAAGCTGAGCGAGGTATATAATATCCTTGAGATCCAGCCGGTAGATATGTTCCCCCAGACCTATCACATCGAAACTGTGGCAAACCTTCGTTTAAAAGACTAGCCTCAACGAGCAATCTCTATCGGTTTACGGGAATCATTTTCAGGCATACCGGCATCGAAAGAGCAATTTCCATTCCCGTTGGTTGTAGTTTTCCGGTTGACTGATCTCGCTCAAAAACCACAATATTATCAGAATTCATATTCGCGGTAAGTAAATAATTACCGGTAGGATCAATCATAAAATTACGGGGATGTTTGCCATTCGTTGACTGCCGATCGACATACGAGAGCCTGCCATTCTGCTGGTCGATATTAAAAATGACGATCTCATTTAAATCTTCACGCATCGATACATATAAAAACTCTCCATCCGGCGAAACGTGAATATCCGCCCCAGAAACGGCCCCCTCAAAGCCATCAGGCAGTGCAGAAACTGTTTGCAGGGGCTGCAACCCATCCTCATAAGAAAAAGCAACGACCGATCCGTCAAGCTCATTGATCAAATAGGCATAATCCCCATCAGGACTGAATGTAATGTGACGGGGGCCAGCACCCGGTGTTGTTTTATAAGCTGAGGTATCCGTTTCACTTATCGTGCCAGTTTGTTCATCAAACGAATATGTTGTGACATAATCAATGCCTAAATCATTGACAACCAAAGCACTATTATCGGGTGCAGGATATGTACAGTGTACATGGGGATTTTGCTGTCGGTTTTCATTAACACTGCTTCCCTCATGAGTAATAGTTTGGCTTGCCCCCGCCAGTGAGCCATCCTCGTTGATTGGCAATACGGAGAATGATCCGCCTAGATAGTTGCCCACAAAGGCATAGCCACCGGTTTTATCGATGGATACATAACAAGGTGCACCACCGCCCGAAGACTGTTTATTCAGGAAATTAAGCTGCTCGTTCTCTCGGTCAAAACGAAAAGCACTAACAGTGGCCTTGGCAGAATCTGCCATCTCATTAACAGCATAAACGAAATTATGGTCATCAGAGATTGCCAAATAAGAAGGGTTTGCAATACCCTCCGCGGCATTTACAGAATCAATAGCACCTGTCTGAGTATCAAATTTATAGAGATAAATACCCTCACTGGATTCCTGCGTATAAGTTCCGATCAGCAAATAAAATTCTTCTCCCTCTGATTGAGTTTCACAACCGATGAACGCTACAAGTGAAATAGCGGTGACTACAATAGATCGAAATAATTTCATAGAAAAATGGCTCAATTATTATTCAGCTCTTAATCTACTATTCCATTTCTTTTAATGCCATTTCTTATTCTTGGGAAGCTTCTTAGCAAATTTAAAAGATCACAAAAATTGTTATCATCCAATCTATGGATATTAAAATCATTGGTGCCGGTTTAGGAGGACTATCGGCGGCCTGTATGCTTGCCCAAAAGGGTCACCAAGTAACCATTCTGGAAAAGAACAGCTCACCCGGCGGAAAAATTAACGAAGTCCGTGCCCAGGGATTTCGCTTTGATACCGGCCCTTCCCTCCTGACGATGCCCTTTATTTTGGAAAAGCTGTTCGAGTTCTGTAATCGTGATATCAGCAATTATTTACATATCCACTCCATAAATCCCATTTGTCGATACTTCTATCAAAACGGCTCGCAATTTGATTGCTTTCAGGATTCGGGGGTTAATATCGCCCAGATCCAAGAATTTGCACCTGAGGATGTGAAGGCCTACAAGCAATTCCAAGATTATGCCGAGCAGTTGTATGAGCAGACCAAAGAAGCGTTTCTCTTTAATCCACTGTATGGTTTGTCGGATTTAAGCTCACTCAATTTCACCGATTTTTTACAGATTGATGCCTTTACCACCGTCTCCAATCGTATTGATCAGATGTTCACGTCCGATGAGCTACGGAAGTTTTTCAAGCGATTTACGACCTACAATGGGTCATCGCCCTATCAGGCTCCGGCAACGCTCAATGTCATTCCCCATGTGGAGTTAGCCATGGGCGGATTTTATATCGAGGGCGGAATCTACACGCTCATTAATGCCCTTACCAAACTTTCAGACGAGCTTGGAGTAACGGTCAAATACGATACTGAAATTTCGGAAATTGGTGTAACGAACAAGCAGGTCTCCGGTGTTCGAGATGAATCAGGACAATTCTACAAGACTGATCTTGTCGTATCGAATGCGGATGCCGCCGAAACCTACCTACAATTTTTGGGTGATGATGATATTTCATCCCTAAAACAGAAGAAGATGTCCACCCTTGAACCCTCCTGTTCTGGATTTGTACTGCTGCTGGGGACTGATAAAACGTATCACGCCCTGGAGCATCACAATATTTTCTTTTCGGATGATTACGAGCACGAATTTCATCAAATATTCGAAGAAAAAGTGATGCCCGATGATCCCACGATTTATATTGCCAATACCTCACACTCTAATCCCGATCATGCCCCGGAAGGCGGTTCTAATCTTTTTATACTAGTAAATGCGCCTTATTTGAGTGATAAATACAATTGGGAGCAACAAACTGAATCCTATAAAAAACGGATCATTCGCACTCTGCAAGAGCGCGGACTCACAGATCTGGAAGATCACATCGTCTATTCGCACAGCATCACGCCCAGATATTTTTATGAGCAATTTCGGAGCAATCGCGGCAGTATTTACGGCACTTCATCGAACAGCAAACTGGCCGCGTTTATGCGTCCCCGCAATAAATCCCGGTCCATTAAAGGATTGTATTTAGTAGGCGGAAGCACACATCCCGGCGGCGGTATTCCGCTCGTGACCCTATCAGCATTCCACGCCGTAGAACTCATTAGCCGATTCGAAGAATAGTTTCAGGATGCTA
The DNA here is from genome assembly GCA_964490705.1 of uncultured Balneolaceae bacterium. GTDB lineage: Bacteria > Bacteroidota > Rhodothermia > Balneolales > Balneolaceae > Fodinibius. The sequence continues at coordinate 69,679 of CAZBCG010000004.1, read as the reverse complement.
GATACTGGAAAATCAGTACTCAATACTCATGACTCACTACTTACATCTAACTACTCAAGACTAAAAAACTACTCTCCCCGTTTACCAAGGTTGATGACTTCCACATCCTGAATCTTTCCATCATCAATATTAAAACGGACGCAAGTTCGATATACCTGAAAACCGTGCCGGCCTGCAGCGCCGGGATTAATAAACAGCATCTTATTTTTCTCTTGGTCGCGACCAATTTTGAGGATATGCGAATGACCGCAAATAAATACATCCGGCGGATTTTTCTCCATATCTTCGCGGATGGGCAGGCAGTACCGCCCCAGCGTACCGCCAATATGCGTAATCCAAAAATCGATGCCCTGACGCTCAAAACGCTGATGCAACGGGTATTCCTGGCGGATATCCTGTCCGTCGATATTGCCATAAACGCCCGTCAGCGGTGCCACTTCCCGCAGCTTATCCGCAATTTCAACCGTCCCGAAATCTCCCGCATGCCAGATCTCGTCCCGATCCTCAAAAAACTCAAACACCTGCGGATCGAGATACGAATGCGTATCTGAAATTAATCCAACTTTGATCATAGATGATTCTTTCCCATTTTCAACCAAATGATAGGGATGTTTTTTGCTTATGTAAATGAGCCAACAGTTCCCATCAAGAAAAACAATTTATTGAAGATTCAAAATCCCGTATGCCCTTTTTTAGCATTATTATCGTTTCGTGGAATGCCCTGGAGCATCTCCAAAATTATTTGCTGAGCATAGCCGCCACCGATTATCCCGATTATGAAATTATTTTGGCCGACAACGCCTCTGAGGATGGCTCTAAGGCTTGGGTGCGGGAACATTATCCCGATGTAAAAATCGCTGAATTTGATACCAATTACGGTTACTGTGGCGGGAATAATCGTGCGGTGCCATATGCAGAGGGAGATATCCTGCTATTTTTAAATAATGACGTTCGTGCAGAACCTGACTGGCTACATGGCTTGGCCCGATGTTTTGAAAAGAATTCGGAGATTGCCGCCGTACAACCAAAAATGTTGTCGGATGAACAGCCCGACCATTTTGAATATGCGGGAGCGGCCGGCGGCTATCTCGATCGGTTTGGGTATCCCTTTTGCCGGGGACGCATTTTTGATACAGTCGAAGAAGATGAGGGGCAATACGACAACGAAACCGATATTTTTTGGGCCAGCGGAGCCGCATTGGCCATCCGGAAAGAGGTATTTGAAGAGCTCGGGGGATTTGACGAGGATTTTGAATTCCACATGGAAGAAATCGACCTTTGTTGGCGCCTGTGGAATAATGGGTATCGCGTCCGTTTTTGTCCCAATAGTACGGTTTACCACCTGGGAGGCGGCTCCATGGCGATGGGATCCCCCCGAAAAGTCTATTACAACTATCGCAATAACCTGCGCATGCTGTGGAAAAATTGCAGTGCTGATTCGATTATTTGGCGATTTTGGGGACGCTATAAACTTGATATTGTTGCTTCGTTTCGGTCACTGGCCGACGGAAATTGGGAGGAGTTCAAAGCCATAGCCCGGGCACATTACGATTTCTGGAAAACATTTTCTCAGACTCACGAAAAGCGGGCTGAACTCCAGAATCAACGCACTAATGATGACGATCCCGAAACACTGCTACCGGTAAGTATAATTGTTGAATATTTTGTTAAAGGAAAAATGAAATTCTGGGAATTACTGAAAGATTAAGTAGTCATTGTTCATTTTTTCAATGAGGAAAAAACGAACCAAAAAACTCACCGGCTTTGGAAACTCCTGCCCAGTGAATCCACTCGGCTATGGAGAAAAATGCAAACTCGACTCCGAACCCCACGAAGTCTCAAACAAACATTTTTCTTAGTTCCTTCGCCTCGGCATTCACTACCCACAGGGCAATGGACTTTCCTGATGCCGGATCCCTTACCTGAATGAAATCCTTCTTTCGGTTGTCAACATATTATACCTTTCCCGTGCCCTATCTCTAATAATATTTTCAGCGCTGTGGCAAGGGTCCACGCTTGCCAAAAACGCCTTCCCCAAAAGCTTTACAAGTCCGCAATTTCCTGTATTTTCGATTGAATCCGGCATAATCGAGATTGAAATGGATAAAACACGGCTGCAATTACTTGCAAAAAGAATTTTGAAAAAATGGTGGGCGTCGATACTACTGTTGCCGTTTATTATCTATTCCATTCACCATTACTACTGGGCACTCCGGTATAATATTTTCTTTTCTTATAACTACGATTATCCCTTTCCGCTGAATATTATCCACTTGGGCGTACACACTTTTTTGCTGATTACACACGAGGCCGGCCACACCTTTTTCGGGATTTTTGGCATCCGCTTTATCACCATTTTGGCCGGATCGCTTTTTCAAATACTGCTGCCTTTAGCGATCTTAGCATACTGCTGGATAAATCGGAAAAACATCAGGATGCAATTTTCGCTTGTACTGGTAGGCTACAGCTGGTTTGATGTGGCCGCCTATGCTGCTGACGGTGGAGCAGCACAGTTGCCGCTTATTGGCGGACTTGGTCAGGAATCGCACGACTGGAGAAATCTGTTAACTCAGATGGATGCCCTGGAACATGACATCACTTTTGGCGTTGTTTTCTTTGTCATTGGATGCCTGTGTTATGGGTGGGCCCTCTTAGTGCCGTTAATCCACAAAAAATACCGCGAAGTCTCTCTCGAGCTCGATGTTGATACATAACCTAATCAATTTTTTATGACGCCTCTACGTTCTTTTTATACGCTAGGTGTGTTGATTCTTCTCCTGCTTGCAACAACTATTTCCTGCAACAATTCTCAGTCGGAGCAAACTCAAGCAGAACACCGTGCAGAAGTCAACACCTGGCATCAAAACCGCATACAATCGCTGAAGGAGAACGACAGCTGGCTCACACTTGCGGGATTATATGAGCTTCAAGAAGGTTCGCAAACTTTGGGATCGGCTTCCACGAACGATCTTGTTTTTCCACCCGAAGCTGCCGGACAAATAAGCACCATCAAGAAAAATGACAGCTCCTTTTCTATAACTATCAAAAAAGGAGTTCGAGTACTTCACGACAGTTCTGCTATTTCTGAGATGGAACTCAAAACGAGTCTATCCGGGGAGGCAACCCAACTTCGACACAAATCACTAATCTGGTATATCATCGAGCGACGGGGTACGTTTTATATCCGCCTGAAGGATACTGACCACCCCAATCTGATCTCTTTTAACGGTATCGAACGGTTTCCGGTATCCCGAAAATGGCGTGTCCAAGCTTCTTTTAATCCTTTTGATAAACCGAAAACGATCACCATTCCTGATATCCTCGGGGATTCGTATGAGCGGTCGATTTACGGGACGCTGGAATTTACGCATCAGGGCAAAAAATATAGTATTGCACCGCTGGGACATCCCAAAAATGATGAGGAATTTTTTATCATAATTGGCGATCAAACCAACGGCGAAAGCACCTACAGCGGCGGACGATATCTGTATGCGCCCACGCCAAATAAAGACGGTACTACTTATATGGACTTTAACAAGTTATACAATCCACCCTGTGTGTTCACCAATTTTGCCACTTGTCCTCTCCCGCCGGTACAAAATCGGTTAGATCTTGCCATTCCAGCCGGAGAAAAAATGTACAATCATTAATTTAAAAAATAGCACTAGATGGAGCCCTCCTTGAGGTAGATTCCATCTTGACCATAATCAAGAAAACCATCACTTATGGCATCCAGATTCTCGAAACAAGCCGAACTTTACGCAAGGTATCGTCCGGACTATCCTAAAGCGCTGTACGATTTTATTTTTGATCACCTTGCAGCACGTGACAAGGCCTGGGACTGTGCCACCGGCTCGGGGCAAGTCGCTACATACTTGGCTGATTATTTTGATGAAGTGATCGCAACGGATATCAGTGATGAACAGTTGTCACATGCCCCTCAGAAGAGCAACATTTTATACAGCGTGGCAGCTGCCGAAGATTCGGGATTACCAGCCGACACATTTGATCTGATTACGGTAGCACAGGCCATTCACTGGTTCGATTTTGAGCAGTTTTATGCCGAAGTGAATCGCGTAGCCAAAGACAAGGCACTGTTGGCGGTTATCGGATATGGGATGGTCTGCATCAACGACGAAGCCGATCCCATCATTGATGCACTCTACGAGGAGGCCTTTGGAGCATACTACAACAAAAACCGGACCTATCTGGACAACGAATATCAGACAATTCCCTTTCCGTTTGGTGAAATTCCTTCTCCCTCCTTTCAAAACGATTACCAATGGTCACTCGATCAGCTGGAAGGGTACTTTAACTCTTGGTCGGCCGTGCAGAAAATGAAATTTGACCAAGGATATAATCCCGTTAACGATACTATTACCAAACTTAGCAACGTGCTTGCTGATACCCAACACATCTCCGTTACCTTCCCGGTTTATCTGCGCTTGGGAAAAATTGGAAAGTGAGAAATATTACTATTCTGCTAAGTTATATAGCAGTTCAATTTCTTCGGGCCACTGTTCGGTATTGGGTGTTTCCAAAATCATGGGGATATCATCAAAGCGCTCATCCTGCATCAGAAGTTCAAATCCCTTCATCCCGATATGTCCTTCGCCGATATTATCGTGGCGATCCACGCGACTGCCCAGCTCCTTTTTGGAATCATTGAGATGCACCCCCTTCAAGTATTCAAAGCCAATGGTCTGCTCAAATTTGCTCACCATCTCGTGGTATCCCTCTTCGGTGGATAGGTCGTAGCCCGTGGCAAAAGCGTGGCAGGTGTCAATGCAAACTCCGATGCGGCTTTTGTCTTCAACACCGTCAATAATGGCCTCTAAATACTCAAACTTATAGCCGATACTCGTGCCCTGTCCGGCCGTATTTTCGATGACAGCCGTAACGCCCTCTGTTTTATCCAGCGCCCAGTTCAACGACTCTGCATTACGTTTGATGCAATCGTCAACGCTCATTTTATCGAGGTGGTTCCCGGGATGAAAATTTAGCAGCTTAATGCCCAGCTGCTCACAGCGCTGCATCTCATCCAAAAAACCATTACGCGATTTTTGCAGCTGCTTTTGATCCGGATGTCCCAAATTAATAAGGTAGCTGTCGTGCGGCATCACGTAATCCATGGAATAGTCGTACTCATCACACTGCTGTTTGAATCCGTCAATATTTTCGGTCGAAAGCGGCGGGGCTTCCCATCGACGCTGATTCTTGGTAAACAGTGCAAAAGCCTTGGCTCCAATGTTATGTGCTCGTTCCGGGGCATTTTCAACTCCGCCCGCCGCACTCACATGTGCTCCGATATACTTCATACTATGAATGATTTTCTGCTGGATTATAATGGCATGCAGAAAGTGATAAAAATCACTATAAATAAAAACCCCTGGAATGTTTTATCATCCCAAGGGGAAATCGAATGTTTGCAACTTTGCTAGGTCCAGGCGCCAATGATAAGTCCCATTATGGTAAGAGCTACCGTCCAGTATCCCCCGTTGATAAAGATATATTTCCAGGATTTTTGCTCGTACAAACTGTTAACGGCCAGCGCAAAGAAGATCCATCCAAAGCCGGTTAAAAACCCATAAAATGCGCCTGTACCGACACTCGCTTGGGCCAGGGCTTCGGGAGATCCCGTTAAAAACATGGCCAAATTAAGTGCCATGATGAACTCAAATACAAAAGCGAGCCCAAATGTCTTTGCCATATTGCCCTGTTGTAGCTGCTCTTCCGAAAGCCCTACGGCATTCATCCATGTTTTTCCGAAAAGGGGTCCATACCAGAGCCATCCGACTAAAAAAGTGGATAGTGTTGCTGCTATAACGGCCAGAAAATTGATATTTGCTAAATCCATAATTGTATCCCGATTATTTTTATGATTTATACTACATCCCATACAATTAATCTCAATATTACTCTAAAATGCAATAACTTTTAAATCTCTTACCAGCGAAAGGAATACCATCAGCTTTTTTTAATTTATCGATGTATCGGGAAACGACTTGCTTGTGTTGTAGCATATCAGTAGAATTGGCATTAATTGCTAATTCATTTAATTTCTCACAACTTATCTATGTTACGACCTGCGTTTTGCGCTGCTATACTTTTTGCCCTTTTTATTGGATGCCACTCTTCAAGCAATACCAAATCAAGCAGTTCTTTATATCCGAACGAAGTAAAAACCACCGTTATTGATGGTGATACTGTTTATGTAGTTGCCGAAAAGATGCCAAAAATTAAAGGTGGACTTCAGTCCGTTCAAGAGAATCTTAAATATCCCGAAAGAGCTCGAGAACGCGGTATTCAAGGCCGAGTTATTGTGCAATTCATCGTAAATAAAAAAGGCAAAGCAGAAAATTATAAAGTCATTCGGAATATCGGAGCCGGATGTGGTAAAGCTGCAATTAGAGCCATCCAACGAGCACGATTTGAACCCGGTGAAGTAAACGGTGAGCCGGTGGAAGTACTGTTCAGTTTGCCGGTAACCTTTAGCTTTAGTTAAAGTTCTGGTAGAATACTTTGCTCACAACCATCGCAAATGGATAGCCTTTGATTAAGGTGAAATCATCCAGCGCTACCCTATGGGACCATCCCAAAATAATTGTATGTTCTACATCAAATTTTAAGCAGAATTACAACCAAAGCCGTCAGTCTAATTATGGAACATATGGACCGTTTACGCGATGCAATTACTGATTATATCCACGAAGAAGGTGTTGAGTACCAACGTCTGCTACTTTCCAAAACGTTTCACACAAAGCTCAAAAAAGAAGCCGACGAACACGATACGCAGATCGACCTGCCGCGCATGGAAATTAAAGACAATGTGGATTACGATTTTAAGCTTCTGCCCTAGCCCTATTAGCCGAGAGGGTCCTCACAATCGGAACAAAATACCCACTCAACCAATATAAGGGGACAAAAAGATCTCCCCATGTTCTGGATTGGTAGCGGCTCGCTCATCATTATCATTCTTGGCATCAAAGCTTTTCTGAACAATAAACACCGCTGGAAATCTCGCGGATATCCTCAACAGTTTAACCGATTTTATTTTCTGGCCCTTCAAGAAGCTACGCCGTTGCTTATTTTCTCGGGGGTGCTCTTTTTTATGCTTGCTGTGGTCTGCCATATAAATGGATTTCAACTTCACTTCTCTTCAGAATACCTCTATCATCTCCATATTTCGACGAGCTAAAACCGGTTTTTTTGAAAATGAAACTTCGAAAAGTGTATTTTTTTTTGCACTTTAAATGAAGTGCAAAATTAAGTTTTCGAAGTTTAGCACATGCTAATCAGAACACTAAGAAGGTACGTATTGTTTTATGCCACGATGTGAATTATACCAAGATGCCCACGGTGAATGGAGATGGCGCAGAACTGCCAAAAATGGTGATATCGAAGCCTACTCCAACGGTGGTTTTGAAGATAAAGAAGAAGCTAAAAAAGACGGGAAAGAAAACGGTAACTGCACAAGCTATACCCGAAGTAATTCCTATTGATTAATATATTCGCTTTTTAAATTCAAGCTGTTCATCTTAGGTGGTGAACAGCTTTTTTTAATGAACCTACTGCCATGGAACAACGATTAAGCCTGGTTACTCTCGGTGCTAAAGACGTCCAATCGCTAACCCAATTTTATGTGGATGTTTTTGAATGGAAACTACTGCCAAACAGCAATGAAGATATCTCCTTTTTTCAGCTTAATGGTTTTCAGGTGGGGATTTTTGGCAGAAAAGCGCTTGCCGAAGATGCACAGATTTCTGCTTCGGGAAGTGGATTCAAGGGATTTTCGCTCGCATATAACCTACAATCCCAAGCGGCGGTGGATGAGCTATTTGAGGAGCTCAAATCCAAAAATGTAACCATCTGCAAAGAACCCGAAGAAGTGTTCTGGGGTGGATACAGTGGCTATATCGCCGATCCCGAAGGTAACCTATGGGAAATCGCATATAATCCCTATATGTCATTCGATGAAAAAGGAAATGTAGTTGAGAAATAGTTTTAATGCACTGCCTGTCACTTGCTTACAACAAAAAAATTATAGACATTTTTTCTTCCTTATATTCATCTAAATATCTATTTTTACTTGGCTTATGTAAATAATATTACTCACTTGTTCCCTTTCATGAGATATTACATTCCCCAACCAATAGTCCATGCATATACGATTATACCAAAAAGGTGACATCAAACAGGTTGCCCGGCTTTTCCAAGACACTGTTACCATTCTCAACAGTTCCAAATATACCGAAACCGAAATACGAATGTGGGCACCAAATAATATCCATTTTCGGGATTGGGAACAAAGCTGCCTTGAAAAATTTACGATCGTTGCAGAAATCAACCGCGAGATTGTCGGCTTTGCCCAGCTGAATAACGACGGACACATTAACGCCTTCTATTGCCGGCCCGACCATCAAGGCAAAGGTATTGGCAAGCAGCTATATGCCACTATCGAAGACTATGCTCAATCGCATGGTATCAGCCGAATCTACACTGAAGTACATGCCTCAGTGCGACCATTCTTTACTAAACTAGGATTTAAGAATACCCAAAAACAGACTGTTCTGGTCCACGGCGATATGGAAGAAAACTATGTTATACACAAAAAACTCTCTCTATCTGGATCATAAATTCATTAGCATCATTGGCTTGTAATGCTGTGTACGAGCCGCTATCCAGTTGCGGAGTATGCTATGCAAAATGAGAATGAACAGCATTCCTTCCACTTTGCCCGCCCCAATTTTTTAGAGAAGACAGGCCGCCCAAAAATGAAAGCTCATGAAAATCGAACAAATCAATCTCTCTATATAAATTTGAATGGTATCTAAGCGCACTCAAAAAGGCCCGAAGTACCAGTACGCCCTATTGATATTTTACAGAGAGTGAGTCTTTTGTAAATTTTGGGATAGATCTCGGTCCAGTCTAATCCCAAAACAATGCTCGACAACCTCTATCAGGCCGATTACTGGTTAAGCCGCCTTATTATTCAGCGCGGAATCGGGCTCATGTACCTGATTGCCTTTCTCGTAGCTATCAACCAATTTCGTCCTCTTTTGGGTGAAGATGGCCTATTGCCCGTGCCCCGTTTCCTCGAGCGTACCACCTTCAAACGGACACCCAGCATTTTTCACTGGCACTATTCCGATCGATTCTTTGCCGTAATCGCCTGGATCGGCCTGGTACTCTCCATTTTGACTGCTACTGGTCTTTCTGACGCCGGCCCTTTATGGCTCTCGATGCTTATCTGGTTGCTTCTATGGGGGATCTATCTCTCTATTGTTAATGTTGGACAACTATTCTACGGTTTTGGATGGGAATCGCTACTGCTTGAGGCAGGCTTTTATGCTATATTTCTTGGCCCTATGCACTACCACGCTCCCCTGTTGATGATTTTTGTGATCCGATGGCTCGTTTTTCGCGTCGAATTCGGGGCGGGACTTATCAAGATGCGGGGCGATGCCTGCTGGCGCAACCTAACGTGCCTGAATTATCATCACGAAACCCAACCGATGCCTAATCCCCTGAGCCGATTCTTTCATCTGTTGCCGGAATCATATCACAAGATGGAGACACTCTTTAACCACATTGTGCAGCTGGGAGCCGTATGGTTGCTGTTCTTGCCCCAACCACTGGCAACCATCGGCGCCGTGATGATCATCCTCTCACAAGCTTATCTCATCATCAGCGGAAATTATGCGTGGCTTAACTGGATGACCTTGATTTTAGCCTTTAGTGGCATTTCTGATATATACCTGCAGTATATTATTCCCGCAGGCATTCCGGGAGAACTCATATATCCTGCTCCCTTTTACATAGTACTCATCCTTTTGACAATCGTAATAACCTATATGAGTCTGGCGCCCATCAAAAACATGATTTCCCCCAATCAGCGAATGAATGCCAGCTTCAATCCCCTGCATCTGGTTAATACCTATGGAGCATTTGGTTCCGTAACCCGAAAGCGATTCGAAATTATCATCGAGGGCACAACTGATGAAGAGATTTCGGAATCAACGGAATGGAAAGCATACGAGTTTAAGGGTAAGCCGGGTAATCCCAATCGCATTCCACTACAGGTAGCACCGTATCACTTTCGGCTGGATTGGCAAATCTGGTTCGCGGCAATGCGATCAATACGATCCAGTCCTTGGCTGTTACGATTCATCAAAAAACTATTGGAAGATGACAATAAATTATTAAAATTATTGAAAGATAATCCTTTTAATGATAAGTCTCCCAATTACATACGAGCACGATTATTTCGATATAAGTTTACTACCAGAAAAGAACGACAAGAACAAAACAGCTGGTGGGAACGCCATTTTGAGCGAACATATCTGCCTCCAAAATCACTGGAAGAACTACAAAACCTGGGTATTTAATTTTGTAATGTGCTGAATGCAATGTCTCCCCTCTTATGTTTTATGTTATAATGCAAATCGAATCGGGAAAATAACTATATTATTATGATTCTACTCCAATCTGATGAACTCGGTAACCATCTACAATCTATTATTCACCGTGATACGCAGCAGCACCAAACCCATTTTGACTTGACAGTTGCTAAAGTGCATCGCTTTAGCAAGGCCGGCTCACTCGATTTTGGCGGTAGTGAGTTTGAACCTGCCGGCAAAGAGCTTATAGATCCCCAGAAAAAAGAAGATGACGATTACGGGTGGTGGCATCTTTCAGAGGGCACATATCAAGCTACGATGAACGAACAGATCAAAGATGTAGAGGATACTATCGCCCTGTTGGCACCTCATCATCACGCTCAGGAAGCAGGTATTATTGCCAATACACAAATCCTTTCCAGCAATGCGGGTCAACCGGTGACGATGAACCTGCAAATTCCCCGGGCTGGCTGTAACATCAAAGAAAATGCCCGGATTGCCGTACTGTATTTGTTGGCTCGGTAATGTTAGATTTCGATCAATCCTGAATATTAAAATCCTCCAAAATTTATGAATACCGTCCGCTGGGGTATCCTGAGCACTGCAAAAATTGGCATCGAAAAAGTTGTGCCTGCAATTCAAGAAGCTGATAATTGTACCGTCACGGCCATTTCATCACGATCTCTCGAAAAAGCTCAACAAGCCGCTGATGCGTTACATATACCTACTTGCTATGGCTCTTACCAAGAGCTTCTGGCCGATGCCAATATTGATGCTGTCTATAATCCCCTGCCCAACCATCTGCACGTTTCCAAATCGATAGAAGTGCTGCAAGCCGGCAAGCATGTGCTGTGCGAAAAGCCTATTGCAATGGATCTCAGTGAAGCACAGAAACTGTTGCAAGCCAGCAAGCAATATCCCGATCTCAAAGTAATGGAAGCTTTTATGTATCGCTTTCATCCCCAGTGGAAAAAAGCAAAATCGCTTGTTGACAATGGAAATATCGGAGAGCTTAAGACCGTGGAATCTTTCTTTTCGTACTACAACGATGACCCCGATAATATTCGCAATATTCCCGATATGGGTGGCGGCGGACTCATGGATATAGGTTGTTACTGTATTTCGCTATCGCGGTTTTTGTTTGATGCTGAACCACGTAACGTATCCGGAGCATGGAAGATAGATCCCGATTTTGGGACCGATTACCTTGCCTCGGGGCTGCTGGAGTTCGAATCCGGCACAGCCACCTTTAGCTGTGCCACGAAAACAACTCCCCATCAGCGGGTGAATATAGTAGGAACTGACGGCCGTATCGTCATTATCATTCCTTTTAATGCTCCACCGGATCAAGAAACGACTATACGCCTACACAAAGATGACAATGCAGAGTCCATCACTTTTGATCCCGTCAATCAATATACGCTGCAGGCGCAAGCCTTCGCGCAATCTATCCTGGATGATTCGCCGGTGCCTACACCACTGAGCGATGCCCTCAGCAACATGAAGGTGATTGATGCGTTTCGGGCCAGTGCCGGCTGAGGCTCCACATGACGCTGATCGAAAATGCTGTCGGAATGTTATATATTTCGTACTTTTCAGATTCAATTAATTATCCACTCAAAGAGAAATAATGGGCCAGAAAACGGAAAAAGTATTTGAGCGTGCAAAGGTTAACCTCAATAACGACAACCATGAGAACGCCCTTCGCCTTTTAAATGAGGTTTTGAACAGGGAGCCCCGCCATAAAAAAGCACTACGCAATAAGGCACTCATCAAACTAATAATCGGTACCGAAAAAGAAGCCGAAGAATTTTTGCTTTTTGCTATTGAGCAGCAGCCCAAAGACGACCAACTATATCAAATGCTGGGCAGTTTTTATCACAATAATGAAGCACCCCATAAGGCATTGGCACAGTTCAAGAAATCAATTGAAATAAATAATGATAATTATCTGTCGCACAAGGGAATAGCCATGCTATACGCTCATTTTTATAACGAGCATGAAAATGCTATTTCTCATTTTACAAAGGCTATTGCACTCAATGATCAAGAGTCTGAGTTATTTTTTAATCGCGGTTGCAGCCATATGATTTTACAGAATATGGATGATGCAGAAAAGGATTTACAGCATGCAGCCGATATGGGCGATCAAAAGGCACAGCAGATGGTTGAAAAATATTTTTCCTGATTAGTAAATAGCCATTATTCTTTTTTCAGCGCATGGAAAATCCGCTTTAGGAAAGTCAGCAGAGTGGTTGGCTCTATTCCTCTCTCCCGGTTTTGACGACCAATCTCAAAAGCCAGTTTCCACTGACTCATTAGCACGCGCTGGGCATCCCAAAATGAGTATTGCTCATCGTAAATATTTGTCGATTCCGAAGACACGCCGTTAACCTCAATAACAGTCAGCCCCCTGCCCACTTTTAATTGTGCAGGCGACGGTGCCTTAATATCAAATCGACCAAAGAAAAAGCCGGGCACAGAATCGGAAATATCATTCATCACCTTAACGAGATCATCGGTGATAAGCTCCCTGCCCTCTCTAAAAGTTGCACCGCAGGCATGTGTGCCGAGTTCTACAATTTGGATTAACTTGTCTTCCTCCGGCACTTCATAAAGACGATTCTGATTCTGGCGCAGATGAAATTTTGCCAGGCTCACCGCTCGATCATCTGCTAAAATAAGCTCTTCCAATGTCTTTTTTCCATCCCCGGTAACCTCCAACAACTCCTTTTGGGTGATAGAAAATATACTGCCTTTTTCCTCATCCGGGCGCCGATAATAAAATATGCCAAACTCATCACCCGAAATATATTCCTGGATAATCACATCCTTCTCAGCTTCTGCAAAATATTGCTCCATAGCTTCCTTGCCCCGAATAATATGCACCCCCTTGCCCCGCTCACCCACATCCGGTTTTAAGGCGATTGGGAATTCAAGATCGTGCTCTTGCATAAAATGCTGTGCCTGCTGCTTCATTGCCTCCAAGTCTTTCTCAAGTGGAATAATTGCATAGCGGGCGATATGAGACTGGTTAAACATTTGTAGGATATCCGTTTTGGATTCGCCCACAAAACCCCCGTCTGGAATAGCCGGATTTGTTGCTGTAAACAGGGTTAAACTTCGATGTTTAATTCCCAAATAAATCACATAGCAAAATACCGGGGCATACAGAATAAACGGCGACCAATACTCCCAGCGTTTCAGCCGACGATAGCGGGATACCAGCAATCGCCGCCCCTTGTAGCTGAAAACGGGCAGAATAACCTTTACCAGCATAACAAAAAATACAATCGCCCCCAGAAATACCCACAGCGCATATTCGCGATAGATCGAAAAGTAGCGGATTAGCTCATTACCCAGAAGCTCGGAAATACCAACCAGCATCGGGGTCCAGATGATGGCAGCAAGCAGAAAATAGGCCGTAAACATCCAGAATCCCGCCCCGATAATTCCGGCGCTCAAATACGTAGGCAGTCGGCTACCGGGCAAAAAACGGCTGGCAATAATAATTGCCGGGCCTCGAACTTTAAACCATTCTGCACTTTTATTGAGATCTCGTTCAGAAATCATCCATTTGAGCGGGGCACGCCGCACGGCGGGACGCCCCACAAACCGCCCAATTAAATACAGGCCCATATCTCCCACAAAAATGCCAATAAAGCACGCAATGGTAGCGGGCCAAAAGCCAATGAGCCCGCGTGCGGCTAATAAACCAGCCCCAATGCAGGTCAGGTCTTCGCTGACAAAAGTTCCCAAAATGATGATCAGCATGATAATCAGCAGTGAAACGCCCTTGAACTTTTGAAAATCAACGTTTGAAAATGGCTTTTGTGCTGCTGTAATACGCTCGTCCGGAGCTTCATCGGCAGTAATTGCCTTACCGGCTTCTACATCCGAAATAAAAGCTGTTAGACTGTTATTTACCGAATCGCTGTGCGTCTCGATCAAATCGTGATCGGCATCAAAAAGGGTAAGCTTACTTTGTGGCACAATACGATGGTGCTCTTGGGCTGCAGCCAAAGGTACGAGCGGGTCATCGCGTCCATGTAGAATAAGCATCGGTTTGTCAAACGCTTTAAGATATCCTCGAATAGGACGCTGATCGGACTCGTAATGACTTTTGGCATACGATACATTGATACCCACCAGATCCATTAATCCAAAGTGAGGCACAGCGTTATACAAAATCCACACGGCCCCCAACTGCATACCGTGTACGGCGTGATTCAACCGATAACTGCCCAACAACTCCAGCTCCTGCACGCCGATGGAGGATACCAGGCTCAGCGACTGTATCTTCTCCGGTCGATTGTGAGCCAGATGAATAGCACTGGCTCCTCCCAGTCCATACCCCAACAAATGCGCCCGAGACAGATCCAACTTTTCCAGCAGCTGGTTGGTATAAATGGCCATGGCGCCAAAAGAATAATCCGGTAGGTCGCGCTCGCTTTTACCATTGTCATAGCCGGGCAAATGCGGAATAATCAGGCGATACTGGTCGGAAAGATCTTTAATAAGCTCTTCAAACACCTCCGGACCTTCGAGACCACCCGGCAACAGCACCAATGGGATAGGATGTTGTTTGCTGCCGGTATAAATATCCTGGTAATACAAATCTGTCTGTCGATCAGCGAGTAGTGAATCCCCTTGAACGACCTGCAAAGGTACCGATTTTTCGGGCGTTTGCTCTTGCTGAATGGGCTGATCGAGCATCCAGATAACAAGATGAGAGGCAACAAGAAGCAGTGCATAACCGAGAGCAAATCTTTTCCATCCTGACAGACCGAAAAACTTATTATTCATCAAAATGGATTTTATACTTCGCTATTTACTTAAATCTGTTATTCATTGACCACGGGCAAGAAATCATTGCTTACGGCCTTTTGCAAATCCCGGGCCAGTTCTTTTCGATCTGCTTTTATAACAGGTTGCTCACCAAAAATGATGGTACATTCAAAACTTTTTAATTTGAGCAGATTCCAAAAATGCGGAAAAAAATCCATATCACCCCACCAGCAGACGTTCAGATGCGCGGGCCACTCGGAATCTGCGGTATTATACGAAAGTGTAGCATAATGAACAGCCATTTGTTGACTTGCTGGATATTGTAGCAGCGGCGCATTAAATGAAGCAACGCCAGCCCCTTTGGTACTGGTACCCTCGGGAAAAATGATCACCCCCTGCTCCGGTGATATGACATCCGAAATTTGCCGATTCATTCGGCGGATATCGCGTTTGAGTTCCCGGTCAATAAATAATACCCCCAACGTGCGGGTTCCCCAGCCAAAAAATGGCCATGATTTAACTTCACTTTTGGCAACAAAAGTACCCTTCAGATGAGCCCATAATGGAACAACATCAATATAGCTTAAATGATTAGCTACCAAAAAGAAAGGCGGATCAGGTGAAGTTCCTTTTACTGCCAGTTTTAATCCAATAATGACACGTATTGCCCGAGCCCAATTTTTGATGCAGGTATTTTTCCATTGCACGGCCCACTTGCGACTGAAGATCCCAAGCAACAGATTCCCCACTGCCACCGCGAGAATCGTAAGCAACGAGGTGATAAAAAAGAGCACAAGTCGGATGCCGGCACGTATTGATGAAAGCATGGCTTTAATAGGCTCCTTATTTCAGGAAAAGGGCTTTGGAGCGTTCATCAAGCTGTTTGATATCCACCAGAATAAGATAATCAATGGTTTTGAACTCCTTGTCGAGTGCCGGTTTCGACAAAGTTTTGGCACCCAGATCAATATACAAGTTAAACAGCTGAGGCAGTGTCACCTCTTTCCAGCCCTCGGTATCGTGATCTACTTTGGGACAGTTAAAATCGTCCTTTGTATCCAGATGATACTCTGAATGCAGCAATTCGTTGTGCTGCAGATAGTCCATGACGATCCACCCCTGCGCCGGATCAGTACTGCTTATCGAGCAGCATCCAAAAAGGTAGCGACTTTCGGTGATCTTCATATATTCGGCAATGCCGCGCCACAACAAGTACAGTACGCGTCCGTTGCGATGATCTTTGTGGATACAGGCCCGTCCCACTTCCACCGACTGGTTGAGAATCTCTTCCGGTAACGACTGCAGCTCAAATTCATCGGCCGTATAAAATCCTTTATACTTACTGGCCGACTCGTAGGTTTGCATCCGATACGTCCCAATCACCTCTTGGGTATCTTTTTCGACTACCAGCAGGTGATCACATTGAAAATCATATTTATCAACATCGAGTTTGGTCTCGTGCGATTTAGCCAGCCCCTCTCCCAGCTCCACATTAAACACCTTGTACCGTAACGACTGTGCATTACGCAGATCGGCCTCGGTCTCAGCCAAACGCACTATATACTTGTTTGATGCTACTAATTTATCTGCCGTCATACTACCCATTTGATATCAAAGTCCCCAAAAATAAGTCTTCAACCGCACAATAGTATCATGCCATTGTTAACTTCTTTATGAAGTTTCCTTAGGTTGATAGGATGATACGCTTTTCGACGACAGGATAGCAAATGTTATCTGTAAGAAATGGAGCAAATCATCAATTTTCGGCCAGCCAGCTTTTGAGTACTTTGTTCACCAAGCCCGAATAATACATCTCTTTCTCCTTGGCGGTTGATTTTATCCTGTCAATCACATTTATCTCTAAATTATAGCTGACAATCTTTTTCTCGGGCTTTTCCTTTTTCGGGGATGATTTTGACGAGCTATTGGGTTTTGTGGGTGTGCTTTTTTGCGAAGATGTGCGACTCTTGGGCGTACTTGGGTTAGGGGACGTATCCGGTTTAGAAACCCCCAAATCAGGAATAAATCCCATTTTTGACCCATTGTCTGACTTATACCCTATCGGACTGCTGCCCAGGCTCTTCTTCTTTGACATAATGTACTGACCTCGTTTCTACTTAGCCTGTCCATTTCGTATCTCTCTTGCCAGTGCCTCATAATCCTCGGCCCCATAGCTGTCGGGGTCGTACTCAAAAATCGTCTTGTGATGACTGGGCGCCTCTGCCAGTGCCACGTTATCTCGGATAAGCGTATCGAACACCTTTTCACCAAAATAATCCTGGATATGATCTACTACTTCTTTGTTCAGGTTCTTGCGACCGTCAAACAACGTACAGATAATGCCTGTAATTTCGATATCAGGGTTCAGTCGCTCTTTGACCACCTGAATAACATCCATCAGCTTTGAAAGCCCATGTAACGCCAAATACTCCGACTGCAGCACAATATAAATCTCATTGACGGCCGTGAACGCATTCAGGGTTAACAATCCCAGGTTGGGCGGACAATCAACCAAGATATAATCATATTCATCATAAAAAGGATCTAACTTATTCTTAAGGATATTTTCCCGAGCCGGCTCGTTGGCAAATTCCATCTCCGCCCCCGACAGATCAATAGACGACGGCATAATATCGAAGCCGTTGTGACTGATAATCGTCTCATGGGGATCGGCCTGCCCTTTCATGACATCGTAGATACTGGTATCCAGGCGGTTCGAGCTCATCCGAAGCGAATACGTGAGATTTGCTTGCGGATCGAGATCAACCAGCAGCACCTTTTTACCTTCGCGGCAAAGTCCCGCTCCTACATTTATCGTTGAAGTTGTCTTTCCTACGCCACCTTTCTGATTTGTAAAAGCAATCGTTTTCATAGTCCTCTAGCATTATAGTTCCCGAAAAAAGATTAAACAAGAACAGGAGAAAGTCCTTCCGTTTATTTACTAGAGTATTGCACTACCGTATTGTTACAAGTTTTATTAAATTTTTTTAATAAAGTGAGGTGAAAAGACTTCTAGTGGAGTAAATCCATGTTTTATGTAAAGGAGGGGCTTTAGCTACTTATTACTCACCAATTGGGAAATAAATAACCGATCAGAAACTGGATGGCAAAAATAAATGCAATGAGTCCTGCAGCAACCAAGAGCACAGTAATGGCAATGGCTTTACCTTCTGACATTTCTTTTTGGGGAGGCGACTGCTTATTTTTTTTACCCATGATGATGGTCGGTTTTGTTATTGTTTTTGGTAATCTAGCGCAGCTAAAAACGATTTGCAAATACTAATCTTCAATAAATAATTCCTTATTTTAGGGCTTTGTAAAGCGGCTCGTTCTACGAACTCTACACCTTTACCTGCTGAATAAAAAATCTGTGTCTTTAATGAGTACCCCCATCACCGTAGAAGAACAAACCTACAAAATCTGGAAAATCGGCACGATCATCTCAGGAGTAGTCTGCGTAATGCTATTTATCACTTTTTGGAATATGTCGGATCCGTTTTGGACCGGAATTATCCGGCTTTGCTCATTCATATTTTTCGCCTTGTTGGTGCTTGGATATCTCAAAATGATGAACGGACCGCTGAAAATTACGCTCGAAGAATCAGATAAATTACTGCTGGTTTCCTATAAAAAAAATGGTAACGTGATACAGGAAGAACAGTTCGAGCAAAAGACTATCCGAAAAATTATTCCGGCACCTCCCAAACAGAATTCCATTCACTATCTGCTTCAACCTCGATCTGCCGCCTTCAAAATCGATTTTAATGACAGTGACCGCCAGCTGTACCTGTTCGAATTTAGTGGACGGCCCCTGTTTTTTGGCGAATCATCACAGAAAGAGATCGAGCATTTTTTACGGGGATTAGGCATCAGCCAACAAACGTAAAGCGCTATTCTCGATATGGAAGCGGATAAACGGCCGGGCTCTTGTATCCCAGCTTATCAACCGACCGTACGCCAAATAGGTAATTGTCCTTTGACACTCCTTCAACGGTATAGGTCGTAGTATCACTTACGAACTCTGAGTGCTGCCAGTAGGGTTCGTGTGTCTCGCGCCAAACTATTTCATAGCCTTTCAGGTCAGGTTCATCATTGGCCTTCCAACGCAGCGTGGTATTATTTTCAAGCTTCGATACATTAATACCAACTTCGGCGGGTCGCGCAGGCGCATTAGCCAACGTTGTAAGTGTTGCCGCATTTAATTTTGTCACTTTCGCCACATAGGGATAATCCACAAATTTGGGAAGATCCCCATACTGCACGCCATCTTCCATGCGCACATCCTGGTGCTGACGCTCATAATATTCGTGAGGCTCACTTATGCGTACGGCGGGATACCCTTCATCCAAAAATGCTGAATGATCGCCTCCTCTCAAATACCGGTCTTTGCGATAAATCATATTGGGTGTTAAATCAACATTGTCATTCGAGGCTATCCGGTACATAAAACGCCCCAACTGTCGTGATGGTGTATCATTTTCGCCGCCGGTATAAAGCAGCATCCGGTGATAATCAGACAATTTTCGGTCGGGCGGTACCCCCTGGGCAAAAACCCGCACAGTGCTATCGTTTTCAGATCCATCACTGCTTTTAATGGTATTACCGATAATATCATTGGTAAACATCGCAACGATATCCATATTTCTTTTTGTGGCCTTTTCAGCAAAATGATTGGCCCCCAGCAGTCCCTGCTCTTCTCCCGCCACGGCCATAAAAACGATAGTGGCATCGAACTCATACTGCGACATTACCCGCGCCAGCTCCATCACCGCAGCAGTGCCAGAAGCATCATCATTAGCGCCCGGTGCATAGCTAGTGTCGTTCATGATATCAGAAACCCGAGAATCATAATGGCCGCTAACAACATACATCCGGTCTTTGCTCTCAAGCTGTGTACCCGGAAGAGTTCCTACGATATTCACAATTTTGGTCGGCTCATCAATCCGGCTGTTTTCCGTCTCCACATAGCTATCATATTTCACTTTTAAACGACCGTTGGATGCCTGGCGGTACTCCTGAAACTTGTCATATATCCAACGTCGGGCCGCACCAATTCCAACAGAATCACTGGATGTATCGGAGGTAGTATGCCGCGTATGAAAACCTGCCAACGTGCGAATATTAGCTTCGATAGAATCGGTGGATACCTGCTCTAACACCTTAGGTATCTGACCTTTTACATCAGTTTCTTTTTCCGGTTCCGGGGATGAACATCCCTCCAAAAAACCGAACAACAATCCACCTAAAACACAGGGAAGAATAATTTTTTTGAGACACATAATAATAAAAGCTTATAAGTTGGAAGAGTTTCCTAAAGAGTGTATTTAAGGATAAAGGTCTCGTTGACCAAATGTTGTAAAAGCTTTTATAACATTTGCAAAACAATTATTATTCGTCCAGTATCATATCAGAAAAAATGAACCTAACACCAAATATATGCATCTTATTAAAAAATATTGTCTTTTTTGTATAGCGGTTCTTGTACTCGCAGGCTGTGCCGGTTCCGACTCCAATGAATATCAGCAGCAAGCCGAACAGCTGGCCCAGCAATATATCATCGTTGATGGTCATATTGATGTGCCCTATCGACTGAAAAGCAATTGGGAAGATATATCAACGGAGGCTCCCGGCGGTGATTTTGACTATCCGCGGGCCAAAGAAGGGGGACTCGATGCGCCCTTTATGTCAATCTACATTCCTGTTGAATACCAAGAAACCGGTGGAGCAAAAGCCGCAGCCGACAGTCTTATTGACATGGTAGAAGGCATTGCCAGTGATAATCCCGACAAATTTGCCGTGGCTACCTCACCTGATGAAATTGAATCGCAATTTGAGGAGGGATTAATCTCACTGCCCATGGGTATGGAAAACGGTGCTCCTATCGGCACTAACCTCGAAAATGTGCAATATTTTTATGACCGCGGAATTCGCTACATCACCCTGGCCCATGCCAAAGACAATCAAATCAGCGATTCTTCATACGATACCACCGAAAATACACACAACGGTCTCAGCGATTTTGGAATGGATCTTATTACAGAAATGAATAGTGTGGGAATGATGGTAGATGTCTCCCATATTACTGACCAGGCATTTTACGATGTGATGGAAGCAACCAAAGCTCCCGTGGTAGCTACACACTCTTCGTGCCGGCATTTTACTCCCGGATTTGAACGTAACATGAGTGACGATTTGATCAAACAACTGGGGGAGAATGAAGGGGTAATTATGATCAACTTTGGCTCTACCTTTTTGGATAGCGCATCCAACAACAGCAGGGATCGGGTGCGTAGCGAAATTAATCAAAAAATAGAAAAGAAGGGTCTGGAACCCGGTAGCGAAGAGGCACAGGAATTCCGCCAAACATACTTCCAGGAAAACTTCAAATTCAGTACCGTCGAAAAGGTTGCCGACCATATCGATCACGTTGTTGATCTCGTGGGAATAGAACATGTTGGGCTCGGATCTGATTATGACGGCGTTGGCCCTACCCTGCCCGTTGGACTTAAGGATGTGTCCACCTATCCCAACCTGTTTGCTGAACTTCTTGAGCGAGGATACACGGAAGAGGATATCCAAAAAATAGCCTCCGGCAATATCTTTCGCGTTTGGAATCGCGTTAATGAAGTGGCCGAAATGATGAAATCTCCGAACGGCAGTAACTGATTTTCGTAACTTTTCTATACTACCCCGACAAGCAATATATGCCGTCGGGGTCTTTTTTTAGGATAATATTGATATTAATATGGAAACAATTTCTTCTCCCACATTATTGCTAAGTGAAGAAGTTTGCCGTGCCAATATTCGCCGGATGGCTAAAAAAGCCCAAAATAACGGAGTGGCATTCAAGCCTCACATGAAGACCCATCAATCAGCAAAAGTGGGTCGCTGGATTCGAGAAGCGGGGGCACAAACCATTACCGTCTCGTCTGTACAAATGGCTCGGTATTTTGCCGATGCCGGCTGGCAGGACATCACTATTGCTTTTCCCGTAAATCCCAGAGACACTGATGCTATTGACCACTTGGCTGCCCAAATTGACCTGACGCTACTCGTAAACAGCGTTGAGGTTGCCAAACGACTGGATAACAACTTAAATAACACCCTCGCGACATATATCGAAATTGACAGCGGGGCGGGACGAACGGGATTGCGACCAAATCAAAAAGAGGAAATAAGTAAACTGATCACAACTATTAAGAACACCAATAGGCTGCGTTGGATTGGTTTTTACTCTCATCCCGGGCATTCGTATCAGGCTCGATCGGAACAGCAAATTTTAAATATTCATCAATCAATAGAATCACAATGCGAGGGATTGCAAAGTGAATTTTCATCGCTGGCAGAATCTTTTTTTGAGATTTGTGTCGGCGATACCCCCTGTTGTTCGGTTGCTACTACATTTTCGGGGATCGACGCAATCAGTCCCGGTAATTTTGTGTTCTATGATCTGATGCAGCATCACATTGGGAGCTGTAACGTCAAAGACATTGCCGTAGCCATGACGTGTCCTATCGTAGATCGATACCCCGACCGTAATGAACTAATCCTCCACGGTGGAGCTGTTCACTTTTCAAAGGATAAGATAACACAAAGAAAAAATGAGCACTATGGGCTTGCAGCGGAAATCACCAATAATCATTGGCAGATAGTTCATCCCAAGATGTATTTACATGCTCTTTCGCAAGAACACGGCGTCGTGCGATGTGATGGGAAAGTTATCGAACGATACAATGTTGGAGATGTAATTTACATTCTACCGATCCACTCCTGCCTTACAGCAAACCTCATGAAGCGGTACCGCACGATTAACAGTCAGCGAACGATTCCAATGATGGCACCATAGATAACAGATGCGGTCTCAGTACGATCTAATACCGAAACTGTATCTGTTTTTTAATATCGTACTAATTGGCTCTGTATAGCCATGCCTCCGAATTCTCTTGCTGTACGCTATTGAGAGCGTCTTGAGCATTGCCAAGATCATCATAGGCATTATAGGCTACAAACATCCAGCCATTGTCTTTTTTGCGCACAAGAACAGCATCTCCATATCCCTTTTCGGCCAACTGATTTCGAAAATTTTTCGCATTAGAAGGTTGCCTAAACGCCCCGCCGATAATGTAGTAGTTTTTCGTTGGCGTATCTTGTGACATCTCCTGCTGAGCTTGGTCAGACTTCTCAGTCTCCACCTGCTCATTATTTTGTTGAGCTTTGCCTTCTTGCTCTTGGGACTCATCGTCGCCGCCAAGATTTAGTTCAACTTTTTCAGTCTTAACTTCAGGATCAGAAATGGCAGGAGCTTCTTCTTTGTCCTCCTCTTGCTGGTCCGAGGGCTGCTCTTTCTCAGACGTTTTTTGGGTAGTATCCTGCTGCTGTGATTTGGACTGCTCTGTTTCCTGCGGCTGAGGCTCTGACTCATCAAGGTTATTTTGTTTATTCATATTAGATTCTAAATTCTCAAGATCATCATACGAATCCGTGATTTTAGCCTTATCAGATTCCTCAACCTCTTGTCGCATGCGCTGGCGTTCATCCCGCAAGACTTCATATTTATTACGAAAACCTTCATCTTCTGCGTTTGCTATACGTTCAGGGATAGTCGGCTCTATGGATGCCTGCAAGAGGATCACTAATTCTCGCATAGAAGTGTCCGTAGAGTTATAACCAAACAAATAACGCAAGCCGAAAACCCATGGCGGCAAATCTTTCAGGATGGGAACACCACGTCGCACTTCGGAACGTTCCGTACTGTACAACCCGGCAATGACCGTCGCTTCTCCATCTAGTAATAAAGCCTGTGTAGAAGCTTCCTGTTTGTTGATGATCGTGCTAACCGGGTCGGGCTGTGCAGTTGACCGCTCCGCAATAATATCCAGATGAACAAACGTTGTGTCGTTCTGTTCAATCACTTGTGGGGTAACTTCCAGAATAGTACCCACGCTAAAGAAATCCTCGATAACATTTCCGGCAATATCTCGCTGTTTAATAGAAAAGTCCTGTCCCACCTGGATACGACCATCTTCGCCGTCCATAACCTTAACGGTTGGTGATGCTAAAATTTCTCCCAGGTTATCAGCTTCAAATGCACTAAATAGGGCCTGTACACTAATACCGGTTGTACCAATTTCGCCGATATTTACCAAGGCATTAAACACTTCTTGTGATACATTCTGTGCCCCTTTAGAGTTTACCTGCACAAATGGACCATTAAAACCCGAGTTGGGAATTTGCGTGCCTGACCCCTGACCACCCTGGCCTCCACCGCCTTGTTGCCCACCGCCAAGAATGGCTTCGGGTACATTTTCGGATATGGTGGACCAATCAACGCCGATTTCTTGGAGAGCTCGACGATTACCTTCAAAAAATATAGCATTTATCCGCACTTCATGTGTTTGGGTCGTGGCAACTGGTCCTTCACCACCGCCATCACCTGTAGCAGCCTGTGTCTGTACATCAGGAGACTGTTGAGATTCGACGGTTACAATTTCAAAGAATTCTACTTGTTCGAGCAACATAAGCCCTTTGACTTTCAGAATGAGTTTCAGGGCATCCATCCAGTGCATGGCAGGTACAGAAATCCCAATATTACCCTCGGTTTGCGTTCGATCAAGAACAATTTTTCCACGATATTCTTGGGCAAATTCGTTGATTACATCCAGAGCTCGCGAAAAAGCGGTTGTTCTATCAAAGGTTACAATTTCTTCGGGATTGGTATATTCCCGGAATTCTGCAGGCAGCTTATCCTTGTTTTGACTTTGCACACCAGTAACTAAAACAAATAGGCATGCAAACAATACCGTCGCAAAAATATTAAATCTGTAGAGTTTCATATTAGTTACTACTTTGATTTTCTTCATCATTATTAAGCTGCAAGGTTAACCGTTCAATAATTCCCCCCTTGTTTAGCCTAAATGTCGCCGAGCCCTGATTGACATCTATATTCGTTAACTCTCCCAGATACACTTCATCTCCTTTTGATAATTTCTGCATCACTCCATTTTGGTCCAGTATAAACACAGTACCGCCACTGATTGCTAATAAAGAACTTTGTTCCACATCGATCAGATTATTTTCATTTCCTGCAACTGACCGTATCAGCGGGAAAAATGGATTGTACACTGATCCGAGCACATTATTTGTAATAGCCAGATTCGATTGCCCCAATAATGTAACTCGGTCATAAAAACTGGTTATGGTAAAATTAAATGTCACCTTCCCATAAGAATCCAGTTCATTAATGGGATTGATGGAAATCTCATCAATTTTATTAAGTGGTCTGCTTAACTCTATTTGCCGAATAAAGTTATTAAAATTCCGATAAAACGCTTCACCCGATACCTGCATTTCCATGGTACCATACTGCCCTTGTTGGGTCGAATCATTAAAGCTAAAGGTGAAATCTGTATAGGCTGATCCAGAATTGGCATTATTTAAAAATTCATACACATTATCTTCATTACTGTTAGGATAAAGTGCTTTATTATAGTTATTGAAGAACTCTCGGGCCTTCTCAAATTGCGTTTTAAGCTTAGGATAACGATCCGCAATTTGCTGCTTATTATTCATTTCCTGACGAACCTGTTGCACTTGTCCCTGAAGGCGCTCGATTTTAGGTTGCTGATAGAAGTAAACATAACTCCATCCGCCGCCAATAAATACGGCCAAGACAACCAATAAAATAAGTGTATTTCGAACTCCGTAGGACATAGAAACCGCTACCTATTCTAGTTAGCTATTAAATTTTCAACCTCTTCTGGTGTTGGCGGAGAATATAATGAATCTGTAGTCGTAAACTCATGAACTAAGATTGCAAATGTATATACCTGCTGTTCCCTGATTTCTTCGTTATTCACATTCATTAAAGTAGCATCTTCAAAAATATTGACAATCTGAGGAACACGGTTTCGATATAACGTATATCCCTGAATAAATATACTCTCGGCCGACTGCTCCGAAAAGGACGTAAGCCAGCTGCTCCCCACATCCTGTATGCCATCATTGAGAATAGACAGTTTTGCCGACCATTCTCTGCTTCCTTCGGTAAGTGTATCCAACATGGTAAGCTTCTCCTTCAACGTAGTCAGGTCACCTTCAAGCTCATTATAATTGTTTACAATGGGGTTTAATCGCTCAATTCTCGAATTCATCTGTTCCAACTCGCTTGAAAGAGAGTCGATCTGTTGAGCATTCTGCGTATAAAAGTAATTAAATGTTATAGGTGCCAAGAATATCAAAAACAGAATAAGCATGCCGTGCCACTGCAGTTTAAAAATCTTCTGCCGATCAGCTACATATTTCGGGACGAACGAAATCTTTGGAAAGTCTTCATCAGCGGCTCCAGAAGCGGCCAGTGCCGATCCGATAGCAGTAGTAAATGACGGTATACTCGACGGATCAACATGTTCGGTATCGAAAAATTCGTCTTTCAAAGAAAGATTCTCGACATGAATATCGGGGAAGTTGTCACCAAAAAACTCTACCGCCTCATCACCTTTTGTATTATTGGCTAGCAAAATACGATCAAGGCTGGGAACTTCACCGGTATCAAGCTGAAAAAGAATTTTACTGAATACCGTATTTAAAAAAGATTTTTGATTGGTTCCTTCATTAATGATAGGAGAAACCAACCACACCTCTTCGCCTTTCATAAAAACAACGCGGCATTTTTCTTTCCCAAACTGGATAATACCCGTTATTTCATCGGCTCCGAGCTCATAATTAGCCCGAACAAGACCAACAAGGCCAATTTCATCGGGTATGATATTTTGGATGGCCAATTTGCCGGAATATAACTCCCTGGCATTGTTAACCAATTTAAGCGTTGCCGACTCATCCTCAATAGAGGCCAGCAAGAGTGAGCCGTCTTCTCGAATTTCATAGGAGTAGTTATCTGGAGACTTAGGCGTTCCATAAATGGATTCCAACTTATTCTCCAAATCTTCAATAAGGTCTTTCTGCTTAACCTCATTAAAATCGGTCTCGCGTATAACTTGAAAAATTGTCTGGCCGGCCGGAATATTGAGCCCCAAATAAACCTTTTCGGAATCAATCTCTGAGAGGAGATTATATACTAATAACTCATTGGATTGCGGCGTTTCAGCCTCATCCACCATATCCATTGCAATATCTTCATCTTCCTCAGCTTCTAAGTCTTCGAAATCAATTTCTTCTTCCTCTTGATCCTCCTCATCCTCGTCGAGGCCAAAAATATCATCGGCATCTTCTTCACCGAAGGATGAATCCCTTGCTCCCCCTTCGGAGTCCTGAACAGATGACTCATCGGCAATCTTCTCAACCAGCGAAAACCGATCAAGCTTCACTAGTTTTACATTTTTCCCATCCACGCGGAGACGTGCTACACGGATGGCATCATCCTGTACAGAAAGTCCAATATATTCACTTTTTCCAAACATCCGCTTCGGTTATCCGTCGTAGATTAATATTCAGCCTCAGAAATTAACTGCTTGAGACGCTTTTTGTTATTAGCGTTATTAATTGCTTCTTCTTGGGAAATCTTACCTTCGTCATATAACCGCTTCAGGTCCTGCTCCATCGTGTTCATACCATAATCGCTTCCTTCCATCAGCATCTGATAAATTTCGCCAATGTTGTTGTTTCGGATGGCTGCTTTTACCGAACTCGTTACAACAAGTACCTCTTTTGCCAACACCCGTTTACCATCGAGCGAAGGAATTAATTTTTGACTAATCACGCAGGTCAACACATCAGCAAGACGGGTACGCACGCGATTTTGCTCATCCGGTGGTACCTCTCCCAAAATACGTTCAATACTCTCCATTGCAGAACTGGTGTGCAGCGTGCCAAAGGTTTTGTGTCCCGAATCGGTAATCTCTAATGCAGTCATAATCGTTTCGGGATCACGTAGCTCACCAATCACAATAATATCGGGATCCTGGCGGAGTGCCTGTACTGCTCCCTCCTTAAAGGACTTAACATCTCGTCCTACCTCACGATGGCGTACCACCGATTTTTTAGGCTCATGAACAAGTTCAACGGGAGAAGCAATAATAACGATGTGAGAATCAACCGTCCGATTATTGGCATCAATTATGGTATCAAGAGTTGAAGACTTACCGGACCCCGTAATTCCCGTAACAAGCGTCATACCGTATTTAAAATATTTGAGGCTAAGTGCTTTAGCTATTTCGGGATGCAGGTTAAGTCCCTTGAATGGACGAATTTCGTTATCGATCTTACGCATATTTAATGCCAAATGCTCCAAATCAAAATACATATCGGCACGATAACGACGAGCACCTGATACTGAATCGGTACCAGATAAAGAATAGGAAAAATCTAAATTACGATTCTCAAGCAGATGCTCCCGCTGGCTGGGCATTATTAAATTATGCAATAAAAAGTCGGTCTCAGTAAGAGAAAACTCAGGCGCACTTTTATCAGGTGATTTATCACCGTGGACACGATACCAAACCTTATTCGCACAGCCGGGCCCTCCTAAATCAATATCAGAGGCTTCATTTTCATACATCTTTTTGAGCAAGTTCTCAATAACGTCACGAAGTTCGGTACGAGTTTCCTCATCTTGGCTGTCAACAATCTTTCCAATCTGCCGATGCCGTTCCAATCCCTTTAAGCTACCCTTGAGCTGAGCAGCAAGCGGCTTAATTAGTTCTTTAACCTTATTTTTCTGTACCCCTACTTCCATCTGTAATGTGATTATTAATCTATTTGTTGCTCTTTAAAGAAGAATAATTACCCTTTTTGTTACGAGAAATACCAATATATTTTAAATCTAGGGTAAGTAACTTCATCAAAAGGCATTACTATCCCAAAAAACATTAATTTTTTTTAATATTTCCAAAAAAAGTTTTGGAACGAACGGCTTGACTCCCAATAAACGCAACAATTTGTCGCTCATAACCAGAAACAGCTCGAAAATGGGCGACGTTTACCCCGATTACCAGCTCGTATCATCCAGCAGGCGCTTTTTAAGCTGTAACAACTGCACATTCATGTTGCTTATTTTCTTTTGCTGTATCTCTATAATATTACGAGTAAATATATTGAACAGTTTTTCCGGCTTTTTACGGAAAAAGTTCAACGCTTCGTATCGTTCGAATTTTAGCAGCTGGGTATCCCCCTCCGAAACCACTTTAGCCATGCGATTATTCTTGCTAAACAGAAAGGTCTCTCCCAAAAAATTGCCTTCCGAAAGGGTGGCCAGCTGAATATTGTCTTTCCAGATCGAAACTTTGCCTTCAGCAATGAGAAATGCCGAGTTTACATATTCGGCTTCATTTATAATGATATCGTCCTGAACAAACTTTTCGAGCTGCCCCAAATTCAGAAATTCCATAATATCTTCATAATGAAAATTTCTGAGCAAAAGTGGCGGCTCCTTTAAAAACTGCCGTATGTATTCTGGCGCTGCCTCTTTTTCTGCCTCATTTTCAGTTGACATAACTGTACTCCGAATTTAAACCTGTGCTAACCCCATCAACACACATTTGATTATTGGTACTATTTAGAAATAAACTATTCAAACTAATCCTTTGCAATGCTAATCCTCAATTGTAATTGCGGCTATCTCTTCAATGGTTGTCAGACCATTTTTGATGCGCTCTCGGCCTGATCCTCGCAAACTAAACATACCCTCACTCATAGCGTATTCTTTGATCGCAACCTCATCAATTTCGTCACCGGATTCAAGAATCATTTTTCGAATCTCTTTGTCGAAATAAAGAGCTTCCATAATGGCGGTACGTCCCGAGTATCCATTGCCACACTCATCGCAGCCAACTGCACGATAAAAAGTTGTCTCTTCAATTTCTTGCTCGGTAAAACCTATTCCCTTGGCACTTTCGGGATGGGGATCAAATTCTTCTTTACAGTTTTCGCAGAGCGTTCGAACCAGCCGCTGCGCCATAATCAGATTCACTGCATTGGCAATCAAAAACGTTTCGACCCCCATTTTATACAGTCGCGAAATGGCACTGGGTGCATCGTTGGTGTGCAGTGTTGAGAAGGTAAGGTGACCGGTGTTCGCCAGCTTAATAGCAATTTCTGCGGTTTTAAGGTCTCTAATCTCACCAACAAGTACGATATCGGGGTCATGGCGCAGAATTCCCCTCATTGCCAAGTCAAAGGTCATGTGATTGCTGATTTTAAGCTGCCGGGCCCCTTCAATCAAATATTCCACCGGTTCCTCGACCGTAAGCACATTTACCGAGGGATCAATCACATAGTATAAGGCAGCTACCAGCGTCGTAGATTTACCGCTGCCTGTGGGACCGGTAACAATCACAATGCCCGAAGGCTTTTCAATTGCTTTCACGAAATCTTCTTTGGCCTTTTTCTGCAGACCCAGCACATCAAGATCGGTAATCACTTCACGGTCATCGAGAATTCGAATCACAATGGATTCAAACTTGCGATCAAACTGTTTGCCCACCATTGGCATAATAGACACACGGTAGCGAATGCTGTGATTATCCACAATGCGCTGAATAAAGCCATCCTGCGAGGCGTCTCGTTCAAACCGATCCACGTTGCGGGTTTTATCTTTTACAACGGCCGAAATGGCTTCCGGTTTTACGTTATTCTGTTGATGCCAAAGTTCAAGCTTACCATCAATACGAAAACGAATATCGGTTGACGTAGGTCCACAGGGGACGATGTGGATATCGCTCACTCCTTTTCGAACGCCCTCTACCAAAAATCCCTCGACCAGAGAGTTGAGCATACTCTGGTTGATCTCCGCGTCAATCTCCTCTTCATCAATCTCCTCGGTATCTTCTTCGAGATCCGGCTCTTCATATTCGATCTCTTCAAGCAGATCCAAAAACTCATTTTTCTGCTCATATACCTGTGTAAGAATCTGTTCTACCAGCTCATACCGGCAATAAACAATCTGATGCTGCTTAAAATTAAGCTTGGTAACGATGTTTGATAGCATGGGATCCGACGGGTCGGCGGCAGCAATGGTTAGTGTATTCTGATTCTGCCTTAGCGGAACCGCCTTCTGATGCACCAGCTCATCGACTACTTCGGTGGGCAGGTCATCAATGTGGGATTTGATGGTTTCGATGACCTCTTCTTCCACGGTATCTTTGTTCTCAAAGACCTCATCGAACGCATAAATCGAGGCCACCTCTTTCATTACCTTGTGCCGGTCGATCCCCAGATCCTGATACAGAATCTGCCCAATCCGCCGGTTAGAGGATTCGGGCTCCTCACGGAGAATTGCCAGCGCTTCGTGGTGCTGATCTTCAGTAATGATTCCCCGATTAACGAGAATATCACCGATATGTCTGCGTGTATTTACTTTACCCATTTATGGAATCAATAATTTGTACCAGAGCCATGCAAATGATTATATCGTTTAATATACAGGATAACAGTTGGAAAGTAAGTTAAAACTTGTCACACAACTAAATTTACTACTCCCCTATATTTTAACTAAAAAACTAAAGGAGCAGTAATACCAGAAATTAAACTCCGGATTTAGGTTTGACGAGAGCAGATTCAGCCGAAA
This sequence comes from uncultured Balneolaceae bacterium, assembly GCA_964490705.1. Classification (GTDB taxonomy): domain Bacteria; phylum Bacteroidota; class Rhodothermia; order Balneolales; family Balneolaceae; genus Fodinibius. The sequence goes on along the minus strand of CAZBCG010000004.1, from coordinate 37,972 downwards.
CAATAGTAATAGCAATAAGGGCAACCATAATAAAGAGATTTACCCCCAGGCTAATCATATCAACTACGGTATCCATCTTATAGGTGGTCTGTGTTTCGTAATACTGGGCCAGCTGCTTGGCATTTTGTTTAAGTGCTCCAGATTCTGCTCCCAGTTTAAATCGGCTGATAGCTGTATCTGTAAAAACCCCGGTTGCTTTGAGGGATTCGATCAGCCCCGCCCCCTCTTTCAACATCATCTTGATGGCAACCTCTTTGATCTGTTTCTCCATATACTTATTGCGACATGCTTCTGCTGCCACTTTAATTACCTCAATATTCTGTCCAGATCCGCTATACAGGGTGTAAAATACCCGCGAAAAAATTTCGATACTGGTTTTGTGCATCAAATCACCAATTACCGGAATTTTTATGATATTCTTATCCTTCCACAATTGTCCCTGGGGGGTTTGTGTAAAGTAATACCATGCAGAAGCTATGGGGATGACAAATGAAAGCGTAAGTATGATCCAGTTTGCCTGCAGCCAGTAACTGAGCTCCAACGTAGCAGCTGTCATCGGCGGAAGCTCAATGCCCATCTCTACAAAAGCTTCTGCCGTAGCCGGGAAAATGTATCCAACATAAAATAAAATAACTCCAATGGTTGCCAACACGGTAATGGCGGGCATTAACAGCGACCGGCGCAGGTTACTTTTAAACTCCGCATCGCGCTCCAAAAACTTGGCCGTACTTTCAAACACCTGCGCCATATTACCACTGGTAGAAGCTACACTCAACATGTAACACGCAAATTCTCCAAACACATCTTCATGCTTGCCATACACCTCGTCTCCCTCTTTTCCATCCTTCAGATCTTTCTGAATGGTCGCAATGGTCTCTTTCATGCGCTTGTTGGTGGTATCCTCATACAACAGATCCAAAATTTCATCAAAACTAAGCTGTTGATTAAGCAGATCGGCACTAAGGCTAATAAAGGTTACCACCTCGCTTTGCGGGACTCCTCCCTTAAAATCAAACCACTTTTTGTTGATCCGGATGACTTTATAGCCCAGCTTGACCAACGCCTTCTCGACTTCCTCTTTGGTGTAGGCCTCCTGTTCTCCGGTTACCGGATCTTTTGCCCCTTTCTGAACTTTATATTGGAAGGTCTGCTTTTTGTCGATCGACTTTACCTCAAAGCCATTCTTGCGGGACAATTTTTCTACCCTGTTTTTTGCCTGCCTTTTGCTGTCTGCCTCAAACTCCGATTTTATCATCTTGCCCTTCGGCGAAACAGCAGTTAGTCTAAACTCAGCCATAGCTTACATTAGATTATAAATTAGAATCAAGTAATTCAGAAAGATCTTGCTCTAGTTGAGGTAATATATTTTCAATGGTGTTCCATACTGCTTCTAAATCAACGCCCATATAATTGTGAATCAACTTATCTCTCATTCCTGCCATGTTCTTCCAGGGAATATGATCAGCTTCAGCGCGTACGTTATCGGACAACAGTTTCGCCGCTTCTCCAATAATCTCAAAATTCCGGATCACAGCATCCTGTACCATCTTTTTATTCAAGAATTCTTCCTTATTCATCCCATCAACATATTCAAAAATATAATGAATGCTATCCAAGACATTTTCTAAATAGAAAGTTTTGCAAAACCAACCATGTCATCCTGAATTTAGTTCAGGATCTTCGGTTGTATACTAATACGAGTATATCAGATGCTGAAACCCCGAATGGTCGGGACACCGCAAGTTCAGCATGACATAGTTTGGATAGTTTTGCCAAGCCTCCTAAATAAATGTTATCGTTCTTTTTCATTTAAAATATAAATTAAGCTTTGTTGTATGTAAGGTTTTAAATGCTTATTCAACGAGTTTTCAGTTACTAAGTCAACCTTGACATTCAACATTTCACTAAGATCATTCTCGAGTTCAACGAGATCGAATAAATTAATTTTTTTATGTAAATCTACAAGTACATCAAGATCGCTTTCTTGTGTTTCTTCGTCTCTGGCATAGGAACCGAAAATTCCAATTTTGCCTGGCCGATATGGTTCCAGCCGCTTTATTATTTTATGCTTCTGCTCTTCGGTAATCATCGTTCAATTATTTATCCATTTTCCCATATCCCGGGGTAAAACAGCAGTTAGTCTAAACTCAGCCATAGCGTAAATGGTCTATTTTCTTTGATGTTATCTACATCTGTAAGGATTAGGAAAATTCGGCTTTGTTACAAATAAAAAAGGCCCTCCATAAACAGAGAGCCTTTTAGTTTAGAACAATTAATTTAATTAATCTACAGTACCGTCCTGATCTCTATCGATTCCATCTTTTCTAACATCAACCGTTATAGTATTAGAAGATGACCCTGATGTTCCTTCAGTATAACCATCTCCACTTGATGGATCAGCTGTTACAGTAAATGATGAATCAGATTTACCACTTAACTGATATGTTCCATTTTCGTTATATGCGACATTATCACTTTGAATTGTTCCACCAAAAGCAATGTCGTTAAACGTAATACTGCTAAAAGAATTCCCACCGCCTCCAAGCATTGTTGGTTTCATAAAATACCCTTGAGCAGATGATGCTATACTAGCAATATCTTGGTTAACTGCATCAACATTAGCGCTTTCAGATGCACTTGAGAATGTGTTAATAGCCACGACGGTAGCGATACCTACGATAATCGTTACCAAAATTACGAGTAAGAGTTGTTGTTGTCCCATGGTTAGTTACCTATTTATTAGATGATTGATTATTTGTTAAACCATTTTTGAAAAGCTCGAGAACCCCGAAAGACTTTTCGTTTTTCGTTCACCTGTAAGAGCGTACAAACGTATGTTTGTTACAGATTTATTTATTTTGCCTAAACGTTAACTCTTAGAACATAAGAGTACAAGTTAATTTTTCTTAAAATGCATTGAACTTTCTTATACAAATATTGTGGGTGTGAAAGATAAATGCAAGTATAATATTAGAAAATTTTAATATTCAGTATTTCCTACTAATAGATTTACTTTTAATTGGGTCTAAAGGAATGTTTTTAACAGACAGATTGCAAATTAGTTTTGCAATACCTGGTATAATATAAGACTCAAAGTAACTATCTAAACTAATTATTCACTGGATAACATTCTTTCATATAAGCTTCGATGAGTCCCGATGCAGAGCAAGGGGACTAAGATAGAGTAGTAGATCTTAAAAGTCCCGACGCGGAGTATCGGGACTGAGATTTATGCATAGGTGTACTCCACGGATGAAGGCCATTGAGCGCTTCCCACCTTTATATCTAGGTTTAGCAATTCTAATCTCTTTTTTCTCTGATAATATATTTTGGGTTGACAATGCAATGGAATCCTCTTAGTATCAAATTAAATATTAATTTTTTTTAACATTAGTAACAGCGTTGGCTGTTAGGGCTCCTTAATAATAGAAAGTAGTAATAACATCATCTACTAAAGCATCTGAAAAATGAAAACCCGTTTTCTCCAGTTATTTTCGTTATTGTTATTGGTTTTTTTAATACAAGGCTGTGATTCCCAAGAAGATTCTACGATCATTGCCGGACAGGTAATTGAACAAGGAACGGGCAGCCCAATCGCCAGTGCTGTAGTAGAATTAACCCAGCCCGAAAATCTTCGGCAAACGGTTACAACCGATTCCTCCGGCCAGTTTTCTTTTGATGTCAATCCGAATAATGAAACGGTTAGCGTAACTCTGGAAATCGACAAACAAGGGTACCAAACCGGAACCACCAGCTTTAAATTGGCACCAGATACCGATGTTGATGATCTTACCATTGAGCTACAATCTGCCGACAGTGGAGACGATGACGGTGGTGGAGGTGGCAATGAAGACGATGAAGGTGTAGGCGGCGAATCAGGCGGTGCTCACCGGATAGAATTAACCAATCTTACCAACAGCAGCATCAATATTGCAGAAACGGGAGGAGTTACAAATGCAGCCTTCACTTTTGTTGTCCGTGACTCTGCCGGTCGAGCAATTAATCTGAACAATGCCGTTGATGTAGAATTCAGCATCGTTGAAAATCCTGATGGCGTGGATGCCACCATTACCCCAGAAGTGGTACAAACCAATGCCGACGGAACGGCAACATCCAATATTTCGTCGGGGAATATTGCCGGTGTGGTCAAATTGCAAGCCATCATAAATCGAGAAGATATTGGTGTCACCATCCGTTCTAAGCCGGTAGCCATTGCTATCCATGGGGGCTTTCCGTACGAGGAACGATTCAGCATATCTGCAGAAACATTTAACTTCGAAGGGTTTAGCAGAGATGGTGTCAGAAATTCAATCACTGTTGTTGTTGGTGATCAGTACAGTAACCCTGTTAAACCAGGTACTGCTGTCTATTTTGAATCTACGGCAGGTATCATTCAGGGATCTGGAACTGAACATACCGATGAAGATGGATTTGTAACGGTTGATTTAATCTCCGGTGGAGATCGAAATCTGTTAAATAATCATCCAACGCTTGGATTCGGCTATGCACGTGTTACGGCACACACTTACAACGAGGCCGATGAAGAAATATCAAAAAGCGTGGATATACTTTTTTCCGGTCCACCAAGTTACCCCAATATTAATCTTAATCCCTCTACATTTGACATTGGTCCAAATGGAAGCGAAAACTTTACGCTCACCGCAACAGATATCAACGACAATCCTCTGCCGGCAGGTTCAACTATCACAATACAAACCGCTGAGGGACTGGAAGCAAACCCGGCGGAGCTTGAGGTTCCAAATGCACTGACCGCCGGTCCGGGGGTAACTGTCTTTGAATTTTCGGTTGCGGACACTGATGATGAATCCTCAGATGTACAGGATACGCAAATCACCATCAAAATTGAGACCCCGAGCGGTGATACTGCCACCCGATCGTTCTCCGGTACCCGAGCTAAAACCAGATAATATATATACATCCCTCTAATTCTAAACCTATCAGGTTTCCAAAACCTGATAGGTTTTTTATATTCGGCTTCGAATTTTTAATAGGATTGAACGATACGACGATTCATGGAAGCACCCTATACGCCCGAGGAGTATGACAAAAACCTCGACAAAGTAAATTGGATTAGCGGCCTCCCATTTATTTTACTCCACGCAGCTTGTCTACTCGTTTTTTGGGCCGGCTTTAGCTGGACCGCCCTGGCTGCACTGGTCATCACCTACACCATCCGTATGTTTGGTATCACTGCGGGATTTCATCGGTATTTTTCACATCGAACGTTTAAAACCTCCCGTCCTTTTCAATTTATATTAGCCTGGCTGGGCACCGCATCCGCCCAAAAAGGACCACTTTGGTGGGCGGCGCATCACCGACATCATCATAAATACTCTGACACCGAAAAAGATATCCATTCGCCGGTAAAGCGCAGCTTCTGGTGGTCGCACGTGGGGTGGATCCTCAGCGACCGGTTTAAGGATACCAACTTCAAAATGGTGAAGGATCTCAAAAAGTTTCCTGAGCTTACATATATGAACAAGTTTCACCTTGTCCCTCCTATTCAGTTAGCGATAGGTACATTTGTAGCGGGCGAACTTCTCAACTTTTACTTTCCGTCACTCGGTACATCCGGATTTCAACTGCTTGTATATGGATTTATCATCAGCACTGTTCTGCTGTACCACGGTACATTTACGGTAAACTCATTGGCCCACGTCTTTGGCAAGCGACGGTTCGAGACCAACGACGACAGCCGAAACAACTGGTTTATTTCGCTCATCACACTCGGAGAGGGCTGGCACAACAACCATCACCGCTTCCCCTCATCCGAGCGACAGGGATTTTACTGGTGGGAATTCGATTTCTCACACTATGCCCTTAAAGTACTTTCGTGGTTTCGGCTGGTTTGGGATTTACGTGTGCCACCAGAACGAGTGTATGCCAAAAACAAAGTATTCAAACGTCCGCCGGAAGTGATCGATCATCCGCAGGGACGATAGCATTATCGCTACAGAATCATCCCATAATTATTATATTACGATCGAATTTCATCAACACCCTAGTTTCATTTTTTTGATCTATGGATATTGCAACACCCAGCGACGAATTCAAAAAAGTATCGTTCAACGATTCATCATTCGATGATCTGGTTGATCATCTAACGACCGAAATCGACAAGCAGGTACACCACCTCTGCTTATTTCTGGGTTTATATACCCCCAACAAAAAGAAAGCCGTCGAAAAGCTGGCTACCAAACTCAATCGCAATGTGCAATATGTGGATACCTCTGAGCTGGTAAGCCGTATCGAGTCTGAGACTATCGAAAATCTTGATAACTTTTTCGCGGGTCTTGATCAATCCGATGACCTCCTGTATTTCCGAAACGGAGATAAACTTTGCGGAGCCTACACTGGAAACTCTCATTCCCGCGTAAAGTATGCTACTCCCGAAGAACGTCACTTTCTAAAAAAAGTGAAGGCGTTCAACGGCCTTGTTATTATGGATATCGAAGAGTTTACTGATGCCGACAAGACGATGCGCCGTGCAGCCCAATCCATCGTTTCCTTTACCCTGCCCGATTCTATCATCACGCGATTTTTCTGGCATCTCAAGAATTATACTTTTCATGGAGTCGAACTCAAAACCAAGCGCCCCGATTCGTATAAGGATACCGTCACGTAAGTAATTTACCAGTTTTCTCTTGAAGGCAGCAGATGTAGAAATCTGCTGCCTTTTTTTATTTCACAGTTCCCCAGCTACTATCGGAGGAAGTGAAAAACCATTCTGTAAGTGCGCTGGAAATACCATTTATAGCTTATAAGTCTATCTCCCATCAGTCGTCCAATGCACCGAAGCTTTAGCATAGGTGTGCTCTGCGGCTGATGGCCTGCCCGATGCTCCGCATCCTCAAAGCGGGATGGATCTACGCGGAGCGTAACAGAATGGATCTCGATGCAGAGCAACGAGATCAAGATATAAAGTACCAAAGCGGAATCTCCAAACAGAGATATATTAGCCGGGGCCTTGCTATACGGTTCAAAGATAAAAAATAGTAAATCTGTGAATCTCGTATCATACAAGAGAGTTCTATATCAAACATCCTGTAACTTGTACCCTGCATCTTGTATCTTCTACTCGAAAAACGTTAATCAAAAATTACCCATACCTAATATGGCCATCCAAGTAAAACTCGACACCAGCGGACGACGTGGAAAAACGGTTACGATGATCAGCAATATTCAACACAATCCACAGGTGATTGAAAAGCTGGAGAAACAGCTAAAACAAACCTGCGGCGCGGGCGGCACCAGCTATGCGAAAACGATTGAAATCCAGGGAGATCACGTGGATAAAGTTCGCAAATACCTGCAAGATGAAGGATATAATGTGAAATAATTTTTCATCCATGACTGTAACAAACAGGATTAAATCAACATCACTATGAATTTGGATATCGCAAAAGAAGAGTACGAAGAAATTCTGGAACAGATCAAAAGTGACGACAGTCCCGTAGGCATTGATGCGGGCAAAACGCATGTTCTTATCCTCCACAAACTGATGAAATTAGAACAAAGACTGGAAGCCCTGGAGATGCGCTTTTTTGAAGAGGAGGAATAGCCTGACTCTTATTGTAAAAAGCGTTTTCAAAGCCGGATAGATATTTCAACTAGGTCCTGCCGAAAATAAATGCACGACTGTGCTCAATTTGACGGGATAAATAAAAAAGGTGCAGCGAAAACTGCACCTTTTCATTTTCATTATAGCGAAAGAATCTTTTATAAATTCACTTTGCTTTCGCGCTTAGGGTCCAAGTCATACAGCGATGAAACCGTGGCCTGTACGGTCTTATACCATTCATTGCCGTATTTGTCATTGATCTCATAGAAGTCAGAAAAGTCGGGCTTGCGCACCTTCATTTTCCACTCCTGATTTTTGGCCTTATACACCGGATCGACATGCAACAGCTGGTGAAAAACGACCATCTCCCGCGTCTTTTGATCCAGCATATCCCACATCTCACCGGAAATTTCGATCAGGTAATTATTGCCGGAATAGTATTCGACTTCGCGTGATGCCTTTTTGCATTTCGCAGCCTTGTATTTCGATAAATTGGGATACACCAAAAAGTATCCAATGGCGGCGGGACCAAATTCAAGGCTTTCGCGGTCAATGACCGTTTCGGCTATTTTTTCTACTTCAGGAGATTCCATCAGCTGCTTATTACTATGAGCTACCGTATCACCGGGCTTTAAAAAATCATTATCTTTCATGAACTACTACAGATTTGATATTCAAATTTTCGGGAGTCCAAAGTTATGATTCTGCCGGCATACTTTCATCCATTTTCGGATAAGATTCTTCGCAAATAATTAAGTTGTCCCAGATGATAATTCAGATGACCATATAGATGAACAAGCATCTTTCTGTTTGTTGCCTGAGAAGGAAATTCCAGCGCAAATTCTCGATCCAGCTCTGCATCTTTTAAATTTTTTAAAACATCTCGTAATACTTTTTTCAGCTCTTTGATATCTGAAATCAATTCCTCTTTCGAAACCCCTGTATTGGTAAACTCCCGATCACGCCGACGAACGTAATCGGTGTTTCCCATCCCTTTGCCGATAAAATGGTTTAGATTACCCACAATATGCTGTGCCAAAACTCCACAACTGTTAGACACACCTTCCGGTGATTTCCAGATCTTATCCTCCGGCAAGGCCTGTAGATTATCTATCACCTGGTCTAATTCACGATCATAGAGCGACTGGAACTCTTGTTGTAACATACTCAAATTGAAATATATTTAGTTAACATTAACTGCCCATTTTTCTTGTTCTGATACTCGGCCGCAACGCAGAGCATTGCGACCAGATTACTAGCTGCCCAACGTTCACTTACTAGCTGTGGAAAACGTTTCCGCCTACCAAAAAATAAATTACTCATCAAGCTGACAGCTCGGGCAGTAGTAAATTTTTCTTCCGCCGGTTTTCTCCTCTTCAATTACCGATCCACACTTGTGGCAGCGATTATCCGTTCTTTTATATACAAAATGGCGATATTCTTTCCGACTGGCATTTTCCCTTTTCAGCGCCTCTACAATTTCGGGATCGTTCGTTATACCCCCGGTTTCATAAGATCGAGTAGTCAATTTATAAGCTGCTTTGGCAAGTGCTTCTCTCTGGGAATCAGAATATTCGCGCAGCTTCTTCCGGGGATTCACTTTTGCATAAAACATGATTTCGCTGCGCAGATAATTGCCTATTCCACTCACAAATCCCTGATCCAACAACAGCGTCGTCAATTTTCTATTCTTAAACTCATCAGACATAAATTGGGCACGAATATCATCCAGAGTAGTATCCGGGTGCAACACATCGGGACCCAATTTCTTGATATATGAATGCTCAGCAACCTCTTCCGGAGCCATCATCTCAATATCCGATGCCGAATACAAATAAGCGGATTTTTCTCCATTTTGGATGGTCACTCGTAACGATCGATTGGTCTCGGGCTCGTTGCCTGCATCGCGGATCATCCATTTGCCATACAGCTGGTTATGGCTGTACATCACAATGTCATTGTCAAAAAACGTGAGTAGCGCCTTACCCTGCGCCTCCACATTTTTAACAGATTGTCCTTTTAGCTTTGTCTCGTAATCCTTTAATTCATCAAAAGCGAAATACAGATCAGTAATTTCTTTATTTTGAAGTGCATCCGTCAAGGAATCTGCGGTTCTCCAAATTTCTGGTCCTTCGGGCATAAATATTTTTTTTTGATTCAAATTTTCATTCTACTTACAAGTATCACTATATAATCGTTCGGGATTTATGATTCGATCCATCCTTTCTATTGCAGCCGGCTATTTTGCCATTGCCGTACCAAATAGCTTTATACATATTATTGTCTCGGTTTATTTCAAAGCAGATAATTTAGCATTGACCGGTATCGCAAACCTGCCTTCTGCAACCTGGATAGCGGGAATTACGGCATTGCAACTCGCATTAGGTTTATTTGGCGGGCTGCTTGCCAGCACCATCGCCAAGCAAAATCAGCATCATGTTATTCTGGGCTTTATCCTTTTAATGGTAATTATGGGATTTACCGATTATTCAATGCTCAGCAATCGCGAGCCGCTGTGGTATCTCATCGCGGCACCAATATTAAAAATTGTGGGCATCTTTGCCGGATACAAACTACAAATTCAACAAGCTGAACAGACAAAACTATGAGAATTGCTGTTTTCTGGTTCATCGTAATATTACTTTTTACCGGATGTACTGCCAACTCCAATCACGACCCCTCGGTTGATCATCCCGCAGTTACTAACAGCAAATATCCCTATCTGAACAGCAGCGAAGATACGCTCTACATGAGCTGGCTTACTGCTACCGATTCGAGCAGTTATTCACTGCAGTATGCCAGCTATAACGATAAAAAATGGAATCCCCCGCAAACCATTGCCAGTGATTCAAGCTGGTTCGTTAACTGGGCCGACTATCCCTCCATAACAGTACATAGCAACGGAATGATGGCCGCTCATTGGCTCAATAAAAGGGCCGGCGGACCGTATTCGTATGATGTCAATGTTTCGTTGACCGATTCAGCCAAGCGTTGGAGTCCGCCCATAACGCCCCATAATGATAACACAGCAAGTGAGCACGGTTTTGTTTCGATTATTCCATGGAATCACAACAGCTTTTTGATGGTCTGGCTGGATGGCCGCAGAACAGCAAATCGACCGGAAGGCAATTACTCTGATATCACCAAAGCGATGACGCTTCGTGGAGCGCTCATCTCTGCAGGAGGAGAAATTCGCAAACGATTTCTTATTGATGATGCGGTTTGCGACTGCTGCCAAACATCGCTCACAAAAACGCCCAATGGAGCAATCGTTGCCTATCGCAACCGTACCGGTGAAGAAGTGCGTGACATTTACATCAGCCGGTTCAATGGCAACAGCTGGTCAACACCGCAAGCCGTTCATCACGACAACTGGGAGATCGGTGCCTGTCCGGTCAACGGACCAAAAGTTGTAGCCGATGATTCAACGGTAGCTGTCGCCTGGCATACCGGTGCTACGCCAACACCTACCACCAAAGTGGCAATATCGACGGATAGTGGCCTCAACTTTGGTCAGCCCAAAAAGCTGAATAATCAAACATCACTTGGACGAGTTGATGCAGCCGTCAGTGATGAACAACTGTTTATCTCCTGGATGGAGTCAGGCACTGAAAACGCTATCCTTCAACTGGCCACTATCGACAGAACCAGCAAACAGAAAACCACCAAAACGATCAGTGCTATCAATAAAAGCCGAAAGACCGGATTCCCCCAGATGGAAATTGTTGGTAATCAACTGTTTTTTGCATGGACCAATGTAGATTCGGCAACTCCAAAAATCGAAATGAAATCGATTCCTCTGCCACAGTAGTCGAAGGGTTGCTAAATTACGAGAAGACGTTACAAAACTAATCGTGTCATCCTGAATTTATTTCAGGATCTTGGTTTATATGTTGCTAAACTTGATTGGGATTCTGAAAACAGGAATAGCCTGACGAAACTTAGTTTGGTTCAAGATGATATAATCGGTTTTCTCAAGGTCTCTTATGAGAGGTTATCGACCTGTTCAATGGGTTCTCCCCGCCATTCCGAAAGCTGTTCCAGAATCTGCGAACGTGTTTGCTCCGTCAAAGCACGAATATCATTCTTCTGCAAACCGTCCGTTGAGATAGGATCCAACACCTTTAACTTTATCTGCTTGGCAATGCCAAACTTCCAGCTCCGTTTGGGCAGGGTATTTTGCGTACCGTCAATCACCATCGGCAAAATAGGTACCTGCTCTTTGATGGCCAGCTCAAATGCCCCTCTGGTAAATGCATTTAACTGCCCATTTCGCGATCGCGTGCCCTCGGGAAAAAACATCACCGAACAGCTGTTTTCAAGATAGTAATGCGCCTGTGCAAAGGTCGATTCCTTGCGGTCTTTCGCCCGTCGATCCACCGAAATATCCCCTGCCAGCTTCATCATCCATCCCACAACAGGTGTATCAAAAAGCTCTTTTTTGGCCACCCACTTCATCTCCCAGGGTAAATTTGAGATCAGCGGAATATCAGCCGTAGAAAGATGATTGCAAACAATCACATAGGGCTTGCGATCGTCTAGATTGGTACGACCGGTAATATGCAGTCGCCAGTTGGGGTTTATTTTTGAAATGGCCTTGCCCAGCTTACGAAATAACTTACCGGTTCGATACCGGGCCGGATCGCGATCAAGCAGCCGACTTATGGCCAACATGGGCAACCAAATAACAACCAAAAAAGCTATTGCCAGCCAAATAAGCCCTGATTTTACCCCTTCCCACATAACAATTAAGAACCGATTTTAGGGATATAGCTTTTGATAATGCCCCAAATTCCCTTCGCCGGCTTCAGTGATCGACGATTGCGGGAAACAGCTTTCTCAATTACTTCAGGCTGAAAAAGATCTTGTCCTTCGGTTTCGTTCTTATGCCGACGCAAAATCTCTTTGGTCCGCTCATCTACATACTCCGAAGAAGCTTTCTCTGCTTTCTTATCCTGTTTTTTATCTGCTTTTTTCTCAGTTTTTTTATCCTCTTGCCGCCCATTCGTTGGTTTCTCTTCTTTAGGTTCGGGCTTCTTTATCGAAGGATCCGTAAGATGATCGGGGCGTGGTTTTCGGGTATCTTTAGCAGAATCATCAGCTTGTTTCTTATCATCTGATGTTGAAGATTGTTGCTTATTTTCAGATGCTTGCTGCTCCCCGTTTTGCGCCTCCTTTTGTTTTTCCTGAGACTCTTTTTTCTCGGGACGCGCTTTCTTCTTTTCCCGATCTTCAGATTTCTTCTCCGGCAGATCTTTAGTCGTAAGCTGATCGCCAACTACCCGCTTAATAGCGTGATAATATTTCTTGTCATTATTACTCACAAAGGTAATGGCCGTTCCCTTCTTGTCGTACCGACCGGTTCGGCCAACTCGGTGAATATAATCCTCGGGATTATTGGGCACATCAAAATTGACGATCAGCGAAACGTCATCAATATCGATACCGCGGGACAGCACATCGGTAGCTACCATCACGGGATGCGTCTTGTTTTTGAAAAGCCGCAGCGCCTCATTTCGCTCCTCTTGATCGCGGTCGCCGTGCATACTCACCGCATTAACACCACGTTTCTTGAGCATACGCTCAACTTCATCAGTGCCTCGCTTCGTGGCACAAAATACGATGGCAGTTTTGTACATGTCCACATCAAAAAGCTGCTCAAACAGTTCCAACTTTTTCTTTGGATGCACAAAATAGATCTGCTGATCAACGCTATCGACCGGTTTCGATACTTCAAATTCCACTTCAACGGGATCGACCATTACCTCATTAACTACTTTCTGCACTTCTTCTACCATGGTGGCAGAAAACAGCATCGTCTGGCGTTCTTTGGGAAGCTGTTTTACGATCTTCATCACATCGGGCAAAAATCCCATATCCAGCATGCGATCCGCCTCATCCAGCACCAAATACTCCAGACCACTAAAGTCAATATTGAGTACGTTCATCTGATCAATAAGACGGCCGGGCGTAGCCACAATAATATCAACTCCTGCGCGAATGGCTTTCACCTGCGTGCCGTAATCACTGCCCCCGGTCACGGTCGCCGAGGAGACACCGGTATGATAGCCCAGCGCAAAAATCTGTTCCTCGATCTGCTGTGCCAGCTCTCGGGTAGGCGAAAGAATAAGCGCCTGGGTATGATCGGAATTGCTGTTGATGATTTTCTGCAACAGCGGAATTACAAAAGCTCCGGTCTTTCCGGTGCCTGTCTGTGCGGCCCCGATGACATCCCGTTTATTTAATATTAACGGAATACATTCATCCTGAATGGGTGTGGGCTCCTCGTATCGGAGATCCCGAAGGCCCATCATTAGCTGCTCGTCTAGCTCAAATTTTTCGAAACTCAAAAGTGATATCTGCCTTAATTTATGATTCTATTGATGTGGCAATAATGAACTCAAAGATACGTTTTTTTAGGCAATTCACTTAACGTTCGGCTAAATTTTTTTACGGTCGAAAATTTGAATAACTTCGACATCTAATTGAGAATTCAAAAATTTTATCACCAACCAATGACTTCAATCAAATTAACAACTACAACGCTATCCCTGCTTCTGGCCAGTGCATTACTTTTTATGGGATGCAATTCTAATTCCGGATCGCCCGGCAATGTTTCGCTGGAAAGCAACATCGACAGTGTAAGTTACAGCATGGGGTATCAGATGGCTAAAATGTCGCTAAAACCCCAGGGTATGACAGATATCAATACCGAAAAAATGCAGGCTGGTTTAGAAGCTGCACTTGAGGAACAAGAGTCGCAGCTTTCGCAATCACAAATGCAACAGGTAATACAGTCTTATCAAATGCAGGCCCAGCAACGTGCCCAAAAGCAGCGCATGCAACAAGGCAAAGATAATGCCAAGAAAGGCGAAGAGTTTCTCGCTAATAATAAGGAAAAAGATGGAGTTCAGGTTACTGAGAGCGGCCTCCAGTATAAAGTTATTGAAGAAGGATCCGGAGCTTCTCCCGACTCTACCGACCAAGTTCGCGTAGATTACAAGGGAACCCTGATTGACGGCAGCGTCTTTGACAGTTCCTATGAACGCGGTCAGCCGGCTACTTTTCCTCTCAATCAAGTTATTGACGGATGGACCGAAGGCGTACAACTGATGAAGGAAGGCGCAAAATACAAGTTCTTTGTTCCCAGTGAGCTGGCTTACGGACAAAATCCTCCGCAACGTAGTCCGATAGGTCCTAATCAAACCCTGATTTTTGAAGTTGAGCTACTGAAAGTAAATCCCGAAGACACGAGTTCTTCGAATTAACTTCTAGGCTTTAAGCTTTCAACCCTGGCAGGTTTTCGAAACCTGCCAGGTTTTTTTATTCGAGTCCAGAGCCAATCATCTCGAAGAGTTCTTTTTTATCCATGTCAAAACGCGTATTGTAATCATCGATACTGCGGTTGATAACCTCTTTGGCCTCATCCTGTCCATAGATATGGGTAATTTCAATCTCGCGTTTGCTATCACTGAAGGGCCGTTCTTTATACGTCAAAAAATAGTGCGACAAACGCTCGACAATATGTTTGGGCACATCTTTAATGTCTTTCATTTCACCAAATGAGGCATCTCCTCTCATAACAGCAATGATTTTGTCATCCGCCTCTTCCCCATCTATTAACCGAAAACCACCGACCGGTATAGCATCCAAAATTAAATTGCCATGAGGAATATTTCGCTCGGTAATTACACAAATATCCAATGGATCTTCATCCCCCTTGATATTATCCTGACCTGTCTTTTCGGAACAATACTGCCCTACCCGTTCTGCACAGAGCGTCTGGGGTACAAAGCCATACGGCAAGGGACAGATATTTGAAAAGCGTTGCGGACGATCGACTTTGAGAAAGCCACTCTCTTTATCGAGTTCATACTTCATGGTATCGCCGGGTACAATTTCGATAAATACCTTTACGACATCGGGCGATTGTTCTCCAATTTCAATACCGTGCCAGGGATGAGGTTTAGAAAATAGTTTGGTGAGTTTTAAAAATCGGTGAATTTGATTGCGATTCATAGATGGGAAGTTTGTGTGCGATTTCATTCATAAAATGATAAAAAATCGACTAATTCGGAAGGCACAAAAAATAAACAGGACCGGGATCAACCGGCCCTGTTTTGTACGTTGGCTTTTCGGGGTACAAATCAATGGTTACAATAGGTAACCAGGGATCAGTATGTTCAATAATTATTACTTGGGAGACACAATATTGTTCCGACTTTTTCCAAATTTCTTTTACAACTTCGTAACGGACAATAATGCGAATTATTGGAAGGAATTGGATATTTCTTATGACCAAAGATGGTCTCTCAGTCCCGATGAACGACGTAATTTTGTTTTAATAGCATATTCCAACACAGATTGCCCACCGGCGATCGAAATGGCTGTTCGAGCGCGGGTGATGGCGGTATAAATAAGCTCACGACTCAGAACTTTTGAGCGATGATTTGGAAGGATCAGCAGTACTCGATCAAATTCCGAGCCCTGACTTTTGTGCACGGTGAGTGCATACGCCATATTGTGATCGGGTAATCGTCCGGGTGCAATAGCTCGGACTGAATCCTCGTGGCGGAAATAAACCTTGAGATCACCGTTTTCATCCCGCAGGCAGATGCCGGTATCCCCGTTATGCAGACCCAGCGTATAATCATTAACGTTGACAATCACCGGTTTACCGACATACCAGCGGTCATATTTGGGGATTAATCCCTGCCGCTGCAATAACTGTTCGACCAGCTGATTCAAATATTCAATGCCCCACGGTCCCCGCCGATGGGCCGCCAATATCTGGAAATCCCCAAAATGGTCGAGGGCCTGTTCCGGCGAATCACTTTCGATGATTTTTGGAAAATATTCCGTCAATTCCCGCTCTAATACAGTATTCAGTTCGTCCCGATCTGAAATGGATGTCAGCGTTGCACCCTCATAATCATTAGAAGCAAGAACATCCATAGCTATTGAAGATGCTCCCCTGTTCACACATGCTGCTAATTGAGCAATGCCACTGTCCTTATCAAAACGGTAGCTTTTGGTAAGCAAAGTGATATTATCGGTAAGCGGCTTGGAATTAGCTGCAATATTTTTTTGAGGAATATCAAGCGATAGCTCTTTGAGCCAATCAGCAAATTTGTGGGATATCTTGTTTGTATCTATATCACAGATATCGCCCAGCACTGACCCCGCCTCCACCGAAGCCAGCTGATCTTTATCTCCCAACAAAATAACTTGCGTATTATTGAGCAACGCATTCATCAGCTTGCTCATCAATGCCTGGTCAACCATCGAGGCTTCATCAACAATCACCAGATCATAGGGTACGGGATTTTCTTCGTTGTGCTTAAACACAGACGTATGCCTGCGCGCACCCAATAACTGATGCAGCGTCATCGCCTCATCGGGAATGGCAGTACGAATATCATCAGAAATTTCCAGCTCATCCTTTGCAGATAAAATAGAATCTTTGAGCCGAGCCGCGGCCTTCCCAGTCGGGGCCGCAAGTGCAATATTGAGCGACTCTTCCTGCTTTGAGGATTGCTCCAGCAACAGCGCTAAAATACGCACTACTGTTGAAGTCTTGCCCGTGCCCGGTCCGCCGGATATAACCGAAAGCTTCTTCTTAACTGCAGTAGCTGCCGCAATTCTTTGCCAGTCGGGGTTTTCGAATGAACCTCCAAAAAGACGATCTAATCCATCTTTCAGCAGTTCAGTATCAATATATTCAGTTTCTTTTTGACTCCTTTTGATTAACTGCTCTGCCAGCTGATTTTCATATTGCCAAAGTTTGTGGAAATAAAGTCGGTTGGCATCGTCGAGAATCAACGGCTTAAAATCTCCGGGCTGTCCAACGATGGGAGAACTTTTGAGCGCGTTTATCCACGAATCTAAATCGGGAGCCGTAATATTGGATTCTTGACCAGATTCGGTAAAAAGCTCGGTAGAGGCATATTGCTGCAACGGCAGGCACACATCACCCCGCCCATAAAGATGACTAACCAAACAGGCTGCCAGCAATATATGCTCAGAAATGCCGTGGTGTTGCTCCTTCAGCAATCGACACAGCTCAACATCAATATCCCGGATTATTCCCTTTTCCCGGAGGTTTGATAAGCGGTTTATCATATTACTCATCCCGACCACCGTTTTTGATATATTCATCGAGCCCCTGAATGGTCTCATAATCGGGCCGATCAAAAAAGATGCCTTCGTTCCCCTCTCGATTCATTCCACGCAAGAACAGGTAAAAAGCCCCTCCAAAATGCTGATCGTATGAATAACCCTGCTTTTGCTCTTTTAAAAACCGATGCAGCGCAATGGTATAGATATGATACTGCAGGTCATAGGACGCCTCTTTCATATCTTCAAACAGGTGCGACTGTTCATAATCAGCAAGCTCATCCCCCAGGTAATTCGTCTTGTAATCCAGCAAATAATAGCGACCGTTATACTCAAAAGTGAGATCAATAAATCCCTTTAAAAATCCAGACTCTGCTTCCCCTTCCAGCCCAGAACTGGGCTGATTAGTATCCCGAATAATCGAAATCAACTTCTGCGTTTCGATATGCTCATTCTGATAATAGAACTCCATTTCGGGGATCAAATCCTTCGGATCCAAGGCAGATAGCAAAAGTCCTTCTGCGTTGGGATGCAACGATTTATGGACGACCACCTCAAGCATCTTTTGCACCACAGTATTCCACTGCCGATCGATGCCATAGATAGACAAGCTTTCGTTAATGACCTCTTCGGCATCACCGAGATCTGTAAAATCAATATTCTCAAAAATGTGGTGAATGCACGTCCCCGGCTGCGGCCCTTTGGGGAATGTAAACATCGTTTGGGGATCATCTTCACCGGCTACCTCAACAATATCAGGCTGATCCAAAAACTGGTCGTAATCCGGCATATCGGGATCGTCATCCATCCAGCTGGTGAGCGACGAAAAACTGGATATGTTGTAGCTGACTTCCAGCGGTGTGGGTCGCTCGAAAATTCGAGACTCAAAATCTGCTGCTGTGTGATCCCCGCGTGATAATTCCAGCTGACTATCTTCGGAATTTTCAGGTGTCTTTTCCAGGGTAAACAGATCTGAGTGCTCCTCACAAAGCTGCCCAATAGCTTCATGAAAATCATCGCGCGACCAGTCTTCTACATCGCCATATTTTACCTTGTCCTTAAGCTGTGATTCAGCTGTTTGAGAGTCCTGAAGCAGATATCCCAGCGACGAAAGTTGAGAAGCCGACGCAAATTGCCACGTCAGATATAGACACTGTCGAGCGCGGGTCATGGCTACATAGGCCAGCCGCAGACTTTCCGCCTGGGCCTCACGCTGGGCATAAAACCGTTTCTCAGACCGATCGGGATCGGTTTTTCCGTGCAAATCCAAATAGGTAGTTTCATGATCATCGGGCTGGTGATACACCAGCGGAGCTCCTTTATCTGAGATGTAAGGACCATCCCACAAAAACGGGCAAAATACGATAGGATATTGCAATCCCTTGCTTTTGTGCATGGTCACAATTTTGACGAGCTCTTCGTCGCTTTCCAGCCGCAGCTGTTCCTCATCACGCTTGCTGCTGTTGTTTTCCTGGCGCTTTCGCGCAAGCCACTGCAGCAGACTCCGGGTCCCCTCTTTGTGATGACGCGACTCCTCTTGCAGCAGTTCTCCCAAGTGCAATAAATTCGTAAGGCGCCGTTCGCCGTTGGGATATCCGATGACATGCTCGGCCACATCCAGCTCTGCCATCAGCGATCGAAACATGGGCGCGAACCCTTGGTCTTGCCATTGCCCGTGCCATTCGGCAAACTGCTCAAGAATAGCCATCCACTGCCGGTCATCTTCTTCTATTTGGAGTAATTGATCAGCAGTAAAACCGGACAGCGGAAGCGAAAGTGCCGTTTTGATCAACGTTTCGTTGGATGGTTCAGCTACGGCTTTCAGCATTTGTCCCAGCTGCTTGGCTTCATCACTCTCAAACACACTTTGGTCGCTGTGACGAACGCTTTTGATGTCGAACTCCCGGAGAGCCTCACTGACCAAGTCAGCCTGTTCATGCTTTCGCACCAACACGGCAATATCTTTGGCCTCCACCGGCTGATCTCCAATAGTGATCTGTTGCTTCCTGCCCCCTTCCAGCAGTCGGGCTATCTCCTGAGCCGTATCTCTGGCTGCCTGTTTACGTGCCTCCCCTTTTTTGAGCTTATCCTGTCCCGGCTCAGATAATCGCCGAAAACGAATGGATGGACGCTCTTGGCCATACTCTCTTAGCAAGTCATATTGCTCTTCATCCCAGCCGGGGCTCACGTTCTGATATTCAATCTCATCTTTAATGACAAATGGATTGTCATGGCCGCCCCAAAAAGCATTTAACCCTTCGAGCAAATTGGGAACCGAGCGAAAGTTTTGATCCAGCCTAAAGCGATTTTCTTTAGGTGCATCTTTCCGCGCCTTGATATAGGAATACACATCCGCCCCGCGAAAGCTGTATATCGACTGCTTGGGATCGCCGATCATAAACAGCGCCCCCTCATTTGCATCCCGATAGATGCGACGAAAAATATCGTACTGGTTGGGATCGGTATCCTGGAACTCATCGACCATTGCAATAGGATACTTTCGGCGCATCTTTTGCGCCAGCTTCTGCCCTCTCTGCTCATCCAGCAGCGCATTGCGCAACTGCAGCAACAGATCATCATACGAAAGCACCTGTTGCTCTTCTTTCTTGTGATTGAGCTCACTGCGCAGGTAATTCAGCAGATCTTTTTTAAACGCTATCTGAAACTTTGCTACGGATTCTTTAGTAATCTCATACTCATCTGCCAGCTCAAAAAAGAGATGCTGTGGCGGTTGTTTTCCCTCTTCCCTGGGCTTCTTTCTTAGACTTTCATCAATTTCGCTCTGTTTAAATCGCCAAAACTGTGTAAAGGTGTCAAAACTGGGTAAATCTGCTTTCAAGAATTCATCCATCAACCCAAACCACTTATTGAGCTTATTCTCGGTGTATCCGCTTAGAATTCCCGTATTCAACACATCGAATATTTCTCCTCGGCTCTCTTGCCAAATACGTTGAATCTCATCATACAGATCAATGAATTCCTGAAGCTGATCTTCAATATTTAAATCCTCAATATCCTCCGGCAGCACATGCAGATACGGCTTGCCGATATAATCCCCCAACTCACGCGCAAGGGACTCTGGCCCTGCGTCATTGTCATCCAACAACTTCAACAGCGGGTGTTTTTTAGGATTTTCGGATGCCTCGGCCATCCAGCTTCGCCAGTAATCATCGACCGCTTCCTGCACCAGCTCGGTATCTTCGCCGATCATCTCGGCATCATACATAGCCCGGCTTTCAAACGCTTGTTCCTGCAGCGCCTGGTAACAAAATCCGTGGATGGTATAAATAGCCGCCTCATCAAAACTGCGCACGGCTTCCTCGAGACGGGATATTGCCTGCTGCCGATCAGATACTTCCCGCAACAGCTCATTCAAAAATTGATCATGTTTGTCATCACCGGTAACTTCGCCTGCTTGTAACACCGATATAGATTTACGGA
Source organism: uncultured Balneolaceae bacterium (assembly GCA_964490705.1). GTDB lineage: Bacteria > Bacteroidota > Rhodothermia > Balneolales > Balneolaceae > Fodinibius. The sequence goes on along the minus strand of CAZBCG010000004.1, from coordinate 16,833 downwards.
TGCGGCGCAACAATCCGTCTTTAAGTTCTTTGGTAGCCGCCTCGGTATAGGTTACGACCAAAATATTACTGACCGATATATCACGCTCAATAAGCGCACGGATATAGAGCGACATAATATTATAGGTCTTGCCCGTGCCCGCGCTGGCCTCCACCAGGTTGATGCCCGAAAAGTCGATATCAAAAGGTTTTAACACACTCATATCAGGACTCCTCTTGATTTAGCGCCTCAAAAAACGGACGCCAAAATTCACGACTAATTTCTTTAAAGCCAGAGTCCTCAAACGGGACTTCACCGTCGGTAATCAACTTGTTGTATGGATCGTCCTCTTCGCCCTGATAAGAATAGCTGCCATGTCGCTGGCTTTCCCATTTTTTGAGCGCTTGGTCGATTCCCTCGTCATCATTTTTTTCATCTTCAAGCACACATTCGGCATAGCCATAAGATGATTTGCAATAGAAATCGAGCGGATACTGCAGTCCCTGCCAATACCAATCCAAAAGATCGGCTAATATGGTTTGGGAATCCGCAACGGGCTGTAGCCTCCGTTGCTGTAGCGTAGCATCATCCCAGTTTACCATCAGGCTCTTTCCGGGATGACCATCCGGCTTAGCCAGCTGGAACAACAGATGCCGAATCCAGAAATCGATCTTATCTTTGGCACGCGCTCCCCCAAACCGATACGTCAATTGTAGATCTGTAAAAACATCGGTAAGTACACCAGAGATGTGAAAATCATTAATTTTGATATTCACTTCGCGATCGTCCAGCTGCTGTTGATCCAATTGCTGCTGAATAGCCTCACCAAATTCTCGTGCCTCGGTTGCTTTCTGTTGATATTCCTGCCGGCCGCTCCATCCCTCGGGAAGCAGATCACGGGACTGCATTACTTGTTCATAATTCTCAAGCGACTCTTCTTTTAAAAATCGCTCCAGCAGCTCCTGTTCAACGCGGTATTTATTGAGCCGCTCCAAGGCAAACAGTTCCCGATCTTCGGTAAGTACTTCCTCTTCGTGCAGGTAAATGCCCAGCCGTTTGCGCAATAAAAATTTGGCCGGATGCTGGAAAAAGGAAATCAAATCCTCCACAGAAAGCTGCTTCCAATCGTCGTCCGGTTCCGACAGATCAGAATCTATAAATGAAGGAGCCGTATCATTGCCCTGCACCAAACGCTGACTGATTTTTTGCTGTGTGCTTGAATAAGTAAACAGCTGATCATCCGTAAAATACTTGGAGCTGAACGCCTGCAGACGGTGCTCAGTAATAATATCCTGAGTTGATAATCCATAGCAATCCTCCAGGTAATCCAGCAATTCGGTAAGTACCACGGATGGCGGAAACTCAGCATCCTGTCGATTGCTCTGCCCCACATAACTAAAATACAACTGGCTGCGGGCAGAAATCAGATTTTCTAAAAAGAGGTATCGATCTTCTGCGGCCTGTACCGGATCGCCGTCCCGGGGATCAAGATGCATCAAATCAAACTCAATGGGGATTTTAGACCGTGGAAAAGCCTCTTCATTCATCCCGATCATGCCAATCATCTCGAATGGGATACTCCGCATCGGTATCAGCGAACTAAATGTAATCCCGCGTCCCAGACGTCCACCGCCGGTAGCCTGTTCTTTAAGCTGCTCTTGCAGCCACAGCCGGACCACCTGAAACGAAATACCCTTATCAAATGCTGCCAAATCAGCTTGCCGGGACAGCTGGCCCAAAGCCTCTCGAATTTTTGAAATCTCCCAATAATAATCCTGATTGTCAGAAAGAAATATCTCCGGTATTTGTGCCAATTCTTTTTCCCACTCGGATACTGGTTTTGCCTTACCGACCATCGCATTAATCCGAAATAAGGCCTGCATAAATCGCGAAAAACGTCCCACCAGTACAGCATCATCCGAGGTTTCGATCTCCTCATAGGGAAAAATGTTTTCAAACAAATGGTCGTCATCGGGATTCATGGCATAGCCGAGCAACATGCGATTGAGACCAAATTTCCAGGTAAAATGGTCGCTTTTCGGCAGATTCATTTGCTGCTTAAAGGTACCGTCGATGCCCCAGCGGATGCGGTTGTCCTGCATCCACTTTTCCAGCCGATTCAGATCGTCATCACTAAAATCAAACGCCTGGCGAATGGGGTTGGCGTCCAGCAGATCAAGCACATCGGTAATCTTAAACCGGCTTCCGCACAGCTCCAGAATGTTCAAAAACGATTGGATGGCCGGACGATCGCCCTGGATGCCGCGATCGGCAATGCTATACGGAATTTCCGGCTGCCCCTCATCCGGTGCCTCAAATACCGCTTCGATCATCGGCGCATAAGTCTCAATATCCGGGGTCATGATGAGAATATCATCCGGATTGAGTTCAGGGTTTTCATCCAACACGGCCAGCAGCTGATCGTACAGCACCTCCACCTCGCGCATGGGACTGTGGCAGGAATGCACCTGGATAGAGGAATCCACGGCCGGTACATTTAAGGCCGAATCCGAAGGCACTGTATCCTGCTTCAGATCAGATTGAATCTCGTTGAAGACCGAAGAACTATCGGGATTCGCAGTGGCTTTGACCGACTGAAACTCTACGTCAACCCGATCAGAAAACAGTGACATAAACGCTGCCCCCTCCCTGCCCAGCGACTGCAACAGCGGATTCTGGAAATTATCACTGTCATTGACATTGGGATCTACACTCAGCTGATAAAAATTGACCGGGATGAGCTCCGAGAGCTCAGTTAGGATTTCAATAGATATGGGCGGCAGCGATGAGACACCAAACACCGAAATGCGTTCTGGAAGCGCCTCTCTATCTAATTTCCCATTCCCAAGCTGATCCAACAATTTCTGCTGCAATCGGGCGCGGTGAATGTTGTCTTTATCATGGTGTTTTTCCCAGTAATCGATGAGTCGATTCCACAACTGCAACTGCCAGCGCTCTGCCTCTTCACTGGTCTGGAGCTTTCGCTCTTCCCATCCCAAAATCATATCGGGACGATAAACCAGGTACTGATCAAATACGTCGGCAATTTTAGAACTTAGCTTCCAGCTGCGCAGCGCCCGCTGCTGTGGATCCTCATCCTGAATGTAATACCGCAAATTCTCAAACTCGTCCAAAAACGCATCATCACGAAAAAACTTCATCAACGTCCACGTCATGGGTCCGCGATCAGACGGCAAGGTCTGGGGAATGTTATCATCCATGAGGCGGATGAGGCTCCAGATGCGCTCGGAGGGGAACTCAAACTTTAGATTGGCAGAAATGCCCTCTTTTCGGGCCATATAGAGCGAAAGCCACTGGCCGATGCCGTGATTTTGCACCACAAAAATTTCCGGCTGCAGCAAATTTTCACGCTCATTCTTTTCCAGCTCCAGCAGCAGTTGATCTGCCAGATCTTCTAATTGTGTGCTGTAATAAAGGTTGAGCATCGCCCCCTCAATCGATATGAAATATGGCCGTTTCCAAGTGATAGCAAAAACCGAAAAAAGCGGGATAAAGTAAACCCAAAGCGGACAGATTTTAATACTGTGGGAATACGATGACATGCCAACGTGTTGTATCAATTCTTTTTTTAAATAACACCCGGCAATAATGGACTATTTGGATTTAAACCGCTTTTTTACAACTATAGAAATATTGTGATAATATAATTACAACAATAGCACTTTTGTATAATTATAGGTTGGCAGGCTTATAAAAATCTAATTATGCCATATTCAGAATTTGATGGTTTTTATATAACTCCTAAAAAGGAAACTAAGATATGGAGATATCTTGACCCCTATAAATTTAAATATTTAGTCGAGGAAAAATCTATCTATTTCAGACAAGTATCTAAGTTTCCAACTGAATTCAAAGAAGGATTACTCACACAACATGATTTAGAAGGCATACGCAGACAACTTTATAACCCTAATCAAGAAAATCCCACTAAAGATTTCGAAGACTTCTGTAGTAAACGTTCAATTATCGATAAGGCAGTTTTTATATCCTGTTGGATGGCAGCTGAACAGGAACATGATTATATGTGGGGGGAATTTTTGTCTAAAAAAAATGGAGTTGTAATTAAATCTTCAGTTGAAAACCTTCAGATATGTTTTAATAATTCTCCAACTGAGTTTGATATTTATATTTCAGAAACTCATTATTTTGATTATAAAGAATTGCTGGGCCCCTTAAATACAATTCGTCAATACAGTAGAAAGCCAAAAGAGTTTTCTAATGAAAAAGAAATCAGAGCTATTTTAATTGATACTCCCCTTTGGACTGATAAGCCTGATCATTTTGATATAAAAATTAGTTTAGAAGATTTAATTACAGAAGTAAGAATATCACCTCTAGCAGATGACAAGTATAGATCTAAAATTGAGAAAATTTGCTGGCAAAATGGGCTTAATTTAGTTCAATCAACACTTATTTAGCCTGCTAACTCGTGCACTAACGCGGACCCCGTAGAACGGGGCAGGCGCACCTCGCCAATTCTTTGCCAGCCTTGGTTTTGAAGCTCATCTTTAGTTAGTTGCAAAATCAACTTTAATCCGTGCGCCGGTTATGCGCACTGTCGTTATATAATTAATCATCGAAATTTAAATATTACCTATTCATGAATTCTCAATTCATCAAATTTTTTGCTACTATTTTTGTAATTGCTCTATTCACATCGTGTGCTACCACTCCACAAGTCCAAGCACCCCGTCCCTGGACTAGAACTTTAGGTCAAGCACAATCAGTAGAGCCAGGTTCCAGTATTTACATTAATGTTTCAGGTGATGAAGAGCATTTATTAATAGATAATCCTTTAATGGATAATTCAGTTTACAATGTTATTAAGAACCAGTTAGTCCGAAGAAATTTTGAAATTATTAGTAGCAAAAATGATGCTGACTACGTTCTGAATGTTGAGTATCAGTCCGAAGATGTACAAGTCATGCAAACCGAAGTATCATCTTTTCAAAGTTCATATCAGGAAAGTGCAAGTGGTTCTGGGTATGGTGTTTTAGCAGCTTTGGCAGTTGCCGAACAAACATCAAGCAATCAATCTGCAAGTCAAGCCGAGGTATCTACACAAACTGCTTACCGACATACTCTTGGTTTTTCAATTATTCAAAATGATCAAATCGTATGGACAGGGGAATCGACATGGAAAAGTAACAGCGTTGATGTTTCAAATAGAATAACATCAACGACACAACTCTTATTGAGTAAATTACCTGGCTATGGTGAAGTAACTCCAAGAGTAAAAGCTGTTAATCCTGAGAAGAAGAATAATTACTACAATTTATTTATTAAGGGTAATAGTTTTCTTGGACCATCACTTCCATATGTAATTAATTTTTATTCACCATCTGGGTCAAAGTCACGTCCAAATCAAGGACTAAGCATTGGCGAATCAAATATTGAGAGAATATCGAATCCCCGAATTTTGCATGCCGTAGTTGATCTAATTAAAACTGCAGAGTATGCCCTACCTAAAGATCCTAATTTTGAAAATCCAATTTCTACGAGTCAATGGGCCAAAGTTAAATTGGGAGGGGAATATTATATTGGCAATGACGATGAAAAAACATACATCATAGTTAACCTTGTGGGTGATAAAAGCGGATATGATATTGATAACGCCTCAAAAGTAAGCAGACAAGAATACAATGGATTTCTGAATGATCTTAATAAGTGGATAAATGCATTAGATAATTATTACCAAGTTTTTGAATAAGAACGATTAGTTGTATAACCCGCGCATTGACGCGGACCTGCCTCCCCTCCCTTGCCCGTTTTGTTTTCTTATCACCAAATAGTAAACTGGAAATTGAATTAGCAACAGTATGTGCGCCGGTTTATGCATAATGTCGTTAGGCATTCGAAACAAAAATATAAATAACTCAGAAAAACTTGCTCTATATTTTTAGTGGCTTACCCGCAACAGGCAAGTCAGAACTTTCAAAATATCTTGCAAATAAAGTTGGTGCTGTATATTTGCGGATCGACTCAATAGAACAGTCCTTAAAAAACAATGGGCTCGAAATAGCTGAAGGACAGGGATATGAAATCGCTTACAAAATAGCATTGGATAATTTGAAATTGGGATTATCCGTAGTAGCTGATTCGGTTAATCCCCTGCCTATTACGCGAGAAGCCTGGAGAAACGTTGCTAACAAAGCTGACAGTCCATATTGTGAAATTGAAATTATATGTTCAGACAAAGAGGAACATAAAAGAAGAGTTGAATCACGCATCTCTGATGTCGAAGGTTTGCAATTACCCACTTGGAAAGATGTTATTAATCGTGATTACAAAACCTGGACGAGACAACGAATTATTATCGATACCGCAAATAAGTCAATAACGGAAAGTCAAAATGAATTAGAACAAGCAATTGATACGAATGCCTAGCCCGCCATTAACGCGGATGTGCCTCCCTCCTACGCCAAGGCTTCGGAGGACAGGCGCCCTGGTTGCCAGTTTCGATTTTGTCAGTTTAGAAGTACATTTTAAAACAAATTCAGCGCTGTTTTGCACGCACCTTTAGCGCAAGGTCGTTTGGTAAACGAGCTATAAACTTGCGCTACTTCCTCTCTTTGGTATTCTTCTCCAAGAATTGAGCTAACTCTTCTTTCTCAAGTTTTCCATTCGCTAAATCAATCATCACAGCATATATACTTTTTTTATCTGCTTGCAGGCGATAGCCATTGACGTATAGAAAGGTATAAATCGCTACTAATGCTGTTCTCTTGTTTCCGTCGAAGAATGGATGATTCTTACAAATATAAAATCCATAAACGGCTGCCATATGGAAAATACTATCGTGCACATATTCTCCTCCAAAAGTTGCTTGTGGTTGAGCAAGTGCCGACTCCAACAATCCTTCGTCTCGAATTCCTTGTTTGCCGCCATAGATTTTTATTTGATCCCGATGAAAAGCCAAAACCGTCTCTTTATCTAAGAATTTTATCATTTCGCCAATTCTTTCAACACCTCTTTGTAATCGGTATTTGCCTGGCGATAGGCTTCTGCCCATTCTTCGAATTCGGGATCCATTGGTTTGAGTTCTAAATTAGGACCATTTTTTTCGATAGTTAATTTGTCACCTCTTTTAAGGTGGAGTTCGTCTATCAATTGCTTAGGAAGGGTTACGCCCAAACTATTTCCAATTTTTCTAATTTTAGTTTCCATAGCGGTTCACTTTTACTTAAACATTGTTATAACAATGTTATAATTATATTTCCAAATATCCAACGCCAAAATTCGAAAAGTATTATCGTTTCCCTAACCCCTTTAAAAAGGAAAATGTCAAGCAGACAGTCCTCACCTACATCTAGCTACAGCATTTCAATAAATCCTTGTTTCAAACCTTTAACTGGCAACCGGTGTCGCTGATCAAGCTCGGATTACCTGCCGGCATCCAAACCCCTTTACGGGCTTATCTTCCGCCAATGGGCAGAAGCTGTAGCTCAAATCGAGCCACTATCCCAGATCTTTAACCGGCCAGCCAACCGATGTCCCAATCCCGCGCACGGGCTTACGTAACGTGTCCCGGTTAGGTAAACGGGCTTATCGGTTGGGGCCAGCAGGTTTGCGAGGCCGCCCTGACGGGCTGCCCCTTAAATCCTTTATATTCTTCGTCTTTTGTCAGCATATGCCAGACGCCTTTGGCCAATTCCTTGGCGACCACGGCTCGTGCCACAGGACGACCACTCCGCCGGGTAATCTTTCGATAAAATTTCTTCACCACCTTGTAATGGGTGTAGGCTGAAACCGCGGCCTGTCCGAAAGCCGCTCTCAGGTACCGGTTCCCATCCTTGTTGCCTGAGGTATGCCGATGGGACCCACCACTGTCTTTGGCCCCCGGTACCAGCCGACAATAACTGGTAAATTGCTTGGCACTCGGGAATCGGTTGATGTCCCCAATCTCTGCCAAGATCGTCCAGGCACCTACTTTCCCCAAGCCCGGCACGGCCATCAGTCGCTCGGCCGAGGCTTCGAAAGGTATCTGCTTCTCAATCTCCTCCTCCAGCCGGTGGATATGCTGCTGCAGCTGACTGATTTGCTCGAGCATTAGCTGGATCTGCAAATTCGCTGCCGGTGGCAACTGTGGCTGGAGCCACTGTTGTAGCTTTTTCAATTCTCTCCACTGACTTCCGTTGATCTTCACGTTGTACTTGATGGCCTGGTTCCACAGCGTAGATTGCAGCTTGCCCCGCCACTGGATCAGCCGAAGACGTCCGCGCGTCAGCTCTCGCAGCTCCCGCCGGTCGGGTTGTACTTGGTAGGCCTCCGGAATAAGGTCCGCCCGGAGCAGTTCTGCTAATGTTTTCGCATCCACTTTGTCTGTTTTTACCTTGGCGTAGCTGATCGCCTTGACCATCTTTGAGTGGGCCAGCGTCAGATCCACGCCATTGGCTCGACACCAGTCCGACAGCCAATACCAGTTGCTGGTGCATTCGACGACGACTTTCACAGGCCCGTCAAATGAACCGAAAAAATCCTCCAGTGCTCGGGTGGCCGTCGGCAACTTGGCCTCCCGGATCACTTCTCCATTGCCGTTAATCGCTACATTTACCATATTATTCGAGTGAAGATCTATTCCTACATAGGTCATGAGGTCCTCCTTGGATTAGTTAGGGTTGATTACCGCTAATCTAAGTGAGGACTTCCTTTTTGGAAAGATCCCGCGCATTAACTCGGACCCCGTAGAACGGGCGCCCCCCCCTACACTTCAAAAAGCCTGCCTGCCAAAGCTTTACGCGTAGGCATGGCTTCGGTAAGCAGGTCACTGCCAACTTTTTGGCTTTTTAGCTTTCCGTTCATTATTTAACAATTCAACATTCATTCGTGCACCCCTTGTGTACAGCCTACGTAGCGGTGCTACTTCGGCGTAGTAGTCCGCAAGGCCGTTAGGTACCAATCAAAAAATACATTTAATGAACATTTATTTCTGGAATATTAACAACTCTATTCAGAGTTTTAATTTAGCTAAAGATATAGTATCACAAGAAAATTAAAGTATATTTATAGTTAGTGAATTCTGGCATCATAAATGTAAACTAGAGAAGGCCTCATTATGCGTCATTTGTCATCTAAAATCCTGTTCTTCGTTTTTACGTTTGTTCTCTTAACCATCAGTACTTCTTTTTCGCAATCATCTGACAAATGGATCCCGCTTTTCGACGGGGAATCATTGGATGGATGGAAAGCAAGTGAACATCCGGGAACCTTTTCTGTTGAAGATGGCAAAATCGTCACTGACGGTCCGCGCGCCCACCTTTTTTATGTGGGATCGGTGGAAAATCACAATTTTAAGGATTTTGAGTTTAAGGCCGATGTGATGACTACCGAGGGATCAAATTCGGGAATCTATTTTCATACAGAGTACCAAGATACCGGCTGGCCATCAAAAGGCTACGAAGCGCAGGTAAATAATACCTATGAAGGGGATCCGCGGCGGACTGCAAGCCTGTACGGGATCGATGATATTACCGATCCGCCGGCAACAGACGGCCAATGGTTTACGATGTATATCAAAGTTGAGGGCAAAGACATCACCATAAAAGTAGATGGCAAAACGATGGTGCAATACACCGAACCGGAAAATGTAGATCGCGAAGGACGAGTATTAGACCAAGGGACGTTTGCCTTGCAGGGACACGATCCCCAAAGTAAGGTGTATTACAAAAATATTTTGGTACGGCCGCTGCCTGAATAATGAGATCTATCCCATTCGCCCGGCCACAAACCCAGTGTTCGGACGAAATAAATCCCACTATGTGGAAAGAAAAGACTGCAATATTTTATTATGATAAAACCCCGAACGATCAACACTCATTTAGAATAGAATAACATGAATGAACGACAAAATATGGTCGTTGCCACAGTAGTTTCAGGCCTAATTTTGGTGGTCGTATTTCTTTGTCCCTGGCGTATAGAATCCTCAAACGAACTTCAGTGGAGCCCCATTTACCAACCGCCTATGTCTTACGAACGTATTTATGATGATGAGTACGGACGTATGGGTGGTTCAAAAATAAGCTCTGAAGAGGCTGAAATTGCAGTTGATATTCTCCTACTCGAAGTGTTGGCTTTATTAGCAGCAAGCGGATTGTTGTATCTGTTTTATTCTGAATCTGAAGAAAAGGAAGACATTACGTAAAAATTATTCTGTAGTTCTTGTGCAGCAGTACTTTTATGCAAACTTTGAAGTAAAAAGTACTTTTAATTTAAATCAGGCTCATTGTCTTTTTACCATCTGCAAATAATCCCTAATACGATGAGCGTTAACACCGATGTCTCCCCGACCGATGCGCGACACTGAACGAACATCAATTTTACTGCGATTCGGCGTTTCGGACGTATCCACACGGATAACGACATCATCGATAAAGCCAAACCAAGGCAGCTCATCCACGGCTTCGATAATTCCTCGCTCTCTATCCTCAGTCACAATGTCTTCCCACGGCATCTGTTCTGCAGCAGCCAACGCGCGATCGAACGTTGCATCATATTCCATATCTAAATAAAGCGTTTGAATTTCGGGATAATGTTCGCGCTGGGTATCCGCTTTCTCCTGATCCCCATAGGTAGTGTCATTAGCAGCATTAGCCCGGAGCGGAACGATAGCTTCGAACTTAGGTGGGTTATCAATATCAGTGGTAATATCGTGAATCGGCGGATATTTCTGGGCTTCGTTAAACCAGTATCCTGCGGTGCCCAGCACAGCAATGCCTAATAAAAGTCCTAACGCAGCAACCTTTACTCCCTTTTTATCGGGATTTTTCCATCGCAGGAATCCAAATATCAAAGCCAGTGAAAAACCAATAAGCGCAAATATTGTGCTGATTGGCAAAATCCAGGTAAAGGCCGTGCCTAATCCCCACCAGCCCCACTGGTAACCATAGCCCGCAAAAATAAACATCAGTGCAGCAATAGCACTAAAAAATATGCTGATCACAGCCCATCCCGAGATCGCGTTTTTCCCCGTGATCCCGAGATTTGCCAACAGTTGATTGATGTACTTGATAATATTGAACATAGAATTATTGATTATGTAGGTGAAAACCGACGCCGTTTTAACTGTATCAATACAACGGCGGTGAGTATCAACAGCATTCCGATTATTTGGTAGCTTGTCAAAAGCTCATCAAAAACCCAAACGCCAATTAGTGTTGCTACGACCGGTTCAATCGTTGCGGTGATGGATGCCCGGCTACTTTCGATCATGGACAAACCTTGTGTATAGAGCATGTATGCCAGTGCTGTGGGAAAGAAACCGAGTCCCAAAATCTGCAACCAAATGTGTTTGGATGCAAGCTGATCAAATTCGATGGTCAGTCCGCTGGTTGGCAAAAGCACGGCTGATGCAAATACAAACGTATAGGTGATGACGGTAAGCGACTCATATTTTTTGAGGGCATGCTTGCCAAAAATGCTGTAGAGTGCGTAGCCGAATCCGGATCCCAATCCCACTAAAATACCGTACCAAGACAGTTTTTGATCGCCAACCGGTACCAATTTGACGACCAGCGCACAACCGATCAGTGTTACCACCAATGCACCAACTTTTCGTTTGGTTAGGGATTCGCCAAAAAATATACGGGATAATATGGCCACAAAAGCCGGTCCGGTGTAAAGCAGAATTACTGCAACGGAAAGTGATATTTCTTCAATCGCAGTAAAATAGCACCAGTTGAAAAAGACGATGCTGAAAATGCCCGTGCCGATAAAGCTTAATGAATCCTTGAGATCTATTTTAAGCAGTTCGGGACTTTTGGCTGCTAGGAAGCACACCAGCATCACCGCGGCACTCACAACTCGTAGCGTTACAATCTGCAGGGAAGAAAATCCGGCTTGGGAAAGTGCATCAATAAACAGCCCAATGATGCCCCAAAGTGCAGCGCCAATCAGGACGTAAATGTATGCCAGTCGGTTTGAGAAATTCAACGAAAAAACCTTATTCATCCCCCTTGATTCGGCAAGATCATTCGAATCCTTCCCCCTTCAAAGGGGACTGAGGGGGATGATTCTAAAATTAGTTATAAAATCATCTTACTTTCTGAAAAGAAAATTCAATGTACAAAATACTACATCTTCAATTACAACAGATTTTGGAGATTATATCACGAAGCTACACGAAGCAGACACAAAGAATCACAGAGCAAATCTTAGTGTAGCTTTGAGCTTCTTTGTGAATCTTTGTGTAATTACTTTAATCAATAATATCAGCCACAAAGTTAGGAAGTGCAAAGCAGCTCCGGTGGATATCCGTGTTGTAGTAATTTAGCTCATCTCCAAATGCCGACAGCCCCTTTTCCACGCGCTTCATCGTTTCTCTGCTGAGCGGATTAGCTCCCTTGCTGGCAAAGGCAAATGACCACATACCCGCGGGATAGAGCGGAATATGCGCCAAGTACATTTTGGTAACTTCATAAATATCATCCAGCGCAGAAAACACCTGCTGCATACTCTTGTGGTAATCATACACCCACGGACTTTCGGTCTGGGCAGTGAGGATTCCATCGGCCGTTAATCCATCATAACAAGCCTGCATAAAGTCCGTTTCAAACAATCCTTCGGCCGGACCTACGGGATCAGAACCGTCAATAATGATCACATCGTACGGATCCTCGATATTTTTGACGAACTCGATACCATCCTTAATCAATACATTCAGCTTGGGATTCTTCCAGTCTCCCACCTTGGATAAATATTTTTTAGATGCCCAAACTACAGCTTCATCGATTTCAACCATGTCCACCTGCTGGACTGAATTGTGGCGCATGACTTCGCGGGCCGTGCCGCCATCACCGCCGCCTATAATAAGCACACGCTCGGGATTGGGATGCGCAAATAGCCCCACATGAGTCAGCATCTCGTGATACACAAACTCATCTTTCTCAGAAAGCATCACCATGCCGTCGATGGTCATCAGGTTGCCCCAGGTATCGGTCTGCAGCACCTCCACCTTTTGATACGGCGTCTGCTCTGAAAAAAGCACTTTGTTAATCCCGACGGTTAATCCTGTTCGACCGTTGTAGAATTCGTTGTAAGTCAGCGACATAAACTTAAATTCATTTTTCTGAATTATCTCATAAGCTGTCAGCAATCAGCTCTCAGCTAACTTTTATTCACTAAAAAGCCGAAAGCTGAAGACTGAAAGCTGCCTTTACTCGTACCAAAGTACCGCAGCAGCAAAGGTCGAAGCACAATTTTCGACTTTATGTTCAATGCCGATCGATTTGATTTCTTTCAGCTCCCGCTTGCGATATTCAAAAGCATCAATCACCATTTGGCGTGCGATTTCTTCTACGTTCTGCAGGCGACTGTGATCCTCAAACTCCATAATTACGCCCGGCTGAGATTCATCCTCGGGGATGCCCACGGCAACAGCCGATGAGATATAGCGTCCCGGTGTTGTAGAGTCGATCTGGGCATAAGCCAAGGGAATTAATCCGCCGCCCGGCAGATCGATATCATCGATCGAGCGCTGGGCAGCACCCGGCGGTAAAATACTGCTCATCCGCATAAGATTGGTGTCACCCACCCCGGCATTGAGCAGTGAATTGTCGAAGGCATTCAACCGAGTATGTCCCTCTGCTGCGCCCTTTACCAAGCAGTAAATATTGGGCGTATTGACCATCATAAGTTTCTGAACAGATGTAATTGGTGAGGATTCTGACATTATTTTACTTTTAAAATCAATTTTAACCTCTTCTTATAAATATTCATCCCCCTATTCAGCAGAGCTTCATTTCCCCTTCAAAAGGAGACTAAGGAAGATGACCTTATTCAAAGATAATAACCATAATTGATATACTGGTACTCTTAATTATTTTGATTCGCTTGTTGCGGTTTAAATAACAGCTTCTTGCCCGGCTCAGTCTTAAACATACCGCGTTTCATCTCCATGCTCGAAATATTCTGAGACTCCAGCGCCTCTTTGAGATGCTCTTGAATCACCCACGGATCAATGGTATCGCCACAGGTAAAAATATCGACGGCGGCATAATTATATTCCGGCCAGCTGTGGATAGAAACGTGCGACTCGGCAATCACAACTACGCCGCTAATGCCGTGCGGACTAAATCTGTGGAAGTTATGGGAGATGATCGTCGCGCCCGAGGCACGCGTAGCCTCCAAGAAAGATGATTCTATAAATTCTACATCATTGATTTTCTCAGTATTGCAGTCATAAAACTCCACTAAAACTTGACGCCCCAGTGCTTCCATTGTTCTCTTAACCTATATATTGCTTTCCATATTTATATCACCGAGAGAAATCAATCAAAAGAATCGTAAACATCGGTTGCAATTATTGATTAACTGCCCCATGTTTGCTCTCAGAATTAGCCGATTAAATTACATAATTTTCAACAATATTTAATGATCGAGCCGAAAAAAAAGTTAACCGAACAGCAGGTGCTCACGCTGTACAAAAACCTGCTGCTGCCCCGTCGTATCGAGGAGCGCATGCTCAAGCTGTTGCGACAGAATAAAATCAGCAAGTGGTTCTCCGGCATGGGACAAGAAGCCATTGCTGTTGGCGTAACTTCTGCACTCGATGATGAGGATTACCTGCTGCCGATGCATCGTAATTTGGGATTGTTTACCACTCGCGGCGTAGATCTCTATAAACTTTTTTGTCAGTGGTTGGGTAAAGCAGATGGCTATACCGGCGGACGCGATCGATCGTTTCATTTCGGGATTCCCGAAAAACGCATTGTGGGCATGATTTCCCACTTGGCGGCCACTATGCCCATTGCCGATGGATTAGCACTGGCATCAAAACTGCGCGACAGCGGCTATGTTGCCGCCAGCTTCTGCGGGGATGGTGCCACCAGCGAGGGCGAATTTCATGAAGCGCTGAACCTGGCTGCCGTGTGGGAACTGCCGGTAATTTTTGTGATTGAGAACAACGGCTACGGCCTCTCAACTCCTACCAACGAGCAGTATGCCTGTGAGGATTTGGTTGATCGTGCCCAGGGCTACGGTCTGGAAGGCATGAAAATAGACGGCAACGATATTTTTGCCGTGATGGATGCTGTATCCACAGCCAAAGATCAGGCGCTTGATGGCAAACCTACGCTGATTGAGGCCAAAACCTTTCGAATGCGCGGTCACGAAGAAGCCTCCGGCACCTTTTACGTACCCGATGAAAAGTTTGACAAATGGGAAGAGCGCGATCCCATCGACCGCTTTGCTCGTTGGCTTAAAAAAGAGCAAATTGTTTCCGGGGATGATGAATTAGCTGCCATTCAAAATGAAGTCGATGAAAGCTTTCTGCCAGAGCTTGACCGAGCACTGGATGCCGATGAACCGGTCTTTGATCTTCAAACCGAAACCGATCGCTTATTTGCTCCTGTCGATTTACCCGACACCTCCCCTGCTGAACAATCATCCGAGAAACGTTTTGTGGATGCTATTCAATTTTCACTAAAACAGGCCTTCGAAGAAGATGAGGAGTTCGTCATTATGGGACAGGATATTGCCGAGTATGGCGGCGTATTCAAAGTCACTGAAGGCTTTATGGATCAGTTTGGAAAAGACCGCATCCGCAATACGCCTATTATCGAAGCCGGGGCGTTGGGTTGCGGTATCGGTTTGGCCTTGGAGGGCTTCAAGCCGGTCGTGGAAATGCAGTTCGCCGATTTTATTTCCTGTGGATTCAATCAAATCATCAACAATATTTCGAAGGCGCAATACCGCTGGATGCCACCGTTGAATTTGACTATTCGGGCTCCGCACGGTGCGGGTGTTGGCGCGGGACCGTTTCATTCCCAATCACCCGAGGGCTGGTTTATGCAGCATCCTGGTTTGAAGATTGTGGTCCCTGCCACCGTTCAAGACGCCCAAAACCTGTTGTATAGCGCGCTATATGATCCCAATCCCGTGCTCTTTTTCGAGCATAAAAAATTGTATCGGAGCATCCGCGAAGTAACGCCCGATAATTGTACCCCGGAAGAACTCGGAAAAGCTAGAATCCATCGCGATGGATCTGATGCTTCGATCATTACCTATGGTATGGGCGTCCACTGGGCGCAGGAAATTGCGGATGAATATGCTGAGAATGGAGTGGAAATTGAGATTGTAGATTTACGCTGTCTGGCTCCGCTGGATTTTGAGACGGTTAAACAATCAGTAGCTAAAACAAATAAAGTACTGCTTTTGCAAGAGCCCTCTACCACGCTCGGACCCATGAGCGAGCTATCATCCCTGATCACCGAAGAGTGCTTTGAAGATCTCGATGCCCCTGTCCTGCGCTGCTCTTCTCTGGATATTCCCGTGCCTTTTAGTCCCAAGCTGGAAAAGCACTACCTGGCAGACGATAGGGTAAAGGAAACGTTGGAAAAGTTGCTGGCTTATTAGAGTTGACCCTCTTTAATTTTCTCCCTACCAGTAGGGAGAAAAACGCTTCATCAACTCAAGAATTTTTTATAAGGGTTTCCTTCCCTAATCTTAGGGAAGGAACAAGGATGGATAAAATCACATCGGCGGTACGCGGCCGTGCTGAGGCTTCACCAGAATTTCTTCTACCACCGTTCGCGGAGATAATTGCGTTACATTCAGGATAATTTTTGCCACATCATCGGGATCGATCAGCAAGTCGCGATCAATGAGCGAACCTTCCCAGGAAGTAGATTGCGTTTGACCCAGATTGATAGCCGTAACTCCGATCTCTGTTTCCATCAGCTCCTGACGCAGTGAGCGCGTGTATCCCAAAAGTGCATGTTTGGAAGCCGAATATGCCCCACTGTCTTTGAGTCCCTCTGTGGCCCCTACCGAACAAATATTAATAAGGGTCTAGTGAAGTATAGCATGTTATAAATCTTTGTAACATATTGCTATACA